>JANYKN010000163.1 GCA_025361565.1 Bacteroidota bacterium | reverse complement strand
GGATAAACATAGGATAGCCAATAAAAAGCACTTCTCTATTGTAAATAATTAAGTAAGTCTAATTTCTATCGAAATAGAAAAGGGGCATACTATAAACCTAGGTATAATGGGAATTAAACATCAGTTCTTTTAGCCCCTTTTTGGGGCAAAAGTATAATATTTAAACCGGAGATTAAATTTTATTATTGAAACAATTTATTAAAACTTTTAAATTAACAAAATGAAAAAACTTTTAATTTCAGTATTCATAGTAATTATTACAATTAATTTATTTAGCTTCTATCAAGCTCAGGCTAGGATGGCTATATCAATAACATGTACAGGGGATAGGTCTGTAGTCTGTGCAAAAGGTACAACTGGAAGTGGTGGTACTTGGGAAGTTTATGGAGATAAAGCTGTGGTTCAAGAATAATCGTAATTTATTATCATGTCAAAAGTTTTTTATCAATTAATATTTAAATTATGAAAAAAATTTCAGTTTTTATGGTAATTATTTCAATTAGTTTACTTTGCTTCTATGAAGCTCAGGCTATGGTGGCTGCTGTATCAATTAAGTGTTCTGGAGATACTTCTGTAGTCTGTGCAAAAATAACTGGTTCCGGAGGTACCGCGACCGCTTATGGAGATAAAGCAGTAGTAGTATTGGACTAGTTTTATTAAGATGGGTCGTTAATATAAAAACGACCCAGAATTTGTTATTATTAACTGATAATGACATTGAAAGTTGTTCGAAATTTACTTTATAAAATCAAATTCCCATAAAAAAACAAAAATTTTTGGTAAAAAATGGATTTTAATATAATACTTTCTGGTATCAAAATTTTTCCAATAACAATGTAAAGAGAGATATTGAATTTATTCAGAATAAAATCCATTTTGAAATGCTTTAAATTACATAACAACTAATAATATTAGATTATATATGAAAAGTCAAGTCGTTTCGTTTTCAAAATTAAATTTTTCTCTTATCAGAAAGAATAAACATAATAAGTACGCTAGTAATTTTATCTTTTTATCATTAATATATTGGATGACTTTGTTGCTGGGATGCAATTGGAAGAAAGGAGATATTATTGATCTTTTTGAAAAAAAAATATCTATCAAGCATAATATTTATAATGAGCGAAAAGGTTCCTTTTTAAGAGATCCATACCACATGGTTGAATTGGACTCTTGTTTAATTTTTTTAGATCCAGATAACTATAATGTGTTAAGTTTATTTGATCTTAATTCTCCTGACACAATAATTCGATTTGCAAAACGAGGAGAAGGTCCGTTGGAAATAATGCAAGGAGGCCAAATAAGCTTATCAGATACGGATAGTGCTAATTTCGAACTATTTGATATCCAAAAACAGAAACTGTTCATTTTTAATATTGATTCAATAAGAAAGAAGAATTATTTTCCTCTAAAAATAATCAATCTTAAAAATAATTATGGGAGATTTTATAAAGGTAGAATTGTTGATTCTTCTTTTATTGGTACAGGAGACTTGTATAACAAAATGTATTTGCTATATAATCTAAGGAAGGATTCGTCTTTTTATTTCTCGGAATTTCCTTTTCAAAATGAAATATCAAATATTCCTAAAGGAGCGTTATCATTGGTTTATCAAGGAACGATCGAAAAAAGGCCATATAAAAGTGAGTTTATTTTTGCTTGTAGAAAAACTCCATTTATTGAAATCCTTAAAGCATCCAATGATTCTTTACTATCAATTAAAAAAATATATTCAGAACCTCCGAAAATTAAAGGAATCGTAACAGAATCATTAACCACCTACACACCTCTTGAGGACAATAAAAATGGCTTTATAGATATGTATGTTTGTGATAAGTATTTTTTTCTTCTTTATTCAGGTAGAACAGCGAAAGAATATAAAGAAAGTACTGGTTATGGTAGAAATATACTAGTGTTTGATTGGAAAGGAAATGCAATTTTAAACATTGAACTAGATATTGATGTCAGTGGTTTTGCAATTAGTAGAAATTTTAAAAGAATTTATGCTATAGGAAGAGAACAAGATCCAATTATTGTAAGTTTTAATCTTGAAGATTCAATTCTATGAGAAAGTATATTGGTTTAATTGTGTTAATATTCTATTCATGTATATCAACAACAAATGACAAGGCCACATTAGTGGATAAAACTGCTGTTTTTCCAGAAGACTTGGAAGTAATTTATGGGAAATTTGATAAAGAGATTATTAATACATCAGATAATAAACCATTAATCCTTATTTATATCAACGGAAATTGTTATGATTGTATTAATGAGCTAAATAGTTGGGAAAAGTACATGCAAAATGAAAAATTTGGAGGAAATCTAAATTTCATCTTCTTTACAGATGTTTTTGATGAGAAAAGCTTTATAAAAATTGTCTCGGAAAATACAATTTTTAAACATCCAATTTATAGGGATAAGTCTGAATCCTTTTGGAAATTAAACAATATACCCATACTCAAGAAAAGTAAAGTATATATTATTTTAAAAAAAAGAATTGTATATGAAGGAAATCCATTTTCAAATGAAGGAGATACAAAAGCATTTGAATGGAAGCTCACTGAATTGACAAAATAAGGTAATAATTATGAAAAATACTTATTTGAATTTTGGAGTATAATAATATCATATTGAGTTAAACAGAAATTAATTATATCTTTTTTACTATAATAATTCTTATTAGAAATATTTTAATTCCATTAGAATTGAATGATGGAACAAACTATTTACTATAATAGGATATTATCAGCAAATTTGAAGATGTTGAAATAATAAGAAAAAAATATGGATATTTTCATAGATATATTAAAATTGATCTGGTAAATTTTCTAATAATTAGTATTTCGAGTTGAGAGATAAATACTATAATTTTAAAGATTCCTTGTAATGGTGTTTCATACTAGAAAATTATATATTGTTAAAGATTAACTTCTTATGTATTCTACAAATGGTAATTGTTTTAATTGAAACAGATTTATGAAAGTAGTTGAATGACCCGTTTTTCTCCCTTTAGTACTATTACTATATTTCTCCTGTTTACTTTGGTAGGCTTGGCCATGCTCCATTTGCTCAATTTTCAGTTAAACCCTTCGCGTACCTTGCCTTCGATATCGGTTAATTACAGCTGGCAGGGCAATGAGGCCAAGGTGGTGGAGCAGGAAGTTACCTCAAAGCTCGAAGCGGCTTTTGCACAAATTGGGGGCATTAAAGATATCAATTCGCGTTCTGACAATGGCAGTGGGCGGATTTCGTTATTGCTTGACAAAGGTGTCAATATTGATAATGTACGT
>JANYKN010000149.1 GCA_025361565.1 Bacteroidota bacterium | reverse complement strand
CCTGCCTTCCATGGCAGAATGGACAACGTTAGTTATATTCGCTGGTGGTGAAAAAACTGCTGGAAACAAGCTAAAAGAAGCTGGCTCCAAGCATTGGGCAAATCCAAATACAGGAGCTACCAATGAAAGTGGTTTTACTGCTTTACCAAGTGGGACTCGCTCATATTCAGGTTTCGAAGGTTTAGGCTTTACTTCTTTCTTGTGGAGTTCCTCTAAAAGTTCAGATGGATTATCATGGGTACTGAATTTGAATTATGATAACGCAATCTCTGCCAGATTTTATGTTGATAATAAAAGCGGACTGTCAGTTAGGTGTTTAAAGGATAATTAATTCAAATACAGTGGGTCAAAATAGTTTTAAGAAGTAACAATGGACATTCCATCCATCCGGTTTCCGGGTGGATGGATTTTATAAATTCAAAAATTGTTTTCAAATTAAACATTGTGTAAATTTGTTAAGATACGTATTTTGAGAAAGTTAAATACATTTGATTCTATGAAAAATTTGATAAATATATTTGGAGTAATTCTTCTATTGCTTATTATTCAATCTTGCAAGAAAGATAATTCTTCATTACCTATATTAACCACAACAGCCGTTTCTAACATTACAGAAACTTCCGCACAATCTGGCGGAAATATTACCAATGCCGGGAACGCTGATATAATTAGTAGAGGTTTGGTATGGGGCAAGAATCAGAGTCCAACTATTGAGACCAATAGCGGTTTTAGTAATAACGGTGTGGGATTAGGACTATTTCAGACTGATTTAACTGGATTAGAGGGAAATACAACATATTATGTTCGTGCATTTGCATCAAATAAAGTAGGAACTGAATATGGAAATCAACAAGATTTCAAAACTCAATTAATTGAGAAACCATTCATAAAAACATCCACAGCAAAAAATATTTCCAAAAACTCAGCAATAATTGGTGGAGAAATTTTAGGCGATGGAGGAAGTCCTATTACTGAAAGAGGAGTATATTGGAGTACTTCTCAAAATCCTGAAACAACTGGGGCTAAGGTAAAAGTAGATAGCGATGCTTTAACTTTTTACTATAACTTAGATGATCTATCTATAAATACAACATACTTTGTCAAAGCATATGCAAAAAACATAAAAGGAGAAACACTTGGAGATCAGATTTCTTTCACAACTTTACCGCTTTTTCCATTAGTTACTACAACTTTACCAAGTGTAATTGCGTCATTTTTTTCAATAGCAACGGGTAATGTGACTTATGACGGAGGAGGAACTATTAGTGAAAGAGGAGTTTTTTTTGGTAAGTATCAAAATCCTGAATTGACAGGAACAAAAATAGTATCAGGAAGCGGTATTGGAGTTTTTACTGCCCAGTTAACAGACTTATCAGAAAACACTTCATATTACATAAAATCTTATGCTATAAACGCAGCAGGAATAGGTTATAGTGATCAAATCACATTTACGACAAATACAACTATAAAAGATATAGAGAATAATTCGTATGGAATGGTTAAGATTGGAGTCAGCTGGTGGTTAACTGAAAATCTAAAAACGAAGAAGTATAACAATGGAGATGATATACTAACTACGACTCCTGCAATTAAAGATATTACGGGTGAATCAGCACCAAAGTATCAATGGGCATATGATAGCAGTGAAGCAAATGTCGCTGTTTATGGGCGATTATACACTGCTTTTGTAATTTCTGATAGCCGTGGCATTTGCCCTACTGGATGGCATGTAGCAACATCTGCAGACTGGAACACTTTAGTTGTTCTATTAGGCGGTGCAAGTGTTGCAGGTGGAAAATTGAAAGAATCAGGAACTATGCATTGGAAAAATCCTAATGGAGGAGCTACAAACGAATATGGATTCTCTGCTCTGCCAAGTGGCTTTAGGGCTGATCATGGTTATTTTGCAAATATAAATCAGGTGGTAGATTACTATTCAGGCGATGAATCATCGAGTACATCAAATTGGATATATGAAATTGGATTTAACTATGGTACTTTAGGTATTAGTAATACTACAAAGAAATATGGATTGCCGATAAGGTGCGTTAAGAATTAATTCACTTCGTAATACTTACTCAATAAAACTTCACTTTATGTTTAGAATCTGTACTGAAACTAACCTTTTTAGATATGGAACAATAAATTGTTCTAAACCCGTATCGGTAACATGGTCTAAGGTAGATGAAAATAAAGGAACTTGCTTTACTGGAGAGGAACTTAAAGCACTGCATAATTATTTTAAGTCCAAACCAGATAACTTCTATAATCCGAAAATTTTTGATTGTTTTAAAGAAATTCATGAATTCGGTTTTTCAAGAAATTTATCTGAAAGGACTACAGTTATGCCAAACCAAATTATATTGACAAAAAAGCCTTCCGTATATAAATCAGAAGAATTATCCAAATGCATGGAAATAATTCTAATTGGCATTGATGGCAAAGATAATCATGAATATGATTTGGGTTTTGAAGTAATTGGACAAATGAGTGAAAATTTTTAAGAAATATTTTATCAAAACATTATTACTCAAAGCTATTAAGTAAGTTATATTAAGTTTTCTACAATAAAAATACCTATTCAAGAAATGGATGAATCAGAAAAGAGAGAGTTCTTGGATATAATATTAAGTCGGGAAACTCATAATCAAATCTACAACTTAAGGCAAATATTAAACATTTGCGAATCGCTACAATACAGGAGGTATTTCGAAAAACCAACTTTCAATTCACAAATCCTTCAAGATAATAATCTTTTATACCAGAAATGCCATCTACATGGCTGTTCCATACACGCTCTTTCTACTGGGATAAAGATTACAAATACGGATTTAGGTATAAATCAGATAATAAACGATCCTTTCAGTATTAATGTCATCTTTCGCACCTTGCTTGAGACATTTTTGACATTTTATTTTGTTAATTTTTCTCCAACAGATGAAGAAAATCAAGCAAGACATTTAATCTGGATTATATTTGGATTGTATCAGCGGCAGAAGATCAAAATTGCAGATGTAAGTAATCCACTCTTAAAGATGAATGAAACTAAATTGCGGGAGGAAAAGCAAAATATTGAGAAATTGCTTTTAATACTATATAAATATGAAAGTTATAAAAATTTAAGTCATGATAAAAAAGTAACTTTAAATAAAACTTTAAAAAGTGAATGGAAGATAATTTTTAGTGGAGAATCATTTAGAACGACAAATTTTCCGCAAATATTAGACTTAGTTGGAATTAGAATGGAAATATATAGTAATATTTATAATAACCTTTCATGGTCAGCACATTCAACCAGTATTTCAATATCACAATTTAAAGACCTTTGGAATAATGAAAGAAATGATATCCTTATTCAAAATAATACACTAATGCATACTTCTTCATTTTTATCTTTTATGACTGCTGATCTTATTAGGAAAGATCATGAATATTATTCTTCATATTTGCAATTATCACAGTATCAGAAAGATTTATTGAATTTTTACAATTACTATTTCAGAGGTAATGATAAAACTATAGAAAGAATAAATTAAATTGAATTAAATTTACATTATAGAAGTCAACTATAAGAAAAGCAGTAATCACGGAAGGAAAATAGTATTAGTCTCAAAAGGATTTGTTTCATCCCTGTTTCACCCAATAAAAATAAAAAAGAGTCAGATTTCTCTAACTCCTTAATATCCATTTTCAACTTTTTACAATCAATTCATCTGGAATGTTTGCTTTTCGGCTAATAAGGTCATCTCTTGTCCAATCGTAGAATCAAGAATCCTTGCATACTTCTGAGTCATTTTAATACTTGCATGTCCAAGAAAGCTTCCGGAAGATCTCCGAACCGGCCAGATGTAAGCGGTAATTACAAATGCAGGTTTTCGGTAAATAGGAATGCAAGTGTTTCTGCATCGTTATTTACCGATTTTCAAAGAAAAAAATTAAAGAACGTTATTTTCAAAGATAGTTTTTCTGTTTTCCAACCGGTATGATTTTCCGGATAATTTTACGACTTCGCACTTAAAAAGTA
>JANYKN010000047.1 GCA_025361565.1 Bacteroidota bacterium | reverse complement strand
ATCGCGGCTTCAACCTGTTCCCGGATGCCTTCATCCCACATATCAACATTCCATAGTTGTGTGCTTTTCCCTTTGTGCACAGGTGTTGCTTTACCATGTACTTTACCCGAATTTACTGTTCGCAGGTAATTACCTTTCATTTCAAGGCCTAATACATTAAACATTGCAGGATCGACTGATAACATTGATCCTGCACTACCAAGTGTTTCAGCAAGCGCCATATATGCACCACCATGAACGACTCCGGCAGGTTGAATGGTTCGATGATCTACCGGCATAGTTCCGCAAACATGTTTTTCTGATATTTCAGTAAACAGTATTCCTAATGTTTCCATAAGGGTTCCTTTGATAAGGTGATTAATTTTCTTGAGCTTTTCCTGTTCTGTTAACTGAGGCATTTCAATCATAGTTTTTTATATCTTTTGTTAGATAAGACTTTAATCCCGTTTTAATATAAATATCTTATTTCTTGATACTTACTACTTTTTTCATCTAGTTCATCCAATATCTCTTTTCGAAGAATTTTCCCATTGCTGTTTCTTTTCAGTTCCAAAACTGCATAAATAGCTTTCGGAACATGATACTTAGGTAAAATCTCGTTCATCTTTTCAAATAGCTTACAAAGGTGCAAATTGTTTGGTAAATCTTCAATGATCAAAACCACTTTTTCGCCAAGTTGGTTATCTGGAACCGCTCCAACAATAAAAGAACTATTTATGAATGACTCTAGTTGTTTTTCAATGGATTCCGGAGAAATTTTTATTCCCCCCGAATTTATCATGTTATCAATCCGGCCTTTCCATTCAAATGATTTAGGACTTGACAATTCAATCACATCATTGGTAACTAGTTTCTCAGCTAATATTTCCGGAGCATCAATTACCAGACAATTGCGATTGTCTGTTTCAAATGAAATTCCAGGCAAGGCGTTAAATAATAGAGAATTGTTTTGAGGGTCATTGATCCTTCGAACAGCTACATGTGAAAGAGTTTCTGTCATTCCAAAGGTTTCATAAACCTTGTTTGGTAGCTGTTTAATTTTCTCTGAAAGATGATAGTTAAGGTTGCCGCCACCCACAATTATTTTTTTTATTTTTTTCAATCGTGATAAACTTAACTCGTTATCTATCATTTTTGCCATCTGCAAAGGAACAAAAGGAGCAAAATCTATTTTTTTTGGTAAATTGGTTTCCAATAATGGATTGGAAGAAGGTTTAACTATATGAAGAGTTAATCCAAGTGTTAATGCCCTAACAATCATCATTTTTGCGGCAATGTAAGAACTTGAAAGCGTTAATAAAGCCAAATCACCAGATTTCAGAACAAAATAACTGCCTGTGAGTCTGGCTGAATACACCATCTTTGCCTTGGCTATCCAATTGCTTTTGGGTATACCTGTGGTTCCTGATGTTTTTAATTCCAGTTGAGATGAATCATTCAAAAAGTCCTTTAGAAATAACATAATATCCTTAGTCCAATCTTCAGTGAACCGGTTGGATTGAATGATGCTCAGGTAATTTTTCTGGTTAATTTCCACATCATTCATAATAAGTATTGCTTTTGGATGAAAAATCATAGGTTCAGGAGTGCTATATCCCAATGTTTGGATGGGTTATGATAGAGAAATCCTTTATCGATATTCAATGGAGATGCAAAATTATTTTTGAATACTTCGCCGGTGCCCAAACCCTGAGGAAATGTTGGTTGAAACTGGCTCGTATACTGAGCAATGGCATTTAATCCGATATTAGATTCTAAAGCTGACGTAATCCACCAACCAATGCCATGCTCATTGGCCAGATTTATCCATTCCGTTGTTTCGGCAAATCCGCCAATTAGTCCGGGCTTTAAAACTATATATTCTGGTTTCACAGAATCCAAAAGTTTATGTTTCCCGAATCGATCCTTCCAGCGAATGATATCTTCGTCTAGTGCAATGGGAATCGGTGAATTTTTGCATAAAAATAATGTTTTTTTATATTGACCGGATGGCAGTGGTTGTTCTATTGAATGTATGTGCAGATCAGCTAGTTTTTTAAG
>JANYKN010000030.1 GCA_025361565.1 Bacteroidota bacterium | reverse complement strand
ATCCACACCAAGGGCTAACAAAGCCGTGAAAGAATTATGCGCATTTTTAAACCAAACTGAAACCCTTTTTCCTTTCACAAATTTACAACTCATTTTTGAAACGGTCGCAGTTTAAATTACGGAAGTATTGGATGTCTGAATTTAGTTCACCTAAAACGATGCAAAGCGCATTAAATAAACACAATGCAGCGTTTATTTTAGTCTTGTTTAAATGAGTTTGGAGGGCATTATTGGAATTTGTTCCGGTGAACCGAATCAATTTAAAACAAAAACTCAAAAGCTGAATTGTCATGAGAACAAACAACACCTTCGGAGTGCAGTTTATAAGCCGCTCCAACAAAGCCAAAAATGGTCTTTATCCTATTTATGCCCGCATTTCTGTTGATGGTCGCCGGGTTGAAATTTCCCTTAAAAAGTTTATTCACCCGGATAATTGGAGCGATGCAAAAGGCTCAGCCAAGGGCAAAAGCGAAGAAATCCGCAACCTCAACACATACCTGGAACAAATCCGAAGTCGGTTAACCGAATGTTACCAGGAACTCACAGTAAAGAAAAAACTGGTTACAGCTGTGGCTGTTAAAAACCTGTTTTGTGGTTTCGAAGAAAAAGAACATTCGTTAATGACCATTTTCGATTATCACAATGTTGAAATGAAAACAACCCTTGAATGGGGAACCCTCAAAAACTATTTTACAACCCGCAGGTATATTGAAGAATACTTGAAAGCACACCTCAGAACATCCGATATTTTCCTGTCGCAATTAAATTACCGCTTTCTCAACGAGTTTGAAATATTTATGAAAGCGTATGTTCCCAAAGACCAGAAAAAGCCTTGCGGACAAAATACCATAATGAAGCACATCGAGCGTTTACGCAAAGTAGTAAACATGGCTATTAAAAACGATTGGCTCGACCGCGACCCGTTCCAGAAATTCCAACCTGTATTTACCAAGAGTAACCGGGAGTTTCTTACCGCTGAGGAACTGGCCGCCATCGAACGCAAAGAATTTAAAATCCTCAGGCTTCAGCACGCAAAAGATATGTTTGTCTTTAGCTGTTATACAGGACTGGCCTATATTGATGTTTACGAGTTAACGCCTAAAAACCTTTCATTGGGTATTGATGGCGGGTACTGGATAAACACCACCCGACATAAAACCGATATTCCGGTACGAGTTCCATTATTGCCCCCTGCAATGGCTATTATTGAAAAGTACAAAAACAATCCAAGAGTTTTAGAAAGTGGTAGGCTTCTGCCTGTTTATGCCAATCAGCTATTAAATAACTACCTTAAAGAAATAGCCGATTTTTGCGGCATTGAAAAACCTTTATCTTTTCATATTGCCCGCCATACCTTTGCAACTACTGTAACCCTTACTAATGGTGTACCCATCGAAACAGTTTCGAAACTTTTGGGGCATACAAGTATTAAGACTACTCAAATTTATGCCAAAGTGATAGAACAGAAGGTTAGTGATGATATGTTACTGTTAAGGCAAAAATTGGGTAACAACTCGATTAAAACTATAAAAAAACTAGGCTAATATTAACTGTATTTGTATGTAAACTAATACATTGTCCTAAAGTTCATTTTATTATTTCACATCCAAATAATATATATTGTAAAGTATTGAAACTTTATTATATTTGTATCGTATTAATAGAGTTATTAAATAACATTATTAAATAATGAAACATCAAGTTGACGCTAATACAGAGCAAGTTATATTAGAAGCTGCTGAGAAACTTTTCCTCGAAAAAGGATTTGCAATGACCTCAACCACTGAAATTGCGAAAGCAGCAGGTTGTAACCAGGCATTAGTGCATTACTATTTTCGTACTAAAGAGAAATTATTTGAAGCCATTTTTGAAAAAAAAATGAGAACATTTGTTGCTCCGTTTTTACAAAACAGTGATAATAATATTTCATTTGAAGAACGCTTGACGCAGTTAATAGAAGCTCATTTTGATTTACTTAAGGAAAACCCCAAGCTGCCTTTTTTAGTTTTCAATGAATTATTAACCAATCCTACACGTTTGGAATCACTCAAGGGAAAATTGGCAGTGATACCTCAAACTGTATTATCAAAAATCGAAAAAGACCTAAAAGCTGAAGTAGAAAAAGGAACTATTCGACCTATAAGTGCATTTGATTTAATGTTGACAATTCTTTCATTGAATGTTACTTTATTTTTAACAGCTCCAATTTTCAGGAGCATAAACAATATGTCTGATGAAAATTTTGACAATTTTATTGAGAATAGGCGGCGCGAGAATGTTATTATAATTTTAAGAAGCCTTAAGCCTTAAATTTTTTTGCACTTATATTAATAAACCTATTAAACATTGGTATTAAATTAAATAGTTAATAATTATATGGTTGAAATTTTAAAAATAAATAATATGAAGCAGTTTGTCATTTTATTAATGTTATCATTCAATGTTTATGCTACTGAATCCTTCGGTCAGCTTACCATTGAAACCTGTCAGGAGAAGGCAAGGAACAATTATCCATTAATTAAGCAATATGGATTAATTGAGCAATCAGAATCGTACAGTATTTCCAACGCCAATAAAGGGTATTTACCTCAGTTTGCAATCTATGCAAAAGCTACCTACCAGTCTGATGTAACAGAGCTTAACGGTATAAAAGTCGTTTCAAACGACCAATATCAGGCTTATGCTGAAGTTAATCAAACAATATGGGATGGAGGTAAAATAAGCTCTCAAAAGCAAGCTATAAAAGCTTCGGCAGAATTAGACAAACAAAAAACAGAAACTGACCTGTACACTTTAAATGATAGGGTAAACCAACTCTTTTTTGGTTCACTCTTACTAAAGGAACAGCTTGTTCAGAATGAATCGTTACAAAAAGAGCTACAAACCAATTATGACAGGGTAAAAGCCTACATGGCCGGAGGTATTGCAAATCAAGCAGATTTGGATATGGTTCGGGTTGAACAGCTCAAAAACACACAGCGCCGTGCCGAATTAATTGCTACTCAAAAATCGTTTAACGAAATGTTATGGGCAATGATGGGTGATTCTGTGGCTGTAACGGATACTCTGGTGAAACCAAATTTTCAGATGAATTTAACTGTAGCACTTCAAATTAACAGACCCGAATTAAAGATGTTTGAAGCACAAAGTAATTTTTATGAAAGTCAAAAAAAGGCTTATCAATCAGCTAATTTACCTCAGGTTAGTTTGTTCGGCCAGACCGGTTATGGCAAACCTGGCTTAAATATGCTGCAAAAAGATTTCTCATCATACTATATTGTTGGCGCACGTCTATTCTGGAATTTCGGTAACTTATATACTCATAAAAACAATATTCGGAAAATTGAAATTAACAAACAATCTGTAGACATTCAGAAGCAGACATTTCTTTATAACAACGGGTTAACCGTGAAGCAACAACTTAATGAAGTAGACAAAATACAGGTGCAAATAAAAAGTGATGATGAAATTATTGCCTTACGCACGGGAATTAGAAAAACTGCCGAAGTAAAAGTTGAAAATGGAACGCTGTCAGTTTCTGATTTCCTAACCAAACTTAACGATGAAAATCTGGCTGTTCAGGATAAAATTCTTCACGAAATACAACTTCTGAAAGCTCAATATAATTTAAAGAATACAACGAACAATTAAAAAGTTAAATATCAAAACATTAAATATCATGAAAACATTAAATCTTCTTTCAATCGCTGCCTTTTCATTAGTAATGTTTGCGTGTGGCTCTAAAAATGGGAAATACGATGCTGCCGGAACGTTTGAAGCAACAGAAATCATAGTGTCATCTGAGGCTAACGGTAAGATTCTGGCTTTTAATATTCAGGAAGGACAAGATTTGAAAGCAAATCAAAATATTGGGTATATTGACAGTTTACAATTGTTTCTTCGCAAGAAACAAATTATTACCAGCATCAGAGCAACAGAAAGCCGTCGTCCTGAGATTCAAAAGCAAATTGCCGTTATTGAACAGCAAATTGCAACCCAGCAAACAGAAAAACTACGAGTTGAAAAATTGCTAAAAGCCAATGCCGCTAATCAAAAGCAGTTAGACGATATTAATGCCCAACTTTCATTGTTACAAAAACAACTGGATGCACAAAAATCCTCTTTTGCCGTCACAATAAATGGAATTAGCGAAGATGCTGCCGCTTTGAGTGTTCAGGTTGAGCAACTTAACGACCAATTAAGAAAGTGTCAGATTATTAACCCGATAAAAGGCGTTGTTTTGGCAAAATATACCGAAGCAAACGAATTGGCCTTGCCGGGCAAATCATTGTATAAAATAGCTGATATCGAGAATATGATTTTCAGGGCATATATAACATCCAATCAGCTTACAAAGCTGAAGATTGGACAGGATGTTAAGGTTTATGCCGATTTTGGAGAAGAAACACGCGAATACAAAGGGAAAGTAGATTGGATTTCAAGCAAATCGGAGTTTACACCAAAAACAATCCAAACCAAGGACGAACGTGCAAATTTGGTATATGCTTTGAAAATTGCCGTAAAAAACGATGGCTTTCTGAAAATTGGAATGTACGGACAAGTTAACCTTCAAATAAAGTAATAAAATGCAAAGTTTTCAAAATCCAACTGAAAATGAATTTGCTGTAAGCTGCCAATCGGTTTCCAAGCACTACATAAAAAACTCACCGTTCGAAAAGCTTAATGTAAAAGCTTTGGAGAATATTAGTTTCGATGTAAGTCGCGGAGAATTGTTTGGTATAATAGGTCCCGATGGTGCCGGAAAAACCACACTGTTCCGCATTCTTACCACATTAATCCTTGCCGATGAAGGAACCGTTAGCATTGAGGGCAACGATGTGGTTAAGGATTTCAAATCTATTCGGAACGAGGTTGGCTACATGCCGGGGCGGTTTTCTCTGTATCAGGATTTGACCGTGGAAGAAAACCTGAATGTTTTTGCAAAGGTGTTTAAAACTTCTATTGAGGAAAATTATCACTTAATCGAAGATATATACAAACAAATAGAGCCATTTAAGAAACGAAGAGCAGGTAAGCTCTCTGGTGGTATGAAACAAAAACTTGCTCTATGCTGTGCCTTGATACACAAACCCAAAGTATTGTTTCTCGACGAACCAACTACCGGTGTTGACCCTGTTTCGCGGAAGGAATTCTGGGATATGCTCAAAAGGCTTAAAGCACAAAACATAACCATTCTGGTATCTACCCCTTACATGGATGAAGCAAGCTTATGCGACCGAATAGCATTAATTCAGAATGGCAGTTTTCTGAAAATAGATACGCCGAAAAATATTGTAAATCAATTTCCGCATGAGTTATGGTCGGTAAGCAGCGATGCGATGTCGAAACTATTGAACGATTTACGGAAAATCCCAAACATTAGGTCTTGTTTCTCATTTGGCGAATCGCACCACGTTACGCTTAAAAACAAAGATTGGAGCGTAGATGAACTAAAAGTTGTATTGGAAAAGTATGAACATACATCTGTCGAAATCAAGGTAATTGAAGCCTCTATTGAGGACTGTTTTATGGATTTAACATAGTAAAATCAGATGAATAATAACATACAAACATCAGAACAAGGTTTAAAACCTGATATTGTTATATCAGTGGATAACCTTACCAAGCGATTTGGTTCGTTTACTGCTGTCGATAACATATCGTTCGATGTGAAAAAAGGCGAGATTTTTGGTTTTCTGGGTGCAAACGGTGCAGGGAAAACCACAGCCATGCGGATGTTGAGCGGTTTGAGTTATGCAACTTCGGGCAAAGGAATTGTTGCCGGATTCGACATAAACACACAATCGGAGCAGATTAAGAAAACCATCGGGTATATGAGCCAGAAGTTTGCACTGTACGACGATTTAAAGGTATGGGAAAACATACGGCTATTTGCAGGAATTTATGGAGTGCCGGATAAAGAAATTACTCTCCGTACCGACGCATTACTTAAACAACTTGGTTTTGAGAAGGAACGTGATACACTGGTGCAATCTCTTCCTTTAGGTTGGAAACAAAAATTAGCTTTTTCGGTAGCAATTTTTCATGAACCTACAATTGTGTTTTTAGATGAGCCAACGGGAGGTGTTGACCCGGCTGCACGACGCAATTTTTGGGAAATGATTTATCAGGCATCCGACCGTGGCATCACCGTTTTTGTAACCACCCACTACATGGACGAAGCCGAATATTGTAACCGTGTATCAATAATGGTAGATGGAAAGATAGAAGCCCTCGACAGCCCCAAAAATCTGAAAATTCAATTCAATGCCAAGAACATGGATGAAGTTTTTCATAAACTAGCACGTAAATCAACTCGTAAAGCCGATTAATATGGAACAGTTTTTAACATTTGTAAGAAAAGAGTTTTATCATATTTTCCGGGATAGGTGGACAATGATAATTCTGTTGGTTTTGCCCATAATGATGCTCATATTGTTTGGTTTTATGATGTCAACCGAAGTAAAAAACACTCGATTTGCCATCTATGACCCTTCGAGAGATGCCGCCACGCAGGGCATTGTGAACAAAATATCCATGAGCGACTATTTTATCTTTTCCGGCTATCTCGATAGTCCCGAGCAGGTTGAAGAAGTCTTCCGAAGCGGTAAAATCGGGCTTGTTATCGTATTTGGCGAAAGGTTTTACGAAAACATGATGCATACAGGCGATGCTCAGGTGCAGTTAATAGCCGATGGCTCAGACCCCAATACGGCTTCAACGCTTACCATGTACGCCACAAGGCTTATAACGCTGTACCAACAGGATGTAATGGGCGAAATGAAAATTCCTTATCAAATTAAGCCAGAGGTAAAATTGCTATACAACCCAACACTCAAAGGTTCATACAATTTTGTCCCCGGGGTTATGGGAATGATTCTCATGCTGATTTGTGCCATGATGACCTCAGTATCCATTGCCCGTGAAAAAGAATTGGGAACTATGGAGGTGTTGTTGGTATCGCCCATGAAACCGATTCAGATTATCATATCTAAGGTTGTACCCTACTTTTTTGTATCGGTAGTAAATCTTGCAACCATTCTTTTACTTTCGGTTTTTGTGCTCGATATGCCTATAAATGGAAGTCTTGGGCTACTAATCCTTATCTCGTTGATATTTATATTTGTGTCACTGGCTCTTGGATTGCTTATTTCGTCGGCTGTGGATAAGCAAATGGTTGCACTCTTAATATCGGCTATGGTAATGATGATGCCGGTAATGATGCTTTCGGGCATGATGTTCCCTTTAGAAAATATGCCTTTACCTCTTCAATGGTTATCACAGATTATTCCCGCCAAATGGTTTATGATAGCTGTAAAGAAAATAATGATAGAAGGACTTGGATTCTCTTCTGTTGTCAAAGAATTTACGGTGTTGAGTTCTATGGCAGTTATACTTATTGCGGCTAGTGTTAAACGTTTTAAATATAGACTCGAATAATTATGCTAAAATATTTAATAGAAAAGGAGTTTAAACAGTTTTTCAGAAACTCGTTCCTCCCCCGAATAGTAATAGCAATGCCCTTTATGGCAATACTTATTTTTCCGATGGTTGCAAATTATGATGTGAAAAACATTAACCTGAGCATTGTTGACAACGACAAAAGTCCTTATTCGAGCCAAATGGTTCGTAAGATTGAATCTTCGGGTTATTTCCGCATTACCGATGTATCATCTACCTACAATGAAGCACTGAAAAGTATTGAACAAAACAAATCGGATGTTATCCTTGAAATCCCCAATCAGTTTGAAACAGATTTGGTTCGGGAAGGAGAAACCAGGGTGCTAATTTCAACAAATACTGTAAACGGAATGAAAGGCAGTCTGGGGAGTGCCTACCTCAGTGCAATAGTTGCCGATTTTAATTCTCAAATTCGCAGTGAACTGATGCAGATAAAAAAGGGAATACAAGTACCTGCAATTGAAATTGTTCCTATGTATAAGTTCAATCCACGCCTTATTTACAAAGTATTTATGATACCTGCCATTATGATAATGATTCTGGCACTTGTATGTGGGTTTTTACCTGCACTAAATATTGTTGGAGAAAAAGAAAGCGGCACCTTTGAGCAAATGAATGTTACTCCTGTAAGCAAAATTCATTTTATACTTGCCAAGCTTATTCCATATTGGGTTGTAGGTTTTGTAGTACTTACCATTTGCTTTTTGGCAGCATGGGCTTTCTACGGGTTTCTTCCTGTTGGTAGTTTCGTTACTTTATACGTGTTCACAACCTTGTTTGTGCTGGCTATATCGGGGTTTGGTCTGGTAATTTCGAACTATGCCAACACCATTCAACAGGCCATTTTTATGATTTTCTTCTTTGTAATGACCTTTATTTTTATGAGTGGACTTTACACACCTGTCGCCAGTATGCCCCAATGGGCGCAAGCACTTAGCACTATCAGCCCCTTAAAATACATTATAATGGTTTTTCGGTTGGTGTATTTGAAAGGAAGCTCTGTTTCGGATTTATTTGTACCATTTTTTGCACTCATGGGGTTTGCAGTATTCTTTAATGGTTGGGCTGTTTTGAGTTATCATAAGAAAAATTGAGGCACTCCGTTTTAAATAAATTTTATGGAAATCAACTTTGAATCTGAATATGTTTCTTTAAAAGCCAGATGGACTAAAAATGACAACATATTAAAACCTAATGAATATATTGATTGTTGGTCTGAAATCCTTAAATATGTTGAAGTGTTAAAGCCTACTTATTTATTAATCGATGCTTCGCAATTGGATTATAATATTATTTCAGAAGTAAACCTTGTATTTAATGAAATTTCTCGAAAATTACAGCCCAAGAATATTGCAATCATTTTAAGTACAAGAGTAATAGGCTGTAAAACGCTCAACAATCTTATTCAGTATTCACCAAATAAAGGTCACAACACGTTTGACAAGATAAGTAAAGGCATGCAATGGCTCGAATCATGTAAACAAATAAATTTTCATTAAAGCATTGTATGATTTCCAATATTTACGAAAAACTTAAAGAGCTTGAATCTGAGCTAAAACAAATAGAAAGTGATATTCCAGATATACTTAAAAGGTCTGAAAAATCAATTTACTGTATTAGTAATTGTTTACGGAAATTAAAGGAATATATCCGGCAAAACGCATTCCAAAGTAAGGACGATGAGATTTTGTTTTTCAAGGAAATAAAGCCACATATATACAGTAAACTAATTTTTTTCGTGAAGGTTTTCAATATTGAATCCAAGCGACCTAACGCCAGCGATAAATCACAGAAAAAGTATCTACTCAATGAATTGGACAAACTTGAAAAATTCTTCACTGATAATCTTGAATTTTATCAGTATATGCGGAATAAAATGGTTTATCTGGATGATAAATACTTTGTTCGTGGCAAACACGATTTACACTTGTATATTGATACATTTTATTTTGATGCCGACCCTGATTTTTCAACGAGTCATGATTTTAAAGTAGCAAGAATCTTAGCAAATGATTTGCTTTGCGTGTATATAAAAACTGAATTATCCGCAATAGAACGTAAAGAATATATTACCAATCGCCAACCTCAAATAATAAAAGGTAAATATGTATGGACAGATTCAAAAATTTCATTGGTTGAACTCATTTATGCCATTCATGCCTCAGGTTGTATTAATCGTGGTTCCGTTGATATTAAGGAATTAGCTCTTTTTGTAGAATCTGTTTTCTGTATCGACTTGGGCGATTTTTATCGCACTTATCTCGAAATAAAAAACCGCCAACACCCACCAAAATTTCTCGATTCACTGCGCGATGGATTATTGAAAAAAATTGAACAACAAGACGACTGATACCAATATGAAACCAAGTTGGTTTTTTGTTAAAAGTCTTCATTTCTAACCCTATATTTCAATAAATTAAATCAAAAAACACCAAAACTTATTTTGTGCCAAGTTGGTCTCAACTTGTGAATTTTATTGTTGCTATTTATTCAATTTTGGTTTACATAAACTCAAAACCAAAAGAAATGCCTACACAAATCATTACAACGGACGATTTACGCGAGTTTAAAATCGAATTGCTCGACGAAATCAAACAAATTTTCAAAGAACTTAACGGACAACCATCTAAAAAGTGGCTTAAATCGTACGAAGTCCGCAAAATCCTCAATCTCTCTCCAGGTACGCTTCAAAATCTTCGTCTTAACGGCACATTACCCTATACCAAAATTGGAGGTGTTTTATATTACGATTATGCTGATATTCAACAAATGCTTCAATCACGAAAGCAACAGTTAAGCATTTTCAAATAAATCAACACGCCATGGATGAATTACATCAAACATTTGTCGACAACATTCGAATTATTTGATTCCGACACCCGTCTCACGCCTTTTCACATAAGCCTTTACATGTCGCTTTTCAGATGTTGGAATCTTAACTTTTTCCACAATCCAATATCCATTTCGCGAGACGAAATGATGAAAATGTCTAAAATCGGTTCGGTAAACACTTATGTAAAATGCCTAAAAGAGCTTAGCAACTGGAATTATATCCGTTATGAGCCTTCTTACAATAAGCATAAAGGCAGTCTGGTTTACCTGTACACTTTTGATAATAGATGTGATAATGGAAGTGAAATAGATGTGAGACCTTCTATAAACAATATAAACTTAGTAAACAAAACAAACTTGATTGGGCAATCCCAAAATTTTAATTCAAATGATTCAGTTATGAAAAATGAAAAAGAAGAAAAAGAAAAGTTCCGCGAAAAGAAAAAGAACGATGATTTAGAAACCAATGCCATGCCACCACCACTGGAATTTGTCAAGATATATTTCGACGAAAAGAATTTTCCGGCTATCGAGGCCGAGAAATTCTTTAACTATTTCGAAAGCAATGGCTGGCTTGTAGGCGGGCGTGCCAAGATGAAAGACTGGAAAGCTGCCGCCCGAAACTGGATGCTTAACTGCCAAAAGTTTATTGCTCCGCATGGGCTACCTAAACCCAAACAAACACCCAAGCCACCACCAAATGGTAAAAACTACAGCGAACCTCTTTAATTCATTGGCTCATTTTCAAATTTTCAAATCAGCACATTATGTCTTTCGATTTTACCAAATATCTTTCATTTATCGAGTCAACAGGCAGGAAGCTGTATCACCCCGGTTTCAAAGTCATTGCCGATGATTATGAAATCATATACAAACTACTGGTTTACATCTTGCAGGATAAAGCCGGAGCAGAAAAATACAATCTTTCCTTTCGGAAAGGTATTTTACTTTCCGGTCCTGTTGGTTGTGGCAAAACCTCATTAATGAACATTATTAGGCACTTGCAACCACCCGAAAACCGGTTCATAATGAAGTCCTGCCGTGATATTAGTTTTGAATTCATCCAGGATGGCTACACCGTGATTCACAAATATAGTCGTCAATCAATAAACAAAGACGCTTCACCTAAAGCCTATTGTTTTGATGACCTTGGTACTGAAAACAATTTGAAATATTACGGTAACGAATGCAATGTATTGGCTGAAATACTTTTATCCCGTTACGATATGTTCATTTCACGCCACATGCTCACCCATCTAACAACTAACCTTAATAGCAGCGAAATTGAAGAAATATACGGCACACGCATTCGCAGCCGCTTGCGTGAACAATTCAACCTCATCGCCTTCAGCGAATCGGCAACAGACAAACGTATTTAAAAACTTAATTTATGAAAGAAATTACTACAGATTCCGTTTACAATACCCTTAAAAACAAGGATTACGAAATATTTGAAACCGATACTAAACCTTACAATCTCAATATTATCGGGATAAGAAACAACAACCGAATACCCAATTCCTTTGACGATTATATCGTAGTCATGTGGAAATACAAAGGGATATGGAACTTCCATAAATACGAAGCCACCACTGACCCCGGTTTGTATTATCTCAACTATCCGTTAAGTCCGCAAGGTACAGCAATACTCAAAGAAGGCCAGTGTTTTCATTGCTTTTGTCTGGGTTTGCACCAGGGCAAATACAAAGCATTGGTACAATTCATGCCACTTACCGTAATTCGAGACTTCAATAAAGACAACTATCTCGACTTTGCCAGTGGCAAAGAAGAAACAGGCATGTTTGGTATCAACATACACCGAGCAAACCTCAATGGTAAATCCATCAACGTAAACCAATGGTCAGCGGGTTGTCAGGTCTTTGCCGATTCCGGCCAGTTCAACGAATTCATTTCGCTTTGCGAAATGGCTCAAAAATATTGGAGGAAAACGTTTAGTTATACGCTAATCAATTTCAACGATTTAGCTTAATCATTAGTTATTTTTGGCAAATTAATATCTTTGTCATTCATTCTTAATAAAATATTCTCAATGCCGGAGCAACAAAATATCGAATATAAATCAAGTTGGCACGACGATTACCTGAAATGGATTTGTGGTTTTGCAAATGCTCAGGGAGGTACAATTTATATTGGCAAAGACGATTCCGGCAAAATAATCGGATTGTCCGATTATAAAGCCTTAATGGACGAAATACCCAATAAAATCCGTAATAACATGGGTATTATGGTTGAGGTAAATTTATTAGAATCAAATGGTTTACAATACATTGAAATTATTATTCCTCCATACTCTGTCCCCATTTCATTGCGTGGTCGTTATTATTACAGAAGCGGCAGCACAAAGCAAGAGTTAATAGGTCCTGCATTAAACGAGTTTCTTTTAAAGAAATCGGGCAAAACCTGGGATGATGTTATTGAGCCTCGTGCAACAATTGCCGATATTGACGAACAAACTATTAAGTTGTATTTAAAAGCTTCGGAAAAGGCAGGTCGCTTGCCTGATTTTGAAAGCCTCAGTATTTCTGAATTGCTTGAAAAACTTCGTTTATCCGAAAACAACCAGTTAAAACGTGCTGCTATCGTTCTTTTCGGCAAAGACCCTGGCAAATTTTATCCCAGCATGTTTATTAAAATTGGTCGTTTTGGCAATTCTGAAACCGACCTTATGTTCCAGGAACAGGAAGAAGGTAATATAATCAGGTTACTTGATAATGTACTTAACCAGTTAAACCATAAGTTTCTTATTTCACAGGTTAGCTTTGAAGGTATGAACAGGATTGAAACGCCTGAATATCCCATTCCTGCACTTCGTGAAATGCTATTAAATGCACTGGTACATCGCAATTATATGGGTGCTCATACGCAAATTCGTGTGTATAATGATAAAATTAGTATCTGGAATGATGGTACTTTACCTGAAGGAATAACCTTCGAAATCTTAAAACGGCCGCACGCCTCTAAACCACGGAATTTAGTTATTGCCGATGTTTGTTTTAAAGGTGGTTATATAGATTCATGGGGTCGTGGTACTATCAAAATTATGGAAGCATGTAAAAACGCCAATCTTCCTGAGCCGGAATTTAAAGAACATAGCGGTGGTTTTCTTTCAGAATTATTTAAAGATAGATTTTCAGTTGAGAATTTACAGAAACTGAATTTAAACGAACGTCAAACAAAAGCTATCCTATTTATCAGGGAAAAACATTCAATTTCAAATAGCGAATATATAGAACTATGCTCTGTTTCTGACAGAACTGCCCTTAGAGACTTAGATGATTTAGTTGAAAAAGGCATTCTGCAAAGAATAGGTGAGAAAAAAGGCTCTAAATATCAGTTAGTGTTTGGCGGATAAATGTCGGATATACTTACACTTTGGCGGATAAATGTCGGATATTGATAAAAGTGGAATGAAACTCTTTTTAATCCCCACCGCCCACCGCACGAAAGCAGGTTATATGGTATTCTCTCCATCAAGGCAATACAAAAAGACACGCCAAGCCGTCACAGCCCATTTTTATAAACTTGCTTATTTTTTTAAGGTATAAAAAAGAGCCGTGCCGCCCTGCGGGTGTTTCGTTGCACTTCACAGCTTGTCATGCTTTTCATTGCCTTGCTTCCGTTCATTGCAGCCTACTCTGTACTGCAATAAGCTTCACTCATTACAGCTACATTACATTTCAGGGCTTCGCTGCGCTCAACTACCTTACATTTCATTTCGCCTCCATTCCTTTCAGCCTTTTGCAGTCCACCGGCTGCATTGTTTGGCTCGCCTGCGGGTCGCTACGGGCTGCGGCTGACTTTATTCGATTGCCTCCACTTCGTTCTGGCTATTAAAGCGGTAGCCTTGTGTAGTGCGCTCTAGGCTGTCATGGTTTTTGCAATAAGAAAGAAGCAAAAACTTCGCCAGCCTTCCGCTTCCACATGTGCCGTCCATCGCCCTCATACTTCGGGCTTATTGTCCACCACCCTTGCTCAACTCGCAGTGGCTTCGCGGGTTCAAGCCGTCGGTTGCAAAGAGAAATTGCACCCTATGGCTTGCCCCTTTAGCTCATGGCTGTTATAACCTGCTTTTCACAACCCACAGGAAGAAAAAAAAAGAAAAATACAATATCTATGTTTTAACAAATACACCAAAACATAATAGCAAAGTTACAGGACTTCAAACCAAAGCTGACAAAGGTTCGCTGCGCCAGCCTCAAAAAATCTTCCTTTTTCTTTTGCCCGTAAACCAAAAGGTCAAAACAAAAAGAGTATTTTTTGGTCTGCCCTTGCATCTTTGCCTTTCCGCCTGTGGCATACAGGCATTATGTATAGCTGTATTTTTCGCCGTAGGTTGGCTGGCTGGTGGTTGGTTACCTACACTTGCAGTACGGTTCGCATTCACTTTTCTTTTATCGGTGGTGCAGTTCCGTTGGTTTCTATTCAGCTTTTATGGCTGTCATTCTCTATTGGTAAGCTGCCTTTTTAGGTGGCTTACTTTTTTTTGGCGATACTCGTAATGGAGTGCCTATTGACGAAATATTTAAAAAATAAAAAAGTAAAGCAAGTTAAGCATTCGGGGCAACCAGTAAAGGTCATGCCCTTCGGGTTTTTCAAAAAATCTCCACCCTCCTTTGTCGGGTAGTATTTCTTAAAAAAACCTTGACAGGCCGCCCCATCATGCTTGTTCAGAGGCTTTCTTTTTTCTTTTTTTCTCGTTTTTTTCTTTTCTCTTTTGAAAATATGTGTGTGCGAAGCACTTAAAAAGTTTCACTAATACATAAATACCATGGAATCAACATTTTTCACCAATTGCCAAAACCTCGATGAGGTAAAAAAACGTTACAAAGAGTTAGCTCTCAAATACCATCCCGACAGGGGAGGAAGTACCGAAACGATGCAGCAAATAAATGCCGAGTATCAAAACATCATCAAAAATCCAATCTTTAACTTTTCGGGTCAAACTGAGCAACAGCAAAAAGACTTTGTTATCTATCCTGAAATTATTGACCAAATTGTCGGGTTTGAAGGGATTATAATTGAGTTAATCGGGAATTGGATTTGGATTAGTGGCAACACATATCCTTACAGGCAGCAATTAAAGCAAATAGGCTTTTATTTTGCACCAAAAAAAGCAATGTGGTATTATCGTCCTGAAGATTATAAATGCTCAAATTCAAACCCTAAAACAATCGAAACTATAAGGGCTAAATATGGGAGTGAAGTAATTGAAAGGAAGTATTCAAAAATGGAGCTTGAAAATTAGGCACTAAAAAAGCCCGGAGCTGAACCCGGGCTTATAAAAACTCAAAAACTTGGGGTGTCATTCCCCTTCGACCGTTGCTTGCGCAACTGCTGTCATCACACTTCCGGCGACAGTAAGATAACCAGCCACCGAAACGATTGTGGCAGGTAAAGTTACAGGAGCAGCAATGATTGCGCCACCAACGGCGGCCAAACATATACCAACTGCCCTGATAGCTTTGAAGAATTTCGACGTGGGAGCTGATAAACGCTCTATTAAGGATAAACTTTTATTTGCCATGTTCTTTGTTGTTAAAAATGAATGTTTCGATATGGTTTAACCGCTTTTCAAGAAACTCGATTCTTTGGTTCATCAAATCGTTGATTCCCTTGAATTCAGTTTTAATGAGAGAAGTGGTGGTTTTTACTTCGCTCAGGTCCTTTTCGACATGCTTAAAATCCCTGTGCAGTTGCTTTACAAAGAAAGCCACCACCGACAGTAGCAACGAAATAATAATCCCGAATAGCTGAAACTCGTTCATGATTATGCAACCTCAACAATTGCCAAAGCATTGTAAGAACCGTTCTTTAGAGGGTATTGCACACCGTTCAAAAGCTGAAAAAATTCAATTTTCAACAAATGAACTTTAATGCCAGTTCCGGCAGGTACTGCCGTTGGAGTCAACGTTACCGTTGTAGCAGCCGCAGTTAAAGCAAGATTCTGAACATTGGTAAGGTTGGCAGCCCAAACACCAGTCGCAAAATTGATGTTTGCCATACCACCAGTAATACTCATGTGAGTTGCTCCCGCTGGGGCTGCAATATCAGTTGCAGGATTTAAACCTGTAATGGTTATTACACCCGTTGCCGTAACAACCGTGTAAGGTTTGTACAAAACACCGCTTAACATCGAGTTTGCATTGAAATTGAAGCCCTTTAACAGAGCCTTGCCAGTTGCCAATGCTAATCCAGTTGCAGGTGTTCTTTTGCCTCTGGTATTGGTTGCATCAAGCTTCAATTCGTTATGCATAATCTGAGTTACTCTGGAAGTAACTAATGAATCCGATGCATTAAGCATCATGTTTCGAAGCGAATCCCTCAGAAGCTTTCCGGCAATACCAGCAGCTCCAAATTCCGCATTATTTTCACGAGTACGTGCAAATGCGGGGTCATTGGCGATTTTGTCAGCAGATATGCTGCTTTTTTCTTTAACGAGGTATTCCCCGTCTTTCTTGTAGAAGGTCATACCGCCCATGGTTCCTTCTATCTTGATAATTCCTTTTTGATTTGCCATTGCTTTAAAATTTTAGCGTTCAATAAAATGATTTACAGCACAATCTTACGCTAAAAGCTAGGCAAATACTATATACACAGGCTTATACGGCCTGTTTTGACCCAAAAGGGAAGTTTATCCGTTCTAAATTGTTTGTATCTTCGTATCGAAGTCTGGTTAAAGCCATATTAAAGCTATGGTAACCATACTATGAATTTTAAATCAGAATATGCAAAGGGTTGTAATTTATCCAAAAGATGTGCAACGGATTACAGGTAAAAGCGAGAAATACAGCCGGAGGCTTCTGGTGCAAATTAAAGCTAAGTTCTCAAAAGAACCGCACCAGTTTGTTTCAGTTGTTGAATTTTGCCAATTTACCGGGCTTGCACCTGAACTTGTAACAAAGTTCATGAATGATTAAAACGGCTGACGAAGCAGTACAAATCACATCAAAAATAATGCTCATTTTCAATATATTTTGTTGCTTTTTGGTTCTGTTTATATCAGAAAATCAATGCTTTTTCATACATTTGCATAGTAATCGGAGTTCATCAAAATACCCTTTTCAAACTCAAATTAATTGAGAACTAAATAGTGAACCCGCCGAAATTGTTCTTTCTAAAATATTGATATTGAGCAATTTGCTTGCATGGTATAACGTCGGTGTACCCCGACCATAAAGTTTAAATCAATCTTCTAAAACAATCATTTTGAAAAGAGACTTGGTTCTTGCAGAAAATATATTCATATATTCCCTATAATTTTACCCATCTGCAAATATTCTTGAATGACTCAGAGAAGAATTCCAATTCTTAAATATCTTATTATTAAAACAAACTTTTAAAATTTAACTTTAAGGCCTTTATTCAATGTAAGTGGCAAATATTGTAATGATATCACTCTATCTGTGATTAACTTAAGTTGACAAAATGGTAATAAAAGAACCTATTCCATCAATTTTTGTATAATATTAATAGATTTCTAATAACTCTTAATTTAGAACTTTTTCTATCTTAGAATTATTGTTAAACATATTTATAACACTTTTTATTGGATCAAATGTTTGATTTTTATTCATGTTATTTTCTTTCATTACCATTTTTTAATAGTAGCAAAAGATTAGTAAATTTGTAATTAAAAAACTCACATAAATATATATATTTAAATAAATTATGGAGGAAAATAAGAAAAGGTCAACTGTAAAAAGAAGAAATCAAATCATAAATGATATTCAAGAAAAAGGACAGGTTTTTATTGATGAATTGAGTGAAAAATTTAATGTGAGTGAAGTTACTATTCGTAATGATCTTGAGCAACTTGAGCGTAAAAGTATTTTAATAAGAGCTAGAGGTGGAGCAATTAATTTTGAACCAAGGGTAAGAATAGATCATCACATAATTGAAAAAGGGAAAATCAATTATAAAGAAAAAGCTGCTATTGGAAAACAAGCAGCAAAATTAATTTCAGAAGGCGACACTATTATCATTGATTCAGGTACCACTACCATCGAAATTATTAAAAATATTTCTCATATAAAGGGGCTGACTATTATATCAAATGCGCTTAATATAGCCAACGAATTGGTGAACTTACCTAACGTGAATGTACTCATTTTAGGAGGATCTTTACGTAAAAGTGCAATGTCAATGGTTGGTCCACTGGCAGAAAGAAATTTGCGCAATCTTAATGTTGATAAATTATTTATGGGAGTTGATGGCTTTAATTCCAGCTTTGGAATTTATACTCCAAATATTGAAGAAGCCCATTTAGCTCAAATCATGATAGAAGCTGCAAATGAAGTTATTATAGTTGCAGATTCAAGTAAATTCAAAAGAATAAGTTTTGCCTTAATTTGTCAATTAAAGAAGATACACACCGTTGTTACAGACCAGGAAATTGACATTGAGGATAAAAAAAGACTTGAAGATGCAGGTATCAAAGTATTGATTGCATAACAATTATCATTAACCTGTATTTCAAATAATTATTCGTACCTCTCCAATTTTATAATTAAAATAAGGTATTGAAACTTAATAATCTTTCGTATATTTCCTTTAATATTATGATAAATTATAATATCTTGTATTTTATTAATTCTAAATTATTAAATCAAAAATCTAATTGATTTACATAAACTGTATTGGTTCAAAATGTGAATCATGAATACAATTTTTACGTTTTTAATATTTGATATAGACGAAAGTGTCCTTTCAACTATAGACAAATGAAGTAATTATAGAATCAGCAAATGAAGCAATCGTAATAGCAGATTCGAGTAAATTCAAAAGAAGAAGCTTCACATTTATAGGTCTATTAGAACGCACACACTTTGGTAACAGATCATGATATTGAACCTGATGACAAAAAAAGACTTGAAGATGCTGGCATAAAAATTTGAATTGCATGAATCCAATTTAATTAGAGATAAAAAAAGGTTTTATAATTAATTTTACTTGTTTATATTTGTTATAATTTAATAACTGATTACGTTTTCTTATTTTATCAATAAAATAAAAATAAATAACTTATAGTTTACCCATGCTTTAGCTACAAACTTAATCTGAGTAAATTGGTGAGAATTTGGAAATTATGCAATTAACAGTTTATTTTCAAATAGGATACCCTATAAAGTATTAGATATTAGCTATTTATTTGTGACCAAATAATAATATACTTATAAAGAAGATTCAAATTTAAAGGTTTTAAAGTGTAATATATGAATTTTAATAAACCAACTCTCGGTCAAACTAAAGTAACAGCAACTGGATTTCTCAGCTTATTTTCAATTGTAGGAATTGCCTTTTATGGATTACCATTTTTCTATGATTTTTGGGTGCAGGATTATGGATGGTCAAGAGCTACTGTTACTTCCGGAAATGCATTTGGAAAAATATTCATTGGGATTTTTGCATTTTTTGCTGGGTGGGTAATTGACAGATTTGGGCCACGAAGAGTTATGCTAGCGGGCATAATGATGGGAGGTATTGCTTTAATAGGGTTAAGTATGGTAACTATGCTCTGGCAATTTTACTTCTTTTATTTGTTTAGTGCCGTTGGATACATGTGTGGCGGTCCGCTACCTAATCAAGTATTAATTTCCAGATGGTTTACCAGTGCACGAGGAAAGGCGATGGGTATTGCCTATTTGGGCATAGGTATTGGAGGTATGCTGGTTCCACAAATTGCAAAAAAACTGAATATGGAATTTGGCTGGCATCAGGCATTGGCGCTACTAGGTATTTTGATGATTGTTGCTGCACTTCCAATGGTTTGGTTCGTTAAAGATAATCCTGTTGGCGCATCAATTGAACAAAAGCAGGAAAAAACTAAAATTTCACTCAGCCATATTTTAAAAGGCTGGCCTTTTTATCTTTTGCTTATTGGAAGTATGTGTTCGATTGGTGCAGTTAGTGGCATTGGGCAAAACCTTAAACTGTTTTTCAGTATTGATCTAAAATACACTCAGGAACAATCGGCAAATGTTCTCTCTCTTTTACTTGCAGCCAGTATTATTGGCCGCCTGCTTATGGGATGGCTGGCGGACCGGATGGAGAAAAAATTTGTTATGATTCTGATATATACCATTGTTGCCGGATCAATACCTATGCTTTATTTTGCTAATATCCCTGGCGTTATATACGTTTTTGCTTTCATTTTTGGAATTGGGCTTGGAGGAGATTACATGATTATACCATTAATGGCAGCAGAACTATTCGGTGTAAAAGTTATGGGACGAATTATGGGTATTATACTTACATTCGATGGACTTTCCGAAGCATTTTCACCGATGATGGTAGGTTGGTTGCGTGATATAGGCGGAAGTTACGCCAATGGCTTTGCTTCATTAATGATATTAGGTATTATAGGAATTATAGCTGTTTCATTTTTACCTCGAAAAAAAACTTCAGAATGAATGTTCATTGTTTAACTAAAATTTCAAACCCAAATGAATAATCAAAATAAATTTTCCAGACGCCAATTTTTACAAGTCACAGGTGTAGGAGTTGGAGGTATTTGCTTACTTGCAAATTGTGGAAATTCAATTTCAATATGGCGTTTTTTTTCCAATACTGAAGCTAAATTGATGGATGCAATCGCAGATCAAATAATTCCTCCTGACGATTGGCCTGGTGGAAGTGAGTCTGGAGTTACAAACTTTATTGATAAACAATTGGTTGGGCCTTATGTCCGGTTTCAGCAAGATTACAGAAAAGGACTTCTGGCTATCCATGATTCATGTAATGATATATACAATAAACAGTTTGAAGAACTTGACTGGAATGAGCAAACTGCTTTTCTTGAAAAAATGGAAGCAGGAAAAATGCATGGAAATATCTGGAGTAATGGATTCGACAAAACTTTTTTTAGCTTGTGCCGAGATCATGCCATGCAGGCATATTATGGAAGTTCCAGACATGGTGGAAACAGGAACAACAAAAGTTACCAGATGCTGGAACTTGATTATCCTTTAATAATCGGCCAGAACCGTTATAAAAGCTAATTTATGGCAAATCAAAAAGTAAATGCAGTTATTGTTGGAGCAGGCGCAGGAGGTGGTGTAGTAGCCAAAGAGTTAAGCACCAATGGTATGTCGGTAGTTTTAATTGAACAGGGCGATTGGATTTCATATGATGAACATACCAATGATGAATTGTTATCCCAAAGGGTAACCGTTTTAGGAAATTCTTGCGGACCGGACGATAAACACCACAGCAGAGTAAATATCCATCCAGATGGCAGTAAACATATTGTTCTTCCTTCTGAGGGAGATTTTAACAATATCTCTGCCTGTGTCGGCTCAGGAACTGTTACTTATGGTGCATTGGCCTGGCGCTACATGCGTGAAGATTTTAAAATGAAAAGCACGTATGGCCACGTATCCGGATCAACTCTTGAAGATTGGCCGATTACTTACGATGATTTAGAGCCCTATTACGAAAAAGCGGAATGGGAAATAGGTGTAGCTGGCGATGATAGCCTGAATCCATTTGCACCACCGCGAAAAAAATTGCAACCCATGCCTCCGTTTACACATAATAAAGAGGCAACTTTATTGAAAGAAGCTGCAAGTAAATTAGGCTTCCACCCATTCTCCATTCCCATGTTGCGAAATTCGGTTCCTTATGGTGGACGCCCGGCTTGCTACAGGATGCGCACATGTATTGGTTTTCCTTGCCCTGTAAGTGCAAAATGTGGAACCCACAACACTGTTATTCCAGTAGCGATAAAATCAGGTAATTGCGAACTACGGACAAATTGCATTGTTTCAGAAATTATTGTAAATGAGCAAGGTAAAATTACCGGAGTCAGTTATTATGATCAAAACAATAAAAAGCAAACTCAACATGCTGACATTGTAATATTGTCTGCTGCAGCAATTGAAACCGCACGTTTATTGTTAAATTCGAAATCCAAGTTTTTCCCAAATGGAATTGGCAATGAAAATGATTGGGTAGGAAGAAACCTTCAGGGTCATGCTTATCCTAATGCCCATGGCCTTTTTGAAGATGATATATTTGACGATTTTGGGCCAGGATCTTCAGTTGCTATATGTGATTTCAATCATCACAATCCAGGAATTATCGGAGGAGGATATCTTTCGAATTCATTTATCTGCATGCCATATAGATTCACAAACGTAAGACCACCCAGTGAAAAACTTTGGGGTAAAAGCCATAAAGAGTTTCAACGGAAAAATTTCAAAAAAGTGGCTGAAATACATGGGCCTTACCAGGAGATTCCGAGTTTCGATCAACGGGTTCAGGTAGATCCTGTTGTAAAAGATTTTTGGGGAATTCCTGCAGCACGACTTTCGGGTAAAACGCACGAAGAGGATATCAAAGGTTGTACTTTTATGGCAGAGAAAGCCTCGCTTTGGCTTAAAGAAGCAGGTGCAATTCAAACGTGGAGTTCTCTTGGAATTGCCAACGGAGTAAGCGCTGGTCAACACCAAGCTGGTACATGCAGGATGGGCAATGATCCTAAAACATCTGTTACCGATAAATTTGGCAGGGTTCACTCCACTCCCAACCTATTTGTTGCCGATGGAAGCCTTCACGTTACCAATGGTGGATTTAATCCAGCGCTTACTATTATGGCCTTGGGTTTTTGGGTTGGTGGCTATATTGCATCAGAATGGAACAAAGGAAATCGCTTTAAATAAAATTGGCATGAATAAAAAAACATTGCTTCACAAATCTCTACTTGTACTTTCAGTCATAATTCTGTTTTTTTTAATTGGATTTGGATCATTCTATAGTTACTGGAATTCTGCTCCGGCTTCAAAAACCTGTGCATCATGTCACGAAATTGAAAATTCGGTAAATATATTGGCCCAATCGACACATAGAACACTGACCTGTAAAGAATGTCATGGTACTGCTCTTAGCAATGGACTACATAGTTTGAATGAAAAAAGTATGATGGTTTTTAATCATGCTAAAAATGAAAATACCGAAGACATCAGGCTGAATGAACCACAAATGCTTGAGGTGATGAACAATTGTACAAGATGCCACAAAATAGAACAATCAAAGTGGCTATCAGGTGGGCATTCAGCAAAATATAAAGATATTTTTCTAAATGAAAAGCACAATAAAACGGAACAACTCAATTTCGACTGCTTACGATGTCACGGAATGTTTGCAGATGTTGACATAGACGAGCTCGTTGAACCGCTTGATATTAAAGGCCCATGGAAATTTAAAGACAGTGCGGTTGCCAATAATCCCACTATTCCTTGTTTGGCTTGTCATCAAATTCATAATGAAGGATCGCCATATAAAAGCCCGGAATACTCAAATCCGCAAGATATTTTTTACAAACGGAAACATTCCGTTTCAAATGTAAGTTATTATAATCGCCATGATAAGACCAAAATAATGGCAGAAAATCTTCCTACGCTAAAACTATGGGAAAATGAGCGACAGGTCAAAGTTTCGGACGATATTCTAATGCGAAATTGTATTCAGTGCCATGCACCAAACGGCAAACATCAGGCTGGAACTAGCGATGACAGGACACCCCGTGGTGTACACGAAGGATTATCTTGTATGGCATGCCATGATGTGCATTCGAACGATGCACGGCAAAGCTGCATCAAATGTCATCCTGCTATTTCACATTGTAAATTGGATGTAAAAACAATGAACACTAGCTTTGCAGATCCAAAAAGTCCGAATAACATTCATTGGGTTGCTTGTACCAATTGCCATAAGGATGCTAAAACATTGAAAAAATAATTCATTCTATTGAATCATTCCCTTTTGTCTGAAAAGGTTCTTTAGATAGATTAAATCATTTTTCATTAAAGTGATAACTTCTTCCCTTTTTACTTTAGTAAGTGTTTTGTCACCTTTTTCCAGATCTCCTAAGGGATATTCATAATGCATAGTAACCGGACAACTGATTTTATACTTTTTCAGCAATTCGAAATAGTAATTAAAATCAATCATTCCAGAACCAATTGTTGTAACTTCTGGAACCCATTTGTCTTGTTTTTTTAACCAATAAAAATCCTTCATTGCTAGAGTCTGGATATATGGACTCATCAATTTTAAATTTGTTTCCCACGAAAAAGCACCTTCCACAGTGGAGTGCATGATATCATATTGAGAACCAATCCATGGTGAATTGATGCTTTTTAAAACTGAATGCAAGTCCCAAATTGCAGATCCAAAATATGAATTGGGAGTATATTTTCCCGAATGATTCTGGTATTCACCCCGGATTTTATATTTTTCGTTGAGTAAAGCTAGTTTACTCATCTTTGTTTGGATTATCGCCAGGTTTTCATCAATCGTTTTACTTTCATCATAATACAACCAATCCATTCTGTAATGTTTAATTCCAAGAGCGCTCGCTGTCTTCAGAATTCTTTCTGCTATTGGATCATCCGCATCATTTATTGATGTAACTATCATAAAAATAGATATACCTGCTTTTTTTGCAGCTTCTACTGCTTTCGGCAGATCTTGTTCAACATTTTCTGGTAAAACGTGACCATTTGGCCTGACTGTTAAATCAATTCCATCGAATCCAATTTCAGCAACAAACTTTGCCATTTCATTACAATCAAGCCATTGCAGTGTTTTGGAAAACACACTGAAATTAAATGATTCCTTATCCTTAAAGTTGGGTAACAAGGTTTCTTTCAGCTCATTAATGTTATCTTGTTTTGCTTGTAGAATATTATTAACACCAACCGAAAATCCTGCTGCCAAGAGCGATGATTTCACTAAAAAATTTCTTCTGGATATTTCCATTTGTTTTATTTTATAATCTAGGAATTGTTTGTCCGCCATCAACCATAATAACCTGGCCGGTTGAATACATAAAATTACCTGATGCCAAGGCACTGACAACTTTCCCGACATCTTTGGGCTGACCCCATCTTTTTTGAACACATAGGCCATTTTTAAATAAATTGTCGTATTTTTCTTTTACACCCGAAGTCATATCTGTATTTATTAACCCTGGACGGACTTCAAAAACAGGAATATCAAACTCGCCCAAACGAACAGCAAAAAGCCGTGTAGCCATACTCACACCCGCTTTTGAAATACAATATTCGCCACGATTAACGGAAGCCACTGTTGAAGAAATGGAAGAAACATTAATAATACAAGCTGAAAAATTATTTTCACTATATTTCTGTTCAATCATCCAATTTGCCACATCTTGAGTCAGAAAATATGGACCTTTTAAATTTGTGGCAATTACTTCATCAAAACTTTCTTCAGTTGCTAAAAGGATATCGTGCCGCTCACGAGGCGCAATTCCGGCATTATTAACCAAAACATTCAGCCTGTTAAAATGATTTTTAACCTGGTACAGAATTTTTTTTCTGTCTTCTTTTAAAGCAATATTACCTTGACAGTAAATGGCATCTACACCGAGGTTTCCTATGTTTTTCAGAACATCAACTACAGCTTCCTCAGAACGAATTCCATTGATTGCAATATCAAAACCGGATTGGGCAAGATGCGTTGCAATGCCCAATCCTATGCCTCTACTCCCACCTGTGATTAAAGCGACTTTTCTCATATTCTTTATTTTAATTCAGGAATTTCTACCCAACAGCGCTTTGCCCAACTTTCCAAACCTTTCTCCGATAGTTGAACACCTTTTGCACCTTCGCGCAAATCCCATGGAAATGGTTCATCTTTTACAACATGTTTTAAAAATAACTCCCACTGTGATTTGAAAGCATTGTCATATACTTCTTGCTCAGGTACTTTAGACCAACCTGCGAAGAAATCAATTGGTTGGGCAATATCTGGGTTCCAAACCGGCTTTGGCGTATTTCCGTAATGCTGGATGTAGCATTCACGCAATCCGGCAACAGCAGATCCTTTTGTGCCATCCACCTGCAAGGTTAGCAAATCGTCGCGCCGAACCCTTACCGTCCAAGAAGAATTGAATTGGGCGATAATGCCACCTTCCAATTCAAAAGTTGCATACGCAGAATCGTCAGCCGTACTTTTGTAGGTTTTCCCATTCTCATCAACCCGTTTATCAATGTGAGTGGCACCAAGACAAGAAACAGCTTTCACTTTTCCAAATACATTGTCCAAAACATATCGCCAGTGACAAAGCATATCCGAGATAATTCCACCATCATCTTCTTTTCTGTAATTCCATGAAGGCCGTTGTGCAGCAATGGTATCACCTTCAAATACCCAATATCCAAACTCACCTCTGACCGAAAGAATTTTTCCAAAGAATCCTTGCTGAATAAGGCGTTTGAGTTTTACAATTCCGGGCAACCATAGCTTATCTTGCACAACACCATTTTTTAGTCCTGCTTTGGAACACAAATCATAAAGTTCCATGGCAACCTGGGTGCTCACTGCAATTGGTTTTTCGCAATAGATATGTTTGCCTGCTTTAACTGCTTTTCGAACTGCTTCGGCTCGTCTTCCAGTTGTTTGAGCATCAAAATAAATAATGTTCTCAGGGTTTTTAAGTGCCGAATCCAAATCTGTGCTCATTTTGGTAATTCCAGTAAGTTCACAAAGCTTTTTTAGCTTATTTTCATCACGGCCAATTAAAATTGGATCAGGCATAATGGTTTCACCTGGACCAATTTTGACGCCGCCCTGTTTTATTATTTCAGCTATTGAACGGAGCAAATGTTGATTGGTTCCCATTCGGCCAGTTACGCCGTTCATGATAATTCCGATTGTATGTATCTTCATATTTTTATTATAAAATTATGTATGTTTATTTATTCTTAAGTTTTTAGTTCTCAAATCTACTGATTGAATTGGTGGCAAATTGCTTGAAGGCTTATCCAAATAAAAATAAGCAACTGCCGAAACATCATCTGAACTATAGAAATTTGTCCAACCTTGTACCATTTTTATCGAATCCAATTTGACTAATTTATCCTTTTTATAGAATTTATCTACTTGTCCCGCTTTAAAAGTTGCTACTGGAATCATTGGTAAACCGGCTTCCTGAAATTTTACATTCTGAGCAGTATGATATCCGCTAATTTGTTGAATAGTAACCTTTATACTCTTTTTGAAAAACACAGGATCGGGAATATGAAAGCGATAAAATGCCCATTCCCTAAGGACTTCATCAGCAACTGTGCAGCCCGAATATATGTTTATAAATTTGCCCTGACCATAAGCTGTACCAATATAATCTTCTGTTCCCGTACCAACCAATGTGGGATATTTATCATCACCGTCCATATACATTTTTACTTCACCTTCGCCAAACCAAACATTTTTAAAGAGAGGGTTTGCACAAACGCCAATATTTGTTCCAAGAAACCTGCCCATGCCTTCTACTTTAGGCAGTAGCTCAAAATCCTTAGTAAGCCGGGTAGCTGTATCTCTTTGCCAAAATGCATGAAAATAAAGATTATTATCATTCCAGGTTTTTAATAAACCATAATCAATATCAAAAAAGATTTGGTCCAATGTTATATTTGACTCATTTGTAACCACAATTTTTGCTGCTTTTTTGAAAGGCATTGGTATAAAACAATTGAAAGATCGCCCTTCGGCATTAGCAAACAGTGCATTTTGAAAGGCTGTTGTTTTTCCTAAACCAATCCCGAAAAAATCGCCAAAAGGCACTGATACCGCAGGTTTAGTTTCATTATCCCAAAATATTTCAATTTTCAGGGATCGCAACATTTCAGGAGAACGGTCACTTATGGTAATCCAAATCCTTTGAACAATACCTTGGCCCTGAATGTCCAACAAGGAATATGACTTGCCGGCTCCTATCGAATCGCATGGATGACCTTTTGCACCATTGTTCGATTTGCCTCCCGTACCTTTTTCACCATTTATGTTTTCGGGACTGCTCCAGCGGCTTTCCATATTGTTGTCGAATTCAAAAAGATTGTTGGCAGAGCCTGAATTGCTTACCACATCCCTACATGAAGTAAATAAAACAGTTAGAAGAACAAATACTATTGCTGATGCAAATATGACCTGATTAAACTGCCAATTTTTTTTTCTCTTGTTCATAATTTCATTTTTAAAATTTTAAACATTTTCTTGATATGCTTTTACAATATTCTTTAGAAACATAGCTTGATCTTGTTTCCAATAAGAATTAGAAAATATTTCTACCTCAATAAAGCCATTAAAACCAGTGGCCTCAACCCAAGATCTTATCTTTTTTATTGGAATGCAGCCTTCACCCATCAAGCCACGATCATTCAGAAAGTCAACAGTTGGTGATTTCCAATCGCAAACATGAAAAGCCAACAAAGCATTATTTTTTCCACATCGTTCTATTTCACTTTCTAAATTTGGATCCCACCAGAGATGATACACATCAACTGCTACTCCTACCCAGGGAGAATTCAAGGCCTCTGTCATATCATTCGCCTGGGCAAGTGTGTTAATGGCAGATCGGGTATCGGCGTACATTGGATGCAAAGGTTCAATTGCCAATTTTATTCCTGCTGCCTTTGCCTCCGGCAATATGGTTGATATGCCGTCGCATATTTGTTTGCGCGAATCTTCCAAAGATTGCGATGGATCAGCTCCACAAACCAATACAATTAAATTTGTACCCAATTCAAATGCTTCTTCAATTGCCCTTCGGTTATCCTCAATAGCTTCTTGTCGTTTTTTTTGCTCTTTACCAGGAAAAAAGCCACCCCTGCATAGTGAAACAACAGATAGATTGTGCTGGCGCAACATTTCACCGGTTTGTTTTATGTTCCTGTTTTGAAGTGCATCTCGCCACACCGTTATTCCTTTTACACCATTAGCTGAATAGTTATTGGCTGCTTGTTCAATATTGAATGGTTTTGTAGTAATGGTATGGATACAGAGTCGTGAAAGATCCTTTATCTGATTTGTTTTCATTTTACGCAATTGAAATAAGTGTAATAATTTTCGTGGTTGATAATTCTCTGAAGATATAAGCACACCTCACGGATATGATAATCGCCCCACATACTTGATTCTCCGTAAGGAATTTTGCTTCCTTTGGGAATAAAATCCCAGCCATTGGGATGATGGTAAATAGAATGCAAGAGTAATCCCTGATGATTTGGATCTGTACTTAAATAAGGGTGATCAAGCAAAGTATTCATAACCGTAAGTCCAGCCTGCCAGTATTTTGAGCCCGCCTCAGAATCGCCTTTTTCCATTAGATATTTTCCTAGCCTGAATAAGCCCTGGGCACCAATTGCTGCCGCTGAACTATCGACGGGTTCAAAGTTGTTGAAAGGATTTGCTGGTTTATTGAGATAATCGCCCAATTTGTAGAGGTTAGGAGCACCTGCATCCCAATAAGGAATTCCATCAATTGGAGTATTTTCAATATAAAAATCGCAGGTTGCTTTAGCTGCTTTTAACATGAACGATTCATTGGCTTCTTTTCCACCAAAATCAATCAGTTCTTTTTCAGAAATAAAATTCAACCATTCCAATTGTTCTGAAAATCCACACATAGCCCAAGCCAATCCACGAGTCCAGGTAGTGAAACCAGAATAGCCTTGTTGTGAATTTGGGCAACGGAAATTTCCATCCTGTACGTTAAAAATTATTTCGTGTGCAGTTCGTCCCCAAACATCATAAGAATCACGTCCTTCGCCATAAAAAACGGAATAACTTGCAGTAGCTTTTATATGTTGCAAGGCACGTTCAAGTAAATTTATTTTGACATCGCCTTCGCTTTGAAAAAAATGGCCCAGCAAGTGGCTAACTGTTAAAGCACGACAAGAGCGGATTGTATCGACAAATAATGAATGAGCACCATTGAATGAATTTATGAAACCTCCCGTTTTTATTGGCGTCCAACGTGAAGCTTGCACAGCACCTGAAATCTTCAAAGCCAGTTCGTAAAAGTTTTTTTCCCACTCGTTATGTGCAATCTTTCCTTCATTCATCAGGCGCAACAAATTCCCATAAGTACTTATATTGTTAAAACCATGATCATGAACACCAATATTGCTTACATGAGGTGCCATTTTTTCCAGGGTCTTTTTCCTGGCCTCATAGAGCATTTCTTTTTCACTGGTAACATCGTATTGCAGAATGGCTGATCCATATTGAAAGCCTTGGGTCCATTCTGTCCAGCCGCGTGTTGTGTAAGTTCCATTCACTGTAAAAACAGGAGAGCCTTTTGATTCATTGTATTTTGATTCAATAAGCTTGATTTTCTGACCTGAAAGTTGCCAAAAATTTTCAAGCTTATTTGACAAATCAAATGGTTTGAGAGATCGGTTAATTTTAATCATCGCATATTTTGTTTAAATCAATGATGTGGCAACAAGATTTCTATAAATCCCGCAATTTTTTAATTATTTTAATATAATTGTTTGTTGCCAAATCTTTTTCAAGTTTTTGAATAATTTTCTCATCTTTTAAGAATGTAGCCACTACCCATTGATGCTTTGGAAGGTTGTAAGTTTCCATTTCCTTTATTTTATTCACTAGATTGTTGGCATCATCATTTTTTCCCTCCTTCTGCAAAATCCACAAAGACAGTATGTTATTAAATGAAGGAAGAAAATCAGCATAATGAGTTTCAGTATAACTAACAATGGAATCACGAAAAACACCAGCCTCTTTGGTTTTTCCCAATTTATCCATACAAATAGCTTCCAAATAGTTTTGTAAACGGTTGTCAGGCCCATAAGGTGCTCCTACTCCAAGATTTTCAGGCCATGCTTTGGATAGTTCAAGTTTTTCCATTGCTCCTTTGTAATTTTTCTTATCCATTAAACCAATGGCTAATTGAATGTAAGCCTGTTCGAACATATACTTTCCCTGACGCGAACCTTCAAATGGGATAACATTTGTTTTTCCCAGTGTTTTAAGGCATTCTACATATTGTCCATTGTTTAACTGAACCCTGGCGCACTGAATTTCGAGGTTGAAGTTTCCTTTAAATTTTTTTGAAGCTTCTACTGATAGTTCCAACGCTGTTTTATTATCTGGAATACTTTCATAAAACTCAATCAATTTACTCCAATTACGCCAATCGGTAGGGTCAAATTGTATGGCTTTTTGCAAATCGGCCATTGCTTGTTTCTTATCGCTTGCTTTAAACAGAAAAGCCCTTGATGTATAAAAAGTAGCAAAATCAGGTTCATTGTTGCAAGCTTGTAAAAGTGATTTTGCTTCGTCAACACGGTCGATTGCCCAGTAATTAAGCACAAGGTAATATTTGAATTTCCAATTGGTGTTGTTTGCTGTTGCCCATTTAAGTGCTGATGCAGTTTCTGTCCGATAAGGAAAAACAAAAGACGGCGATAATTTTACTGCATCATCTAAAAATTTGATATTTTTACTTAGAAATGCTCTCCAAACAGAAACCAATGCATGCTCCGGCGCATTATCCAACACTTTCAGCGCATTTTCATTTAGGTTTAAATTGGCATATTCTATAGCTAATTCCAAGTAAGTTTGGTATGGGAATTCGTTTTTTATACCGCTTTTAAAAATTGTAAGGTTTTCGTCAGTTGGGTGCAACAAATAGCGCTCAAAATCGGCAAAATGGTTTAATGGATCAATAGAAGAAATGGTTGCTAATGTTTTATCGGCAAACTCAGTATTTCCTTGTTGGCGGTATATAATTGACAAAATTTTTAATGCATTAAAATTGCGGTTATTAAAATCCAACGCTTGGTTTGCATAATGCTCTGCCAGTGGTAAATCATGAAGTTGAAGCTCAATGCTTGCCATAAGGGCAAATGCTGCCGTCCGAAATTCCAATGAACGGGCAGCCCAACCCAAAGCTTCGAGTGAATTAATAAAATCGCCTTGTGCCAGATAAGTAATTCCCGCAAAATAATTGGCCGATGGATTATAGGTATCTAGCTGTAACACTTGATTTGCATAATACAGAGCAGAATCGTACTGAGCGCTTCGGTAAAATAATTCGGCAAGTGCAACTGAGGCATCAACAAATAACTTGTCTTTTTGTAAACATTTCAGATAACATGCTTTTGCAGGTTTATAATTCCTATTTTCTTTATACTCATTTGCTTGCATATACCATTGTGAAGCGCTGGAAGAATCAGCAGGAATTGTGTTTGTAAACAGACGTTTTATTAAACTTTTATTTACCGAATTATTCTGCAAATCCATCCCTTCAACCGATATTTGATAGGGTTCATTATCGGCCAGGGCAATAGTTTTTGTGTAAACATCCATTGGCTGAAACGATTTTTCTTCGGAATAAATGATATTATCGCCCGATTTTACAATCAATTTTGCCTGAACAAAAGCCAGCGAATTAATTCCAATGAATAGGTTTCCATTTTGGTGCGTAACATTTAAAACTCCCTTTGGCGAAACTTCCTGCATGCCCCCAATTTGTTTTACAGGAAACCAAATTTCTTTCCATTGGTCGGTAATGCCAGGATTAAAAGCTAACTCTTTAATAGTGCTTCTTCGTGGAGTTTGAGAATACTGATTAAATGTTCCACCAGCTTGAAATTCCATATATTGGCCATGTTTATCTGTTAATAAATCAGTCCAAATTGCTCCATCTCTGGCAGTTGACCACAACCATAATTTTTTGCCGGGCATATCGTTATACAAAGCCCAATGTCCAAAACCAAATTCAGAATTGTGAAAATATCCTCCCATAAATCCCTTATAATCACCAACAACATGGTTTGATTTATCGGAGCCATAATTATCGTTTTTATATTTAGACAAATCGTGCCCTGTTTCCACAACAGGCCATGGGTGTGCATTTCCCTCATGTTCCAACGATTGATTGCCTGGATAGAAAAACTCCAAATCATCCGAGACAGCCGCTGCACCAGTCATATAGCAATAGTAGGATTGCGCAACATTTGTTGGATTATACCACAGTGGAATGGTTTCGAAATATGCTTTGTCTTTTGAAAGCCTTATCTCAACCCGCCATTGAGTGCGCGAAGGCAAATCCATGTTGCCCACTATACAACTTACGCTTCCATCGGCATTTTCACGGGTTACATAATCTACCGGAGTAGCAGTCGCCGGCGAATGGCCAATAATTCCGATATTATATTCAATTCCTCCAGAAGTCCAGGGACCACGCAAAGAAATATTCCGGAATTTTACCACATCGTTACTATAAATAAACTCTTTACCTGTAGATTTTTCAATGGCACCCCAAACTTTACCGCCAATTTCTGGCAGAATATAAACTTCGATATAGTCATTTTCAAGTTTTACAACTTTCCATTTTTTCTTTATGGAAACTTGGCTATACCCGTCAAAAGAATGATATGGATAAATCTTGAATTTACTTTCCATTAAAATGGGATTTGGATTCGGGTCGCTAAACGGATAAGTCACAAATTCCTTGGTTTCCTCTGTAATGACTGCTTTTTGGGCAAAAAGAAATTGTGGCAAAAATAAAAGGACGAAAAATAAATTTCTGTTTATCATACGATTGTTTATTAATATGTCTTTTAATACTTTTTTAAAATTTTTATCAGCATACAATAAAAACCTCAGTACTATTTGAAAAAAGAGTAATCAGAAAATGATCGACTCCCCCTTTATTTGAATATTCCTTTGTTGCCTGTAATGCCTCTGTGCTTAATTCGGCTGAAAAAAGTTTATGGTTTCCTCCATTAATCTGTAAATCAATAAATGCAGGAGCTATTAATTGATGTTTAAGGTCAATGATCTCCGCATTTGTCAGAATTTCATTTTCTCCTATAATTCCATTTATAATTCCGTTGCAAACCAGAATTACTTTTTGATATAGAATTGTAGTGCCCGTAAAAATTTTTCCGTTGCAATAAGCAGTTAATTGATGCATGCGTTTAATTTTAATTATTCCAATATCGTTTATGGTAATACTTTGTCAAAGTTGAGTTGAATTAACCTATCATATTGATAATCTTGTATGAAGTTAAATTAAACAACTTTATTAAAATTTCTGTATGTAAGCAACTTACAATAAAAACTGAACTGTTGTTATGAAAATATTACCGATAATATTCTGTTTTTAATTTTTGGATTATTACCAGAACATCTTTTATTTTTTGTGATAAAAGAACAAATTCACCTTTTTCAATAATTTCTTTTGTAATTAACTGTGAACCCATTCCAACACAAATAGCGCCTGCTTTAAACCATTTTGTAAGATTTTCTAGATTTGGTTCAACACCGCCCGTAGGCATTATACTTGACCAGGGGCACGGACCTAAAATATTTTCTATGAATTTGGAGCCACCAACTTGCCCTGCAGGGAAAATTTTAACAACTTCAGCTCCTAATTCTTCGGCATAGCTAATGTCATTTAAGGAACCACATCCAGGTGACCAGAATATTTTACGGCGGTTGCATACTTTTGCCATTTCTTCTCTTAATATGGGAGAAACAACAAAATTAGTCCCCAATTGAATGTATAAAGAAGCAGTACCCGCATCAACCACAGATCCCACTCCCAAAATCATTTCAGGTAATTCTTTAATTGAAAATTTATTCAATTCGTTGAAAACTTCATGCGCAAAATCACCACGGTTGGTAAATTCAAAAACCCGCACACCGCCGTCATAACATGCTTTTAAAACATTTTTACAAACGTTGATGTCTGAGTGGTAAAACACTGGAACCATGCCTGTTCTATTCATTTCTAAAGCTACTTGAATTCTTGTGTATTTTGCCATTACTTTAGTTATTAGAATAAAAATTACCTTAAAACCCTACCTGAACCATCACCATTCATAAGGTTTTCGACCTCACCTACAGTAGCAAGATTAAAATCGCCATGAATGGTGTGTTTTAAGCAAGATGCCGCCACCGCAAAATTCAATGCTTTCTGATCATCGCCGGTATAAGTAATCAGTCCATAAATTAAGCCTCCCATAAAACTATCACCACCACCTACCCGATCCACAATATGGGTAATGCTATAATCAGGGGCTTTGAAAAGTTGTTTCCCATCCCACAAAATACCGGACCAGCTATTGTGGTTGGCACTAATAGAGCCACGTAGTGTTACAATTACTTTTTTAGCTCTTGGAAAATTCGTCATCATTTGTGTACAAACTGATTGATAAGCAGTAGCTTCCACATAACCCTTGGTTACATCCACACCTTTTGGTTTTATACCAAAAACCATATCTGCATCTTCCTCGTTTCCAAGAATTATATCACATCCATTAACCAAATCAGGCATAACTTCTGAAGCCTTTTTACCATATTTCCATAAATTTTTACGAAAGTTTAAATCTGTGGAAACGGTGATGCCCAAACGATTAGCAGCTTGAATGGCTTCACTTACAGTATCTGCTGCACTTTGAGATAAAGCGGGAGTAATACCCGTCCAATGAAACCATTGTGTATTTTCAAATACTTTTTCCCAGTCTATCATTCCTGGTTTAATCTCAGATATGGATGAATAGGCGCGATCATAAATTACTTTACTGGGCCGCGCTACTGCTCCGGTTTCGAGAAAATAAATTCCAATACGTTCTCCACCAAACTTCATATTTTCAGTACTAACTCCATATTTATGCAAATCCATGATGCAAGCTTGTGCAATTTCGTTCATGGGCAATCTGCTTATAAATTCTGCATTTAAACCATAATTTACAAGGGATACTGCAACATTCGCTTCACCACCTCCGAATGTAGCATTCAAATTTGTTGCCTGACAAAAACGCTGATAGTTTGGAGTTGATAACCGCAACATAATTTCTCCGAATGTTACTATTTTTTTCATTTAACATTTAATTTTTTATTGTTTATCTGAAGGATTATACTTCAAACTGGTTTTATATTTTGATTTTTTTTAAAACTCTGGCTTTACTTTACAATTTGCTCGTCATACTATCATTTTGAAAATCTAACCGTCTGTTTTCATTTAAATCATAACCTCAGCTCTATTTTTTGAAATAAAAATTTTATCAACCAATATTAATAAGAGTTTATTTTTTCAGTGCTTCTTTTAATTTTGTAACAATCCGATTCATTTGGATATTTACTATTTCATTTCCTTTTTCAAGGCTTGCATAAAACCTTGGATCATAGCCTCTAACACCCAAAGGCCAAATATCTGGATTTGGTGAAAGGTTTTCCATATGAACCAAATCCGGCCTGTATTTCATAACAACCGAGGTTTCCAGCATTGCAGCATGATCATACATAAAGCCATTCCAATCATCGTTTTCGGAGCCCCATAAATGGAATATTTTTATTCCATACTTTGCTTCCCATAATTCTGAATGGTCCATAACTATTCGGGTTGAAGGACCGTGTCCATGTGCCACCAATATCTTAAATCCTTGTCTTTTGAGTTGTTTTAAAATACTTTCCAAAAGTGAAATAAAAAGCGAATCGGGAATCCAATAAACACTTCCTGCAAGTATCTGTTTATCATAGCGTTGTTTTTCATCCTCAAAATTATTACCCCTATCTTTGCCATAATATTCCACGTCATTTACTACTTCCATTTTATCCGGTCCCAGAAATAAAGCAGGCATTACAATGCCTCCAACCTGAATGGCTAATTCCTGAAAAAATGAAGAAGGTTGAACGCTGTCTGATCCCAAAGGGAGATGCTCTCCATGCCATTCAAGGGTTCCCAACGGAAGATAAGCGATTGGAGCTTCTGCCAAACGTATTCTAAATTCTTCGGGAGTGAGTTCTTCAAATAATACTTTTTGCTTCATAACCTGATTTTTAACACATGGATACTAGTTTTTAATGATTTCCCCCATTTGAATAACCTCAAAATCAGCAGCTTTAACATTTTTTAATTGACTTAAATCATCATTGTCCCATCGTTCATCAGGCGAGCCACTTATAAAAAAATCAGATCCAATATCAGAAAAAATAAGACCATATTTTTTTAATGCCGATAGTATTACCTGATTGGTCGCGGAATATGTACTAATATCAAAATCAGCTTTTAACCGAAGCCTCATCCCATAAGGTGTTGGAGCATTTGCATCTGTGTTATCGCCTGAGCTCCAATGACTGGCAGGGGCAGTATATGCTTTCATGGTTTTAGCTTTGCTTAGTGTAAACCGGATTGCATGATCTATCGTGCCTTTGAGAACTTCATCATATCTAACAAGTACAGGCAGCATGGGCATTCCAGAAGCATCAGCAGATGTCCAACGATCTGGTCGTGAAAAGTTCTTTGTTAAATCCCAATTTACACCTCCTGAAGCCTCCCATTGGCTTTTATCTATATTGGGCCTTGCATTGTAGAGTTCATATAAAATTTTGTTATCCATATCAACCGCCAACACATGGCTATCGCCACCAAGACCGCTTCCTTCAATAGGTGCAGAGAGTGGAATTGGATATGGGCCAGGATCGCTTTCATTTCCATAATTTCCATCATAGTCATTTGCCCTGAAAACGATTGGTAGTTTTGACTGGTCTTTACAAACCAAAATAAAAGGTATGCCAATTGGTGCACCATCCCAGAGACCACTTCCGAAATCGGGATGAATTCCAGGAGTGCCAATTAAACTAATAATTGCAGCAGAACGGGTATCAACTGGTGATGATGAAATATCCTGGTTAAGCGGATTATCAGCAGGGAATATTTCAATTTCCTCTAATTTTGATTTATCGATAACAATGCAATTATTTATTACTACAGGAGTATCAATTGGCAGATTTCCGGGATTTTTTGGATCTTTATTACATTGAACCAAAAAGTAGGAAAGAAGAAAAACCTTCCATATATAAAAAGTGAATACTGATTTTTTCATAGGATACTTTGATTTATATAATTATTTATCTTTCACTTCAATTTCACCCATCGGATACCAACCTTCTAAGTTTCGTCCATTTATTGCCAATTTAACCCGCGACTCGTAAGAAACAGGTGCAACAATTGCTATCTCAATTTGATATTTTCCAACTGGCATATCGAAAGGAATATAAAGTTTTTCTTCATGAACAATATCACCTGGCAGCCAATCTAGCAATTTTGCATTGGTTGGTAATACCAAAGTTTTTTGTTCATTTTTCAGCCGGATTGCAAATTTGTAATCCCGATAAATCGGAGCAACACCAATATTTTCCCAAATTGTTGAAATTGGCAATTGCCCCTGGCGAATAACAAAAGAAGGATATTCAAATTTACGGAGAACAAAGCGGTATCCCATTTTATTCAACCATTTGTCTACCAGCGAACTCCAAACTTTTGGCACCGGACAGCTTTTAGCGTTGAAAGAAGTGATGTGCCATTTAAGGGCTTCACCAAATATATAATTAACAGTTTCCTCATCATATTTCAACACATCCAGCCAATGCAAGAATGTATAGCAGATTTCCATGGTTACAGGTGCCTTTTTCCATGCTTCACCCATTCCACTTTTAATTATGTCTTTCGGGTAAATGTCGGTCATGTGGCACCATTTTTTTTCTGGCCAAAGGTCGGTGGTCATATCACCCAGACAATCCATTCTATAACCGAGGTAGCGCATTTGAGGACCTGTACCATTATTTCTGCCATCGGGCCATGAAGCGGCTATATTTGTGCCTTTCAAGTCAACAGATGGATCTGGCGCATCCCCATTGATAGGTTGAAAATTAAGATATGTTTTTTTGAAATTATCTAAATAACAATTAATCAAAGCTATCCGAGTTTGATCTGTCAGTAAATGTGTACCATCACCTTCGCCCCAATAACCTACAATGGAAACATCAACCGATTCCAAATCTGGGTGGCCATCATAACGTTGACCTAAAGCTTTTATCAAGCCACCAAAATATTGAACATATCTGGGGTCTTCTGGGTCAATTCTCCATTTTGCCGATTTGCTTTTGTCTTCTTTTCCAACTATTTTTCTATACCATGCCGGCACATCTTTTTCACCTTCTTCATAGGGTGCAATCCTAAGCATAAGTGTTTGACCACGTTCTGCGGCAGTTCGTAAAGCTTTATCAATCATCGGCCAATTATATACTTCCGGGGCTGTTTCAACAAATGCCCAATCAACCCTAAAATAGGCAATGGTTGTTTGTGGATGATCTTTATTTGTCAAATCTCCATCAAAAGCTTGATAAACAATTGGAAATCCTTCTGTCCAACCTTTTTCAGGATTTAGGCTATCTCCATTAAAACGTTGGAAGGTGGTGAATCCAATTCCAGGATTGTTAAGTACATCAAAAATTTCTTTAGGTCTAATTTTTTTAATTTCTGGTTGCTCCTGTGCTTGAGAAATAGCCATTCCTAAAAAGATGATTGTGATAAATAGGACAAATTTTTTCATTTTTAAATTAATTATTGAAAGTGTAATCAATCGAATATTTTAAATTTAATTCCCATTCAATTTTGTAACAATATCTTCAACTGCGTTTTCATCTCCTTTTGCAGGACCATACCATATTCCGCCGCCAAAAGTTATTATAAATATTTTTTCAGTATCTCTTGGATCTGGTTCAACTCTTTTTCCCCATTTAAAGTTGTAGCCTTTTATCCGGGTCCATGTAATTGCGCCGTCTTCGGAATAATAAGCGGAACCATTAAAACCACAGGCATAGTATCTGTTATTCCTGCTATCATATGTAATATCGTGAATATGCTGATCTTTAGCGAGAACATTTGTCCAGCTCTTACCTTCATCATTCGATTGAAAAATTCCCCCGCCAATTTCAGGAGAAAATTGACCCATTGTTTTCCTTCCCCAGGCTGATAATAAGAGTGTGCCTGGATTTTTCTGGTCAATTAGTAAACTAGTTGGTGCATTTGTTTCTTTTGGCATCGAAATTTTCGTCCAATTTTCAGCTCCGTCTATTGATTTGTATATTGCGCCATCTGTGTCGCTTCCAATGCTTCCGTCTTCGCCCCGCCTACTGATAATTAAAAATAAAGCACCATCCACTTCCCTGCGCTCAATTCGCCACGCAAATGGTTCTTTGCCAGTTATTCCTCTGTTTTTTTGAACCCAGCTCTTTCCTCCATCGACTGATTTGTAAACGCCTTTTCCAAATGCACAGGCATATAATATCCTTGAATTTTTATTGCTTGTAGGATCATAAATAATATGCGTAAAAGCGCCTTCACCAGCTGAAGAACTAACAGGTTGCCATGTTTTTCCTGCATTTTCGGTCAATAAAATACCACCTTTATAATCAGCAGTTCCTTTTTTTCTGAACATTTTAGGCCGCGGCAAATCATGTGTTCCACTCATTACAGCCCATGCCTTGCCTTTCATTTCTTTGTCGAAAACAAGCCAATAGGTTGAGTTTGACCATTCATGTGGAATTCCATTGTCTTTGGTGGCGCTTGACCAGCTTTTAGCGCCATCCTTACTTTCGCAAAGACCTATATCAGTTATGGCGTTGAATACGTGCTTATTATCGAATGGATCGAACACAATATTGTATCCTGTAGTTACTTCCAAACCTCTGGATGTCCACGCAGAATCTTTCACATTTTTAGAGTATCCTGATTCCCATGTTTTCCCTCCATTTTTTGTTTTAATTGTTCGTCCAAAATCAGTAGTAAAACATATTTCCGGATTATTTGGTGAAACACCAATTCCAAAAGGGTTTTCGCCCCAGGTTGGACCAAAGCGTTCGTTTAGCCAATCCCTGCCAAAATTAGACGAGGAAATCAATTTATCTTTTGTTAAATCATCTTTCCAAACCAATTTCCAGGTTTTCCCGAAATCGTCGCTTTTTGCCACACCAATGCAGGTTGTATCGTTGTGTACTTTTAAACCCGCATATGAAACATATACTATTTCAGGATGTTGAGCACTTGTAGAAATTGTGCGCCATTCTGGAAGATCTGCTCCTTTATAACAAAATCGAAGTAATCCGTCCTGTCTGTTTTCCCAGGTCTGTCCTCCATTATCCGTAAAATAAATACCCGATTTATCTTCTTCAGGATTGAAATACGAAAGTCCGGAAATTCCATAAATAATCACTTTTTTGAGATTTTTATCATACCCTCCTGAAATGGTGGTTATCTTTTTCACACCATCAGGTAACTTATTAATCTGCCATTTGCCATTTATTTTTTGTTCAATTCCTTTGCTTCCTGCAATATAAATAATTCTATTGTTTTCTGTAGATGAGGGATCTATGAATATTTTACTGACACCTTCCTCCAATTCTTTTTCCATATTCCATTGGAAACCCCCATCAGTTGAAATAGCGAAAAATGTTTTTTCATTCATTGAAATGGCAGCATACAACTTTTTCGAATTGGAGGGATCTACAGCTAATGCCAATACATTCCTTTCGGTGCTGTCTTTTGTAAACAGCACTTCTTCAGCATGATCGCCTTTTGATACCAATCCATTAATTTCTGAGGGCTTGGGATATAAAATACTCCAGGTTTTACCTTTGTCGATGCTTTTAAATAAGGCCATGGAATTGGTATAAACCACATTTGAATCGTTTGGATCAAATACATAAAATTGAACCATCCCGTGTAGGTTAAACATTCTCCAGGAATCACCTCCATTATAGGTTACAAAGGAACCACCCATATCACAACTCACAAAGGCAAAATCAGAGTTGTGCGGACTTACTGAAGGATTGAACATAGCGCCACCACCTCCAATTCCTACAAAATCCCATTTGTCATTTCTACCGTTTGGGTTAATGTTATTTTCGGACTGGTTAGGATTTTCTGCTGTTTTACAACTCAGCAGAATTAGTGCGATTAAAATAGATCCAAAAAAAGTATTATGGCTGAAAATCGATCTTATAAGCTTCATATTGAGTGTTTTTTGTGGTGATAAATGTTTCTATTTCATTTTAAACCAACGTACTGCATTTTTGTAATAAATCTTATCTATAATTTCTTTAGGAAGTTTTAAACCCTCAAATTCTCCATCAACCCTTGATACTGTCATCTTTTGGTCGGTTACAAAGTATTTCCAATCTTCGAGCCATGTATCGTGTAGTCTGCTTTTTGCGGCATTATCATCTTCAGGAAAATCAAATCCAGCATCTGTTGCATACATAATGCGATCTTGGTACTTGATAAAAAACTGTCGTACTTTTTCTCTGTCTTTTTGGGATTGAAATTGAAGGTGGCATATCCTGTCGGCCATATCTACTGCCATGTTGGGAAATTTATCCAAGTGCCTGGCAAGTTCGTCAACACTCCATTCTATGCTTCCCAAATGTGCACCTACGAAGCGTAAATTTGGATTGCGTTCTAAAAATTTGTCGCGGGCATCAATTTGATCTTCATACGTTGGAAGTTCAGGATGTAAAAACATATGAAATTCAGGATGCTCCGTGAAATATTTTTTGTCATTTTTTACTGTCATCTGATCTAATGGCAACCAACAATTTTTAGGTTCACCCAAATGGCCCAAAACCATTTTGTCTTGTTGTGCAATGAATTTCGTCACCGCATCAAATTTTGGGTCATCAATCCTGATGTAATTTCCAGCTGAATCTTTGGCGCTCATTCCAATATTCTTCCAGACTTTAACTCCCAGCGCTCCATTGGCGAAGTCGGATTTTAACTTAGCAATTGTATTTTCTGTCCAATTGGCCGATTCCCAGCCAGAAAGGGAAAAGGCTGTTATAAAAGCAAAATTCTCAGGATATTTTGTTTTCATTGTCATTGCATCATCATATTGCTCCTTCAAAGACGGATAATCCTGAATATCCGTATTTATAGAAACGAGAGTAAAATTATCTTCTTTAGCCTGTTCGACTAAAGCAAAGTTTTTAGATTCAATATGCGTGTGTGTATCAATTTTTCTAATTTTTTTGAAATCTTCCATAGTATAATATTTATTTGAACATGAGTTTAGGAACAGTAATATTCCCAAGTAATAAATAATGTAAATCCCTTTTTTCATATTTTAATTATAAAAGTTAGACAGTTCATTTATAAAATTTAAAATCTCTACTTATGAATGAAACAATGTTACATCGAGAATAAAAACTTATATCTCATTTTCAACAAAAGCCCCAACTTTTAAGTATTTCTTGTAGATTTTGGAATAAATATCAACATTCAATGCATTTGGTTTATATTCTTTTTCGAGGAATAATTTGATCTAAAGATTCTGCAATCAGCTTTTCGCAAGTATCATTATCGATGATTGAATTATTATTTAGAAGGTTTTCAATTGCCGACTTAACTGTATCAATCATAACTTCAATATAGTCAAGCGGATGTTGACGATATTGATCTTTAATTGGATTGCAAAACTTGCCTTTTGCCCATCTTGGATAGTTTTTGTCTGATGAGGAAACTTCATCTCCATTTGAAGTATTCACAATAATTGCCATGGCTGAATCCGTTCCATAATCAAGGCCAATAACATATTTATTTGCTGACATCACTCAATTGGATTAAAAGTTAAGATTTAATTGATTGCTTGATATTAAATTTTTGGATACTCACAAATCCAAAATAGGAAATGAAAACAAAGCAAAACAGAGGTATTAAAAAGCCCACCGCTGTTCCAAAATTATCTGAAATCAAACCCATAATTGGAGGACAAAATGCACCTCCTGCAACAGCCATTACCAAAAAGGATGAGCCTTTTTTGGTCAAAGCTCCCAAATCGCTTACTCCTAAAGCAAAAATGGTAGGAAACATAATTGACATAAAGAAGTAACTACAAAATAAAGCGACTACAGAAATATTTCCGAGTCCAAAGAATACTAGAAGAAGCAAAAACGAATTTGCCAAACCATAAAATGTAAGCATTTTGCCTGGTGAAACAAATTTGAGAATATAGGAACCGCTTAACCGGCCAATCCAAAACAATCCCATACCACCAATTGCGAGTATTAATGATGCCGCCTGGTTTGAGTTTTTGGGCATAAAAACTTCGCCAAAATATCCCAAATGATCCATTATCCTACCAATTGGAGCTTGAACATTGGGTAACTCTTCGGTTACATAGTTGATGAAAAAAGAATTAACACCTGTTTGTGCTGCAACATATAGAAATTGAGCCACAACAGCAAGAATGAAAAAAGGGTGTTTCAACAATAGTCGCATGGGTGGATTATCTTCAGTATCTTCATCTGAATGTTCTTTGATATCGGGAAGAGAAGTAAATAAAAAAACAATTGCTACAATAAAAACAACACTTCCAATTGCCATATATGGCCAAAGAAGAGAATCGAATTTGGTATCATCATATGTGTCTTTAGTGCCAAAAATTAAAAGCCCACCTATCAATGGGCCAAGTATCCAGCCCAATCCATTAAAAGATTGAGAAAAGTTGATACGTCTTGAAGCTGATTCTTTGGGTCCCAAAACTATTGAATATGGATTGGCAGCGGTTTCAAGACAAGTTAAACCACTTGCAAGAACAAATAAGGCAATTAAAAATGGTATAAATGTTCCTAATTTTGCTGCAGGATAAAATAAAAATGCACCTAATGAAAATAATGCAAGACCTAAGACAATTCCTTTTTTATAGCCAAAACGCTTCATAATCAGACCTGCAGGTATAGCCATGGCCAAATAACCTATATACATTGAGAATTGGATAAACCCGGATTGAGCCTTTGACAATTTAAGGATATTTTGAAAATGCTTATCCAAAACATCTAAAAACCCATGTGCAAAACCCCACATCAGGAATAAACTGGTAACCATTACAAATGGGAACAAGTAATTTGTTCCGTTTGGACCTGCGACAAGTGATAATCTTCGATTTTTTGTTTCCATTTGTTACTTATTCTTAAAGATTGCTTTAATCTGTTCAATTGATACTCCTAGTTTAGATTTTGAAATTATCGACAATGAAACTTCGTCACCTTCAAAATGAAAAGTTCTTTGAATGTGATTTAGAGTCTCACCTGGCTCCAGTAAGTTCGGACATCAGAAAAAATCTGTACAGTATTTGTCAGCAAATGACCGAATAATATTGAAACACCTTTCAGGCTGTCGTTTTCAGTTGCAAAAACAAAAGCTTCCCTTACTCCATTCCAATCAAAAGAAGAATTTAATATAGCTTCTGTAAAATCTGCATTTGGATAAAAATCAGTCCATTGCCGCTGGCCTTGTAAAACGGCCAAAATTGCATTCCTTCCTTTTGCTTCTTCACCAAAGCCCAATGCTTTGAGTTTTGGTTTCCAATCATTAAATCGTGTGCAATTAGTGTCATTTTTACTACAATTTCCCATTCCCAGTTCTTACGTTCACGGGATGATTGTTTGGCAGCACTGTTAACATCTTCTCCTTCAATGCAGTTGGCTTTAATCCAAACCATTGCTTTTTCATATTCTTCTTTATCATCAATACCAAATTCTATACGACGCATAAACTCAACTGATTCAACGAATTCTGTTCTAATAACCAAATAGTCCTGAAAGAAGTCAGGGTTAACCATTGACCATGCATAAAAAAATTAGCTCGAATTTCGTATATTTAAAAAATGTTCCAAATTATAATGCACAATATCACTTTGCCCATTGATCAAATCAAGTAAAACATTTACAGCCTTTCTTCCAATTGCAGGCAATGGCTGTTCAACAAACGATAAAGGAGCATAGAAAAAATCGAATGCTTCATTTCCGTCAAATCCAACAATGCCTAATTCTTCGGGAACTTTAATCCCAAGCCTGTTAATACTATACAAACCAGATAATGTAAGTGAATTGGTAGCAAAAATTAAGGCATCAATGTTTTCCATTTTTTTGATTTCCTTTTCAATAAGATCCTCGGTTTCCTTTTTCAAAGATTTACGAAGTATTTCAATAATATATATTTCGCTATTTAAATTATGGAGGATCAATGCTTCGACATAACCCCTTATCCGCTCTTGCATATGATTTAATGATGTTTTGTAAGCAACCATTTTAATATGCTTATAACCTTGTTTAATTAAGTGGTTGGTTGCTTCGAAGGTTGCTTGAAAGTTGTTGAGACAAACACTGCTCGCCTTTATTTCTGGAAAATATCTATCAATTAAAACTACGGGCAATTTTTTTTCAATTAGGGCAGCAATTTGATTGTTAGTGCCTTCGGCTGGTGCGATAATGAAACCATCAACTTGCCTATATAAAAAGGTCTCAATTAATCTTTCAGATTTAAATATATCCTCATCGCAACTACCAAAAATAACAGTATAACCATTTTTTACGGCTTCATCTTCAATTATCCGGGCCAATTGTCCAAAGAAAGGGTTAGCAATATCTGTTACAATAAGTCCTATTGTTTTTGTTGATCCCCCCCTTAAACTTCTTGCAATTTGATTGGGTTGGTAATTGAGTTCTTTGGCTGCTTCCTTTATCCTTTTAACAACTTCTTCACCAACACGTTTCTCTTTTTCTTTACCATTTAAAACGTAGGAAACAAGCGCAATTGAAACACCAACTTTATTTGCAATATCTTTTAATGAAACTCTATTTTTCATCCAAATGAATATTTAACTCTATTTATTATAAAATTCAATAATTAAACGATTAAGCAAAGTAATGATATTTGTTTTATTAATCCAAATATTTTAATGAATTTGAATAAAAAAATTCGGTGATAAAACTAAATTTCAGAATTACAAATTAGCACTTTCTAAAATTTCCATTGTCATTAATTTAGCTTATTGTGTATACAATTGAAAAAAATCCTTCAGTTATTTTATAAACCGAATCTTGAATATTCACATCAAATTCAAAAGTACCTTCGACCAGGTTAACATCGTATTTAGTTATGTTAAGTCTTCCTGATAAACATTCAGTATTGTTGAACATGATGGTTGCATTTTGATCTGAATTTGGAAAATTAAATGTCCTTTCTCCGCAGTTTGCGGGAAACTCAATACTAATTACATAATTATTATCATCCGCAATAATTCCAATTGGATATTTAAGATCATCAGGCGTACCGATCGTAATTTGATAAGACTCAAAATCAATATTGTCAATTTTTGCTTTAAATATGGAAATATGTGTATAAGGATCGTATGGTCCCGTGGGCTTTTCTTTATGGCAGCTTGTTAATAAAGTTGAACAAATAAAAAGCAAAATAATTGTTTTTGGTTTCATATCAGTAGATTTTAAGGTTAGCAATTTAGTTTATAGGGTATACAATTGAAAAAAAACCTTCGGTAATTTTCATAACTGAGTCTTGGATATTCACTTCAAATTCGAAAGTTCCTTCAACCAAGTTTACATCATATTTAGTTATAGTAAGATTTCCAGTTTTACATTCAATATTGTCGAATAATATGGAAGCATTTTGGTTTGAATTTGACAAATTAAAGGTCTTCTCGCCACAATCTCTAGGATAAAAAACACCAATCAAATGGGTGTTATCATATGCAAATACCCCCATTGGATTTGTTCGAATATCAGGAATAGAAATAGTTATAGAAATAGGTTCAAAATCAATATTGTCAATCTTTGCTTTAAATATGGAAATATGTGTATAAGGATCGTATGGCCCCGTGGGCTTGTCTTTATGGCAGCTTGTTAATAAAGTTGTACCTATAAAAAGAATGACTAAAGTGATTGTTTTAAATCTCATGATTATGTTTGGATTAAATTCGATCAAAAAAAAGGCTTTGTATTGACATAAAATATTTCAACTTGCTCAAATTTTTGATTTTCTCAGAGTCTACTGATAGGACTCCGAGAAAATATAACAATTTGTCAATTTATCCTACCTTTCTGCTATTCAACCTTATCAGGCATATTTTCATCAACCAAAACCGATTTACCACTCATCAGTTTTATATGAGTTGCTTGTTTTTCACCTTTTGTAAAATTGAGAACAGCTGATTTTCCATCTTTGGTGCTCACCTGAATAGAAATTTCATCGGCAGTTTCCGATAAAACTTTTACGGTTGGAACTTCTTTTGAACTTTTATTTGAAACCATCAAAACATTTAAAAAATAATCTTCTTTAGCAGCCACAGCAGGATTTATCTCCACACGCCATGCTCCTGGAATTTCGGCATAATGCAATTCCTGAGGGTCAACGGTTGATTTCAAACCACAGGTTAAATGAGCGGTATCTACCAAAAACTCTTTTCCTGGGCCACCAATTTTTGATACCTTCATTTTATTTGGCAACACCGAAACACAAACCAAGCGACCTTCTCCTTCTGTTATTTCAAATGAATTAGAGTTTTTATCAATTGCAGGTTCGTTCACAGAATGAAGTAACCATGTTTTCTTAAAATCAGGATTTGTAGATACCACCCTGTCCATCACCACAATAATTCCGGGCTGCAAATAAACCAATTGGCGAATGTATGAGTTCATTTTTGATGGAGAATACGATTTTGTTGCATCACCCCGAACATACATAAAGTCGTTGGTGGCTTTGTAGGATGTAATGTCGCCTGTCTCCCATCTACCGGGGTTTGTAGCCCAATCGCATTTCCCAATTCCTTCTTCTGAGGGAAAATTTCCCTGATCATAATCTTCGGGAACATTTCGTGGTCCTTTCAAGCGCAACTGGTCAATTTGTCCACCATCATTTATTAGGTTCAGTGCTAATCTTTCATTGGGATCCATTACCAGAATGGTATTATGAGCAATGGTTCTTTTGTAATAATTGAAAAATTGTGATCTTCGTATTTTTGTGGAATCTTTGCTTAGTGTCCAATCCTCAATGCCCCAATCGCAATCGTATCTACCCGCATCAAGGGCTAATTCTCCGTTGTAGCTAATCGAAAAACTATTGTTATCAAAATGAACATGATCGCCAAAATAATCGCCACAATGAAACGAAATCCAGGCGCTGTTTGCAGGCTTGTTTGGAGAATCCCAATCCCAATTGCTGCGAGCCATAACCAAACCTTTGCCTCTGAAAATTTTCGATAAAGGCAAATCAGTAAGCGGTTGTTCCTGGATTGTAGAATCGTACCACAGCAAATCGCAAAACTTTAATGCCGGTTCGAACTGAAACCTTTTAGCCGGACAATTATTGATAAAATTTTGATTATAACCATCACGAAATTCCTCATTGAGCATTAATAAAGCCGAACGTTCCCAAGGGCCAATAAAAGGCCAATCGTTATCGTCGCTTTCCAGAGCCAGTCCATTGGCTTTTGAGCTGTACAAAATATAAGCCCCTGTGTTTTTGATGTGTTGCGAAGTGGCCAAAAAATCTTTTCCTGTAGCGGTTTTAATCGCCAAAAACAAATTAATTGCCGGATAGGTTGAATGTCTGTTATAATCCATTCCTTCGCCCCATTCCCCATCAGGAAATACATTTTCGAAGGTTTTTAACACATCTTCAAGTTCTGGTTTCACAAAATCCCAAGCTTCTTTTGTATAAGGTTCATCGCCATCTAACGCTAATATTGCAGCAGTTAAAGGCCAGCCAGTATCGTACAATCCATTATGAAATGATCGCCAGGCTCTTTTAAAACCGACACGTTTTTTCATATCAGGAAGCATCAGATTCCTGAATTCGGCTTTTTCCTTATCAGAAAGAAGTGGGTAGCACCAATCGTAACATAAAGCGCGCTCTGTTAAAAGCGCATGAAAATGAATCCGTTTGTTTAGCCCATCTGATGAGTTTAAATCCTTGTATACAGAACCTTCATCAACTCGCTCTGCCAGGGCTTTGGCAATTGCTTGTTGTCCTGTTTTTTCGTCTCCGGTAATCAGATAAGTCAAAGCTAAACCAGCAATGGAAGGTCCGGCAAGTTCTTGAACTTCTTCAACAGATCTGCCTTTACATTTTTCTTTCAGAAATTGCATTTTGTTAGCATCAACCCAAATTCTGGGATGCTCTGATTTAATTTGAAGGGAATCAAATCGGGTAGAATTTTGATTTACCAAGTGTTTTTGAGATGTTTGGCAAGCAAATAATATAATAAGAATTACCAGCATTAAAGTTGCAGCCAAGCATGGGTAAATTTGTTTTTGATTTGTCATTTCAATAGATTTTTAGTTACAGGTTTTTAATCAATACAATTATTTTATAAAACATTCCGTCAATTACAATTTATGCGGATGAATAAATACCAAACAAATATTATATTTATTTAATTATCTATCAGTTAGCCATCACTATTTCTAATTTCTTTTTGTAAAAATCATTCTATCTCCGGAACTCCATGCCAAACGCTTGAACCATAAGTAGTAATATATACTTTATCATGGTCATTTTCATCGATAACAATCCGATGACCCCAATGAAAATCATAGCCTGTTATTTTTTTCCAGGTTTTACCAAAATCATCACTACGATAAGCGGCTTTGTTAAAAGTGCAGCAATACAATCTGCCTGAATGATAAGGATCAACAGTAACATCGTATACGTATTGTTTTTGATCAAAAATAGAAGTCCATGTATTTCCACCATCTTTAGATTTGAAGATACCACCTGGCATATCCAGTAAGGTGCTACCTCCTGTTGATTTTGTTACATCGCCACCAAGCAAATCGCTTAAACTAATTGTTGACCAGCAACTTAAATAAATTAAATCAGGATTGTTGGGATCAATTGCAATCCCATTTGGAAACAGCAAACCATTGCTTACATTCAGTTTAGTCCATGTTTCGGCGCCATCGGTTGATCGGTAAACGGCACCTGAATAAAATTCTCTTCCTTTTTTCCCATCTTTGTGCATTGGCGTTGGACTTATAGTAACAAACAGATTTCCATTATTTGCCAGTGTTAATTCGAAAGCACAGGTATTTCCTTCAATTCCTATATTTTTTAGTGCCCAGGTTTTGCCGTCGTCGGTTGATTTAAAAATACCTTTGCTATAAACACTTGCATAAAGCGTGCGTTTTCCCGGTTTCGATTTCGGATCCAAAACAATTGAAGTTGCCGGAGAATTCATGCCCATTCCCTCAATGGTAGGTTTCCATGTTTTTCCTCCATCAATTGATACGCAAACACCACCTTTGGCATATTTGCCAGTTTTCCATTCCGGATTCCGTGTCATTTTACCCCTTGGGAAATCGTGCATGCCCGACCAAACCGACCAAACTTTATTTTTTACTTCCGGATCGAAAGCTACCCAATAACATGTGTTTACCCATTCATTAGGAACACCTGTTGTTGAACGGCTCAAGCTTTTGCCACCATCAAAACTGTGGTGAAAACCAATGTCAGTATAACTTATGCAAATATGGTTTTTGTTGAATGGATCGAAATGTACGCCATAAGCGGTTGTAACGTCCATTCCACAACTTGTAAAAGTTCCGTCAAAATTGGAAATACTGTAAATTTCGCGCCATGTTTTTCCACCGTCCATTGTTTTCATGGTTCTGTACCAATCCGTTACCACAGCTATCTTTCCATCTTGTGGCGATACTCCAACATCTAATAACTGAATGAACTCACCGCCAAAAGCTTTGTGTACCCAGGCATCGGTCAAATTTTCGGCATCTTGTGCATCTTGTACACCGTATTGACCTGAGCCACCTCCACCTTTCCAAACCCAGTTCCAACTTTTTCCGGCATCGCCTGTTTTTAAGGCGCCATACCAAAACGTTGCTGAATTATCCTTATTTTTTACTTCGTAGTTATTGGACACTACATAGGCGTTTGCTGCATCGTGCTCAGAACAAACTACCATTGTAAAACAGGGTTTAATTCCAGAGTTTTTATTGGTTATTTCAGTATCTTCAAGTGGTTTCCAGCTGGTCCCCATGTCTTCCGAAGTCCATATTTCGCTGTTAGTAAAAGTGTAGGCATTTTCCTTAGGTTTTAAATGATGAAGTGCATAGAAAATTGTTTCATCCGAATTTTTTATTGTTCCGGCTGTAAAAGAAAGTGCTGGAAACATAGCTTTTGGAAGTTCTCTTTGTGTAATTTTTTGAGAAGTTTTGTCGAAAATATAGATTGCTTCCTGTGAGAAAATAAACACTTCATTTTTTGCACTCGTTTTATTGGAATACAAATAATCAATCTGATGTTTAACATCTTGCCTTTCCCAGGTTTGTCCGTCATCATTACTATAAAAAAAACAGGAACCCATTGTAAAATAAAGCGCTTTTGAATTAACTGGATCAACACGAATGCTTTCAATTTTCCCTACTTCAGTAACGTACAAAGAACTTTCGTTGGTTTTCATCTCATATTCAGCATGATCGCCAATGTATTGTTCACTTACTATATCAGTTTTTTTTGGAAAAATTTGTTCCCATGTTTTCCCGCCATTTGTTGATTTGCTTAGGTATGTCGAACCAATATAAATTGTACTTGAATCATTCGGATCATAAGCAAAGCAATTTGAACCATTTGCAAAATTAATTTGTTGATATGAAGTGCCTCCGTCTTTTGTCAGATAAGCACCTGTCATATCGCATCTTACCAGAAATTGATCGGGCGAATGATATGAAAATGTTGGAATAAAAGTTGAGCCACCGCCGCCAGGACCAATTTTTTGCCATGAAGTTGATGCATTGTTTAAATTTGTTTTTTTTGCTGATGATAAACAGTTTGAGAGATATGAGCCAATCAAAACTAAAATGCAAATTCGGATGAAAAATTTCAAACTAGGCATAAACTAATTTTAAAAAATGTGCTGTTCATTAATCTAACTTTCTTTTTGAACTTTCCCTGTAATAGCGGAAATACCGATCAAGCCCTGTAATATGGCTAGATGGAAAGCAATACAATACAAACAAAGCGGCAATTTCAATCAGGTTTTTATTTACAATCCAGTAGCTGCCTTCAACGGGGACAGAAACTTTATAAAAAGCCAATGAAGGATATGCAACAAAGTACAGAAACAACAGCGCCATTCCCATAATTTTGAATGGTTTGGCAAAAACTCCCAGAAACAAACCCAATCCGATGATAATTAGTCCCCAGATATTGGCATTATCCACAATCATTAAAACTGTATGATTGACAGCTAACGCTTTTAGAATAAAAGAAAACGGGCCAACTGAGTGAGTTAGAAAAAGCTCAGCAGTCCAGCCTCCGGGAGCATAAAATTTCACAAGACCTTCGTATAAAAAATGCCAGCCTATCAAAATGCGTAAAAAAGTTAATGCAAAAACCTGAATGTTTGAATATTCCGATTTTTCTATATGATTATTTTCCATTATTTTATTTTTTTATAAATTAGAATTTTAAGATACCACTGCTTTCTCATTTATTGCATCCCAAGACACCGTTTTTTTATGGTCCAGAGCAATATTGGCCAATATAAAAGTCACCGATTCTTCAAAACCTCTGTCAATATCACAACAAGGCTTTCCGTGCCCACGAATGGCGTCTATCCATTCTTTTAAATGAAGATAAGTAGTATCAACAATTCTATTTTCAATCATGGTTTTACCAAAACCGTTTTTAATATAAGTTAAAGCAGTAGCCGAAGAAACTGCATCTACTCTTGGATCTGGGAAATAAGAGAAAATGGTTTTGTTCGGATCGATTTCAATTTTCTTGTATTTTACAGATTCAGAATCTTTGTAAACATTGACATTATTCTCAATTTCCATGGTTGCATCAGTGCCCATAAATGTTATTCCTCTGAATTTACTATTTTTAAGTGTACAATCATAAGTCAATGACAAACCTCTTTTTGGATAGTTGAAAATACAATTTAAAACATCCGGAATATCCCGGGCATCTTTAAAATAATAAGTTCCGCCCAATGCTGCAACATATTCGGGAATTCCTAAATTGAGCACTTGATTTACACAATCATAAAAATGACTGAACTGACTGCCGGTGACCCCTGAGCCAAATTCATTAAATCGTTGCCAGTTAAAATATTTATCTGGATTAAATTCCTGATAAGTCGAATCACCTAGAAATTCTTTCCAATTAATAGTTTGCAATGAGGCCCTTTTGTCAATTCCTCTTATCCATGCACCAAAATCACTATTTCGGTTTGTAAAAGTTTCAACCAGGGAAATATCACCTAATACATTTTTGGCCACCAATTCCTTAGCTACTTCATAACTTCTTTGCTGCCGATTTTCATGGCCTAGCTGAAAAACTATATTTGACGATTTGATTACATCTCTTAAGGCTTTTGCTTCTTCAATGGTTCGGGTCATTGGTTTTTCAAGATAAACATGGATACCAGCTTTTGCAGCTATTGTTGCCATGTTTGCATGTAAATGGTCTGGAGTAGAAATTATTACAGCGTCAATCTCCTTGCTTTCAATCATTTCCTTGTAAGTTGCAAATATTTTTATGGGTTTTCGTTTCCCTTTCTTTTCGCCCGGATAAACCTCATTTAGCGAAGTAGCTAAAGCATCTTGGGCACGAAACGAAAAAGCATCGCAAACAGCAGTAAATTCGACATTTAAATCTTCTTGATCTAAAAATGATAGGAGTTCATCATTATATTTTCCGTCTTTGGTATTTTCTGCAATCCAATTGGGATGTGCATGACCCAAAGCTCTCATTAAAACTGGTCCACGCCATCCATATCCAGCAATTCCTAACCTAATTGGTTTTGTGTTATCAGAATTCCACTTCGGAAACTTAAAACGTAAAGCTTCCAAATGATCAATCCCCAGATCTTTTAAATAATCTGTTTTCTTTTTAGCCTGTTCCAGCAAAATATTATCCTTGAACGATAATGCAAAATAGCCCATAAAAGGAAGTGCTACTAATCCTTTAAGGAAATCTCTTCTTAAAAATTTACTCATAATATTCAGCTTGTAAAATATTGGTTATATCTAGTTTTCAAGTAGTAATTACAATTATTTAGCTTCTTTAATTTTCTTTAATAAATAGGTTGAAGAGCTCGTTGTAATGTTATTAACATTATTAGAAGAAACATTTGTATACACAGAAACAACTTCCCAACCTTTATCCGACATAAAGTTTAGTGCATCTACCATTGAATTAAATTCTTTATTTCTTTCAGTTTTTTCATCTTTAATGATATGATTATCAGACGAGTTTGTATTATCACCAAAATCTGCTACCACATAAATGAAAGATTTGAAAGCTTTGTTTACACTTGAAAGTTCACAATAAACATATTTTTTGCTTACCAAAGAGTCAGGAAGTGACTGCCCAAATACAGAAGTTATATGAACGAATGATAACAAAATAAGCAATGCAAAAACGTTTTTATTCATATGTTTAAATTTAGTTTAGTTCTATTCAATGTAAAATGAAGTGCATATTGTTAAATTATTTATACTGAAAAACATTATAAGGTTTCATGATTCCAATAATTTTTAAAACAACAACTCCATGTGCCGGAACTTCAAAACTTACTTGTTCTTCTTTTGACAATTCAAAATCTTTTTTTGCCCATAAATCGCGCATTGCGTAACCTTTGCTTGCATTTAGGCCAACTGAATCCAGATTAAAACTGATCGTCGCCTTTTTCTCCGACCTGTTCAGCAATGCAACTGCAACTTTACCGCCCATGGTTGAAATCAATGGTTTTGCCCAAACTTCCAAATCGCCTTTTTTACTCAATCTTCTAGCCTGATAAACCAGCGGGTCTTGATTCAGTGCAATTATTTCTTTGTTGGTAAGAATTTCGATGGTTTGTTTGGACATGGTTCTCAGATCGTTACCAGCCAAAAGTGGCGAGTTCATCATGCACCACATACTAAAGTGGGTTTTGTCTTCTTCGTAGCTCATGCCGCGCCCAACCTGTAACATGTCCATGTCGTTTACATGGCCGGGTGAAGCATATTTCCATAAATCGGCATTCAAATCAATAATATTAAGAATAGACTTGAATGTGTTGTCAATATCACCTGAAATTCGCCAGGAATCAGCAAAACAGGTAGCCCATTCTCCAGTAAATTGCCATCTGCAAATATTGTAAACCACCGTTGGGTTAATTTCTCTAATTATATTTCCGATTATTGTATAGCGGGTTTGTTCATTCAATCCCATCCAGCTCGCACCGCACCAGTCGACTTTTATAAAGTCAAAACCCCATTCATTGAGCATTTTGCTGAGGTCTTGATATTCATGCCCAAAAATTCCTGAACCATTGCCCAAAGTGTCATTATCCCATTTCGAAGCACAAGTATTTATTCCTGCATCTGTATAAATTCCGGCATATAATCCTTTTGAATGAATATAATCAGCAATAACTTTCATTCCGTTTGGAAATCTTTTATGATTTGCAACTAAATTTCCCATTTCATCTCTTCCACCAAAGTAGCCATCGTCGATATTGATATAGGAATAACCTACATTTCTCATTCCAGTTGAAACCATAAAATCTGCTTGTTCTTTTATGGCTTTTTCATCAATATTTACATGAAAATTATTCCAGCTGGACCATCCCATTATTGGTGTTCTTTGATGGTGTTCTGGTTTCGCATTTTGACTGAAGCTCTGCAATCCAAAAAAGACAAAAAATATCAGAATTAAAACAATCTTTTTCATTATATGTATTTTTAAAAATTAACTATTACATCCAATTGTTAACTACCATCAAATCAAAAAAAGGCCGCATCCATTTTTCAACTTGTCTTTTCAATACAAATCCGCGATTTCCTTTGTGGTATATATGGATTTCGACTGGAATTATGCCCTAATGTTTGATAAAAAACACTGCTGTTGTCCATATCATATTGCCTTAAAAATCAATAAAATAAACTTGCGAAGTAGATTATAAACGTTACCCTCAAGTATAACTATAATTATCAACATCTTGCAATTGTATATGCAATTCTATGTGATTAAAAAAGTGTCCGGCAAATACCGGACACCATTACCTAAACTCAACCTAAATAGGACTACATGAAAAAATAATAATTCTAATTTCCGCTACTTCACAAATGGTTGTGCACATTGCAAAATTCGAACACATTAACAACTATTATGGAATAAACACATTTTTTCTAACTTAATATTATTCGGGAAATATCACTATAAATTTACCGGATACTTATTGCCACTTTAATTTCAACAACATAATAAATTTGGATTATTTTTTATTTATAATTTTATTTATTTGTGAAAACAAGGCTTCGGCAATCCTACTCATTCCTAAATCAGTAGGATGCACTCCATCTACTGTTGCTTCGCCATCATCCCCAATTAAATTTATACCAGTTTGATAATAGAGATTTGTTGTGCCTGATTTTTTAAGCGTTTCAAAAGCCAATCTCAATTCTTTCTGTTTTTCCTCAGTCATCTCCTTTCGCTTGCTTTCATGGTTTAAAGTATTTTCAGTCATCACTTTTTGATTGGCATATATATAGTTCTCCACCAGCAAAATAGGAGTATTTGGTCTGCTCTTTTTCATCTGTTTAACCAAATCTACAGCTCTTTGATAAATGAGTTCCTTTTCAGTATTTGGATTGCAATCAATTATATATAAGGCAGCATCCACTTCGCAAATGGCTTCTCCAACGGATTGATCGAAAGTACCTTCGCCACTAAATCCCATGTTAATAAAACTTCTATCCAATTTTCGAGATAAGATATTTGTAAATGCCATTCCGGGGCGGCTGGCACATCCACCTTGCGCAATGCTGCTACCGTAATATACTACTGGTTTTTTGTTTATTAGATATTGTTCTTTTGGTTTTGAAATTTCTGCATCTGCATTAATTCCAATAAATATAGAATCAACACCATCGTATAAAGGAAGGTTTAACAGATATTCCCTAAATCCATTTGCTTCATTCTCAAACATTACATATTCGCTTGTTTTTTCTCCTGGCCTACCTGTTTGAACAAACTGCCACACACAATTTTCATATGCATATAAATCAACTCCCCTAATCCCTGTCAATGCCATGTGGGGAAATGAAACTTCGTCCATAACTGTCCATTTTATGCTCATATTGCTTGCGTTTGTGCGGAAACGGATAGAAATTCCAGTGGAATTTTGGCCAAGTTCCCAAACTTCTGGTCTCAGTTTTTCTTTAAAGCCCTGAGGAAAACGAACATAATTTTTTTCGTCATGAAATTTGCCAATAATCGTAAAATTCTGACCACTGTAAAACTTCAAGGAATCTTTTGGTTGAATATTTTCAGAATTGATAGTACCGCCCAATGAATAAACGTGGAAAATACTTACCAATAGTACGGTACAAACAAACTGTTTTGTTAACATAAAATAATTTTAATCGTGTATTGGAAAAACGACTATAAAACCCATTATTTTAGGGTTTTATAGTCTTCAATCAAAAATTCATATTCGATTAGTATCCAGGGTTATTACCAATAAGTGTTGCATCGAATGGAGGAATTGGCAATAAATAGTCAGTTTCAACATAATTGGCTGCATCGTCTGGCAAATTCACTTCCATTAAAATATGCTTCCTAAGTACATCAAAATACCTGTCAAATTCAAAACAAAGTTCATAGTCTCTTTCTGCTATCACTTTTAGATCAAAATCCTCTTTCGTCATGCTGGTTGTAGCAAGTGGCTCCGTTCCTGGGATATTTGTTTTAGGCACTTCAGTAACAGAAGGTGTATTTGCTCTGTCGATAATCCTGTTTAAACGATCAACTGCCAATTGCGAAGGTCCACCTTCAGCCATATTTGCAGCCTCTGCATAAACCAGTAATATATCGGCAAACCTTAAAATTGGCATAATTACACCACTATTACCAGCATCAGTTAATTGTTGGTCAACCGTAAGATTTGGCCAGCAGCGTTTACCATTCCAAGGAATTCCAGAACTGGAATTAGGATAATCGACCCAAGCTCCTCCTATATCATAAAGATCAACAGGCCAATCGGTAAGTAAATAAATATGTTTACGTGGTTGTTCGGGGTAACTATCAGCCCAAAGAGCTTTTGTGGCACCATCTCCCCATCCACCCCATTCATCGGGGGCATTATCAATTCCAGGCATTGCAGGATAGTCAGGAGCTGACTGGAATGCAAACATCGATTCAATATTGTTAACATTTGAAGTTTTAAATACGTCTGTAACTAAAGGAACTAGATCGTATGGCCCATTAACAATTACATCATCTGCAATATCTCGTGCCTTGGCATAGTTTTCTGTTTGATTTAATGGAGCAGTAGCCCTGGTTAAATATACTTTTGCCAATAATCCTTTTGCAACCCATTTGTTTGGTTTACCTGGATTAGCTGGGTCACGATCATACATATTCTCGGCAGCATAAAGTAAATCGGCTTCGATTTTATCATACATAGCTGCAATTTCAATCCTTGATTCAGGTGTTAAGGGATTCATAATTAAGTCTGGAGTATCCTCATCTACATAAGGTATTCTTCCATAAAGCCTTACCAAAATAAAATAATTAAAAGCCCTAAGGAATCTAGCCTGTCCAGTTATATCTGCCACCTGATCTGCAGGAAATTTACTTAAGTTCCCTGCTTTAATAGCTTTTAAAACTGGATTTATATTGCTTAGTGCTTTATAATGCCATTGCCAAAATTGATTATTAGCTGTAGGTTCATATCCTAATGAGGTATTCGGCCATGCATTTTGACCATTTGGAAAAAAGCCATCAGCTGTATAACCACTCCAGGTAGTATAAAGTGCATTCATTGAAGCCGTAAAAGATGCTTCGCATTGGGCTGGAGTTTCATAGAAAGTTTCAGGGGTTAATTTCCCTTCAGGTGCTTCTGTAAGGTCTTGACAGGAAGTGCCTGCTATAGTTAAAAGCAATAATATAAAGCTTTTAAATAAATTGATTTTATATTTTTTCATAAGTCTAATTAAAAAGTTACATTAATACCAAAAATGAATGCTTTAGCAGTTGGGTAGTTACTTAAATCGATACCCAAACCACCTGCTTTTACCCTTGAGCCCCTGTTAAAGGAACTTACTTCTGGATCATACCCTGTATATTTCGTAATTGTAAACAGGTTTGATGCCGTTACATAAGTTGACAATCTTGATATATGAATTTTACTCAATAGTGATGTTGGCAAGTTATAAGTAAGTGTAATGTTCTTTAAACGCACATAAGAACCATCCTCAATCCAACGGCTGGAACGGGTATCATTACCAATTTTTACTGTAGATGCTTTTACTACTGGAAGGCCAGTCTTAGGATCAGTATATGTAAGTTGAGCAATTCTATCTTGAGAAGATATAAATCCAGGAACATAGGTATCCTGATTATCAATTGTCCATCTGTCATTCAGGTTTGTGCTGGTTCCATAATTTGCAGCTTCAGTTTTAATCCTTACTGCATTAAAAATGTCATTTCCTTGGCTTCCCTGAATAAGGAATGAAAGATCAAAAGCCTTATATGTAAAACTATTGTTCCATCCCCAAATAAAATCGGGGCTTGCATCTCCGATTACCTGGTTGCCATCATCAGCCTTTAATATTTTACCGTCGCCATTAACATCCAACCATTTCGGTTCGCCAGGTATTTGTCCAAATTTAAATGCTTCGGCACGCTCTGCTTCGCTCCATGTTCCTAAGCAAACATATCCTTGCATCTCTTCTACAGGATGGCCTACTGTTAAATTCTTAAGAGCCCATGCTCCACTTTTATAAATGTTATAGCCACCGCCTGTGTTTGTAATAATTGGTAAGGGCAAATCAGAAGCCAAGGCAAGTACTTTACTCCTGTTGAAAGAAATATTTGCACTTGTAGTCCATTTAAAATCTTTGACTGCAACGGGCATTCCGCCTATTGATATTTCAAGGCCTTTATTTTCAATTGATCCTACATTAGAAAGTACTGAAGCAAATCCGGAATATCCTGCTACTTGCTTGTTTAACAGTAAATCCTCTGTAGTCTTTTTATAAACATCAACGGTTGCAGTAAGGCGTTCGTTAAAAAAGCCAAAATCCAAACCAAGGTCTGTTTGAGCAGTGGTTTCCCATTTTAAATCTGGGTTAGCCGCTACTCCTAATCCATATCCAATATCTGCTGCACCAGCACCTAGGTATGGATAGTTAAACCCTGATACTACAGAAGCCAATGATTGATAAGGTGTTATACCTTGATTACCTGTTTTACCCCAACTAGCCCTGAATTTTAAATTTGAAAATAGACCCAGATTTTTAATAAACTCTTCTTCAGAAGCTTTCCATGCCACGGAAGCCGATGGAAAATAACCCCATTTGTTATTTGCACCAAAAACTGAAGATCCATCTGCTCTATAACTTACAGTAAGCATGTACTTGTCATTATAAACATAGTTGGCACGACCAAGGAAAGAGTTTAAAGCAGTTTTCGACATAGTGTTATAACGTGAATTAATCTGATTAGCTCCACCTAAATCATTTATACCAGTGTTGTCACTTAAAAAACCTTGAGCTTCGATATATGCATAATTATCTAATGATAGCTGTTGTTCCGCAACACCGGTCAATGTTAAACGATGTTTTTCATTGAAGGTTTTATTATAAGTTAGAATATTGGAATTTTGATAAAACTGGCTTAGTTCGGTTTCCAATTTGCCCAACCCATTTGTTCCATAGCCCGGCTGTGTTTTTGAGCCATAATAATTTTTATTGGCAAAATTATTTAAACTTGCAGCACCGGTTACTCTTAAATTAAGTCCTTTTGCCAATTTAAAGTCAAGAAAAGCATTGACTTCAGTTGTAATATTACCCTTATCAGCCTTAGTTTCAAGTGCGGTTGCCAATGGATTCCAAACATCTGGATCAGCATACCCTTTTGTACCTGAAGGTCCACCTTTATTTGCTTTAAAATTGTAATTTCCTACTTCGTCATATATAGGTGTACAAGGGTCAAATCTTGCAACTGTATTAATAACCTGACCTAGAATATCGCCATAATATGTACCTTCACCGGTTGGGGGTACATTTCCTTTATCTTTGATAACATTAAGGTTAACACCGGCATCAAGCCATTTGGTGAGCTTTAGATCCACATTGCTTCTTAGTGTGAATCTTTTATAGTTTGTATTAATCAAAACCCCTTCCTGATCCATATAACCGCCCGAAATAAAATATCGAACCTTCTCAGAGCCGCCACCCATTGATAGTTGGTGGTTTTGCATTAATCCGCTGCGATAAATTTCGTTTTGCCAATCTGTTCCGCCATTTGTTCGAAAATCTGATATTTGAGCATCTGTAAAAGGCATGATAGGGACTATCGGAGAATTCGCGGTACCATTCAGGGTTGCAGCATAATCATTCGATTTTGCAGCAAAATCGCCTGCACCCATTAAATCAAGCTTTTGACTAATTTTTTGAGAGCCTATACTATAATTGTAATTAAATATTGGTTTGCCAACCAAACCTTTTTTGGTAGATATCAAAATAACCCCATTGGCACCCCGTGCACCATATATTGCAGTAGCAGAAGCATCTTTTAAAACCTCTATAGATTCAATGTCATTTGGATTTAAGGTACTTAAATTACCACCTTGAACACCATCAATGACTATTAAGGCATTATTACCACCTGTAACTGAGTTACCACCTCTAATTCGGATAGTTACATTACCGCCTGGCTCACCATCGGTATTTTGAACAAGAACACCGGCTGCACGACCCTGCAATGCTTGGTCTGTACGCATAGTTGGTAATTGAGTAAGATCATTTCCTTTCAAAGAGCTTACCGAACCTGTAAGATCACTTTTTTTCTGAGTACCATAACCCACAACTACAACTTCTTCTATGTTTTCATTATCAGTTTCAAGAGAAACGATAAAACTTGTTTTATCACCAATTTCGATTTCTTGTGTGACATATCCCAAATTGGAAAACACTAAAATATCCTTTGCGCTTGCAGCAGTAATTTTAAATTCTCCATTTAGATCAGTAATAGTAGCAGTAGAGGAACCCTTAATTTGAACAGTAGCTCCAGGTATCCCTTGATTGTCATCTACAGAAACAACATTACCAGTTAGAGCAATCTGGCCGTAAGAATATCCTCCAAAGAGGATCAATAAAAACAAAAGACTGAGCTTTTGAATAATTGGTTTTGATAGTTTTTTCATAATAAGTTCTTTCAAAAGTTAAAAATTTTAATAAAAAAATTTATAAAGATTCTATTGACAAACTTACAAAACATATTTTATCTTTCAAAATCTTTCTTTATTTATTTTTAAT
>JANYKN010000083.1 GCA_025361565.1 Bacteroidota bacterium | reverse complement strand
CTGAAAAACCGATTCCTGTTTTGTTTTTTTTGTTTTAGTATCCGCCAATATACTGGTTTTCAATTACTTTCTTTGTAATTCTTATTTCGTAGAATTCCAGCAAATTAGCGCATTCAGTTTTTTCGCCAGTGGCACATAACGTTAAGTGTAGCCGCCGTTTGCCCTTTTGGCGGTTTCGCGCCCGCGAAACCGTCAGAAGGGCAAATGGCCGGTCTACACAGTGTTGTGGGCATGTTCTTTAGTCATTTTTTTCGTCTAAAAGTCAGCCAATATTTTATTTTATAATCTTTTATTTCCAACAGATTCAGCCCGAAAACCGCAGCTTTAACCATGTTTTTTTTAGGCAAATTGGCAGTTTCAGGCTTTAAAGTTAGCTTTAAAGTTTCAAAAAAAGCGGTTAAAAACAAAAATTATATTTTTCAATCGTTTTTAAAAGTCAAGCCCTAAAAATCAACACGTTGCGCTTTCAAGTCGCCGGAAAATAATATTTTATATTTTTAAATCTTATTTTACGTGTTCAGCTCTCAATATTAAGAACTTACGTTTCAGAAAACCTTGAAATATTTTATTATTTTTTAGTCGTTTTTAAAAGTCAAGCTTTAGAAATCAACACGTTGAGCTTTCAGGACGCCGGAAAATAATATTTTTTTTTAAAAATCATATTTTATGTGTTCAGCCCTATAGATTAAGCACTTACGTTTCAGCAAACCTTGAAATATTTTATTATTTTTTAGTCGTTTTTTAAAAGTCAAGCGTTAAAAATCAACACGTTGCGTTTTCAAAACGCCGGAAAATTATATTTTAAATTCTTTTTCAGTCCAATTTTATATATTTCAATCGTTTATGATCTGAAATTTTATTTATTTTTCAGCGTTTTCGATAGTTTCAAAGAACATTAGGCTTTTGCCAGTTGCCCACAACGGTAACTTGTAGCCGTCGTTTGCCCTTTCACAGAGGTTTCGCGCTCACGAAACCGTCAAAAGGGCAAATGACCGGCTACAAAATGTTATGTGCCTTCATTTTTCGGTTGTCAAAATGTCGGCCGAAAAATGGATTTTCGCCCACAAAGCAGTCAGAAAAGTTGAGAACCAATATTTTTTTCTTAATTCAAGCTGATTCAAATCTACTAAATTTTAAAGTTCCTGAACGGTTTTACGATAAATATTTTATTTTTAGTTTTCTTAAAAATCAAATTTTTCCTAAAACCCCAGCGTTTTAAACTGAAACCGCAAGTTTCGAGTTTTCTGGTTTTTCAGCCGTTGAGAAAAGTTATTATGTTCAAAGAACCTTATTCAGCTTGTATTATGTTGAGCTAAAAACTACTTTGCTTTCAGCTTGCAAAACCGTTTCTGAAAGTTGTTTTATTGCTTTCAATCGTTGTCAATTTGTTAATTTTCAACCGTTTTGAATATGCGAAAGCAATTCCACGTTTTCCGATTTTTCCCGCTCTTGAAAAAAGTTATTATGCTTTAAGAACCTTGTTAATTTTTATTCTGTCAAGTTAAAAACCATTGAGTTTTCGGCTTGGAAAACCGTTTTTTATTCTATTTTTCTGTTTTTATAGTCGCCAATTTATTGGTTCTCAAATATTTTCTTTTTTTCTTAATTCTAAGAATTCCAGCGCAAAAACTATTATTCAGTATTCCAGCAAATTAGCGCCTTTAGTTTCTTTTTGCCAGTGGCACATAACGTTCGAGGCTATAAAACGTAGGGGATTGCGGGTCTGCGAATGTATCAACCTATACAAACCTTTGCCAGCGGGCTAAACTGTTGCTTAACCTCTTAAACCCCTATGTTTTATGAGCCTTTGTTAGGGGCAGTTATTATTTTAAAAATTCATATTGGTATATTTTAGGTTCTATCTTTTTTTCGATTTGTCTGAGTTTTTCTCTTAACCCTTTAATCAATTTCATGTAAGTTTCGTCATCGCTTTTATTGTTCATTTTCCCTTGTTCATTTCTGCCTTGAAAAAACTCTTTAATATCATAAAGTGCTGCATTTATATTACAATTTGGTTGTTTGTGATAGTATTCCCAAAGCTCTCTGCCTAAATTAAAAACTTCTTGTGCTTCTGATGAAAAAACTAAAGGTGTAGTTCTTTGTTCTTGAATACCAAATAAATCGGTTTTAGTTTCATTTTTTAATTTACCTGAAATAAATTTTGACATAAAATTACTCTCAAATTTTTCACGAGAATTTACTTCTTGTTCACTGAATGGTATCCAGTGGTTTGTACCACTTTTAATTTGAATAGTATTTTTATCATCAAAAAGTGAATATATTAAACAATCACTTTTAAATTCATTATCAAATTCCCAATTCTTATTAGGCATCAGAAACTGGTCACAGTCATTAAGCCAATTTGCAGATATACACATTCTAACAGCATAGCAAACACAACACTCAATTAAATTTCCGTCATATATATCTATTCCTCTAGGAACTGCAATTTGATTTTTATTGTTTTTAATTATAATACCTGTTTGATTCTGAAAGTCATTTCTTGTAACACCTTGTAACCAGCCAATATGAAAACCAGATTTTAATTTAAATGAATTAACCCAATGGCTAAAATATCTATAACCTTCAAGAGATGAAAAGATTTTTGTACCTAAATATTTTGCTTTTTCATCATAAACATCTAATTCATGTTCATCAAACTTTTCATTTATTTCTGAATCCCATATTTTAAATCCAATTGGAAATTGACCATTAACATTATCAAAAGAATGAGCTGGTACAATAAAGGCTTTAATAAGTTTAGCTGTAAAAACACCACGGAATTGACTAAAATGAGAACTTGTTAATGTTTTAAGGGTAGAAAACTCTCCAATTTTACAGTTCTTTAATTCATTATAAATCCGAATTAAAAATTGAGCAAATAATTGTCGATTTGCATCACCTAATTGTGAATGGTATTTATCATGTATTCTATTTTGTGCCACGCTTGTCTTATTTTTACCAGTACCTGTTCTTTGCTTAGCATCGCCAGCTTCCGCATAAGGGGGATTAATAAAAACAACTAATTTTTTTCGTTTTTCGGGGTCATTTATAATAACTTGCAAACCTTGTGGTAACTTAGTAAATTCGTCATTCAAAAAATCAAATTGAAAAACGTGATTTTCTAAAAGGTTTGCACCGTGTTCAATACGCTCGTGCATTACCTTTACATCTGCTTGGTCTAATGTGCTTACCCAAATATTGTATTTATTAGTTAATCCTGCCAGAAGGTTTCCAGTGCCTCCTGCACAGTCCCAAATAAAATATTCTTCTTGCCAATTCTCACCAAAAACATCAGCTAAATATTTTTGTGAAAGTTCTACCCATTGAAAGGGCGTGAAAAACGCACCTTTTCGTTCTCTGATGTCTTGAGGAACAATTAAATCTCTACGTTCAATTATGTAATCTTGAAATTGTTTTAATGGTGGTCGTTTGTAGCGTTTCCAAAATTGCTGATAAGCTTCTTTGTTTCTTATATTTATTGTAGCATCAAACATTTGCTTAATGTTTTCTTTTGCAATTTTATAGCCTTGGTTTTGAAAAACTACAAATAAATTATCTCGTATGGATATATCATCATCAATTTTTTGAGTGTCTTTGTCATCTATAAAAAGGTCTGCAAGATAAAAATCGCTATCTAAAATATTTGCTTTTTTTAGCTCATCCCAGTTTACATCGATGTTTGGTTTTATAACATCAAGCCAACGCAAGTAAATTGGGATAAAATTGTTTTTGTCAATTTTTATTTTGATTGCTTCTGTAGATTTTGCAATATTGATTGCAATAAATGACTTTAGTTCCTTTTCATCTTTCTGATAATCGTATATGTAAGTATTTTGTTTGAGTATTGCTTCAATTCTGTCCTTAATAAGTTTAAATTCCTTGGTCTCGTGGTTGCTTGGCGTTACATTCCAATTAAAGTCATTCATGTAAAAAATATCTTGAATGCTAATGAATGGTACAAAGGCGATTTTTTTAAAGTCGAAAGCACCAAGAAATGCAGGTGGTAAAGTTTTGTCAAAAGTTCGAGCTTTTCCGATTGTAAGCACTAATTGTACAAACATTGTAGGTACATCAAAGTTGCCAGTTTTCGCTTCTGCCCAAAGTAGAGGTGTTCTCCCAAATATACTATCTTGTCTAGGAAAAACTGTAAAATCAATATTTCCTAAAATTTCTGTTGTATCAAATTGTTTAAACCAATCAGCTCCAACTTTATTTTTTAGTTCTTCTTCTCTAATGTTTGAATATCTCATTTTATATCTATATCCTTAGTGCTGCGTACCTAATTGCCCCTAACGAACATGTGTAACCGCCGTTTGCCCTTGTACAGAGGTTTCGCGACGCGAAACCGATTCAAGGGCAAATGGCCGGTTTACACAATGTTGTGGGCATTTTATTTGTCTGGAAATCATTCTGATAATTCCATATTTTAATGCTATCTATTTGGTTGAGACTTTTACATAGGTATAATCATCAAATCTGTTGACCGAAACATATGAATTTGAATTTGCCACTTTAGCATATTTAGATGAATTATTGACTGTTATCCAATCTGCTTTTCCATTTATATAGACTATTTCAACTAAATCATTTAGATAAGTAAATTTGTCACAAGGACAAGGTGTTTTTGATGGATTAACCTTTTCTTTTTTCGTAGGTTCAGCAAGTATTTTTTCAATATCAGTTTTTGATTTTCCTGCTAAATCATCGATAGGTACAACATAGTTTTTAGTCTTAGAAATTTTGTAATCTTTTATAAAATCTGGTTGAGATTTAATTAGGTCATTTAATTGTACTTCAGTCTTTTCGAACTCATTTTGAGAAATTAGTTCAGAAATGGCAAATTTGTCAAAGTCTGTTTTAGAATTTTTTTCTATAAATTCATTTTTTACACTATCAGTCCACAAGCTTTTTCTTTGTTCTGATGTATTCTCTTTCTCATCAGTTTTGTTAGTATTACATGAAATATTCATGGCTAAACAAATTGAAATGGCTCCTAAAAATATTAAAGATTTTTTCATAACAATTGAATAATTAAGTTTGGAATATTAATTAGAATTAATTTTAGTCGTTTTGAATGTAAATATTTAGAATTAAGAACGTTGCATTTTCAGAACACCAGAAAATAATATTTTATATTTTAAAATCGTAGGCAAACTGTTCAGCCTTATAAATTAAGTACTTACGTTTCAGCCCAAATTGAGTTTTTTATAATTATTTAGTCGTTTTTAAAAGTCAAACTTTAAAAATCAACACGGTGTGCTTTCAGAACAACGGAAAATATTATTTTTATTTCTTTAATTTTCAGTCAGATGTTAAACCTTATAAATTAAACATTTACGTTTCAGGCAAATTTGATATTTTTTATAATTATTCAGTCATATTTTTCAATAATTCAGCCGTTTATAGCCGAATATTTATTTTATTTTTCTCCGTTTTCGTTGTTTTCAATGAACTTTAGGCTTTTCGCCAATTGCCCACAACG
>JANYKN010000082.1 GCA_025361565.1 Bacteroidota bacterium | reverse complement strand
AAGCACTTCTCTATTGTAAATAATTAAGTAAGTCTAATTTCTATCGAAATAGAAAAGGGGCATACTATAAACCTAGGTATAATGGGAATTAAACATCAGTTCTTTTAGCCCCTTTGGGGGCGAAGATATAAAAATATGTAGGAGATTAATTTTTTTAATGAAACTATTTTTAAATTTTTTAAAAAACAATATATGAAAAAGAAAATATTTTTAGTTGTATCCACAATAATGTTAATTCTCACACTTACGACAAATGTGAATTTTTATCAAAATGACAATAATTTTGAATACAAGATAGAAGAAATAAGTATACCAAATGCAACTGCAACTGCAAAAGCAGGTGGTTGCATAGAAATAATGGGTTGGGACTTTTGTTTAAGATGGTGTGGAAGTGGATGCTGCTATACTAATGCATTGACAACTTCCTGTGTGGGAGTCTAAGCAAAGTAACTTTTCACTAGAGTGATGTTTAAAAACCTGTCCTATGTTTATGGGACAGGGACTTATTACATATAATAATTTAAAGATTAGTTGTGTTTTGTAAAATTAGAAGATATATGAGATATTTAACATATTGTATAACGATTTATTTGCTTTTAACCAACTGTAATACGAATTCAGCTGATGAAGAAAGTAGAATAACCCTAGAGCCCACTTCAGAAAGTATTTACATTAAGCTAGGGAAGAGAGAAATAAATGAAACTGCGCTTAGCCAATATTTCTCTGATAAGGACAGCAACTATTTAGCACTCTTAAATGATAAATATAATTCAATCGATATTTATAATCTCGATAAAAAAGTATTAAGTTATAAAATCAGGATTGAAAAAGAAGGAACAAATGCTTTTATTGGTAAGTTTGGCTTTATTATCAAAAATCTTGATACAATTGTACTCATTTCAAACTGGCCTCCAAGTGTTGCAATTATAAATACTGAAGGAAAAATCACAAAGCGTATATCATGCGAAAAAGATGAAAATGGTAAATTCTTACCATTTGCAATTCCATTGAGGGGACTGAATGGAATAATAAAAGGTGATATATTAAATATAGTTAATGAGTTATCTATTAGGCAATATACAGGAAAGTTTACCGCAAGCGATCATAAATTATTAAAAATTGTTACATCTGTCAATTTAAAGCAAGGAAATGTAAAGATATTACCATTAGATTATCCAGAAAAACTCATAGATAAAGACGTTTTCAATATGTCAAAATGTTGGGAAAAAGGATACGATGACAATTTTATATTCTCATTTTCAATATTGTCAGATTTATTTGTGACACAAGATTTTATTAATTATCGAGAAATTCCGCTTGAAACAGATCATGAATTGAAGTTGCCAGAAAATATGTTTAAATACGCAACAGATTTACAAGGTTTTTTAAACTATGAAAAAGAAACAGATGCAATTAAGGATATACTTTACGATAAATTCAGACAGTACTATTATATCTTAATTCGTAAACATGAGCAAGAATTAAATAATAATGAGGAATATATATTAAAGAATACCCTTTATCCAGATTGCTTTATCATTATACTAGATAAAGATTTTAAGCATATAAGTGAAATAAATTTTCCCAAAGGAGTTTATTATTTTAATAATATGTTTATCACCAAAGAAGGTTTGTATATTTCAGAAGATCATGTTGATAATCCCATATATAGTGAAGATGCATTGAGATTTAGGCTATTTAAAGTATCCAAAAAATAAAAACAATGAAAAATATAAATTTAATACTTTTTTTAGGTATTTTTATTATTAGCTGTACTAGTGATAAAGAAACAATTGAAATGGATAATTTTCTTAAATCCTTTAATTTGAATATAAATGATTACAAGGTAATTTGTTTTGTTCCAGTAGATGGCTGTGGAACATGCATAGATCCATCACTAAATTATGCACGGGATGCGAGGAAAGATTATTTATTGGTTATGTCGTCTATGTATAGGAAATCAATTGATATTACTGCAGAGAGAATTCAAATATATGACCATAACTATGTTGCAGATTATGCAAATTTATCTATGAAAAAAGGTTTGGTTACTCCTTTTTCTCCATGTTATTACTTTTTGAGATATGGTAAGGTAATCAGAAAACTGGATTTAAATCAGACCAACAATAAATCAGGAATAATAGGCGAAGTTGAGCAATTTTTTATTGAAGAAGATGCAAATATCGAAAAAATGGAAAAGACAAAATAAATCACAAAAAGAGCTTGGAAATTATAAATAATTGAAATTTAAATCAATGATTGTTTTGCCACACTCTAATTCTGCCCTATATTTAACATGAATATATTCTATCGGCAATTCAGCGATAAAGAAAGCACATCTATTTTTGTCTTGAATTTCACAATAAAATTCATAATAAAAGTGTATTTTGAAATGGTCTTTATTAAAATATCAATATACAAAAAGCAACAATCCCATTATTGAAAATCTGCCCAGGCAATCAAAATAGAAACAAATTATTCTATGAAATACATGAAATACTTTTTTTGTTCGTTAGCATTACTTAGCCTCATGTTTTTAAATAGCTGCAGAAGTGAAGAGAATTGCATACCAAATATTGAGTTGTTTTCTAATAATGATTCTGTTTTCGAAATTAAGCAATGGCTCTTAATTGGTCCTTTTATTTTCGATACGATATCTCAAAGTGCTGAAGAAACCTTCAAAAATCCTGACAATTTACCTTATGAATTTGATGAAAATGGTATTGATATTAAAACCATTAAAAAACTGAAAGAGAAGCAGGTGAAAGTTTTTTATGCAAATAGAAAGAATGCTTTGGTTAATTTTCTTGATTATGTAAATGGATCAATAAATGATAAAAGCAATTTTTATGCATTCAGTAATATTATTTCACAAGAAGAGAAAGAAATGATAATGGTTTGCGATGGTTGTAGTAATTATTCAATTTGGCTTAATGGTTCAAAGATTGTTGAAGTAAAAGGTAGATACAATACCTTTAAGTTAGGTGATAGATTTACAAAAGTCAAGTTGCAGAAGGGCAATAATCTAATATTTGCCAAAATAAACAGAGGGAATTCGTTAGATGCCTGGAAATTAATTGTTGGGCTCACTGCTGAAATACATGCAAAAAAGATTTATGTTTTGAACTATAAGTATGATTTTATTCATAAACCAATTGTCGAAAATGAACTTGAAATATACTTAGGCCCGTTCAATTCAGGTGAAGTTGTACTTTCCAATAGCACAAGAATATTTAAAGAAGTATTTAACAGTTCTAACATTAAAAATGATTACGTCAACATTAAATTGCCAACAAACTGGCCCAATGGATTTTACACTTGCCAAGTACATTTGAAAGACAATACTATTGAACAAGTTTTTTACAAAGGTAATTTTAAGAAATTTTACAATAATATTTTAGCAGAAAAAGAAGCTTTGTCTTTCGAAACCATTGTTAAGCAAGACTTAAATTCTCAATTCGAAAGATTGGAATATTTAGAATGTTTAGAAAAAACAAACAGGATTAAAATAGATGAACATTTATTTGAACTGAATCGGGTTGAATGGGGTAAACAAATATTAGGAACAATCGAATTTGCGAAATCAAATAAATGCTTGAAGAATAATCCTGGAACCCAACTAAGATGCTTTATTGATAAGAACTCCGGACTGCCAGTAACCTTTTTATTTCATATAGATAAAAAAATACTAGATAGCCATAAAAAATTTCCTATAGTTCTGGTTGCTATAAGCGACTCCATTTCCAACAAACTAGTTAACAGTCCTTACCTTGCAAACCTTGCACAATTGAAAGAAGATGCTTCCTTGGCGTCAGAAAAAGGATTTGCAATATGTTGGTTGTTTTTAAAAGGAAATAAATTCACGTTACGGCAAGGAGTTGATGAAGTTGAACGCGTAATTTCTAATCTAATAGGCGATTATCCTTTACTTGACGAAACCGCAGTTTTTTTTACTGGGGAGGGACTTGGGGGTCAAAGAGCGATGCTGTTAACCCAAATGCAACCTGACAAATATGCAGGATTAGCCATTTATAATCCATTCGTAGTACCAAGGCATAATAATGAAAATCCTAGTAATTTTGTAGGGAATTTAATTAATTTGCAAGTTTTGCTATTACATGGTCAGAAATTTGACGAATGTACACTTTACAAGTTCAGAGAATTTGTAATAAATGGAAACCGCTTGGGTTTAAGGAAACTTTCGTTTAAGCAAACAAAAAATGGGCAACTAGAGTTTTCAATAAATTATAATTATCCAATTTTCGATTTTTTTGCAAAAACCAACCAGGTGTTACCTTTTAGACAACCCGATATTGTCAGGCTCAAAACTTTTGACAATTCATTCAATTCCTTCTATTGGCTTAAATATTTTCCTGTCAAGGAATCATCTAAATCAGAAATAGTAGCTCATTTTTATCCTTTTGATAGCAGATTTAATATTAAGTGTGTAAATGTTAAATCAGTGATAATTGATTCTCGAAAATTAGAAATTATTGATTCAAAAAAAATGCAATATTCAATAGAAGGTAATAAGAGAAATATCATTTTTAACAAGGATGGCAAAATTGAAATTTCAATTATTTCAAAAGTTAACAAAATAACAGAACAGAATTGATTGAACATTTGCTTCTTATTAATTGACACGAAATGAATAGTAAATTAAAAGGTGAAACTAAAATTTCAGGTATTGAAAAACTCATTCATAGTGTTGTAAATTCTAGTATTTTCAAATTTGTAATTCTGATAGCTACAATTATTTTTTCCCGTATTTATGGTTTTGAAATATACAAAATCCCCAGTCAGTCCATGTCCCACACCCTTGAACCTGGCGATTATATTTTAGTAAACAAAATGAGTTATGGCCCGCGTGTACTCAATGTTTGGAAACTGCTATTTGAAAAAAAACTCGAATACAATTGGCACAAAGGAAGGGGTGAGATTAAAAGAGGAGATGTATTTGTATTTAACTTTCCCCTTTAC
>JANYKN010000035.1 GCA_025361565.1 Bacteroidota bacterium | reverse complement strand
AGCCAGATACTCTAAACAGGCCTTATCTGTGGAAAATCTTTGAGTAAACTTTATAAGCTCTTCTCCTTCAAATTTGTTCATAAATTATTATTTTTGAATCAAATATAATAGAATTTATGTAAACACCTCAATAAATTTATTTAAATTTAAAAAAAAGAAGATGAATTATAAAGTCGCTATTTAGAATGATTCCAGATAAAATGAATCTCATGGGTTTAAATTTGATTTTAAATTTTAGACTTTGCCTAATTCACAAATAAAATCTATTTTCACAACCTTATTTTAATTAAAAGAAAACACAATGAGTAAATTGACAATAGGAAGCTATGAAGAATTTGAGACATTCGTTGGAAAGGACTTGGGCTATTCGGATTATTTAACCATTACCCAAGAACAAATTAACCTTTTTGCCGAAGCCACCATCGATCACCAATGGATACACACGGATCCTGAAAGGGCAAAATCCGATAGTCCCTTTAAAACAACGATAGCTCACGGATATCTCACTGTTTCGATTATGCCATATTTTTGGGCTCAGATAGTTGAGTTTAAAAATGTTAAATTAATGGTAAACTATGGTATTGAGAACTTAAAATTCAATCAGGCAGTATTGGTAAACAGCGAATTGAGAATGAAAGCCAAACTGGTTTCGTTGAAAAATTTACGAGGAACAACAAAAGCTCAACTCCATATTGTAGTGGAAATTAAAGACAATCCAAAACCGGCAATGGAAACAGATATTATCTTTCTTTACCACTTTAATTGATCAAAAAAACAAATCCCAAATATTCAAAAAACAAAAAGTTGAATAGTTGGGATTATACTAATTTATTGAATCCTGTTTTTTTTATTTCCAGGTTTGCGAGTCTATACTCATCAAATTCAAAGTGGCAGTGCTTTTATGTTGTTCTATTTCTTTTGCTAATTTCTCAAGAATCCTAACTTCATTGGTAAGCCAGTTTTCCTCTCTTGAATAAGCATCTGCTTTTCTTTGAAGATCAACATTCCATGTATATAATTCTTTGTTTTCTTGCTCAATCACTTTAATCTCATCTGCAATTCTGAGCGATTCCTTCTGTAACCAATCACAAATCCGCTCATAAGTTTGATTCTTTTGATTTTTTGAATGATCATCTGGCATGGTTGAAATATCGGCAATCAATTTTTCAGCTTTTGCCAATTCCAGGTTATATTTGGTAATGTCTTTGTTAAACCGGTTGGTTTTACTTTTTAAACTTTGCGAATCAATATTAAAAGTATCCATTTCGGCAAGCAATCGCTGCGATTCAGCTTTGTTGTCTTCCAATCGTTTGTTAAAAACAGGAACACGCTTGTTCAGCACTTCCCTTTTTAAATAAAATGATGCTACCTGCTCCGACCATTTAAAAGCAAGTCCCGTACGCGAAGTCCTGAAACTTTTAATCACCTTGGCTGCTTTCTCATAATCTCTGGAACCGGTGCATTCGAAATGCCAGGGAGTTTCAGCGTCAGGCTGTGTCCAGCCTTGTTCGTTCATTGCCTGATTTAGGGTTTGTTCGTCGGTCTGCACCATATCAACCGCCAATCCCCAATTATGAAAAGAACAACCGGGCCACGAGGCTCTTTTGCCTTCTTTATAATATTTATGTTTTATATATAGTTCGGCCTGTTTGAAAACATCCAATTTGCTGATATGGATGGTCATATTGGTATTGGTCATTTTATGATAGGATTTATCAGCTTCTGTGTACCTTTTGCGAGCATCGGGGGTTAATCCGTTCGATTTTCTGTCCCATGCATTGTTGTAGTTCAGCTTAATCTCCACCAGATCGGTATCATTACAAATAATATCTTCGAACTGCGGATTTAATGACGCGATAATTTTACTTTCAATCAATGGGCTGATATCTTCCAGCTCAAACTTGTCTATTTTATTAAAATTCAACTTTTCAGGTTTCATTCAGTTTGTTTTATTTGGCTTTAAACAGGTCGGAAAGATAGTGATTTTTTTAATATGATTTTATTTTTCAGCTTAGCCGAATGTCTATTGAATTTAATTTTAGAACAAATGATAATTCCAATTTTAATGTGAAATATATCGCTAATAATACAATATAATTACATATTTCATAAATACCTGTTTAAAAAATACTTATGTTTGAGAAAAGGAAAGTTATCGAAATGTACAAGTTATTTAAAAAAAGCAAACGATTCAATAGTCTCAACATCTATAAAACTATTTTGATACGAATCATCTTCAAATTATTCTTAATTATTCCCTAAATCAAACTCATTTCCCACTACTTTAGACCTTACAATAGCATTAAACTTATCCACTTCTTCCATATTTGGGCTATGCGCAGAATTTTCGAAAGTAAAAAAACCTTTTTTAGGAGCTTTCAATTGATCGAAAAAATCTCTGGCCAGCAAATATGGGGTTTGGTAATCGAATTTTCCCTGAAAAATATACACCGGCAGTTGCATGCTATCAATTTCGACAGAAAGGTTTTTATCAATTACTTCGGGCCACAAGTGCTCAAGTGAAAAAAGGCTGCCTGACATAAAGTTCAATTTCTCTTTAAAAGTATATTCTCGGGCATTAAGCACCATTTTAACTATAGGCCACATTCCCGACTTTTCGTGCGTAACTCCACCTCCAAATTGATTTACCCAATTTCGTTCAACCATTAAAAAATTTGTCCAACTTTTGACATTGGCGTCAGAATCAGGGAAACTGATTGCAGATAAGGCTTCGATTGCCTTTCTATTGTTCATATTATTAGCCATCTCTTTAGCCCAATCATATGAAATTTTTTCGCCTTTAAATTGAAAACAAACCTGACCAATTCCAAAATAAGCGTGGTATAGTTCGGGATATTTATAAGCAGTCAAAATCCCAAGCAAAGAGCCCCATGAATGCCCCATTAAATATATTTTCTGATGTTTGAACCGCTTGGCTAGGATTTCGCTCAATTCACGGGTATCAGAAATCATTTGTGAAAGATTCATACTCTCTGCTGGTATATTTCCTGAAAAAGATTTTCCTGCTCCTCGCTGTTCCCAGTACACCATCACAAAATCATTTTCAAGTTTGGTATTTGTTTCTTTTATAAATGCAATTTCAGGTGATCCAGGGCCACCATGAAGATAAAGCATCACGGGCTTTGTTGAATCAGCGCCCCGGATAATCATGTATTGCTCAAGTCCTCCCAACTTAATTTTCTCAATACTGGAAATACTTCCAGGAATTACCTTGCCTTTTTGATCAATAATAGGATCGGTTTTGCCTGGACTTTTAATCCATAGCAAAACTGAGAGTATTAATGTGATTGATATCAAAACACTTACAACATATAGAGATATTTTTAATAATTTTTTCATGCTCAATAATTTTTTAATTTATATTGTAAATTTATATCCACAAATTTATTATCCACAATGTCAATCGGCGAGTTTCATTTATTTTCCCGTAAAATGAAGTTTTTAATGGATGAAATGTTTGCTCTAAATTAATACGGCAGAATTAATGACCACAATAAGTATTAACACCTACTTAATCATTACGTATTTTAGCTCTATGTTATATTTTTTCATTACATTACTTTTGATGTTGGTGAGATCTGTCTTTTAAAACCTGGGAATAATGGAATTATATAATCAATTAAAATCGGATGTTCGTTTTATCGAAGGCTTAAAATCATGCATGAATTGCGGTGTATGCACAGCAATATGCCCGGCTGCAGAATTTTTTGATTATGATCCAAGGGTGCTCATGTCGGTAATTCAATCAAAGGACAATACACAGATTGAAGAATTATTAAAAAGTGATACAATTTGGAATTGCGGGCAGTGTATGTCTTGCAAAACAAGATGTCCACGGGGAAATTGTCCAGGATTAATAATCAGTGTTCTCAGAAAACTTTCGCAAGAAATGGGGTATTTTACCGAAAGCAAAAAAGGCAGGCAGCAATATGCAATCGTTAAGGCAATTGGCAAAACCATGCTTGAACATGGATATTGCGTTTATCCCGAAATAGTTGTTCCTGCTGCCCATCCGGAGCAAGGACCTGTTTGGGAATGGGTATTCAACAATAAAGAGGCTGTTTATGATCGCCTGGGTGCCAATTTAGCCATGGAAGGTGCAGGAACACTTCGGAAAATAGCAACTAAAAATTTAGCAGAGATCAAGGCTATTTTTGACCAAACAGGAGGTACCGAACTTTTTGAAACTATAGAAAACTTTAGCAGGAAAAAAGCAAAAGGAATGGGCATGATGAAGGAAGATGGGAAGATGGATAATTATACCGAAGGTTTAATGAATGGATGAATGAATGCGTAAATGAATAAATGCATGAATTATAAATTATGAAATGGTTAAATAAGTGAATGATTTATTTCAATAATGTAGATAATCTGATAAATGAATAACAAAAAAAACACTGCAGACTGGGGCAAATATCAAAAGGAAATTGCTGATGACAATTATTACTATGCCCGAAGCTGCATTCGCCAGAATTTCTTTCCAGGATCGGAACGCACATTTTTAAAGATTCTAACCCAGGAACTTGGTAAAACTATTTATGACGATCAAAATCATACATCTTGCACAGGCATTGGTTATCATACGGATATCGTGCCATTTGAAACTTCACAAACTGTTGTAGCCAGGCAATTTTCACTGGTGGGTGATGCGGGTTTAGAAAATATGGCTGTTTCGTGCGTTACTTCTTTTGGATTGTACAACGAAATTGTGGAAACTTGGAAAGAATTTCCCGAAACAGAGGCTAAAGCAAGAGAAAACCTAAAAAAAGCTACGGGCAGGGAATTTCAAATTCCTAAAAATATTGCACATACCAGCGATATAATCTATAAATTCAGAGAAGAAATCTGGAATAAAAGAAAATATTCACTCACCAATTCTTTAACTGGCAAACCCCTTAAAATAGTCGATCACATAGGCTGCCATTATGCCAAGGTATTTCCCGAAAAAGGTGTTGGAGGCGCAGAATTCCCAAAAGTGCTGAGTGGTATGGTTAAAAGCTGGGGAGGTGAAATTGTTGATTATCCCGAACGCAGGCACTGTTGCGGATTTGGATTCCGGCAATATCTGGTAAAAGCAAACCGTGGATATTCCTTATCGAATACCAAAAAGAAACTGGAATCAATGGCTCCGTTTCAACCTGATGCAATAGTGGCCAACTGCCCTGGATGTGCCATGTTTATGGACAAATGGCAATATGTTTTATCACAAATGGAAGGAAAAACTTATGGAGAAGCCAAACTTGGAATTCCGGTATTAACGTATGAAGAAATGGCAGGTCTGGTATTAGGTTACAATCCATGGGACATGGGACTTCAAATGCATCAGGTGGATTGCGAGCCACTTTTAAAGAAAATGGGTTATGATTACGATCCCCAGGCAAAATATATTGGAGTTGATGGAAAGCAAATTGGTTTGAAAACACCGGTGGTGATGCTTTGAGAATTATGATAAACAATAGTTATTGAATTCATTAAATACGAAAACAAATATAATTAACCTAAACATTCAATAAAAACAAATTCCCCCTTGGCGAAGGGGGTTAGGGGGATTGAATGATTTGTGTAGAATAAATTAATGGCTAAAATATTTTAAAATGACTAAAAAATAATCGGTTTTGAGCATGATAGAAAGATCAATCCCCCTGCCCCCTTCGCCAAGGGGGAACAGATTGACTTATCGGTAGAGCCTAATTATAAAAATTTTAGGTATTTAATAAATACGAAAATAAAATATTAAAATAATGAATACTCAAAAAACCATAGTCACCATAGGTGCAGGAATAGCAGGCATAGAATCATCGGTTGCCCTATCCAAACTTGGATATCGCGTAATTCTTGTTGAAAAAGATAAAACCATTGGTGGAAAAATCAACAATTATTATCACCTATTTCCAAACAATAGGCCTGCTGTGGATATTAAAAATTACATGGATGAACAATGTAGAATCCATGATTTGACCATTTATAAAAATACCGAAATTAATAAAGTGCAAAAAAAAGGTGAAAGATTTTCGGTAACCACTTCAAACGATGATATTTTAAAAGCTGATGCTTTATTAGTTGCAACTGGGTTTGAGTATTTCAATGGGATGCAGAAAGAAGAATACGGATATAAAATCTATGATAATGTAATTACTTCTATTGATTTGGAAGAAAAATTACGTTCTGGCAAACAAATAACCACTGCACAAGGAAAAGAACCTAAGCGTATTGCATTTGTCCATTGCGTAGGATCTCGTGACGAAAAATCCGGAAACCATTACTGCTCGCGCCTTTGCTGCATTACCGGTGTAAAACAGGCCATGGAATTAAACAGCCGTTTTCCCAATTCGTTGGTTTATTGTTTTTATATCGATTTAAGGATGTATTCGATGGAATACGAAAGTTTATATCGAAGCGCTCAGGAAAAATTTGGAATCCAGTTCATCAGGGGAAAAGTATCGGAAGTTTCAGAAAATAAAGAAGGTACATTACAAATCAAGGCAGAAGATACTTTGTCGGGCAGACCGTTGCGGATGGAAATGGATTTGGTGGTTCTTCTGGTTGGAATGGTTCCTGGTCAAGGAACAGAAAAAATGAAAAGCGTAGCAGCCCTAGAAAGTAATTCACATGGGTTTTTAGAGTCAAATGATTGGCAATTGCATAAAAATAGCAGTTCACAACCCGGAATTTTCCTAACCGGAGCATGCAATGGCCCAATGAGTATCGATGAAACCATGGAACACGCACGTTCAGCAGCCTTTGAAGTTCATACTTATCTTCAAAATCATTCTAAACATGAATAAATTCGGATTTACTACTCAAGAAAGCAGAGCTATTGATTACGGTCAATTTGATGATCGCCTGTTGAGTTATGTGCAACATCACGAACCCACTTTTTTAATCTGCATGTCCTGCGGAGCTTGTACTGCAACCTGCAGTGCAGGAAACCTTATCGATTTTAACATCAGAAGATTAAGCCTTTTGATCCGAAGAGGTGAAATTTTACAACTTTCAAATGAAATTGACAAATGTATGCTTTGTGGAAAATGTACATTGGTTTGTCCAAGAGGCATCAACACCCGAAATGTAATTATGTTGATTAAAAAAGGGATTTCACAAATAAAACAATCAGAAAATCAGAATTGATATGCCAAACAATCTGTTTATCTATCCATTCCTATTAGGAATTTTAATTATGTTGGTAATCATTGCTAAAAGATTCAGCAAGTGGTTCATTGGTTTGTCGAAAATAGATAAAATTAGGGTTTGGAAAAAACTGAGGACAAAAAATACGATTTATTCAATACGCGAAGCACTTTTAGAAGGTTTGCTTCATCATAAAATATTCAAAAAAAATCCCGTTCTTGGCTATATGCATATGAGCCTTGCCTTTGGATGGTTTTTATTGATTGTTGTTGGACATATTGAAACCATATATTATTACGGCTCCATATCATTTCCTTTTTATATGCCGGTTTTTTTCAGGTATTTTGTTACCGGTCATGAGTTTTATCTTTCGCGATTTTTTGCCATTATAATGGATTTTCTTTTGCTGATGGTGCTTTCAGGAGTTACGTTAGCTTATCTAAAAAGGTTTTTAAAACAACCTTTTGGGATGAAAAAAACGACCCGGCTTAAACCAGGAGACAAGATTGCATTAACTTCACTATGGTGTATTTTTCCGCTTAGGTTTATGGCTGAAAGTGTTTCTGCAGGCATACATCACAATGGTTCATTTTTGACACAGACATCAGGCAATTTAATTGAACACATCTTACCTTTAAATGCAATTCACACACCAATTTGGTTTGCCTATTCAACCGCTTTGGGATTTTTCTTTGTAGCACTGCCCTTTTCGCGCTACATGCATATTCCAACTGAAATCTTCTTTATTTTCCTTAAAAATTCAGGCATAAAATTAAAAAAACACGTAAATACTTATTCACAGGTTCAGGTCTTTTCTTGCTCACGTTGTGGTATTTGTCTGGATAGTTGCCAGTTGAACGATGCGGGAATAAGAAATACTCAATCCGTTTATGTGCTAAAAAAAATACGTGATAAAAAGCTTACCGATGAAGAGCTTTTTAACTGCCTGCTTTGCGGCAAGTGCCAACACGATTGCCCTGTAGATATTGAACTTAACAATTTAAGGATTACACAGCGCATTGAATCTACATTACAATACAATTCGAGCTATGATTATTTAAAAGAAACCAAAGCGGAGAAAGCTGATATAGTTTACTTTGCAGGCTGTATGACTCATTTGACTCCGGCAATTAAAAAATCGATGGTCCAGATTTTTGATCATGCCAAATTAAACTATTGGTTTATGGACGAAGATAAGGCTCCATGTTGTGGAAGACCTTTAATGCAGGCAGGACAATATGATGCTGCTGAAAAATTGATATTGAACAATCAGAAAAAAATACTCGATTCGGAAGCAAAAACGTTGGTTGTTTCTTGTCCTATTTGTTATAAAGTTTTTAACGAAGATTACTCATTACCAGGAATTGAAGTCAAACATCACTCCGAATATTTACTTGAATTAATTAATGCCTCTAAAATTGAAGTTTCACCTTTACAACAAACCGTAATTTATCATGATCCTTGCGAGCTTGGCCGTGGCAGCGGAATTTACGAGCAACCCAGAGAATTATTGCAACATACAAACACGCTGATAAAAATCAAAAACGAAAAAGAAAAAAGTTATTGCTGTGGAGGAAGCCTTGCCAATATTAAAATTCAAATGGACGAACGCTATAAAATAAAAGACAAAGCTGTTGAAAACTATAGATCATATAATCCTGATATACTGGCAACATCATGCCCACTGTGTAAAAAGACTTTTGCAAGGGATGGAAAACTTGCTGTTCATGATATTTCGGAACTGATCTGGATGGCCATTGAGAAAAATGAGATGGAAAAACTTGAATTGAATGAACAATTGGCCAAGGTTACAAATCCAGAACAATTTTGGGAACTGGAAGAAGTTCCAATCCAAGATTAATTCTAAATAATTCTAAAAATACAAATAGCTGTTTATTCAAATTGTTGCGGATAAATCAGAAGCCTGCTGTTGGTTTCAAATTGTTTTTCAAATTTAACCAATGAATGTTCCAAATTGTTGGTGTAAGATACAAATCCTTTTCGGGCGGTGACCATCACTAATAAATCGTCAGGTTGAATATCTCCAGTCTGGCCTATGAATTTCTCCCAGTCATCGAACTCAATAAAATTGCCGATTAAACCAGAATTCCAAGTTTTAAATTGCTGACGTGCAATTTCTATAGAATATTTGTTTCCGAAATAGTCAATTGGAATACTCAGTTCTTTCGAAAGTTTTGACATTTTCATTAGCCATAAGCTAAAACCAACTTCCTTTTCGGATAAAGGTGGAGTGATAATGCAAATCCGCTTCAGGGTCACCCATGATTTATTTATCAAACAAACTATTACCGTTTTCTTGTTGCTGTGAATAATACTTGTGACTTTGTCTCCCAACAGTCTTTGAGTGGATTCAGTGTTCCGGGACCAACCCAGGATAAGGATGTTGGCCATTATTTCTTTTATAGTTCTGGCAATTCCGCTGGTTGAATTATAGTCTATGGTAGCTATTACATTTACATTTACTTCAAATGCGGATCCCTGTCTTACATATTCTTCCAATTTTATTCGTGCATTAATTACGTTTATTTCAGCATCATCGTTATTAGGTACCACAGACAGTATAGATATTGGATTATCTGATTTTTTATCTTTTATAAGTAATGCGAATTCAAGCAATTTATCAAAATTGGAAATATTGGCAATGGGCAATAAAATATGCTCGCTACCATTTTTCCCATTAATATTTGCATGAGATTGGTCATTTTCTTTGGAGAAAATAACGATTTTTTTGGCAGATTTTTCCGTTACAAATGAAGCAACAATACAGGTTATCAAAATTAGAATCACTGTACCGTTTAAAATATTTTCGTCAATTATTTTTGCCTGAAATCCTACTGAAATAATTGCCAGTGTTGCAGCCGCATGAGAACTACTAAGGCCAAATATAAGCTGGCCTTGAGCCCTGGAATATTTAAAAGTTACACGGGTAAAAAATGCTGCAAGCCATTTACTCGACAATGCAACAATGGTAAGTGTTACAGCAACAATTAAAGCTTTTGAACCACTTAATATCACGGCGGTATCAACCACCATTCCAACACTTATCAGGAAAAAAGGGATAAAAAGCGAATTGCCAATAAATTGAATCCTGTTCATCAATGCCGAAGAATGAGGAATGAGCCTATTTAAAGCTAGTCCTGCCACAAATGCCCCAATAATAGGTTCAACTCCTGACATTTGTGCCATAAATGCCGAGAAAAAGACAATTGCCAAAACAAAAATGTAGTGTGCGTGTTTTTCGCCTTCAAGCTTGTGGAAAAACCATTTTGCAATTCTTGGAATTATCATAAACATAATTGCCGAGAAAATTGCAAGTGAGACTCCAAGCCTAATCCAGAATGCCTGATTGAGGTTTCCATGGCTGTTGCCCATAATTACTGCAAGAATAATCAGTACGGCAGTATCTGTTAATATAGTGCCTCCAACTGTAATTGCTACAGCCTGATTTTTTGAAACACCCAACCTGCTTACAATTGGATAAGCAATTAAAGTATGTGTGGAAAACATACTTGCAGTTAAAAAACTTGCATTGAAATCATATCCCAGTAAATAAAAACATACAGGAAAACCAATTGTTAAAGGAATAATAAATGTAAAAAATCCGAACAAAAGACTTTTATTCCGATTGGATTGAAACTCATTCATATCAAGTTCAAGCCCGGCAATAAACATGATATAAAGTAACCCAATAGTCGAAAATAAATCAACAGCCGAATTCTTTTCCAAAATATTTAATCCATGAGGCCCAATGATAACGCCTGAAATGATTAACCCAACAATTCCAGGAACATTTAATCTTCTAAGTAAAATAGGAGAAAGAAGGATTATTAATAGAATTAAAGCAAATATCAGTACCGGATTTACCAGTGGTAGCTTAGTTTCATTTAACAAGTGGTTAATGAACTCATTCATTTTTATCTGCTTTTAAAGGGCGCAAAATTAGTATATTTTCCGGGAATGCCTTTATTTATGCTAACAATCATTTAAAAGCTATTTTAGGTTATCAAAGTGAGGCTTTAATTACGAATGAAACTTTTGTGTTTTATTTGGTGCAGTATTATAAAATCGAAAAGATAAATGGATATTTTTATTTGATAATATCCGCAGAAATGAATGAATGAATAATAAGAGCAGATATTTTTATGGATGGCCATTTTTTCTTGCTGAGAAGTGTTTGCAGTCCTTTATTGCTGGCAATTATCAATTGATCACTATATGTTTCAAGCTTTGACATAATAAACTCATCATCATGCAATTGAATAGTATTTGGATGATTAGAAAATAAGTATTCCATATCCGAAATAATCTTAGGATCAATGTCTATCATTGATTTTTTAATAAAAACAGATGCAAAAATATTACCCATAGTTAGAATCCTTTTAGTCAAATCAAGTAATAAATGGTCATCAGGCTCAACAATATAAACATAAATTTGATTTATTTGTTCAAACCCATTATCAATAAAGACTCCAACATTGCATGGTGCAGTTTCCATTATTTTTTGTGCCCTTTGGTGAATGAAGGTTTTAGAAACCAAATGCTCATTATTATTTCTCGACAAGCTAAACTTAAACCTAGAAACTGATTTTAGTTTATCGAATAAAGAAGAAAACAAAGATCCGTTGTAAAACGATTGGCCCGCTCCAATCAATAAAAAATCAAATTTTTGCTCATTAATAATTTGAATAATTTCTCTATCAATATGATCAGAAACTTTATAAAGTGTATTTATAGGAATTCCTTTTTCACGCGCCCGTGCCAACAATGGTTTAAAACTATTAATAGCAAATTCATCCGACTTAAGTGGATGAGTATCTGTACCTTTAGTAAAGTGCAATGCTGTTATCATGTGCTCTGAATAATTTCGCCCATTCAATAATGTGGCAAGATTCAATAATTTAACTCCAGCAGAAGCAGGGCCAAATGAAAGCAATATCCTTAAAGGGCCACCAATTGTTGTTTTACGGACAGGTTCAATATCTTTGCTCCTGAATAACCAATTTATAAAGTTAAGTCCAGGACCTGTCATAAAAGTTGTTACTAAAGCCATTAAAACCATCATTGAAAAAATCTCTGGCGACAAAACACCAAGATCATAACCTATGTTTAAAACTACAAGTTCCATCAAGCCCCGGGTATTCATAAGAACTCCAAGTGACAAGCTTTCTTTCCACTTCAAACCAACAAACCTGGCTGCCAATGAACTACCAAGAAATTTCCCAACTACTGCTACTCCAATAATGGCCAAACATGTTAACCATAGGTGATAATCATTCAAAAGTCCAATTTGTGTGCGAAGTCCGGTATAAACAAAAAATAAAGGCAACAAAACGACCATGCTCACATCTTCAATTTTTTCAATCAATAATTTGCGGAAATTTAAATTAGCAGGCATGGCAACTCCAGCCATAAAAGCTCCAAAAAGAGCATGTATCCCAACAATTTCGGTAATATATGAAGAAATAAAAAGAATGATAAAAAAGATACCAACCACCCTTTTTCCCATAGTTTCCTGGTTAGGAAAAAAATTACTGATTTTGGAAAGAAAAGGTTTTACTGCAAAAATCATAAATCCAATATAAAGCAACGCCAATGTCATGGTAAACAAAGCGCCTAACAATGACCCGGCTTTGGTTATTGCGATAACAAGGGCAAGAAGGCACCATGCGGTAATATCATCAGCGGCAGCACAAGTAATGGCCATGGCTCCAAGTGATGTCTTGGTCCATCCCCTTTCCTGAATAATCCTTGCCAACACAGGAAAAGCCGTGATGCTCATAGCAATTCCGATAAAAAGGCCAAATGACAGGTATGGTATTCCGTGACCGGCAAATTTCGAATATAAGAAATAGGCCAACCCCATTCCTAATGCGAACGGGAAAACGATGCTTGCATGGCTAATTATAATTGCATTTGATGCTTTTTTGCTCAAAGCCGACAAATCTAAATCCATGCCTATCACAAACATAAATAATATAAGCCCCACTTGACTTATAAACTGAATATTTGGTAAAGATTCGACAGGAAAAAGGAAATTGAAAGATGATGGGAAGAATAGTCCCAGCAAGGATGGACCTAAAACGATACCTGCAACAATTTCGCCGATAACCATTGGCTGACCTATTTTGCGGAACAAAGAACCTAGTAAGCGCGAAGAAATCAGAATGATGATTATTTGTACAATTAATATGGAAAGTGGATGATGAAAGTTGTTGAGTACACTCTGAAAAGCTGTTTCGTGAACAATTAGTTTTGCAGTAGTTAAGTTCGGTACTGATTGCGAAAGCTCCAGCATTTTACCTTGTTCTGCAATCCATAAGAGTAAAAGGAGGACAATTCCATTTACAAACACATAAAATAAAATTTTTCTGTATTTTTTCATAATGCCTGAAGTTTGTTTTAAGCAGTGATTACAACACTCCATTTACATGACGAAATTAGCAATTAATAGGCATTAGCGCAAAATTTTTCTAGATTGATGCAAATAATGAGTTGTTTTCAATTATCCCTTGCCTTTAAATTCTTTTGATTGGATTGTTAAAGTGTCATTCAATCTATTCTTGTTTTTCCTTAAGCACTATAGTTGCTGCTATTGCCTTTTCAATTTTTTGATAGAATTCTTTGACTACATCGTAATCGGAAGGATTAAAGAATGTGGTATTTAGTTTATATACAATACGAACAGTTAGATTATTATTTTCATTTTTAACAAATATCCTAAAATTAGCCCTATCATCCGATAATGTATAATTTTGCTGTTCAGGCGCACCTATAAGTTCATAATTTGTTGGGATTTTTAAAACAAATGATTGATTTATTTCTCTTTTATAAACAAAATCAACTGGCAAGGTTCTTTTCTCTGATATAAAACGTGGAAATTGTATGCCCGCAAAGGGTTTAATATATAAATATCCTTCTGTTCCACCGTCATCCTTTTCCAATTGAAAATAATAACGAACATTAAGCGGTTTTGCTAGTTCATTTGGATTTTCAACAATACATGAATCAGTTATAATTGCAACATTATCAGGTAATAAAAATTCATTAATTACCTTTGATGGATTATTTGATTTTTGAATTTCTTTACGAATTTGAATTGCTGAATAATTACTAAAACTCAATTTTGATTTACAGATTAAATGGTTATCCGTAATCGAATCGACAAAAATAGTTATTTGATTTTTGCTTATTGCTGTTTGTTTTGGTTCGATCAAGCGTGGCGTGTTGATATTTACAATAAATATATTTTGATTAAGATTCTCTGTGCCAAGTAATTCATATGGCCTGAATGGATCCGTGGCATCAAGCAACAAATCTTCCTCATTAAGTTTTAAATAACACACCAAATGGTTAAACTGATTTATTATCGGATATTCTTTTGTTGGAATGCCATGACTTTTGGTACTTAGTATTGCTGGACTTGATTCTATATCAGCGGCCTGAAGCAAGCTTGTAAGAAACATATTTATTTCTATTCCACTGCCAATTTTACTTTCAGTCAGCTCTTTCATCGATTTTTCGATGTTTAATGAATATTTTCCATTCCATTGAAAATTCCGATTTACCAAATTATAAATGGCTATTACTTTTTCACGTTTATTCAAATTGGCCAAATCCACAATATTTTCTTCAAGATATTCCTTTGCCAATATCCTCTTTTTTATATAACTGTTGAAATTTTGGTTATCTAGTAATTCTTTTGCCAGATTAGCCCAAGTGGTCATAATTTCAACACGCTCAATACCACCACCGTAAATAGAGCTTTTAGATTTGTAATAACTAGCCAGTTGAAAAAGAATTTTCTCTACATAATCCTGTGGGTTAGGGCAATATGGCTCTTCTTTAATTGCATCCAAGTATTCAAGGACAAAAATCCTGGCCGTTCGATTACCATAAGTTTGCCTAAGCATGGTTCCAACAGTAAAATAATTCACATCCAAACCTTCCACAATATTTGCTCTATATTCGCTATGAATTGTAGGAATATCAGATTGAAAAAACCATTCTTTTGGAGATAAATAATACTCGGAATGTAAAACATAACTATATTCAAGGATAGAACCAACATCAACAGCAGGAAAAGAAAAACGAATTTCCTTCCAGTTGTTGCTTTCATCTACATCAAAAATCTTACTTTTTTCAACAGAGATCAATTTTATCTTCCGATCGCTCCCAATATTCATAGTTTGGGCCTCTACATTTGAAACACTTTCAATTCCATCAGCAGAATAGTATGGAATTATGATATTTGCCTGTTCGTCAATTCCTTGCTTTTTAAGAACTTTAATTCTTTTGTGGCGCTTTACTTCTATTGGGTTTACAGGAGAAAAGCTTATCTCCCCATAATCGCACAAAACAATTGCGTTAGCCGATGTATCTATGCTAGTTGATTTCAGATCAATTTCTTGCTGCGATAATTTACCCCATTTTAATGGAATCTTCTGACTTATTATTTGATTGAGACAAAAAAAGTTACATGCTATCAACATTAAAATTGATATGGCAATATATTTCATAATAGGTATTATTCATTATTTTCTTTAAAACCTCATCTTGGAATCTCAATAGAATCAATCAATTGGTCAATCACTTTTTTAGTGCTTACGCCTTCCATTTCTTTTTCGGGGGTTAAAATAATGCGGTGGTTTAAAACCGGATGAACCATTTCTTTAATGTCTTCGGGTTTTACAAAATCACGGCCTTGCAATGCAGCCATGGCTTTGCTACCATTTAAAATGGCCAAGGAAGCCCTGGGCGATGCTCCTAGAAAAAGTGAATTGTTGTTTCTGGTTTTGTTCACTATTTCGGCAATATATCTTATCAGGTTATCTTCTATGTGGATCAATTTTACAATTTTCTGATATTGTTCAATTTGCTTAGGGCTCAATATTTTACCAATATTTTCCAAACCAGTCAGATGTGGATTTTGATGGTGTTTACCAATAATCAGAATTTCCTCGTCAATAGATGGATATCCAATTTCAATTTTAAATAAAAACCTGTCAAGCTGCGCTTCAGGTAATTTATAAGTTCCTTCTTGTTCAATTGGATTTTGGGTTGCAAATACCACAAAAGGATCTTGCATCATATAAGTTTTCCCATCCACGGTGACCTGCTGCTCTTCCATTATTTCAAAAAGTGCCGATTGGGTTTTTGCCGGAGCCCGGTTTATCTCATCAATTAAAATGATATTTGAAAATACAGGGCCTGGTTTAAACTCAAACTCCGAATTTTTAATATTAAAAATAGTAGTTCCTACAATATCAGAAGGCATTAAATCAGGTGTAAACTGAATCCTCGAAAAACCGGTATCAATAGTTTTGGCTATTAGTTTGGCAGCCAAAGTTTTTGCAATACCTGGCACACCTTCGAGCAGAACATGGCCTTTGGCCAAAATGGCTATCAACATAAAGTCAACCATTTTTTCCTGTCCAACTATTACTTTACCAATTTCAGCTTTTAATTGATCTGCCGAATTTTTCAAATCGGTTAAATCTATTCTGTTTTCAAATATCGGAGTTTCCATGCTTATGTCTGATAGGTATATTTTTTAGTTTACGAATATCACAAATTTGATCTGATTTACAATCTGATTTGGAAATTTATTTTAAAAATTACAATTAATAGCCAAATTTCAAAGATATATTGTCAGTTTAAGCAAAAAAAAAGCTGCACCAAATTGGATGCAGCTTTTAAATTTCATATATCATTATGGCTGTTCTTTTAAATCACTAGCCATCGACATCATCTGCTGCATGGTACGTTTCATTCCATCAGTAGAACCGTCGAGAAAAATAACATTACCCTTTCCTGTTTCACCAAAGTGCTTAATTGCTTCTGTCCACATTGAAAACAGCAAGAAAGTTGAGTCAAGGCTGGCATCATGCATTTCCTTGGCTGCTTCGGCCATACCTTTTGCAACCTCAGATCGGAATGAAGCAACACCTTGTCCACGCAATTGGGCAGCTTCTTTTTCTGCCTGGGCCGATATTTTAATGGCATTACCTTCAGCTTCGGCGCCTTTGGTTTTGGTAATCAACAATGCCTGGCCTTCGTTTTCAGCCGCAGCTTTTAGGTTACTTGAGGCCACAACGCGTGCCATCGATTTCATAATTTCTTCATCAAAAGTGATGTCGTTCAATTGCAAATCAATTAAGTGATAACCCCAGCTTTTAAGTATTTCGTCGATGTGTTTTTTTACTTCGGTAACAATTTCATTTCTTAAAGAAAGAACTTCGGATTGTTTTCTGGTAGCAACATAAGCCCTTATTGTTCCTTCGATGGTGCGGATAAGTGCCTGCATAAAGTTTTTGTCATCAACAAACTTAAAAGCTACATTTTTAATCGTTTCTTCATCGCTATCTACAACAGCATAAAGCAACATGGCTTTGAAAAATACATTTGCCTGATCCTGCGTAGTTGCCTGGAAAGTTAATTCAGTTGAACGGTTTTGAGTAGATACCCGAGAATAAATCGATTCGATAAAAGGTATTTTCATGTTTAAACCGGGCTTCATCATACGACGGTATTTTCCGAAAACAGTAATTACAGCAAGCGTTCCTTGCTTAACAGTTACAAAAAACTTCATAAATACAAGTAGGGCAACTGCCACAATGACTAAGACTACATAATCCATATTGCAAATTTTTAGGTTATTAAATTTAGACTAAAGATATTACTTTGTTTTACAAATTCAATGTTTTTGAATATATTTTTTAATCACCTGAACTTTATTAACTAGATAGTCACTAACTCAATTTTATTGAAATGAAGTTTGGCTGTATATCGTATTAAAAAATTGACTCAATCCAAATGGTTTGATTCGATACCGGATTATAGATAATGAACCTCCCCGCCGCAAACGGACGGAGTATCTCTTTGGTATCTTGTTTTTAATATTACACTTCAAGTAGCGGGAATATTAGTTTATTGGATCACGGCAAGCTTCTGCCTTCGGTGCGGAACAGGTACTATGCCCCGTATACCACCACCAATAATGTAAATGAAGGTATATTGTTGTAGCTTCAATCCGTTGGGTTGCGTTTTCTGCCCCATGGGTCAAAGCTTTGTTCTTGTTCAATTGTTAGGGTTTGGTATTTCAAAGAACGTGGTTCAAATGTAAGGATTATTTTTTGAGTTTAACAAAATGGCTTGATGCATATTAGCTAGCTACTTTATTGT
>JANYKN010000013.1 GCA_025361565.1 Bacteroidota bacterium | reverse complement strand
TAATGCTTATTATAACCCAAGCAATAACGAAATATGCTTTCCTGCTGGAATTCTTCAACCACCATTCTTTTTCCCTGAAGCCGATGATGCTGTAAACTATGGTGCTATTGGAGTGGTTATCGGACACGAAATTTCGCATGGTTTCGACGATCAGGGCCGCCAATACGATGCCAAAGGAAATCTGGTGGATTGGTGGACAGCCGATGATGCAAAACAGTTTGGCGAACGAACGAATATTCTAATACAACAATTCAATCATTTTGAGGTACTCGACACAACACATGCTAATGGAGCACTCACTTTGGGTGAAAATATTGCCGATCTTGGCGGTTTAAATATTTCGTATACTGCACTTCAAAAGGCTTTGAAAGAAAACCCTGCTCCTGCTAAAACAGAAGGTTTTACTCCTGAACAACGCTTTTATCTGGCTTATGCACATGTTTGGGGGCAACACATTTCCGACAAAGAAATTCTGCGTCGTACAAAAGAAGATGTTCACTCATTGGGTCGTTTTCGAGTACTGGGGCCATTACCAAATTTGTCCGAATTCCATAAGGCTTTCAACATAAAACCGGGCGATGCAATGTATCTTGCTGAAGACAAAAGAGCAATTATCTGGTAAAAAAATATCAAGCCGGAATTAAACAATGGCCATGGATACACTAATAATTCTTCGTGTATTCGTGGCTATTGTTTATTTTATCCTTGTAAAAAATATTATCATCTGTTACAATTTATTTTTGTTCGGCAAACCCTGTTTGTATTGCTCCTAAACATTGAGCTGATGGTGATTAATTAAGTATGACTTTTCTAATAACGAGGTTCATCTTTAAATTTACTCAAATCAATAATCAAATCACATAACTCCCTGAAGGCTGGCTCTTCCGTTTCGTTGGAAATGCAACGAAAAACCAGATGGTAATTGGTTGGGTCGTGAAATTCAATTACAAATTTTGCCCCCATACAACTACTTTGATAAATTGTTGGAGACATTTCGTTAATTTTATTCTTCTTCACCAATTCCTTTATTTTTATCATATTTTGATAATCAATAGGCTTTCGCTGATATATTCGTTTCGCAGTAATTATAGAATCTTTTCCACGACCAGTTTTTACTCTTTCTTCCACTGATTCGAATCCATTTTCTTTCAAATACAATTTATTTTCAATATCCTCCACGCTTAAAATCAAAAATGGACGGTTGGGTCGTATCCAGGTGAGCCGCACAATTTGTTTCCCAATATAAAAATTATAAAGTATTGGCTCTCCAACTTTAAACAAGGCCTTAGAAAATAGTTTCAGGTTGACCGAATCAATTTCTCCGGACAAGGAATTTTGCATCGTTGAATCGATAAACCAACTTGTTGGAAAATAACTCAATCCTCTCTTTTTAGGCATCCCCGCTGTGTTGGTAAGATTCTCATCCTTAGGATATTCATAAGAAGTACTAACATCGCTACAAGAAACTAATAACCATGTAGTGAAAATCAAAACAAAAAAAAATGGCTTCATAAAATGAATTTAAATAGAATTATCGGAATTTGATGTTTAATCCTGATTAATTTCAGGATTTTCCAAAGATAAATCTAGTTTTGCTTATAACCGAACTAAGACAAAGAATTTAATAATCCTAATAAGCTTACTTGTTAAGTTTTTAGGAGGCATATCAAAATGCAATGCAGATAAGGGGTTTATCAACGCTGCATATCAAATTTTTAACTTTCATGATTGAGCCGGTTCCTTTTTGGGATTAGCTCTGCTAACTTTAACTTTTCGGCCGCCTAAATCCTGTCCATTTAAAGCGTCAACAGCAGCCTGTTCATCATTTTCATCCTTCATCTCAATAAAACCATACCCTTTAGATCTTTTGGTTTTTTTGTCGATGATTACCTTTGCCGATTCCACGGGGCCAAACTCCTGAAAAACATCAATTAAATTCTGTTCTTGCATTGAGTAGGGAATGTTTCCAATGTAGATTGTCATAAATTGAAAAATTAAGAATTAGACGAGAACCAAGGTACTAATTATTATAGAAAAAACCATAAGAACGCGTTGAAAAAGAGATAAACAGTAAAAAAAATCTTTTCATCCGTTAAAAACTATATTTAACAACCATCAATAATTCTTCTAAATTAACTAATTGTGTCTCTAAAACAGATAAAGTAAATGGTTTATCGATTTCAATATTTG
>JANYKN010000012.1 GCA_025361565.1 Bacteroidota bacterium | reverse complement strand
GTAAATTGCTCGTCAAATAATCCCTTTTTGCCATTTGTTTTATACTCTTGTGATGTCATATTGTTTTCGTGTTAAATTATACGCAAATATACATATAATTATTTGAATAACAATGATCTAAATTATAGAACTCCCCTAAATAAAATCTACCTCCTTTAAAATAGTAATTTGATGCGATATTTTTATAATACTCTAGTTCGGATTTTTTCATTATCCCGATTTCGTAATTATTTTTATTTATTTGAATTTTTTCCTTAGAATTATAGATTCCATCTACCCAAGTCAAAATAAATTTAAAATTATTTGTTTGTAAAGCAGAGCAAACAATTGAGTCCTCCGAATTAATACTAACAGAAATAAATTTTGTATTATTTAAAATAGCTTCATTTTCAATTTTGCAAAATATTTTTCCCAAAGCTTGATGGCAAAGTTCATTACAATAAGATTGATTATAAAACACATTAGAAATTAAAGAGCATTTAAATCCAAAATGTTGGCTGTCCCAATTTAATGAGCGAACTATTACCAATGCTATTATATTTGAATCAATGGTATATGAAAAAATTGTAGAATCTTTAATGCTATTGTTAATTATTTCAAACAGATATTTATGGATATTATCACTATTTACATTTGGGTACAAATTAAATTTTTGATACTTTACAAATTTTAAAAAATTATTTAACTGAAAATTATTTATTTTTTCTAATATTTCAACTTTTTCCATTATTCTTTACATTAAAATCAAAATCCTTTTTAAAAACCATCAGGTAAACACCCATTAAGGATGTCAAATATGGGATAAACTCTGTAACTATGGCGTACCTAGAAAGAGATCCATTGTATGAAGGATCATTTGGGTTGGGAATTGTAAGTATGATAAGAGAAATAATATGTATCGATGAAAGTAAAAAAATTAATTTCCAGCTATTTTTTTGTAAAGAGTTTCTCCTAAAAACATTTATTACAGAAATAATAAATACAAGATAAAACAATATAACAAAAACATAATTTCTGATAATAGCACGGCACAAATGCAACAAATGAACAGAATAAAGCCAGGGATTACGTGGTTTAAGTTCTATATTAGTAATATTATTAATATTTTTAAATGCCTGTTTATTAAAATTGTAATTTTTATGAATAAAATCTACGATTGGGACAACCGGATCATTGGTGGTTTTATATACCTGAACAAGCGTATCCTTGATTAAAAAGTTTTGAATACTATCAGTCGAAAAATTCGAGTACCCAATAGGAATTCTGTAATAATAAAAATTACCCATATCGGTATTTGCAATATTAGTAAAAAGTGCCCATGCCTGGGTCCCGTAACTGTATTTTTTTATTATACTTTGACGCGGTAAAGTCTTGTTTAAGGAATCGTTTTTATGAATATTACTCTCCTGATGCCTTTGATATAATTCATTTATAGCAATAGTAATTCTCTTGTATTCGCCTGGTGCAAAATATCCTTTAATAAAATAATTCGTCGTTGAATTTATTACTAAAATTAAAATCGTGGCTAAAACAACATGAAGCCAAAGTCTGTTTTTTACTTTAATAGAATCAATAAAAAGGAAAAAAGGTACAAATAATAAAAATATAGCATTTGATCTTATGTATGCTGAAAATAATATTCCTATTAGTAATAAATATATATTAATCTTTGATTTTGTTATAAATTGACGAATTGTTAACCCAACAACAATAAATAATGAGCTAATAAAAAGCGATTCTGCATAAATCATTACATTCCATAACATGGAGTCTGACAACGATAAATACAAAAAAAGCATTATCGAAAAGGTCAATGCTAATATATATGAAAGTTTTTTTACCTGCCTGATGAGAAATATTGCGCTGAAAAAACAAATGATTGTCTGAAATAAAACAACAAAATCAAGACTTAATCCCAGTTTATAAACAAAACTTATAAAAAGCGAAAGTCCGTAAGGAAAATCATAGATAAAACCTTTAAGAGGCAGAGCTCCTTCGTATATATCTTTAGCAATTAACAGATAGGCATAAGAATCCCATAACAAAAAGGGAACCGGTGTAAATATAAAATAAGGCAGATAAACATATAGAAACAAAATACTGAATAATATTTCAGGCAAATACTTTTTGATTATTTCATAAGTATTGTTAAATAATATTTTGTTTAAAATCATAAATGCTACTTATAATATATCTTGTTTAAACCATTCAGCTGTTTTTAATATGCCATCATCAAGATCTACCTTAGCTTTAAACCCTAAAATTTCTTCGCATTTTGTAACACTTGGAATTCGTATAGCTATATCAGCTGAAAGCGGAGGTTGAAATATAATTTTTGACTCTGATTTTAATACCCGGCAAACAGTTTGGGCTAATCCCAGAATAGTAATAACTGCTCTTGCATTACCTATATTAAAACTCTCTCCGATAGCTTTTTCGTCTTCAATACATTTTACCAGGCATTCCACAAAATCATCGACATAACACCAGGCCCTTATTTGACTACCATCACCATAAATATATATTGTTTCATCTTTTAGAGCTTTTTTCACAAATATCTGCATGGCCCCTTCTCCGGTTTGTCCTGGTCCGTAAACATTAAAAGGACGAATAGAAACCGCTGGTAATTTGTACTGTGTAAAATATGCATGAGCAAGGTGTTCACCTGCGAGTTTACTTACTGCATAAGTCCATCGAGCTTCGCCAGCCGAACCTGCAACAGTGCTGTCCTCTTCAGAAGATCTGAAAGCCATAGAACCAAAAACTTCTGATGTGGAAAAATCAATAAATCTGTCAGAAATATTATTAATTCGTGCAGCCTCAAGAGCATTTGCGGTACCAATCATATTTACCTGCATGGTTTTTACAGGATTTATTATTACTGTATCTATACCCGCAATACCTGCTGCATGAATCACAATATCAGACCCTTTCATCGATTCACATAATAAATTAAAATCCAGCACATCACCTTTTATGATTTTTATTTTAGGATGTGTTGCAAATTCACTATTGGTTAAAGTGTCTCTATGAAAATTATCATAAACAGTAATAAAATTATCTGAAATATAATGTCTGATCAGCGTATTGGCAATAAACCCTGCGCCCCCTGTAATAAATATTTTTTTGTCTTTCATTTTATAAATTATTCAACGTTTCAATAATATAGTTTATTTGTTTTTTAGTCAGTTTTTTATAAATTGGTATAGCTAAACCATGATTATATGCTTTTAATGCATAAGGAAATAGCTTTTTACAATCCATTTTATATTTATTTTGAAAATATTTTTGAGCAGGAAGACATTGTGCGCCATAATTTGTACCTATTCCTCTATTTTTTAATATTTGAATTATTTCATTACGATTTCCATCAGACCACAAAATATGATATGTTTGCCAGCTATGTTCTTTATTTTCAGGGATAAAAGGAATTTTAATTTTTTTGTTATTAATCTTTTTATTATAATAATTTGCAATCTCTCTCTTTTTTGTAAGAATATTTTGAAAGCGTTTGAATTGGCTATTTAACAAAGCCGCCTGAAAATCTGTCATGCGATAATTATACCCCGCATAAGTAAATTCCATTTTATCTTTAATCATTTCAATTCCATGATTACGAAGAGCTCTCAGTTTATTTGCCAAAGAATCATTATTTGTCACAATCAGCCCACCTTCACCTGACGTTATAGCCTTACGGGGATGAAACGAAAACGAGCCTAAATCACCAAAACTGCCTACAAATTTATTTTTCTCTGAAGCTCCCAATGCACAAGCGGCATCTTCAATAACAAATAATCCGTGTTTTTTTGCAATTTCAACTACTTTCTTAATATCTGCTGCAAGCCCGAATTCATGAACAGGTATAATAGCTTTTGTTTTTGAGGTAATTGCTTTTTCAATTTTTGTAACATCAATATTAAAGGTTTGAATATTAATATCAACAAAAACAGCTTTTGCGCCAACAAGCTCAACGACATTGGCAGTAGCTATATATGAAAATGCAGGAATAATAATTTCATCGCCGTGGCCAATACCTAAAGCTATTAAAGACAAATGTAATGATGCTGTCCCGTTTGAAACTGCAATGGCATTTTTTACATTCAGATATTTTGATAATGCATTTTCTAAAATTGAAACTTCTTTCCCCTGAATAAGCATTC
>JANYKN010000185.1 GCA_025361565.1 Bacteroidota bacterium | reverse complement strand
TCCTCGGCAAAGGCATTGGCTCCATAAATAATGTTATGAACCAATACATAATCGGCCTCAATCATGTTGGCCTGGTTTGCTCTTTCAACTATTTCAGCTACTTCGTTTTCATCAATATGGAATTTGTAAAAACTGTCTTTGGTTCCCAATGCAAAGATGTCAACCAGATAAATTCCTATGGTGTATTTACCTGTTTTATGCTTACGGCTTACAATGATAGAAGCCAAGCCAATCTCCTGCCAGTTTTCGTTGATATAACATTTGTCAATTTGCAAGCTTCTGGCCTGGCTTTTTATGTAATTTTCAGGCGAAATTTTCTGTTCTTTATTTTGTTTCATAATTTATTTCATTTTTTTTTGCCCTTAAACAGTTTATAATGCATTTTAATTCTTTCGCAATAAGCAATATTGTTCTTTAATAATTCTTCAATCATTAAAAGTATGGCAGGAGCAAGTTCAGATTGTGGGCTGCCGACATTTAATGAAGGCCCTATTAATTCTGTTATTAAAGCCGAATCATAAATTCCAAGCCATTTTTTATAAAAATCTCTGCTTTCCCAGCCCCAACAAATAAGAGCCACCGATGCATTTTTATTTTCTGAAAAGACATCAAAAAACACTCTGCGACAATCGCATTTTTTGTCATTGCAAAACAACTCAACAAATATGTAACTGTCGGGTGGAAGTCCATAATCGTTATTTTGAAAAACCTGAATAGCCTTTGTTTCAGCTTCTGCAATAGCAGGAAATTTGTCGTGAAAAGATTGAAATATCATGGTTGTTTGTTTTTATGGAAAAAGTGATAACTTCACTTTGAGTGAAACTATCACTTTACTATGGTTTTCCAAATGGAGGTAGGAGGGGTTGCCGAAATAGGGGGTGCGTTTTATCATAATGGTTAATCATTAAACCTTATCTTTAAAAACCTTACTTATTTTTCCGAGCCTGCTAATATTAAGTTTCCAACAACAATCTTTTATCATAACCCCTTCAATTGATTTTTCAGTTTTATTCAAGGCAGAAAATTCAACTTTATTTACAATTGGATTTGCAATATTATTTCTAACTAAAAAAAGTGAATAACTAGAAAAACTTACAACTTTATAAATTCTTTCTATTTGTTCTTTTGTTATAGTGTTAAAATCATCCAAACTATTCTTTTCGTCTTCATTAGGAATATAAACCAAATCATTTGGACTAAGATGAAATAACAACTCATGTCCTTTTTCATTTTTTTCAGGAACAGATGGCAATCCTTGTTTCTGCCTTTCAATTACAATATTTAATGGAATGGTTTCATAGCTTCGTTTGCCGTTTTCATCAGCATATATGGCAAAAAACAGATTTGTGCCCTTGGCAGCTTCAACAAATTTATCCTTTTTGTTCCCTTTGAAACCTACATTAAATTTATTGCCAATAGGCTCGTAGGTTCTGACCTTTATAATGGATTGATGAAATTTTCCATCATTAAGATTGGTAATGTTTTTGTTTAACTCATCAATACCTTCGTTTGAAAATGCCAATTCGGGATGTTCAATAATTTTTCCATTCTCTTCATTACAATAATTATTCAAATGATTGTTCAATATCTTTTGAATTCCGGTATCCGTTATTGATTTGATTCGTTCACGAGTAAAACTTTCATCTAGTTTAACTCTGGATGCGGCTTTATCCCTTTCCCAGTAATAAATTTCTACTTTAGAAAAGTCATTATCATTCCATGAATTCTCTTTATCAGAAAAGAATTTTTGAATTTTCTTCTTATCAGTATTTTGAGCAATAAGTTCTTTTATTTTTTGTTTAAGGCGTTTATCAACTACCCAATCCGGATTATCGACTGCGACTGACAACGATACAATCTTTTTAAATCGTAATTGAACTATACCAGAAACAGTATCTTTATGCATCGGTTTTCTTACAGCCCAGCTATCACCCTTTGTTTGTCTAACAAATTCTTTCTTAACAGTTCCATCACTTTGGGGCACCCATTTTTGATAATTATTTACGGTTTTATTAATTACTCTTAGGTTTTGCTTGAAACTTACTAAAATAGTCTGTAAGGTTTCTTTTGCATCCACAGTAAAATTATCCCATGGTTTTTTAAATATCCATTTATAATTGTCACTGCTGCCTTCATTGTATTTTTTATAGCAAAGTATATTTTTCAAATCATACCGGGCATCTTTTTTATCGGCCTTGGCATACTCGTTGTTTAAATAATTGATATGATTTCGGCTGGCGCAAGCAATAACCAATGCATCCATAGCATGATGACGATGGTCGATTCTCTTTTTATTAAAGCCTTTTTGTAATTCAATAGGAACTTTAGGTAGAAATTTATTGGTGTTCGGATTAATTTCTCCAAAATTGTTGCTTTTGGTAAGCTCATTCATTCGAATAAAACGAGGAGCAATAATATCATTCCAAATGTCATTTAATCCCCAATCCTGTTTCAAGGTATTAGTGATAGTTCCATTACTTGACAGCACATTTTTTGAAGTAGTTTCATCTTCTCCCTCAACTCTTACAATATTTGAAAGCAAGTTCTTAACCACCTTGCTTATATAGCGGGTGTCGTTGAGTTGCCGTTCAATCATTTTTTCAGGGATATCAACCAATAAAAGTTTTTTCATTTTGCCTCTGCTATTGGCATATTGTGCTTTTACAAAATCCTGATATTCTTCTTCTCCAAAAATTGTGGCGGTTTTATTAAAGTTTAATGACACTTTTTCTCCATGATGATTTTGAATAAACTCCAACCCAAGTTGATTGTCTTTTAGTTTGTTTACTTCGGCTTCGCAAATTACTTTATTGCTGAATGAATCATCATGGAGAAAAAGTGTCATTAAACTTTAATAAAACCGCCACAATTTTTGGAGAAGAAG
>JANYKN010000174.1 GCA_025361565.1 Bacteroidota bacterium | reverse complement strand
AAGTCGGGGTGAGAAGATGACACCCAAGGCTTGCAAATATATATTATTCAGTATTTTACAAAGAACAATTTCAGAGAGTTCACTATTTAGTTCTCATTAGTTTTGAGTAAGGACGTACCTTTTTGATGAACTTCGTTTCTTATGCAAATGTATTAAAAATTATTGACTTTTGGAATCAAAACGCCCTGAAAATCTACAAAATTTATTGGAAATGAGCATTTTATTTGATGTGAATTAAGCTGCTTCGTTTGGCTCTACTTAATCATCCAGGTACGTGGAAACTTGTTCTAAGCTAAGACCTGTAAATTGGCAAAATTCTTCAATGGTAACAAATTGGTGTGGTTCTTTTAAAAACTTCTGCCTGATTTTGTTCAATAGTTGCCTTCCATACCGATCACTTTTTCCTGTTATCCGCTGTATGTCTTTGGGATAAATAATAATGCGATTTATATTCATCTTGTAATTATTATACTCTATCCATGCCTTTGAATGGGCTTTTCTATACCACATCTATACGCAAAGTTACTATTTCTTTTTTTATCGAAACCGGAATACTTAGCAAAAACGTCTGGTTTTATACAATAACGGAAGTGCTTGTTTTGAAAGTGTTTACAGACGAATTAATTTTGATTTGAATTTAAATTTTTTCATTATGGCAAAGCAAGGTGGAATTATCAAACTGGAAGGTACTATCGGAGATATTACCTTTTACAAATCTCAAGATGGTCATTTGGCCCGTGGCAAAGGTGGTGTGGATGCAAGCCGAATCCAAAATGATGCAGCATTCCAAAGGACCAGGGAAAACGGTGAGGAATTTGGACGGGCAGGCTCAGCAGGTAAGTTATTGCGTCTGGCGTTCAGATCGTTTCTTCAAAATGGGGCTGATAGCCGAATGGTTAGCCGGTTAACCAAGGAAATGGTTGCAGTCGTAAAAGCTGATTCTACAAGTGTCAGGGGACAAAGAAATGTTCTTGATGGAGAGCTGGAGTTGCTGGAAGGGTTCAATTTTAATATTGACGGCAAGCTTTCATCAACTATCTTTACTCCTTATGCAGCTACAATTGACAGGGTTACTGGTGCCCTTCAGGTAAATGTTCCAGCATTTTCACCTGCAAATGGAATTGATGCTCCTGAAGGTGCCACACATTTACGGTTTGTTTCGGCAGGTGCTTCGATAGACTTTGAAGCTGGGATTTTTGAAACAATCAATTCCCAAAGTGTTGACATTGCAATTTCAGAAGCTCCCGTTCCTGCAGTTGATTTGTTAAATCAACTTACCGCAAATAGTATTCATCCTTTGTTCCTGGTGATGGGCGTTGAATTTTACCAACAAGTAAACGGTGTCAATTATGCCCTTAGAAATGGGAAATACAATGCTCTTTCCATCGTTAAAGTATTGGGTCTTTAAAAATTTTCTGAAATGGAAATGATTATAAAACCTGAAATTATTTTCTACTCTTTAACAACCGGACTTTTGGGTGTAGTGACCTACTTTTTAAAGCAGTTGCTCACCGATTTCAAACGAGTCGAGAAAGATGTTATTGAAGTTAAAGCAACGATGGCCCTCATTAAAACCGAATTCAAAGGAATTAATGAATTGATGAACCAAAAAATAGAGTTCCTGGAAAAACGGATTAATCATTTTGAATCAACTTTTTTCAATCAAAGCAAGGATGGGAAGGCAAGATTTGAAAGTGGTTAATAATAAAGTCGCACAGCGACTTTAAAAAAGGGTTTGACACCCTTTAATCTTTTGAGTTTTTTAATGCCCGGTTTCAGCTCCGGGCATTTTTTGTTATTTCACCTCATCATTTTTTATTAAAATAGCTGAAGACATATGCTTTTTTTAAATCAAGGATAAGTCCTAGATTTTTTTCTATTTGTTTCTCCTTCAATTTAGGTAAAAATCCTTTTTGTTCCTTTGCCCTTAAGTTAGTTGGCAAGGAACTACACGGAATTGCCGACTGGACATAAGACGGGAAATAACTTTTTGCCCTAATTAAAGGGGGCAAAAAAAGTTATTCTCGGCTTATGTTGCCAATAAGGATTCTTATGCAGCTTGCAAGATTGGAGCTTTCAATATTATTTTCTTCAGTGCTATTGTTATTTGCCAAGCTAGGTGTTATCATATCACAATTACATCTTGCCGTAAATGATCGTAAAACTCTACTAACCCTTTGACTTGTACCTTTTCATCTGCATATCATTGGGAAATTTGGTTCAATTCATATTCCATTCTCAAGATTCTATAAGCTCTTTTCCTTTTACACAAGATTTGTTGTTTTAAGTTATTGAAATACGATTTCAATCTTTTTCTAACCCTATAAGATAATCAAGGTTAACTTTTTAATTCTCCCAATATTTGAGTACATTTTATTATTTGGTCTGTATATAAATAAATACTGAAGTTCAAAAATCTGCTTTAAAAGGGTGGTGGGTAGGTATAGATTCTTTTCCTGATACGAGAACGGCGCTTAGAAATCAAAGAACTGCGCTGTCGACGAGCGCGCGGGCCCGCTGCGGGTAGGGTTGCCAGCCTTACAAAAAAATGCAGTGAGGTACGAACTGCTTTTGGAAGTGCTGGAGCTTAGTGGCTGGGTGTCCATGTAGGAACGAAATGGCGACCGGACACTTAGCTGCTGGAGTTTTTTTAGGCGGTTATTTTACCTTTAAAAATCAAATCAGGAAGAATAAAATAACCGACTGAAAAACGCCTGGCAACCCTCGCAGGGCCCGCTACAAAACAAAGTGCTGCGGTTGGCTGGCTGCTTTATGGAGTTTACGGAATAGTGCAGCCAGACAAGAGTAGCAGCACAGACCAGACGGCAGGTGAAGCTCAAAAATGATGACAAACTTGGAATGAAATGGAAACCCGTAGGGCAGCTGTACTTATTTTTTAACCAACAAAATCAAATAGAAAAAGCAAAAAATGGGTACAGACGGTTTGGCGGCATTTTTGACAAGCCTGCCGGCTGGGATACCTTATAAACCCAAGCTGGTAGACTGGCTTCCCACTGAAGTATCAAAAAGCATAGAATTCAAATCGAAGAAAGCTGATTCTGAACCACCGTACTTTCCAAGCCAGGCTAACAGTGGCAAAAAAATACCGCTTAATTTGCAGTAGATTAAATCGCAAGGGTGAAATCCATTTGCAGTGTTTCTTTACCGGCTTTTTAAAATTTTACTACAATATATAAAAACTGGTTTAAAAGTAAAATTTTAATGTGCCTGATGGAATGGGTATTGCTGATTCAAAGTGCTGTGAGGTAAGGCTTTTTACCTGAACACTGGAAAAATGAGTTTTGCGCAGCAAAGTGTTTTTCCCGGGGGCAGGGAAAGTGCCTGGTTGTAATTGTTTGCTTTTACAAGTTCCCAAAGTATCTATTTGTATAAAACAAAAAAAGGGAACTATGGAAGCCCCCTATGAAAACCTGAACGAACCAAAGATGCCAAACGCAAGCAACGAAGCGCTGAATGAAAACACTGCCTGCTACCATAATAACTAAAAAGTGAACGATGATAAAGAGCCTGAGCCAATAACCTGAAATATGCACCAGTTTTATCCATAACTAAAGATTTGAAGTGAAACATAAAAACAATTAAT
>JANYKN010000171.1 GCA_025361565.1 Bacteroidota bacterium | reverse complement strand
ACACAGAATTGAACTAAAGGGAGAATCACTCAGAAAACAAAAATCACAAAAAAATCCGTAAATTTGATTAACAAAGCCACTCCCCGAAAAAGTGGTACACTTTAGAGCGGAATGAGTGGTACACTTTGCCCGGAATAATCAGTCAATAGGCCAAATTTCGCTTTCGAAACATGGAAATACCGTAAAAGCTGTCCGTCATGTAAGTTCAGATTTTGTGCCCAGTGTTTGCATTCAACTAAAATTGTCGGCTTACCTTCAAGAAAAATTGCATAATCAATTTTTTCTCCTTTTTTCAGCCCAATGTCTGAAACAAATTCAGGAACTACTTCTGTCGGATTAAAAACGTCATAGCCAAGAGCTTGTAGAAATGGCATAATAAAAGCATTTTTAGTTGCTTCTTCTGTCTGGATTTGGTCTTTGAGTTTTGCTACTCTTTCACCAAGAATTTTGATTTGATCTTTAAAGTCCATATATGTAATTGTTTGTTTGTGAGTATCTTCTGTCTTGCCTTTTAGCATTGGCGGTAACGTTTTGGCGGTATGTTTTTGTTGCCGATTTCGGAGTACGTCACTGTCAAGCCACGATGAAGTTTGAAGCGAGCCACAGCCGTTGATTACAGCACTAACTCGGCAATAAAATATACCGCATGTTACAAGCTGGCCTTCTTTCTTGTCAAGCGACATACCATTATAATAATCAATCAGTTCTGTCATTCCGTTTTTGTCTGTTGGGTTGTGTGTCGGAAAAGTTTTATTTTTCTTTAAGGGGGGAGATTTTTTGTTTTTTTTCAGGGTTGGAAAAAGCATACTCTTTTGCAAGCTTTGGTTTGTGTCAGGGCTTGTGCGGCTTGCAAATGTGTATGTTTTGTGGGTTGGATTCATATTTACAATTTCTCCTTTAAAATAGCAATGTCAGTATTTGCATCTTTTTGTTTGAGTTTTATTATTTCCAATACTATTTCTGACAAGTACGGATAGTCAATTAAGTTAAAGCGATAATTTCTAAAATACCATGCAATTTCGGCTAAGACATCATTAAGTTTAGTTTTCTGAGTATATTCATCATTAGCTACAAATTTTTTATCAATTTCAAGAATTTTATCAATTGTTGTTTTTAAACCATCATTACATAGTTTATATTTACTAAGTTTATCAATTAATTTAAGTGCAAGTTCAGTTTGCTCTATAGATTTTAAATGAGTTAAAGCGTTTTCAACTCTTTGTTCGCTGTATTTTTCATTCAATACTTGTTCAGAATTATAATATTTCTGCAAACTCAATAATTTTTGTTGTACTACTGTTTTATCCCCAACTATTGACATATCACGTTCAACAGATTTTATTGTATTATTTATTATTAATTCATTTAAGGGTTTATTGTAAGTTTGGATTATTTGATTTAGGATTTCACTTTTTCCATTTTCTTTTTCTTGAATAGATTTTTGCTGACCAAGTTCTTTTTCTTGTGCTATTTGCTTATCCTTTGCAGAAATCAAATTTTCTAATTCTTTTACTTTTATTATTAGGGAATCACATTTTGCTTGTAGATTATCCCTTTCAACTTTTATTTTGTTTTTATTTAATTCGGCAACAATTGATTCAAGAGTTTTAATTTTTTTGTTTAATTCACTCTTTTCAATTTCTAATGCTTTTAACTGCTCATTCAATTTAGCAATTTCAATACTATGAGCAGAATTCAATTTCAAAATACTATCAATTAAAGGTTTAATTACCTGTTTTTGTAAACTGTCATTTGCCAATGTCAATTTTTGTATTTCCTTAATTAAATCCTGCGTGTATGCATTAGAAACGCCAAACATAATCAATATTACAACTATTATTTTCTGCATAACTTTTAGCTCTCCTTTCTAATTTCTTTTGTTTTTATAATAATTTGTTGCATCACGATTGTAGTCACTCAGTAAGTTATATACGCTATTATAACCATTACTGAAAACGTAATCACCGATACCATAAATGTCATTATTTAAAGCATCGACCTGATTTCTAAGCGGTGTGTAAATTGTATTTGAATAGTCAGATTGATAGTTGAACTCACTATATCTGGTTCCATTGTCGTTAATTTTTTTCGTTAAATAATTAATGTGCTTGTCGAAAAGAATTTTAGGTATTGCTGGTAATCCTTCTTTTAAACTTGTGCAGTTATTTACATAACTATTATCGAGATTGTTTGTAATGTATGCTCTTGATTTTTGTATCTTTTCACTTACATCAGGAAAAGTGATTTCCAAATCGTAATTAGAAAATGCATATCCTTTGCAAGCATTTATAAAGTTATTAATTTCATCGTATTTTGCTAAAATGGTATTAATTTCATCAAACGAAGTTACTAATCCCGTACTCCCTAAATATGCTGAACTTTTAAGATTCTTTACTTCATTACGAATAAATTTTAAATCATCGTTTTTCCATTCGGAACGACTAAATACATACATAGCTTGTTCTACAAACTTAGGAGCATACGCAGAGTAAAGGTTTTTTAACAAAATTTCTTGCCATTGGCTATTGTCACTCTCATTATTACCTAAAAAGCCTTGATTGAAATAATCATTTATGCGATACTGGACATCATTGTAATATTTCTGACAGAATTTACTTTCTGGCATTTTTTTCAAAGAGTCAATCTCGCTTTCAATCCTTTCAGTATATTGATTCTTGGGTAAATCAATATCTTTTGGAGGGTCAATATTTATTAACCACTTTGTTACAAAAAAGCCAATTATGGCTACAACGACAATTGCTAAAATTATTTTTACTGCTTTCATATTTATTAGTTTATGTCAATTTCGGTTAAAGTTTTTGCTGATTTCCGGTCCATCTCAGGAATATCTTTGAATTTTTTAAATGAAGCTGAATTCTTGCAAATCTTATTTAAAAATGCAATTATATCACCTCCTTTATTTTTGTGTTTTTTTAAGAGATTTGAGTAAGATTCCATTTGAGCATTTCCACTATGAACCAAATCCCAAAACTTTTTATCAAGAGAATTACCGCCTGATTGTTGTTTTTGTGTTTGGGAATTTTGTTGATTCTGGGTATTGTTTTTTTGTTGATCCTTGATTTTTTGCTCGTTCTGCTTATCTTGATTCCTATTTTTTTCTAGTTCGTTTTCTTTTTGTATTATTTTTTCTTTCTCTCTTAAATCACTTTGTGTTTTTAGAATTAAGTCTGCGACTTGATTTAAGTTCATAACACTCACTTTACGTGCATTCAGTGTATCACCAATTTGCTTTTTATATTTATCTTCAATACTATCAATTGAATTCTTGAAATTTTGTTGTGATTCTGAAAACATTTGACCTTTGAGTTCGTCAATTTTTCCAAGCTTAATAGCAGTACGGATAGCAATTGCAGTATCAATTTTTGAGCAAAAGGCAGGAATTCCAGATGAGTTATTTGTCGAATCACTATTGTCATCTGACCCAAATATCCATATTTTTTGCCAAAAACTTTTTTCTTTCACATTACTTTGAATAATAGAAGTACTATCACAATATTTTCTTTTGTATTCTTTCAGAGTGTCGAGATTTAATTCAATTCCTTCAATATAAGAATTTACTTTATTGTTTATTTCATCGTTGACAATATTTGTATTGTTCCTATAACCATCTGAATTAACTAAAAGAAAAACTGTTGAAGCAACAATTGCAATAATAACAAATATCCAAGCTAACTTCGGAACTTTACGATACCAATAACTTCTTTTCCCTTTTCTTTCATCAATTATTATTTTATACTGTTTTTTGTCTAGTTGTTGACCATGACCGCTAAAAGTTTTCTTTTTTAAAATTACATATTTAGGATTATCATCTTTTGCTGGACAATAATTAAAACGTTCCGTTTCATAATCTCTATGTGAAACAGAAATTTGCCATGTTTTATCTATTTCATCTCCTATAAATACAACATCGTCATCTTTGGGTTGAACCTCTTTATTAGAAATTTGTATATTGTAATTATATACCAAGCCTTTATCGTCTGATATTTGAAACTTAACTTTTTTATGCTCGGATAAGATAAGTGAAATACTCCCTTTTGTATCTTCAAGTTTTATTTCACGCTGAGGCGAAATGAGGTTATCTTTTTTTGCAATAATAAAACATTTGTTTTGTAGTTCCTCTGCTGTAATCTGAATTGAATTATTAAATGCCTTGCGTTCTGGTAAATAATTTTTAACTTTAAGTGTTATTTCAGCATCAGTTATTGGGTTTGAAAAGCGGTCTTTTGTTTGAATTATTAAAGTGTAAGTAATTGGATGTATTTCTATTTCTTTAACGGTTATTGTCTTTTCAATATCGTTAATTTCGAGAAAATCTGAACCTATTTCATACCATTTTCCATTCTTTACCTTTGTTTCGCAAAACTGCTTAGACCAAATTATTTGTAAATCTTCTTTTCTCTTAATCTTACTTTTACTATATCGTAAACTACCATTTACTTTAACTTCAATCTTAACACCTCCTCTTGCTTGCTGATTGTAAATCAATTTATACTTTGGATTTTCTAAATCAATTTTTCCTGTCAAGTTTGCATTTGGGTCGTGAGGTATTGCATTAAGTGGATTATCTGATTTGCCTTCAAGATTTTTTTCTACGAAAAAAACTTGCTTGTACGTGCTGTATTCCTCCTGATAAGGATTATCAAAGAATTTGAAAAGTTCTGTTTTATCTATGTAATAGACAAATGCAGCATCAGCAGTGCCTCGTTGATAATTTTCAGTATCATCATTAGATAAATCATATAATTTATACTGATTTTTAATTGCTTCAAAAATCGCCCAATCTTCTGTTTTATTTTCAAGATAATAATCAGGACAATAATTTTTGCAATACGAATTTAAAAGATCATCTAACAATTTTATTGAGTCATTACCAGACAACTTCTTGTTATTTGGAATAAAGATAGAAAATCCAATATTGCCTAATCCCTGTCTTTGAACATCTTGAACAATTACATGTTTTGTAAAAATACATCCACCATTTGCAAATGAAATTGTATATATATATTTACCAAGTAGATTTGGGTCTTTACTATCGGGTCGTATATCCCCTGCGAATTGAAAAAACTCGCTTGGAGTTGGTTTTGGATATAAAACATTATACCCATCTTTTCTTGCTTGAACGAATAACTTCATGTTTCTCACTTATTAAATACATCTAAAATACTTGTTCTAGTTGCTGGTACTCTATCCATTAGTATTTCAACAATAGCAGATGCCGATTGTCCATCAAAATCGCAAATTTGTTGAAAATAAACCTTTCCCAAAGAAAAGGGTTCTACTGTTAAAACACCTGCATTGATACTTTCTTTCTTGCAAATATCTTTTAGCGTATTTATGAACGATTTGTAGTTATTTTCATTTAGATATTTCTTTGCATACTCTACTCTTTTGTCATAAGAGATACAATTACCAGACTCATCTCTTAGTAAATCACTTTTGGTTAGAACAACAAAAATTGCATCTGTTGATTTCCCAAAAATCTTATTGTTTTTAAAATAAGTAGAGGCAGCAGACAAATAATCACTTTGAGTAAGCCCATTGCCATCAGGTTTATTCTCTCTATTATAATCAACAAAGAAAAAATGAATTTTACGATTATTGTTTTTTAAAAAAGAGTTTAGTGATTCAAAAGTATCAACGTGTGATTGGGACTGTAAAGGTTGTCCTGCATTTTTATCAAAAAAACATTTGAATATCTCACCACTAAGTTCAATGAGCGAAACAGAACGGCTACTCCTTTCATTAGACCGTTTAAGAGTAAAAGGCAAATATTGAGTATTTTCCAATGGAGTTGGACCAGGTAAATAATCATTTGCTACACCGTCATCACTAAAGATATTCATTAACTGATGTGCATAACGATAACCAGGGCCTGTGGCAATATTCAAATACCCTTTTTGCTTAGCCATTTGCAAAACCGCCCCAAGTGCACAAGTTTTTCCTGAACCAGTTGCACCCCAGAAATAAACTTCAGTAAAATTAGGTGGTATTGAAGTAGGAGTTTGCCCTAGCTCAAGATTTGGGATAACTATATTGCGCAAATTTTCTATTGCTGATTGAGGAATATTGCAGTTCCACAAGTCAGATTCACAAATCCCATTTTGTAAAAATTCAATAATTTTTGCTGGAGGATATGAGTTTGGATTTCGCATTATTTTATTTAGAATTGTCTGTTTTTGAGCATTAGCATTTGCTCTTTGTCGCTCTAAAAAGTCAATTTTTTGTTTAGCTTCCGCTACATATTTACCTGCCGGATGCTTTGTGATATAATCAGATAGAGCAAACTCATTACCATATTTTGCACGCTCCCAATCGTCATTATCTATTAAATCATATTGCTGTTGCAATGAAATAATTTTATTTCGCTTTGTAACATCTAAATTACCCGTTTTCTTTAACTCATCAAGAGTTACATTACCTCCTTTGATTTCATCAAAGAGTTGTTCTGCTGTCAAACTGGCTACATTTGCCAAAATTATATTTCTCTCCATTCGAAAATATTTGTATTAATTAAATATTAAAGTTCATTCTCCCTACTACTGCCCATACTAAAAATCACTTTCAAACCAGGATAACGTGAGTGCCTTTTCGTTATGAAATAAGAAAGGAACATTAGTACATATAAAGCAATTCCAATAATCAATGCTAATGGATTTGGGTTAGTTCTCTTATTGAATATACCTGAAACATCATCAAAAGATAAAGGAAAATCAAAATCGGTTGCTATTTCGCCTTTTGCACGAAATGAAGAATATGATTTGAGTTGTTCATTCCATAACGATATTTCAACCTTTAATGTATTCACCACTTTCACAATACCTGTGGGAGACCAACTTGTTACTTTGTCTTTTGCATCAGACAACCAAGCTGAATCAATCTGTTTCATTGCTGAATAATTAGAGGGATATAGCTGTGCTTTCAATGAGAACATTTTATTTTCAACTTGTGTGTTGTCGTCTGTACCTTCAACAAAACCAAAGTTTTTATACTCTTCAGGATTGACTCTCTTTGCTGCTACAATACTATTTAAGCGACTTTTATAAATATTTAAGCGGTTGTCTGCATAGCTTTCATAAGCTATAAATAATCCTTCTGCTTGATTGATATTCGAAACAACCTTATTCTGAATATTCTCCTTCTGTGCAGTAACAACAAAGTAATGTGAAAAAGGGAATATTGAAAAAAATGCAACAACTACGAACAAGAAAATTAATACACATTCCCAAATTATAAAGGTTTTGAAATTACGACTTGAGCGTTTTACAAGCTTAACTCCAAAGGCTAAACCACCTAATATTAAAGAAATTATTACTGCCCATATTATACTTAGGGTTGTATCACCTAATGTTAAAAAATTTACACTAAGGAAGCAGAAGAAACCGAAGCCCAATGTTCCCAATACTGTTAGCAAATCTGCTAATGAAAATTTTGATTGACTCATATACTTAAAATTTATTTTTTAAAATTCACATTGTTTCTAATTTCTCTCAATTCACGGTCAATTTGATCCAATTGCTTTTGCAATTTTTCACGTTCACGCAACAACTCATCTTTGCTTCTGCCAGATGGTGGTGGAGAATTATTTGCATCGCCAAGGGTAAAAGTACAAATCGGTAGAGAATTATCTTCACGTTTAATTTTCCCCGTAAATACTTCTGTTTTGTCGCCATATTTTACCGTTATTTTATATGGTGTTTCATTTATTTCTATATGTTTTTTGTAATAGACTAGATAAACATTGTAAGTGCCGTTTGGTGCCCCACCAGATGGCCAAAAAATGTTTTCAATAGGTGTTTTACTATCAGGGTAATTCACATTCATATCAATTTCTAACTTTCCACCACTTGCAATGCTTTTATTTTTAAACCATACAGTTTCATTGTTTGGGTCTGTACAAACCAAATCCAAATCGTTATAATTATCCCAACTTAATAGAATTTGCACATCACCAGTTGAGGGCGTATCTGGACGGCTATCACAATCCGTAAATTCACCCGATTGTACTTTTAGCAAAGCTTTGTCTATTTGAATCAAATTTCCAACTTTCCCTTCTGCTGGCTTCCCAGTTCCTTGTAAAATACAAACAATTTGTTCGGCTGTTAAGCTGTCATTCAAGCTTTTCATAAGAGCAATAGTCCCTGTAACAATGGGTGCAGCCATACTTGTACCATCCATAACCTGATAATCGCTATTCCCTACGGTACTGTAAATAGAAACGCCAGGTGCAGAAACAGTTGAATAGTCACCATAATTACTAAAACCTGCCTTGTGATATTCCCGATTGCTTTTATCTACCGCAGAAACGACAATAAAATTTTTTGGTCTGCTCATTGGGTTAACTCCTGCTAGCATATTTTCATTTCCTGCCGCAACCACTATAATTGCTTTGTGCTTATCTGAAATCTCCATTACTTTATTCCAAAGTCGTTCTTCTTCTTTAAAGTGATTGTTTTGTAAATTACGTTGTTCGCTTTCAGGAAGTGTTCCTGTAAATTGCATTCCAAGAGAAACATTTATTACATCAGCACCTTGATATAAAGCGTACAAAATACCATCTAAAATTGATGTGGTTGTCATTAGTCCTTGCTTATTCGCAACTTGAATAGGCATAAAAGCACAATTTGGAGCAATTCCACATAATCCTTTTTTATTGTCCATCAAAGCCAATGCAGTACCAGCAACATGGGTGCCGTGGTCAATATTTTGAGCAAATATTCCCTTTGAATGAAGCCACACATTATAAGGCATTACAACTTTACTTTGCAATTCAGGATGCTTCAAGCTAAAACCATTGTCAACAATGGCAATTGTAAGATTTGCAGAACCTTTTGTAATGTCCCAAGCATTAGGTGCATTTATAGATTTCAGATACCAAGATTTATCTGTGGATGAAAATGCAGGATCATTTGGTGTGTAACCACCTTCAAATAATGATTCATCAAAAACAAAAAGTTCGTATTCAGGTGCAAATTTTTCAGGAATTTCAGTTTTAAGTTTCAACCTTTCTTCCGGTGGTACTTCTATTTGCATACGCTTAACTACATCATCGTAATACACAACTTTATACTTGGCATCAGGATATTTTTCCTTAAATTTCTTTGCCAAATCCATAATAGATTTGTCTTCATTTTCCATTAGTACATTTAGACGATTACTAATAATAACAGGTTTGCCAGGCTCACGAATTATTTTTGTTGTATCAATAGGAGGCATTTCACCTTGATTAGGTGGTAACACATCTCTGTAATCTGGTGGAGTAGGTACTTTTTCATATGGATTTCCTGGATCATAAATGCCACCCCCATCACCAACCCTTGGGTCGTCATGTATCCATGGTTTGTCATCTATCGGACTTGGTATCGGTCTAACTCTTTCACTGTCGCAACCTCTTAATAGCCATATCAATAGTAAAATCAAAAGCAACAATAATAACAACCAAAGCAGCCATTTAAGACAACCTCTGCCAAAAAACAAATTTCTCAGCCAATTCCAAAAACGCTTATACCAAGGAAGTCGAGTAATTGGTGGTACTATCGGACTATATTGTGCTGTAAAGATTGTTTCACCGGTAACACCATAATCATTTGGATTTTTGTCCCACCCAGTAAATTCATAACCCGCTTTTGGTTCAACTTTGGGTACTTCACTTTCGGAAATTATTTCGCCAGAATGCTTTTGTAATTCTGTATTACCTGAAAGATTACCGTTATCACCAGCATTAAATCGAATTGTGAAAGGATTTTCAATTGGTATCTCTGGTGTTTCAATTTCGGGTTGTGAAGGTTCATCAATGACAGATGATACAATTGTAGATTTCTTTTTTTCTTTAAATAAATTTTTAGTTACTGTTCCTATTGATTCACGATAATTTTCTTTTAGTTGCATACCCCAAATGCCCAAAACCACGATACCATCATAGCAATATACAAAATCATCATTAATGAATTTTATAGAATTTTCAAGAGTTTCAGCTTCGCTGTTTTGTCCTTCATTTTTTAGAATCTCAATGTTTTTTTGATAATGATCAATTGTATTCTTTTTTATTATATCATATTTTGTTAGCTCTTCACCTTGTAACTCAGTAAATCGGCTTGGGGTTTCATTGTATGGTTTTGAAAACCATGTTATCGTATCGTCCTCTATTACAGGTTGTGCTAAAAAATGATGATATTTTTCGTCAACTTTTTTATTTACAACATTTTCAATATCAGTATAGCGTTCAAATAAGGTATGTTCACCAAAACCTTGTATTGATTTAAAATGTTTCTGTTCGCAACTGCACAGCTGCTCTTTACCTTTTACTCTTGGCATATTAGCTAATATTCAATAGTTTCAAACTCTTTAATAATCACACTCAATTTTTCGTTCGCAATAGGATCATAATTTGGGACACCACTGGCTGTTACAAAACCTGCTTTAAGTAAATCGTACCACATTATGTAATTACGATAATTGGGCAAAAATTTAAGTTTTTGCTTTGGCAAAGGATTTTGATTAAGTAACTCGGGTAAATTGCCCATTTGAGTAATTAATTCTGCTACCTCGTTTTTAGTATTTTTCTCAAATTGAAGCTCATCATGTTCCCAAGATAAACCGTTTATATTTTCGCTGGCTTTCTTTAAATCATTATAATTGGATTCATTATAATACTCTAATCCAACAGTATTTATAAATTTATTGATCATCTCTGCACTAATATCAGCAATCATTTCATAAACATCTTCGATATTGCGATAACCATCAACGTATCGGCGAATTTTTTCAGCAATAATTTCAGTAATATTTAGTTTCTCGTATAAGCGACGTAACATATCTTGGATGTCTTGCAAACCATCTTTTGATACTATTTCAGAGAGGTTTTGTTGATTCCTAAACATATAATCTTCGAACCAAAACGTCTCTAATTCTTTAGCTAATACTTGAGAAAAACTCTTTACTCGTGCGTTGTTTCCGTAAAACAACTCATTTAAATCAATACCTTGTTCGTTCTCAAAAAAATCTTGACACTCTTTTATTGTTCTCTTTTCGTAATGCTTTCTTAAACATTCGAGATTCATATCAAAATTTTCATTGGGATTAAGCTCAAGCACATTCATTCGTATTGCACTGTATTTATCCATATTTATAACATCTCTACGTTCAATATCTCGAATTTTTCCAAGATAAAGATTGTAAACATCGCTATTTTTCAACATCAGTTCCCTCATCATAGAACCAAAGAAATATGGGTCACGACCAAAGGCAATATCTAAATTAGCTTGAATACTACCAGCTGTTGCTATTGCCCTCAGTAAACTTTCAGCCTTATCCGGGCTATTATAATATTCTTTTAAAAATGTAATGATTGATTCGATAAGTGTTTTTAATTCAATTATTGTTTTTTCATGCCGAGCAAGGTTAATGTTGTTTGCTGCAAAAGTTAATTTATCAAGAATTAATTGTGTACCATCTTCATTAATGCTAGCTGCTCTATCCCAAGAGTTTTCAGGATTTTCAAAATGCCGTTTTACAAAATCGTATTTGATAAAAGATTGTCTTAAATCTCTACGGAAATGAGGATAAGAATTGTGAAATATTTCTTCGTTTTCTGTCTTATTTTCATTGTAACCTTTGAAAAGTTTACTTTCGGTATCAGACGAAAATCTAAAATCTCGTAACAAATAAATATTTTGGAAATTTGTGTTATTTGTTGTCCATTCAGTCAACCACTTTTTTGATCCAAATATTTCATTAAATACTGTAATAAAACGACCTTTCCATCTATTATTTCTTGCGTCAATGTTATTAGGTCCATCATTATTATAATCAAATTGCATATCAATATTAAACATGGTAGAAATAATGAACAGGGGAGGTACTTTTGAAGATGAAATAAAGTTATTCCTTTCTTCAGGCGTTTTACCAATCATATCACAAATCCAATTATTTAATAAATCCGGAACAATATTTTGAACCTCAACCTTTTCATTATTTTGACAAAATAATAGTATATTAATTTTTTCAGAGTAAGAATATTTATTAAACAGATAAGCCACTTTACCACGTAAAAGCATTTTGGGTATATCTTCGTCTATTATTTCTTCCTCGTGAATACCTAAACGATTTCTCGCACCAGGAAAATCAAGCAAATCAGTATTTTTTAGAAATGCTTTGCTCGTTTCTAATTCCTTTGGCAAACAAAAAGTTAGTTCGGCTGTTAAAGCACACAAAAATGATTTCGAAAAACTGTCAACTAACTTTTCATATCCATTTTGAAATATTAATGCCGAAGTATCTGATTTATAATTTAACTCAGTACCAGATGTTCCTTCATATATTTCTCGTAATCGAGCAACATCTAAAAGCGTTCCTTTAGTTCTCAAAACTGTTTCAAAAGGAACATAAATTACACTATTAAAATCAAGCTTAGCGTAGTGTTTTAGCAACTCGGAAAAAAGATTATTGATTTTTTCATTCCCATTCCACAATAAAGAAAATATTTCACACCAATCGTCAGCTTTAGTTTTTGAAATTAGTGAAGGAATCTTTTCAAAAAAAGTAGAATGAATTACATTAGTTGCCTTAGTAGAAAAATTAGTATGAAAATAATCGAAAATATCCAAAATAGAATCTTCGTCTAATAATGTTTGTTGGTTGGTTTTGCTATCGTATTTGATACAAATTTCTTTTACTTTTTCGTTAATAAAGTCAATTTTTAGAGCAATGTCAATTTTAGTTTTCACATCATTGAAATAGCTATCGCAAAGCACAAGAACAATATCAGCAGGTGACAAAAGTTTTACCCTAACTGGAAAGGCAGGGTTAATCCATTTATAGTTTGTTGAGAATCTTGTAACAATACTAGTAGCTTCCTTTTTCTTTCCTTCTGGATTAATCTCGTCAAGAAAAACGTAGCTTTTACCCTCCCCATCTATTACGGTAAATGGTGTGCCACTATCAGAAAGTAAATTATTAACAAGATATGATTTTCCCATTTGGCTCGCACCATAAATAGCTGCTGCTGGATTCCCTTCTAATGCATATTTTTTCTTGTTTAATTTACGCCGAAAATTAACCAAATTTCGATAAGCGTTTTCGCCTTTAGCACCTTTCATTGAATCGGTTTCCTTAACCCATTTAATGGCTTTCTCAATTATATTGAGTTGTGTGTTTATATTTTTTTCCATTATTAATTGCGTTAAATCTGATTAATACTAATGTTGCTAAACTCTCCTGAATCCATCCAATAATTTTCACATTCACTCATACTCTGAACTTGCAATGAAAAATATGATACTGGTAATTCATTTTGATTACGGTCTTCAACTGTCTCAATCTTCAAACTTTCCTTATCTTCGTTGTAGTTTTCACGCACAATCCTAACTCTAAAAGGACTTAAAATGCGCAATTTTTCAATTTCGCTAACTGTTGCATCATTTATCTGCTTTTTATCAGCGGAGTTTAGACTTAATTTGTCTTTTATTTTCTCTTTTATTTTTTCTTCATTAAAATCTAAAAGATAGAATGGTCTTGTAGGATACTTCATTGAATCTAACTGGCGTGTCCAAAAACGTAGAGGTAGCTGAGATACTTCAATAATTGCGTTGTTTATTTCAGGTGTAATAAATGAACTATCATTTTCTGACTTTGCAAAATATTCAGTAGTGGGCTTCATTTCTTTTTTCAACTCACTTAAATCTAAAGAGAATCCGTTTAAACTACCTCTTGTCGCAGCGTAATTACCAATCATTGCACCAACAGCAACAATAGATTTTGAATCATAAAAATACCCTTTGCCATCATGAAAGGGATACCATGTCCCAATTCTATAATTATTCAATGTTATCAATCTATTAGGTGAAACAGCATAATATTTAAAGAATAAATCAGATAACGGTTTTAGTGAAGTCGGTCTTCCTGTTAACAATACAATATCACAACCGTAATACGAAAGTACTGTGGAAATTTTGCCTACTAAAGTATCGAAAGTGCTTTCCACAATTTTTGAAATAGTTTCTTTATTGTAATGCCATTGCAAATCTGTTATTGAAAACCCAAAATGCTTTGAGAAGTGTTCCATAACACGTTCTGTTGGTCTGTTATCAGAAAATATATCATTAAAATTCAAAGTCGCTTTTTCCACTTTATTATCTCTCAATAATTCGAGGTAATGAGTAACTACTGGAATTGATACTTGTAAATTAAATTCACTTCTTATTTGACGATCAGTAACAGATTGACGAGCATTGTCTTTGCCAAAATAATCTAGGATTAATTTTGCAATATCTGTTTGATTTGATTTTCTCAATTGATTGGGTATAACTGCATGTTCTCCCTCAATTACAAGTCTGCGTATTAAATTTTTTAGCAAATCATCACCAGCTATATAAAAGCTTTCCCAAAATAATGGGGATGGAGTTAAAGTGCATTGTCCTGAATCATCGTATTTATATGCAGCAATCATTAAATCAGTTGTCCCTGCTCCAATATCAACACTTCCAATAGTTATTGATTTTTTATTATAATTAACCAAATCTGGTCTCACTTTACCATAAAAATCAAAATATTCCTTGCAATTATTTTTATAACGCTGAGTGAGTTCTGCATATAAAAATACAAACTGAGAACAAGTTGCTTCGTCATATATCCACTCTTTTCTTTCATCGTTATTCGATAAACTTTTAAACGAAGGTATAACTTGTATGCTGTTGCGTAAATCTTTTTCGTCAACTTCTATTGACGATGTTCCTGAGTAAAAGCGTTCTAAAATAATGGCTGCATCTTCTGCACATTTTCGCAATGCAATTTGCTCAATTCTTGACATTGCTGTAGGGCAAGTTACAATTATTCGTCCAATGCGACGAGGTTTGTTTTCCTCACCCCACTTATGTCTAAATTCATAACTATTAATTTGCATTTTTGCTTGTGTCAATATTTCGAGGAATGAAAAAGTCATTAATGCTTTCCGAGAATAAAATTTGTCAATAACCCCTTCTCCAGTTGTATTTAATGAACCATCTGAATTTAATTGTTCAGATATGCCCTTTATCTGTACTAAATTATTTTTATTTGTTTCACCTTTTAGTTTTAGAAACTCCCAATCCTTTTGTTGAGGTTTATTGTCCCATAAATATCTTTTGGGACTTGAAAAAGTTGTAATTTTTTCAATGCCAGTGTTTAAGTTAATTGCTTTATGGATTAGCTCATTTGCTTCAATACCTAACCGAACTAAACTAGGAAAAACAAATTGTTTACTACCTTTTAATGTTTCCACACCAAAATTAGCATCTCTAAATGCAAGACGCATATCAAAAGGTTTATTGTAGAAATTAATTTCCCCATTTTCAATAGGATTAGACAAATTATGTAAACCTAAAGGTTCTACTCTTGTAAAATCATGATTGTCAAACAATACAGCACAAGTACGTGAATTCCCCATATCGACAAGTAAATCAACATCCCCAAAAGCAACATTTTTGTCTGAGAATAATGTAATGATTGGCAATAAATTCAATTGTTGAATATATTTTATAACGAAGATAAATTGAGCTAAATAATTCAACTTTGGTTTTTTGATATTTAATTCATCAACACTTTTTACATCATGGAATAATTTCAAAATATATTCATCTACCCAATCGCAATTGTATGGAACTTTGGAGCAAAAATCAACTAAAGAGAATTCGTTATTGCACAACGCAAAATCTTTAGATATGTCATAATTGCTTGCAAACACAGGTGTTTCCATCAAATCTTGTTCTTCAAAATCTTCGCTCTCGTATTTAGTGCGAGTATCAAAAGCAAGTAATATATTGTATCTCTTAATGTTTCCATTTGAAGATTCTGGCACCAATTTGCAGCGACACCAATTTGTTGGTGCAAATTCAGTTTTACCATTACTACCCAAGGTAAAAAATGGAAAAGGTAACCATTGATTTTCAAACTTTTCCCATCTGCAATGGCTAAGTGTCATCTGAAAACAGTCTGATTCTCCACTATCAGTCTCCATTGGTGTAATAGGATTATTACCCTCTGAAATGAAGTCGCTTTTAATATCCTCCCATTTATACGGATTAAATACGCCTTCTTCAATTCTTCCTACTTTGCCATCTGTCAATCCTAAACCAAGTAGATTATAAATATCCTTTTTACTTACCCAGATTTCATCCTCGGTAAAATTGTGTGCAATTTCAAGTTTTAGTTGTTCATCATTTACATCAAACCATTCGTGAAAATACATTTTGAAATTATCGTTCAAATTTATTTCCAATGGAACAGTAAATAATTGAATACCAGTATTTGCAATTAGATTCATATCAAATTTATTTTAGTGCAAATTAATAATTATTCCTACAAATTTCGAAGCGTGGGTCGGCAAAATTGCACTCTTTGGCAAGTTTTGGTCTGTGGGTCGGCTGGTGCGACTTGCCAATGTGTGCAATGTGGGGCGTGCTCTTAAAAAACAAAAAATGTGGGTCGGCAAAAAATAAAACTTTATCGGGTCGGCTGGTGTGGTCGGCAGTCATTCCGATTTGATTTCCTTCTTTGTCTTTGTATGTCGTCTTGTCAATTTTCATGTCGCTGTCTTTTTTCTCAGGCTTGCTTGTAACGGTTTGCGGCTTTGCGTTGTGGCGGATTTGAAACACCAAACTGTCTGCCCGCACAAAGTTTATTAAATGTACTACTGTTTATATTCGCACGTCCACCGCCATAACGCAAAACCGCTGTTAGTGGCTGGGCAGTGTTGTCCTACTGTATTTTAATGTCGTTGTAATTTTGTCACGATTGGTTGTAGTAAATATTGTCGCACGATTTTTTTTAGTTTGTCCGATTTTGAAATAACTGTCGCTAAGAATGGAGATGTGGCGTAATACACTGCAACAAATAATTTACCGAACGAAGTTGTCAGCAGTCTGGTGTCACGGAACTGTCGCAAAACTAAAACTTCTGGAGCGTCATAGTCACCATAGCAAGCTGTTGCAACAAAACAACCACCTTTAGGTGCTATGCCGTGTTGAGCAGCTAAATTGTCAACATAATCTTTTGCCTCCTTTAAACCCAAACCTGATTGGTCTTTATAATATTTTACCGCTGCTAATTTTGTTCCCGCTGAACAGAGTTCAATAATTCTTTGGTCAACCGCATTAAGAGCAGGAGTTGTTGTCGTGTCTTGCGAAACTGTTGACTGTGTAACAACTGGAATTGTAACTGTTCTACCTTCGCCCGGTTTAAATTCTTTGCCACAAGCCAAACAAGTAATTTTTACTTTGTTGCTGCCAAGTGTCCCTGCAAGAAGTCCAATACCACCTGTGAGTATTGCACCACCGACAGCTTTTGCTCCGCTAAAACCTTTTTTGTTTGCGGTCAATTGATTTGAGCCGCATTTCGGGCATCTAATTTCAGTTGTTGTCATAAGATTGGTTTTAAGTATTCAAAAAATTTAATTATAGATAGTATAATTGCAAGCACACTGCCTGTTTTAATGATAAGATTCCAAATTTTTTCACGAGTAATTTTTCGTTTTTGGTATGTCTGCCAATGACTAAAATATGCCCAATTCTCTCCAACAGCAGGAAAGTCAATAAGTGTGTGTCCTCTGTTTTCATTTAATTCAAACATTGATGGTAAAAGTCCGCCTGTAAACATTTTTCTAACTTGTCCTTCGGAATAAAAGTTGAATTGCTTTTTGTTTTCTTTTGCCTTTGTTTTAATTCGCGTTAAGGTCTGCCGATAACTTGAATAAATTTTGTCAACATCCTCTTGCTTATATTTTTCCTTTTCAATATTCTGTTTTAGAAAAAAGTCAAAGTCCAGTTGAGACAAAAGTTTTTTTGTTGTGTCTTGCTCAAAGTTAAGGTCTGTCTTCATTGTTCGTTTGTCTGTTTTGCCTTGCCACTAACGGATGGCGGTATGCGACGTGGGGGATTTCGTGAAGACGAACCTATCACCCGTTACAAACCTTGCCAGCGAGAACTGCGCTTGCAAATTGCGCTGAAACCCCCATGGCGTATGACCGCATGTTGGGCAACGTTGTTTTTTATACTAATCGTCCAGGTTTCTCAATTCCATAAAAGTAAATATTTGTACATTCCTTTTTTACTTGTTTCCGAACCGAATCATGAATCATAATTGTCGTACTAGATTTAGGACTAAACACTAATCTTTCTCCAATTTTTCCAATATCAAATCTTTGCTTAATCGGATGAGTTTTCTCTTTATTTATAAAAGTTGACCTTTCATAATCCAACAAATCTGGTCGATTGAAAAAGTTTAAAATGTAATATTCATGTTCCTTATTTTCTAAGTCAATCACAATTGCATTATACCATTTAGGTAAATCGATACTTGTCAGGTAATTATCAATCACTTTACGAAGTCTTGGTGAAAACAAAAAGAATCCACAATTTTCAATCTGATAATCACTAATGGAACCAGAGAACTTACCTTGTTCTATTTTAAAAATCAATGGATTGTCAAGTTTAAAATCAAAATCCTTATTTCTAAAAAAGTCAAAATGCACAGATTTATCCTGACAATAGCTTGCTCCAATTTTCGCCTTGTCATCAGGCATCATATGATAAAATTCATTAATATTTCGTTGCATGTGCGTGTCTTTTTACAATGTTGCCCAACAATTCAATAGACGCAACCAGTTGCGTCTATTTCTGCCTTGGACGTAATCCGTACAAAACACAAATACATTGGATAGCAGTCATTTAATAGTTTATTGATGTTTTTCATCAGGCAGTCTTTTTTTAGTTGGTAGAATAAACGTTTAATAATGCCAAAGTAAACAATAATATATTTAATTTCAAACTTTCTTATTAAAAATATCCAGCTGATCGAGCGGACTTTTTATCTGATTAAAACCTTTGGTTGTAATATGCGTGTAAATTTCAGTGGTTTTGCTGCCCGAATGCCCTAATAAACTTTGAATGTAGCGTAAATCAGTTCCGTTTTCCAATAGATGTGTAGCAAAACTATGGCGAAGTGTGTGTACGCTTATCTTCTTTTTTATGCCAGCCTTTTATGTCGTATCTTTCATAATAGACTGAATCATTTTCAGGCAACTTAATTGCTATTTTTCTTCCGGGAACTATTACGTGAACCCCGGTAGGCTTTATGTAATTCAATGTGTCGTCACTTTTTAGTGAAATTGGCAAACTTTTATTTGTTGCCTTTTCACCGGAAGTATCTTTATGTGGATATTCAATTTCCGGAAAAATACTTTTCAAAAGAACAAACGCAGCTTTGCTATAAGGTATATGC
>JANYKN010000160.1 GCA_025361565.1 Bacteroidota bacterium | reverse complement strand
TGAATTGGATAAAAACATGATCGACTCGCTTTCAGATCCACTCATGCACCTGATACGTAACTGCATAGACCATGGAATAGAAATGCCTGAAGAAAGGCTTGCTAAAGGAAAATCAGAAATAGGAATAATCAAAATATCAGCCTTCCAATCCGGAAATTTCGTGTTTATTCAAATTAGTGATGATGGGGCAGGTATAAATAAATCCCTCATCCAGAAAAAAGCAATGGATCTGAAATTGATACCAGGCGATTCACAAATTACTGACAAAGAGCTATATGATTTAATTTTCCTTCCTGGATTTTCTACAGCTGAGCATCTAACACAAGTTTCTGGAAGAGGGGTTGGAATGGATGTGGTAAAACGAAGGATTACTGACTTAAGAGGCGAAATTGAGATTGAAACAGAGCTTGAACTTGGCACTTCATTTACCATAAAATTGCAACAGACTTTGACCATAATGGATTCACTGCTGATTAGGACAGGAGATTCATTTTTCACCATTCCTTTAGAAGAAGTGGAAATTTGCAGCCAGGAATTACAATCTGAAATAGCGTCAAAATCAAATTTTCAAATCCCAGTTAACGATGAACTTATACCTTTTGTGCACTTGCGTGATGTTTTCAAAATAAAAGGTGAAATCCTTGAAAAGGAAAAGATTATTGTCATTAATAAACAATCCCAGCGATTTGCAATTATTGCTGACTCTATAATAGGTTCTTATCAAGCAGTTTTAAAACCTGTAGGAGATGTTTTTCGCAGGCAGAAATTTATTGCTGGAGCAAGCGTTATGGGCGATGGAAATTTGGCCATTATGCTTGATACCACAAAGTTGCTTTTAAAGATTAATGACCAATTATAAATACATGAACGATCAAGAACCAATTAACAATATTTGATAACCTATTATAAATCTTTCAATTTTATAAATATATAACATTCAATAACTTAAGCCTTCAGTTAGGCATTAACACATTCAATATAAATTAAATTCAACGATATGGCAATTACAAAGAATAAACACAAAAACACCTTTCTATCCTTTCAAATAGGCAAAGAAATATTTGCAATTTCGGTGAAGAAGGTGCTGGAAGTGCTGGAAAAACAGCACATTACAGAAATACCCGATGTGCCCGATTATGTAAAGGGAGTTATTAATTTCCGAGGCGATATTTTGCCGGTTATCGATACACGAATCAAATTTAAAATACCAATTATCGACAATCAACACTTTGTTGTAATAGTAATGGAATTATCCGACAATGAAAAAAACATGAGGGTATGCGCCATTGTTGATAATGTGCAGGATGTTATTGCTGTTGATGATACCGAAGTAAGGCCTGTTCCGGAACTCGGACTGAAATATAAAAGTGATTTTTTATCAGGTATGATAAAAACCGAAACCAGTTTTATTATGATTCTGGATATTAACAAGGTTTTCTCTTTCGAAGAAATTGAAATGATAAATGAGATTAAACCGGAACATATACAAGATGCAGAAAATTAGTCATTAGAAATTAGCACTTCGACTGTGCTCAGTGACCAATTCAAGCATTTAAGCATTCATTCATTAGTATTAGAAACCAATAAATAAACAATAAAAAATAATAAATAAACAATAAAAAACGGAGGAATAAATTATGAAGAATATTAAAATTAGAACAAAATTACTCGCAAGTTTTATTTTCATAGCAATACTTGCAGGAGTAATAGGTTATGAAGGTATTACTAATATTAAAAAAATTGACAATGCTGATACCTATATGTACGAAAATGTAGTGTTGTCACTAGGATATTGTGTAGATATGACCTCAGATTTTCAAAGGATTAGGGTTAATGTAAGAGAAATAGTTCTTTCTGATTCCAAAGATGAAGCGGAGCCATTTTACACTAAAATTGATGGTTATAGTCAGGATATTGATGATTTGTTAAAAAAATATGAACCAACAATTACAGATGATCAAGATCAAAAAAACTACGACAAGGTTGTAGAAACAAAAAAAGTTTACATGAGCTATTTTCCTAAATTAAAAGAGATGCTGAATTTTAAAAATGATTCTGCTGCAAAAATTTTAATGAGAGGAGATTGGTATAACGCAAATAAAGATTTACAGGAAGCGATGGATGCGTTTTCAAATTATAATACAACTCTGGGAAAGAATATTTCAGAAGCAAATACTGTTCTTGCTACTGGAGCTACCAATATTATGTTGATTATTGTTATTGTAATCATATTATTGTCAATACTCTTAGGATTCATTATTGCGTCCAATATTCAGAACATTATTAAATCAGTAATAAAACAAACAAAAGATTTAGTTGAAGCCGCTGTAGGTGGAAGATTGGCAACACGCGCAAAACCAGAAGAAACAAACGAAGAATTCAGGGAAATTGTCGTTGGTATCAATAAAACCCTCGATGCGGTTATTGGTCCATTAAATGTTGCTGCAGAATATGTTGACCGGATTTCAAAAGGGAATATACCACCTAAAATTACCGATGCATACAATGGAGATTTTAATGAAATCAAAAACAACCTGAATGTTTGTTGCGATGCAGTGAACTTGCTAGTAGCAGATGCTGCAATGCTTGCCCGGGCTGCTGTTGAAGGTAAATTGGCTACACGTGCCGATGCTTCTAAACACGGTGGTGATTTTGGTAAAATTGTAGATGGAGTAAACAAAACCCTCGATGCAGTAATTGGTCCTTTAAATGTTGCTGCAGAATATGTTGACAGGATTTCAAAAGGTAATATCCCTCCTAAAATTACGGATACTTATAATGGCGATTTCAATGAAATCAAAAACAACCTGAATGTTTGTTGCGATGCAGTGAATATGCTTGTAGCAGATGCTGCAATGCTTGCCCGTGCTGCTGTTGAAGGTAAATTGGCCACCCGTGCCGATGCCTCCAAGCATGGTGGAGATTTTGGTAAAATTGTTGACGGCGTAAACAAAACCCTCGATGCGGTTATTGGCCCATTGAATGTTGCTGCCGAGTATGTAGATAGGATTTCGAAAGGTAATATCCCGCCTAAAATTACGGATACTTATAATGGCGATTTCAATGAAATCAAAAACAACCTGAATGTTTGTTGCGATGCAGTAAATATGCTTGTAGCAGATGCTGCAATGCTTGCCCGTGCTGCCGTTGAAGGTAAATTGGCCACCCGTGCCGATGCCTCAAAACATGGCGGAGATTTTAGTAAAATTGTTGACGGTGTAAACAAAACCCTCGATGCAGTTATTGGCCCATTAAATGTTGCTGCCGAGTATGTAGATAGGATTTCAAAAGGTAATATCCCGCCTAAAATTACGGATACTTATAACGGAGATTTCAATGAAATCAAAAACAACCTGAATGTTTGTTGCGATGCAGTGAATATGCTTGTAGCAGATGCTGCAATGCTTGCCCGTGCTGCTGTTGAAGGTAAATTGGCAACCCGTGCCGATGCATCCAAGCATGGTGGCGATTTTGGTAAAATTGTTGAAGGCGTAAACAAAACTCTCGATGCAGTTATTGGCCCATTGAATGTTGCTGCCGAATATGTTGACAGAATTTCGAAAGGAAATATCCCTTCTAAAATCATTGATAATTATAATGGTGATTTTAATGAGATAAAGAACAATTTAAACAATTGTATCGATATCATGGACAATCTATTGATAGAAGCAGATAAAGTAGTTGTAGCTGCCGCCAATGGAGAATTGGAAAAACGAGCAAATGTGAACTTATTTATAGGTGGTTGGAAAAAACTTGTCGAAGGTATCAACGATACAATTACCAATATTGTCAACCCATTAATGGTTACAGCAGATTATGTAGATAAAGTTAGTAATGGTATCATTCCTCCACAAATTACTGATATTTATAAAGGCCAATATAACATTATTAAAAACAACTTGAATTCGGTTGTTAAAATGATGAGTGAGCTTTTGGCCGAAACAGACAAAATTATTAAAGCGGCTGCCGATGGAGAATTAGACAAACGTGCCAATTCCGATTTATTCAACGGTGGATGGAAAAAACTGGTTGATGGGGTTAACGACACAATAACAAACATTGTCAATCCATTGATGGTTACAGCAGATTATGTTGATAAAGTAAGTAATGGAGTTATTCCTCCTCAAATTACAGATGTTTACAAAGGGCAATATAACATCATTAAAAACAATCTCAATGCAGTAGTTAAAATGATGAGTGAACTTTTGGCCGAAACGGACAAAATTATTAGAGCAGCAGCCGATGGAGAACTCGACAAGCGCGCCAATTCAGATTTATTTGTTGGTGGATGGAAAAAACTGGTTGATGGGGTAAATGATACTATATCGAATATTGTTAATCCTTTAATGGTAACTGCAGAATATGTTGATAAAATTAGCAAAGGTGTTATTCCTGCCCAAATTACGGATACATACAAAGGCCAATACAACATCATCAAAATCAACCTTAATACGTGTATAAATGCAATCAACTTACTTGTATCAGATGCGGCTATGTTGGCTAAGGCAGCTGTCGAAGGTAAATTGGCAACACGCGCCGATGCCTCAAAACATGGAGGTGATTTCGGCAAAATTGTTGATGGTGTAAATAAAACCCTTGATGCAGTAATTGGACCGTTAAATGTTGCTGCAGAATATGTTGATAGGATTTCTAAAGGAAATATTCCACCCAAAATCAGCGATTCTTACAATGGTGATTTCAACGAAATCAAAAATAACCTTAATTTGTGTATTGATGCAGTAAATTTACTTGTAGCCGATGCAGCAATGCTGGCAAGAGCAGCAGTTGATGGAAAATTGGCCACTCGTGCCGATGCATTAAAGCATGGTGGTGATTTTAGTAAAATTGTTGATGGAGTAAACAAAACCCTGGACGCAGTAATTGGGCCATTAAATGTTGCTGCAAATTATATTGAATTAATTTCTAAAGGTGATAATCCAGCTGTTATAACTGAAATTTATAATGGCGATTTTAATACAATTAAGAATAATCTGAATAAATTGATTTCTTCCAATGCTGAAATTATTGAAAAAGCAAAATTGGTTTCAAAAGGTGATTTAACTGTAATTCTGAAAAAACGTTCAGAAAACGATGAATTGATGGAAGCTTTAACAAATATGGTAAATGCTGTTTCAGCTGTAGTTTCTGATGTACAATCCGCTGCCGATAATGTTGCCGAAGGAAGTGTTTTATTCAGCTCAAGCTCGCAACAGCTCACACAAGGTGCAAGTGAGCAGGCATCATCGGTCGAAGAAGTTTCGGCATCTATTGAACAAATGACTTCCATCATAAATCAGAATACCGATAATGCACAGGAAACAAAGCGAATTTCAATCAAAGCTGCCGATGATATTAATGAAGGGAACAAATCTGTTCAGTATACCATCAATGCGATGAAAGAAATTGCAGAAAAAATTTCCATCATCAAAGATATTGCAGAAAAAACAGATTTGTTGGCCATCAATGCTGCAATTGAAGCAGCGCGTGCAGGCGAACATGGTGAAGGTTTTGCAGTGGTGGCAACAGAAGTAAGAAAACTGGCTGAAATAAGTCAAAAAGCAGCAAATGATATCACTTCTACAGCAAAAGCAAGTTTGATAATTGCTGAAAAATCAGGGTTGTTATTAACCCAGATTGTTCCCGATATTCAGAATACAGCACGTTTGGTACAGGAGATAGCAAGTGCAAGTATGGAACAAAATGCAGGTACAAAGCAAATCAATACTGCTATAAATCAACTAAACACTGTTTCGCAACAAAATGCTTCGGCTGCCGATGGGCTTGCAACAGGTGCAGAAGAACTGACTAGTCAGGCTGAACAATTGAAGGAAGTTATTTCGTTCTTTAAAACTGGAAAAGAAAAAAAAACAGTGAAACACAAAAGCGTTGATCCTCAAAAACAAAATGTGCAAACAATTAATACTAAAATCAAAGGAGCACATTTGAATATGAAAGATAACGATACTGAGGATGAAGAATTTACCTCATATTGATTTTAATGACTTAGGTTAATAAGTATTTCAATTTTAAAAATCTGCCGTTGTACTCCATGAACGGCAGATTTTTTTATTAGATAAGATCATTTCTGCTACAATTGAAATACCTTAGGATAAAGTGCATTGACAAAAATGTTTCTGCATTATTTCTTAAGAGTTTTTGAGAATCCATTCAAAATAGCTATATTAACCGTAAAATCAGTCAAAATTTGGTAAATTAAGGCGAACTTGAAATACTTTTGAATTTCGGTGCAATTAAACAAAAGCTATGAAAGAAAAAATACTTTATCTGGATGATAATTTGGAGCATTTGCTTTTAATAAAAGAAATGTTGAGCGATGATTATACTGTTTTTTGCACCCACAAAACAGGTTTAGCGCTTGAAATACTGGAAAAAGAAAAAATAGATGCAATTATTTCTGATTACAATATGCCTGAAATTTCAGGAATTGACTTTTTTGCACAAATTGAAAAAACACATCCAACCATAAGCAGAATACTATTAACAGCTTACTCAAGCACAGATTTGGCAGTAAGCGCTTTTAAAGAAGCTAATGTTTATGACTATTTAACCAAGCCAATTGTTTACGAAAAATTATTAATTACAGTTAAAAATGCAGTAAACGCCACTTTATTGCAACAAAAGATAGAAAAAAAGAGAAGAAAAGAGCTCAGGTTGAAAGAGATGCTGAGTGCTATTTTCGAAAACTCACCAAATATATTGTTGCTTGCCGATAGTGAAGGTATTGTTAATAAAATCAATAAAAAAGGCTTTGAATTATTTGGAAAACAAAGCCATATTGGTGATTTAATTGGTTCTTCTATTCAATGTGTAAATTCAGCTGTTGGACTCGGATGTGGAAAAAATGCAGAATGTATCAAATGTGTTTTACGTAATAGCGTAGAAAAAACCACTTCAACAAAGCAAAATATTTTGAATAATGAAGGGAAAATGGTTTTTCTACTTGACAATAATAAAAAAGAACATGATTTTTTAATTTCTACTTCACTTATTCATCAAAAAAAGAAAGAGTTTATATTAGTCAGTTTGGTTGACATTACTGAAAACAAACAAATAATAAAAGCTCTGGCAATTACCGAGAACCGCTATCAAAAACTCTTTGAAAATATGTCATCGGCATTTGCATTGCACGAAATTATAATCAATGAAAATGGAATTCCAATTGATTATCGTTTCCTGGAGGTAAACCATGCTTTTGAAGTACTTACTGGTTTAAAAAGAGAAAACGTAATCAACAGAACAGTATTAGAAGTTATGGTAAATACCGAATCTTTTTGGATTGAGGCATATGGTAAAGTCGCCTCAACATCAGAAGCATTGCATTTTGACCATTTCATCCACGAAGTTGGAAAATATTACGAAGTTTCTGCCTATTCGCCTGAACCAAATCTATTCGCAACTGTATTTACAGACATTACTGAACGCAAGATTATAGAACAAACATTAAGTTTTACTTCTAAACGTTCAGTTCTGGGAAATCCTGAAGCATTTTTTGAGGAAACTGTTAGTTTTTTAAGCCAAATACTGAGAATGGATCATGTCCATATTTCTAGGAAAACATCTATTCCAAATAAAGTAATTACAATTGCTTCATGCATTGATTTTTCATTGTCAAAAAATATAGAATTTGATTTAAAAGGCACACCTAGTGCAATAGTTTACGATAAAAAACAAGTTGTTTATGAGTCAAATTTATGCTCATTGTTTCCTGAAGATAATTTATTACAGGAGATTCACGCAGAAAGCTTTGCTGGCTATGCATTAATCAATTCATCTAAAGAAATTATTGGTCATTTAGCAGTTCTTCGGAAAAAACCAATATCAAACCCAGAACTTGTTTTGAAAGTTCTTTCATTAATAGCTGTGCGTATTACTTCCGAAATGGAATTAAACAACTATCTGACTGAAAAGCAATCCATTTTAAAAAAATTGCAAAAAACAATGGCCGAAAGGAACGAAGAAATAGAATTGAGGCAACTTGCAGATAAAAAAGTAATAAGTGCCGTAATTACAACCGAAGAAAATGAACGCAGTAACTTTGCCCGTGAAATGCACGATGGGATTGGCCCACAACTATCTATCATCAATATGTATTTGAATGTTTTGTTGAATTCAAATAAAACAAAGGAAAATAATGACATTTTAATTAAAGCAATAAGTATTTTGGAAGAAGCCTTACAATCAGTTGTTGAAATTTCGCACGCAATGAGCCCGAGTGTACTGAAAAAGAATGGATTAGTATATGCAATTGAATCATTTTGCAAAAAAATAGAACATGAAAATACGCCAAAATTTACATTAAGCCTAAAATTAAATCAACGGCTTAAATATGAAGTAGAGTTTTCGCTCTATAGAGTATGTACTGAACTAATTAACAATTCGCTGAAATATGCAAAGGCTAATAAAATACAAATAGATTTAAGAGAGGATAAAAACAATCTTTGCCTCATGTATACAGATAATGGGATAGGTTTTGACATACATACTGCAAAATCGAAAACAAGTGGAATGGGGCTTGAAAATATAAACAACCGAATTCATGCATTGAACGGGACAGTTGAAATTCATAGTGAACCAAATAAAGGAGTTCATTTCAATATAGCTATTCCACAGGATATTTATAAAAATGAAGATGCGTTTTTAGTAAAAAACGAATAATCAACAACTAGTTCAAAATGAGAAAATTGAATTATTCTAATATTTGAAAATCAAATTATAAATTTTGATTAATATAGACCAAAACTATTCTAAAATTGATTATATAAGTATCAAATTTCAATATTGATAAACCTAATTTATAGAATATAAAAAATAACCTATGAAAATTATAATCGTAGACGATAGTAAAGATTACCGTGAAGGATTGCGCTTTTATCTGGATAAGCTAGGCGGATATGAAATTATTGCGGAATTTTCCGATGGAGAAGATTTATTAAATTATACAGAAATATACTCTGCAGATCTTGTTCTGATGGATATGGTAATGCCAAAAATAGACGGATTTAAGGCCTCACAACAATTAATTCAAAGATATCCAAAGATTAAAATACTGGCTATCACAATGTTCAGCGAAGAAACCTACTTACTCGATCTAATCGAATATGGCATAAAAGGTTGCGTTTTCAAATTTAATATATTTGATGAATTGCCAAAGGCAATTGAAACAATTACACATGGCAAACTTTATTTCCCTGATGCAATTTTGCTTAAAAGATGACACCAGATTAATGGATTTTTTTAAAGTTATTTAGATTAAGTAATTGTTTTGTGAAAATTATATAGTCATAAACCAAATTTATATCAAACCAGCTAATTTTTATTTTATATTGAAACCATGGCATCTGGTCAAAAAAAAACATAGATCGATTCATTTTCATCTTATATTTAAATGAGTTTTTACAAAATCGCTTAAACAAAAAACATGCTTAATAACACTTCAAAATTATTGCTTTAGAATGCGAGATGTAGTAAACTTGTATAATTATCTGGAGTTTTATGTATTCACTTTATTTTCATTAAAAACAAAACCATGGAAAAAATTGAAGATTTATTTAAAAAATTTGTTTACACAGGTGTTGGATTAGTTTCTTTAACCAAAGATCGATTAGAAAAAACTATAGAAGAATTGGTAAAGGAAAACAAAATCAGCACTAATGAAGGTGAAAAAATCGTAAACGAATTTTTCAAAAACACCGAATCAAAAAAGAAAGAACTTGAAGAAAGCCTAAAAAAAATCGTAGATAAAGCGGTTGAGAAATTTAAGTTTGCCTCGGCAAAAGACCTTGAAGAACTTACCAATAGGGTGAAATTACTTGAAGAATTGCTAAAAAAACAGTAATACCTAAAAATATATGGAAGATTTATTTAAAAAATTTATTTATACTGGAATAGGCTGGATATCTATTACCACTGAGAATTTCAAAAAAACAATTGAAAAATTCGTAGAAGAAGGAAAGATTTCTGCTGAAGAAGGAAAAAAAATTGTTGATGAATTTGCTGTAAATGCCGAAACTAAAAAAGATGAACTTGAAGAGCATTTTAAAAATGTAGTTAATAAGCTAATAAGTTCATTAAACATTGCAAAATTGGAAGAATTTAGGAAATTGGAAAAGCGGGTGGCCGAATTAGAAGCACAGGTGGCAAATAAAACTAAATGATATAAAAATAAAGAATGGTCAAAAGCAGATAATATAAGCTTAGAAAAACTATTTACAATAAATGAATTACAAAGTAGTTTTTACAAATAAAGCTCTTTTAAAATCGAAGCCTCTACATTAAAGTGGAGGCTTTTAAATTTGGAATTAATTAATTTTATTGAATAAAATTAACCATCACTTTAAAATTTAATGATAATTTGATCGTAATGAATAAATGCCGGAATTTCATGTTTTTATAACTTTTTACATTCCATTATTAAGTATCAATTTATTTCTTATATTTGATATATTTCAGAAAGATAAATCAAACCCAATGATTAGGTTCAAACAAACAACATTTTTTTTCACAAAATGTTTCGAATGAATTAACCAACTAACTAACTTAATATATTATGGAAATCAAAAGAACATTTGATATCATTGACAGAATGATTGAAAAATTCCAGCGGGACGATGCTTTTTCGGTAAAACGTAATGGGCAATGGGAAAAATTCAGTACCAAAGAATACAAAGAAACCATTGACAATTTTAGCTGTGGCTTACTAGAATTAGGATTTCAAAAAGGGAATAAGATTGCAACAGTTTCAAATAACAGACCTGAATGGAATATGGTAGATATGGGCCTTGCTCAAATCGGTGGCATACACGTTCCAATCTATCCCAATATAAGTAACGAGGAATATGAACATATCTTGCAACATTCAGAATCACGGATTGTAATCCTATCATCAAAAGAACATTATGATAAAATAAAGCCAATAGCCGATAAAATAAAAGATATTCAAAATGTATACATATTCGATAAAACGAATGGCATACCAAATTGGCATGAAATTGTTGAACTAGGCAAGTTAAATAAATCCAAATATATTGTTAAACTGAATGAAATAAAAGCAAGCGTTCAATCTGATGATTTATGTTCAATAATTTACACATCTGGCACCACTGGTCTTTCAAAAGGAGTTATGCTTAGCCATAATAATTTCATTAGTAATGTAATGGCAACGAAACATCTCCTGCCTCTAGATCCCCAAGACAGGGTGTTGAGTTTCCTACCTTTATGTCACGTACTTGAACGTATGGTCAATTATCTTTTTCAATACTCTGGCAATGCAATTTATTATGCTGAAAGTATAGACACAATAGGCGAAAATATTAGAGAAGTAAAGCCTCATGGATTTGCAGCTGTGCCGAGGGTTATAGAAAAACTATTCGACAAAATACTTCTTAAAGGAAAGGAGCTGAAAGGCATCAAAAAAATCTTGTTTTTTTGGGCAGTGAACCTGGGTTTGAATTTTGAGTTAAACAATGCAAATGGGTTCATATATGAGAAAAAAAGAGCAGTTGCCAACAAACTAATTTTCAGTAAATGGCGCGAGGCATTAGGAGGAAATGTGAAAGTGATTATTTCAGGCGGAGCAGCATTACAGCCTAGGCTTGCACGTATTTTCTACGCTGCGAATTTAATTATTCAGGAGGGATATGGATTAACCGAAACTTCTCCTGTAATTGCTGTAAACCATAAAACATATCCTTATATTAAATTCGGTACAGTTGGCCCCGTAATTGATAATGTTGAGGTAAAAATTGCCGAAGACGGTGAAATATTAATGAAAGGACCAAGCCTGATGCTCGGATATTACAAAGATCCTGAAAAAACCAAAGAAGTAATTGATCAAGATGGCTGGTTCCATACTGGCGATATCGGAGTATTGCACGAAAATAACATTTTACAGATTACAGACAGGAAAAAAGAGATATTTAAACTATCCACAGGCAAATATATTGCGCCGCAAGTATTAGAAAATAAGTTTAAAGAATCGCCTTTTATTGAACAGATTATGGTAGTTGGGGCTGATGAAAAATATGCAGCTGCTATTATATGTCCATCATTTGAATACCTGCATGATTGGTGCTCCATTCATAATCTAAAATACAGAGACAATAAAGATTTGATTCAAATACCAAAAGTAATTGAACGTATTCAAAAAGAGATTGATGAATTTAACGAAAAATTGGGAAGGCATGAGCAAATTAGAAAATTTGAACTTACCTGCCAGCAATGGCTGCCTGAAACAGGCGAGCTATCTCCTACCCTCAAATTAAAAAGAAAGTTTTTAAAAGAAAAATACAAAATCAAATTAGATAGGCTCTATGGTTATACAGAGGAACTTGGACATGTTGGTAATCCATCAAATTAATGAAAATAAAATGAATATATAATGATTAAAAGGTAATTATATCTGAGATTCTTTGATTAATCAATCAAAGAAAATTAAAACGATTGTCCATATTTTTATGAACAATCGTTTTTTGTTTATTAACAATGGTTTAGAGCTGCAAGAATTTTGCTAATTTTGTCATTTTGTTAACAACAATATTAATTTTGTAAAATGAGTATAACATTATTCATTATTATATTTACAGCTATTTTTTCATTGGCAGCTTGGCGAAATAGTGAATTTTTCGATAAAATGAAATTAAATCCATTTATGGTTGTTAATAGAAAAGAATATTATAGGATTGTAACCCATGCATTACTTCATGCTGATTGGACACACCTTATATTTAATATGTTAACTTTGTATTTTTTCGGTGAATACGTGGAACAAGCATTGAATATCTACTTTAATCATGGCATGTTTCTTTTTATTCTTTTGTATGTTGCAGGTGGAATTATATCATCAATACCTTCTATATTAAAACATAAGAACGATCAATGGTACAATTCAATTGGAGCATCGGGGGCTGTAGCAGCAGTATTATTTGCAGGAATATTTTTTGAACCAAAACTTGGCATTTATATCCTATTTATACCCATCCCAATACCTGGTTATTTATTTGGCCTTGCCTACCTGGTCTATTCACAATATATGAGTAAAAAGAGTAACGACAATGTAAATCATGATGCACATCTTACTGGTGCTATTTTTGGTTTTTTATTCCCATTATTATTAAAACCTGCTTTATTTCAGATCTTTATAGCAAATTTCGTGAATGGATAGAACTATTAATAGTATAATATTTATTGTTTTTAAAATATGAAAGAATTAAATAAAGCAATATTTCTTGATCGGGATGGAGTAATAAACGATAACTCAATTGCATACTATATTCACCACTTGGAAGATTTCAAATTAAACGATGGAGTTTTAGAAACCTTAAGGTGTTTTTTGAATAAAGGCTACCTGCTCATTGTAATTACCAATCAAGGAGGAATTGCAAAAAAACAATATACAATATTGAATGTAAATGAATTACATACTTATTTCAAAAATATTTTAGAAGAAAATGGCATTTATTTATCAGCAATATATTATTGTCCACATCATCCGGAAATTTCGAAATGTTTATGCAGAAAACCTGGAACATTACTATTTGAAAAAGCGATTGCCAATTTTGGAATTGACCCTTTGAAATCATATATGATAGGAGATTCAGAGCATGATATCATAGCTGCTGAAAAATTAAATATAAAAGGAATAAAAGTAAAATCAAACGCTAATCTATTTGAAGAGATAAAAAAAACAGCATTTTCATATTTGTTGGAGTAAAGAATTAAAAAATGGAGAACAAACAATATTTAAGTTACAACGGAAATATTATTGAGGAAGATGACCTTAAAATTGGGATCAATAATAGGGCATTTCAATACGGTGATGGCATATTTGAGACTATGCATGCTTCAGGAAATAAAGTCCAGTTCTTTTATGAACATATAGAAAGATTGATTCGAAGCATGAAAGTTTTAAAAATGGAAGTGCCTGTTAGATTTACAATAGACACAATGGGATTGCAACAAGAAATTTCAAAACTTCTGAATAAGAACAAATTATTTAAGGGTGCACGCGTACGGATGAGTGTTTTTAGGCAAAGTGGAGGATTTTATGCACCGCAAACCAATGAAACTGAGTATACGATTCAATGCAGTGCTTTAAGTAGTTATAAATATGATTTTAATACAAAAGGAATCTTTGTTGATGTTTATGACGAGATTACGAAACCAATCAATTATTTATCGAGGATAAAGCTTATTAGCTCTACATTATTTGTAATGGCAGGTATATACAAAACTGAAAATCAATTGGATGAATGTTTATTAATCAATACCAAAGGCAATATAGTTGAAGGTATAAGTTCAAATATTTTCATAGTTAAAGAAAACACCATTTTAACTCCCTCACTGCGAGAAGGTTGTTTAGCTGGAATTATGCGTCAAAAAACAATTGAAATTGCAAAAAAAATGAATTTTTCAGTTCAGGATGAAGCTATTGTGCAAATAAATGATTTGATGGCTGCCGATGAAATATTTTTCACTAATGCAATTAATGGAATTCAATGGGTTTTAGGTTTTAAACAACGAAGATATTACAATAAGGTATCAAATTTATTATCCGATACATTAAATCAAATGTGCTTTCCGGAACAATTCAGTTCAAGCTTAATAAACAGTTCCTTGCAAAATTACAAATCTGCATGAATTGATTAATTAAATAGCTAAATCTGAGACCACAATTGAAATATTGTGGTCTCTATCATTTTATTGTATAAGTGTAACAGCCTTGTCAATTGCATTTTGAATACCTTCAACATTCTTACCACCAGCAGTTGCATAAAAAGCCTGGCCTCCTCCACCACCTTTAATTAAAGGTGATATTTCTCTAATTATTTTACCGGCATCCAATTTATTTTCATCAACCAGTTTATCTGAAAGGATTATACTAATAATGGCTTTGCCATCAATCTCTGCACCTAAAACCAGAAAAAGATTTTCAAATTCTGCTTTCAACTGAAATGAAATATCCTTTAATCCCTGTGCCGAATCAATGTTAATTTTCTCAGCAATTACAGTTAAGCCATTGATTTTTTTATATTTATCAATTAAACTTAACTTAACCATTTTAGCTTTTTCCTTCTGAAAATTTTCAATTTCCTTCTTCAAAAAAGCATTTTCTTCCAATAAATCTTTGGCTGATTTAACAATATCTTCCTGATTTTTGAATAAGGATCTTAATTCGGACAATGATTGACGTTCTTTTTTCAAGTGTAATTCAGCTTCTTTTGATGTTATTGCTTCAATTCGCCTTATACCAGAAGCAATTGCAGACTCAGACTGAATAATGAAATAACCTATTTTACTTGTAGCCTTGATATGTGTGCCTCCGCAAAGTTCAACAGAATCACCAAAACGGATAACCCTTACCACATCACCATACTTCTCGCCAAATAAAGACATAGCTCCCAATTCTTTTGCCTTTTGCATTGGAATGTCTCTTTTTTCATCAAGTGGGATATTACTTCTAATCAGACCATTAACCATCATCTCAACTTCAATCAATTCTTCATCAGTTAGTTTCTTAAAGTGAGCAAAATCGAAACGTAAACGATGTTCATCAACTAGTGAACCTTTTTGTTCAACATGTTCCCCAAGAACTTTCCGCAAAGCATAATGCAATAAGTGTGTCGACGAATGGTTGGATTCAGTATATTCCCTTTTTAATTTATCTACAAAAGCTTTAAATATGTTTTCAGGATGCTCAGGAAGTTTATCTACAATATGCACAATCTGGTTATGTTCTTTGAGAGTATCAATTATATAAATGCGTTCATAATCATTTTCAATATAACCTTTGTCGCCAACCTGTCCACCACCTTCGGCATAAAATGGAGTTCTGTTAAAAACCAATTGAAATAATTCCTTCTCCTTAGATTTTATCTTTCTGTATTTGGTAATTTTAAGGGTTGTTTCAAGATAATCATATCCTATAAATTCCTCAACATCAACCTGATCAAGTACAACCCAATCATCTGTTTCAATGCTGGCTGCATTTCTTGATCTCGATTTCTGCAACTCCATTTCTTCGTCAAACTCAAGCTTGTTCACAGTCAATCCATGCTCACGCAATATCAATTCAGTCAAATCAAATGGAAAACCATAAGTATCGTAAAGTTCAAAAACTTCTTTGCCCTCAACAATATTAGAACCACTAGCCTTAGTTCTTTCTACTATTTTGTCCAATAATTTAATACCAGTTTCGAGAGTTCTTAAAAATGCTTGTTCCTCTTCTTGTATTACTTTTTCTATCAGTATTTCTTGTTTTGCTAACTCAGGGTAAGCCTGTCCCATTACTTTAATTAAAGCAGGCACCAACTGATATATTACAGGTTCGTTAAATTGTAAGAAAGTATATGCATACCTTACTGCACGCCTTAATATCCGGCGAATCACATATCCTGCTTTATTATTCGATGGAAGCTGACCATCAGCAATTGCAAAAGCAATTGTGCGCAAATGATCAGACATAACTCGCATCGCTATATCTTTCTGGATATCTGAACCGTATGCAAATCCTGAAAGTTTTGCTATCTCTTGTATAATTGGTTGGAAAACATCCGTATCATAATTTGATTTTTTACCTTGCACTGCCATACAAAGGCGTTCAAAGCCCATTCCAGTGTCAACATGCTTATGAGGTAGTGGCTCAAGTTTACCGTCCGATTTACGATTATATTGAATAAAAACCAAGTTCCAGATTTCGATTACCAGCGGATGACTTTGATTAACCAATTCCCTACCAGATATGTTTTTTCTCTCATCATCGCTGCGTAAATCAATGTGAACTTCCGAACAAGGCCCGCATGGACCGGTTTCACCCATTTCCCAGAAATTGTCCTTTTTAATACCAGGTAAAACACAATCAATATCCAAATATTTCAACCACAATGATTTAGCTTCATTATCGGGCTCAAGCAGTTCCTCTTTATCTCCTTCAAAATATGTGGCATATAATCGATCTTTAGCAAGTCCTAGAACTTCAGTGAGATATTCCCATGCCCAATCAATGGCTTCCTTTTTAAAATAATCTCCAAAAGACCAATTGCCAAGCATCTCAAACATGGTATGGTGATATGTATCATGTCCTACCTCTTCTAAATCATTATGTTTACCAGATACCCGAAGACATTTCTGTGAATCTGCAATTCTCTTATTTTTTATTGCAGAAATCCCCAAAAAGATATCTTTAAACTGGTTCATCCCTGCATTTGTAAACATCAGTGTAGGATCGTTTTTGATTACCATGGGTGCCGATGGCACAATTTTGTGTTCGTGCGCTTTAAAAAAACTTAAAAATGATTCTCTTATTTCGTTTGATGTCATTGTAATAATATTTATAGATGCAAAAAAGTTTTCAAAAATATCTAAATTTCAAGTAAAATTAGCCAATAGTTGAGATCTTTTTGATAAATCAGAAAAATCAATCTGTATTTTCCCGAAAAGTATCCATTCATTTAAGATAAAACTACTTTTATGCAAAGAAATTAGATAATTCTAATTATCGTTTCAATGATCCATAACTTAATAAGGAATCAATATTATATAAACTCAATTTTTCTGTCGGGCAAATTCCAAATATTAATGCTTATAAAATTTTTAATGTTTTTCAAATTCCAATCTAATTTATTCATCAAAATGCACGTGATTTAAAGATCTTTGGTCTAAAAATTGTCAAAATTTAACTTTTGTGTTGATAAATAGTTGATAATCTGTAAAAATGGTTAATAATTCAATATTTATATTTGTATATTACTAATAATCAACAAATTAATATTTCACATATTTTAACAATTAACAATTGTTTGAATCTAGAGCAAAATAAAAAGTACAGCATAATTGTCAAATACTTTTGAAAATGCTTGCACAATTAAAATTAATTGTTACATTTGCTGCATTAATATAGGGAATATTCAAGAAAAGCCCTATGAAATTAGAAAAAAATGAGAAAATACAAATTTCATTTTGACCACGAGACATTAAGTTATCAAAGGGTTAAAATAAGTTTTAAGGCCTTAATTTATAAAAGCTTACCTAAATTTGCAACATCGATTATACTAGGTATAGCAATTTATATGGCACTATCCTTCGTTATTAAATCACCTGAAGAAAAACAAGAAGAAGAAAAAAAACAAAACCTTCTTCTGCAATTTGACTACCTGAACCGAAAAATGGCTGATGCTGAGAATGCATTAAACGAAATTCAAAAACGCGATGACGAAATTTATCGTAAATTTTTTCAGGCGAATCCTGTTCCCGAATCATTGCGTAAAGCAGGTTTTGGTGGTGTGGATCGGTATAAAAAATATGCAGGAATGGGAAATTCCGAAGTATTGACTTCCACAGCAAAAAGACTCGACATTCTCTCTAAACAGATGGTAGTACAGTCAAAATCTTTTGATGAAGTAATTGAACTGGTAAAGAATAAAGAGAAAATGATGGCTTGCATTCCTTCAATTCAGCCTATTGCAGTTAAAGACTTAACCCGTTTTGGATCAGCTTTTGGTTGGAGAATGCATCCAATTTTAGGATACTTACGAATGCATGAAGGCATTGACCTTACATGTCCTTATGGAACAAAAATTCATGCAGCCGGTGATGGAGTTGTTCTGCGTGCAGATTGGGCAGGTGGATTTGGTAACTGTGTTAGGATTAATCATGGATATGGTTATCAGACTATTTATGGCCATATGAGTAAATTAAATGTGCGTCCCGGACAAAAGGTAAAAAGGGGTGATGTAATTGGTTTTGTAGGAAGTACAGGTTTATCAACTTGTCCACACTGTCATTATGAAGTCAGAATTAACGGAACTCCAGTTAACCCAATCAATTTCTATAATGATATGACAGAAGAACAATATGATGAAATGATTAAAATGTCTTCTGACGCAAATACTCATATATTTGAATAACCTTTATGAAAATATTTTTACAAGATAAGCCCATTTTTTGGGCTTTTTTTATATACACCTTAGGCCTATTAGGCTCTTGTAGCGTTCAAAACGATGAAAATAGTAGCATCAATGACACTATCAACCATTTTCAGAAAACAACTGAATTGTCAGTTAAAACAAATCCAGATACAATTAAACATGATTTAGCCTTTAAGAAATTACAACTTAAAAATAAAAATCCCCAAATTGCTTATCAAGAAAAGGAAAAAGTTGTAAGAAAATTATTATCTGATAACAAAATTGACTACAATTCGCTGGAAGTGCTTTTCAGAGTAATTAAGCAAGAACAAATTTTTGAAGTGTGGGCAAAAGATAGAACTGCAAATTTGCAATTCAAACTCATAAAAACATATTATTTGTGTGTGACAAATAATCCTGATACGCTCAGAGGAATTGATCTACTTGTCCCTGAAAGTTTCTATTATATTGTAAAATTTAATCCTGACAATCCATATTTCATAAGGATGGAAACTAACTTTCCTAACGAATCTGATAAAAAAAGAGGCCGCACAGGAGGGGATATCGCTATTCACGGGGGGTGTTTTTCAACTTATTGTACACCCTTTACAGATGACGATATAAAAGAAATTTATATTTTTGCAACCGAAGCCAAATCAAAAGGTCAAATAAATATTCCAGTACATAATTTTCCATTTAGAATGACTGACGAGAATACAGAAAAATTCAAGAAAAATTCAAAATATTCTGGAGACACAATGAGGATTACAAATTGGGATAATATGAAATACGGCTTTCAATATTTTGAAAAAAATAAAGTTTTATTTGATTATACAGTGGACGCTAAAGGAAAATATTTATATAAAAACTAATATCATTTTAACATGTTAAGAACACTTAAAAGAATTCCTTTTTTACTGCAAATTTTAGGTATCACTTCAGTTGTGCTATTTGTAATTAACTCCTATTCTTGCAATAACGCTTCGGCAGAGCAATTTGATAAAATTAAAAATTCAAACTCCATTTCCGAATTGAATAAATTTATTAATGAAAACCCAAATTCAAGCCAGACTAAGGAAGCATTAAAACTTAGGAATAAAATGGTATTTGACAGTATTTGTGGATTAAATTCATTGAAAGAATATGAACAATTTATAAAACAATATCCTGATGCTGAGCAAATTGATTCTGCTAAACAAAAAATAAAGGAATTAAAAGGTACACGTATTGCTTTAGGAACTTTCAGAGGAAATGATCAACGAAATTATTATGGTGACAAATGTCCATCCCGCCTTGATGAAATTTGGACTACAAATTTGGGTGCCGGAAAAAGTTATGCTTATGGAAAAATGTGGGTGTGGACTGGAGCTGGTTGGACAGGTCAGCCACTAATTGTAATGGAAGATAGTGATACATATATCATACAGGGCTGTTTTGATTATCATGTAAAAAAAATTAATGCTAAAAATGGAAAATTAGTTTGGCAGTATAAATTTGACGATATTATTAAAGGCACAGGAACTATCTGGATAAATGAAAAAGCAGAAAACAAAGATGATAAAGTTGTAATTATGCAAGGTAGCCGAAGAGGCGAAGGAACAAGTAGAAGTGCAGGCATTGCTGCTAGCTTTAGAGGAATTTCTTATTATTCGGGCAAAGAACTTTGGAAAATGAACAGTAAACGAACTCCTTGCGAAAGCAGAGATGTTGATGGATCTGCTGTTACCATAGGTGATACTGCATATATTGGTCTTGAAAACGGAATTTTTACGGTTTTTGATCCCAATTACAAAAATGGAGAAATGCGAGATGGAATTTTTCAACCTAAACTTTATCAGGAAACTGATATGTGGACAGACGCTGACATTAAAGCCCATGGAGGAAATTTAGTTGCCGAGTCGTCCCCTACTGTTTTCAATAACAAAATTTATATCATTTCCGGCTCCGGGCATGTATACGGTTACAATTTAAAAACAAAAACAATTGACTGGGATTATTATATTGGATGCGACATGGAAGGTTCTGCTCCTTTGACAGATGATAATTGTTTATTAATTCCAGTTGAAAAAGAATATATAAAAGGTAATGGTGGAGTCTTTAAGCTTGATCCTTCAAAACCTGAAAAGGATGCTGCAGTTTGGTACTTCCCAACAGGTTCTAAGCATTTTGCATACTGGGAAGGTGGAATTATTGGTTCAATAGCAGTAAATGACAAATATATTAATGAAACCGATACCCACATTGCTGCTTTTCTGGCAATTGACGGCTTCTTATATGTAGTTGATCATAAAACCTTATCTGGTGAAAAAGTGTTAGGCCCAGATGGAGTAACTCTATATCCAAAACCAAAATTATTATTCAAACAATATGTTGGAGCATCAATTTCTTCACCAATAATCATTGGAAATAAAATTGTAGCTTGTACCTATGAAGGCATATATTTATTTGAATATGATAAAGACTTGAAATTTAAACTTTTAGCCCAAAAGAAAGGCATTTCTTTCGAAGCATCACCAATTTGTTGGAACAACAGAATCTATGTAGTTTCAAACACAACGGGACTGATGTATTGTCTTGGCGAAAAATAATCAGATTTTTTAACCCTAAATATTTAACAACATTAATTATTTTGATTCCAAATGAAAAAATTAAATCTTTTCACCTCAATGTTGAGCCTAATTGCTGTTTTAATTCTGTTTTCGTGTAATAACACTAATCAAGAAAAAACTGCACAAATTGATTCGTTAAAGCAAGACAGTATTGAAAAAGCAAAAATTTTATCTAAGTACGACAGATATTTCAATGACATCGCCCGACTTATTGCTGGAATGGAACAAACACAAGGCAGTAGTTTAGCTAAATTAGATACATTGAATATTTGCAAAGACTACCGAAAATCAAGAGGCGATTTTTTTAATAAATTGGAAACCAGCAATCTTTCAAAAATGAGAGTTTTTTCAGATAAAGAACTCAAAGACATCCGGAGAGATTCATTGGTTCTATTTTATCCGTTTAGTGGACCTGATTTTATTAATGCAGATGCACTTTTTCCTGAAGCATTTACCACTATAATGCTAGGTTTAGAACCTGTGGGAGGAATTCCCCGTATTACCAATGCCGATGAAGACGAATTGAAAGCAATGTATAAATCAGTAAGTATTGCTATTGATTCCCTTGCCCCACTTGGTTATTTCATGACAAATGAAATGAGTAGAGATCTACGTCGTGTTTCTGAATTGAAAGGTATTATGCCAATAATTTCGATATTTATGGTAAGAAGGGGTTATCAAATCCTGAATATTCAAAAGGTGACAATTGATTCAAACGGTAATTTGGCTAATTCAATTTCAGGTAAAGTGGACGAAGACAATCCGAAAGATAATTATATCTCTGGAGGAATGATTGAGTATATGAAGCCAAATGACGGTCGTATTAGAAAACTATATTATTTTTCACATGATGTTGCAGACGAAAGCCTGGCTAAAACACCACAATTGTTAAAATTCTTTGGTTCGTTTAAAATTGATTTCGCCTTATTCAAAGCAGCTTCTTATCTCTGTGCCTGGATGAAAGATATGAGAGAATTTACGTTGACTCATGCAAAAAATATTGTTCAGGACGATTCAGGAATTCCATTGAAATATTTTGATAAAAACCAGTGGAATCTTAGCTTCTACGGTAAATACAGTCGTACTTTAAAAACTTTTCAAAAAGGATTTTTTCAACCCAATCTAAAAGAAGTTTATGATACTGACAAAACTATAAAACCTCTGGATTTCATTTATGGGTATGGCGTTCGGATTAAACAATCGAATTTGATGATAGCAAAGAAAAAATAATCAAATTATTTAATTAAAGCTAATTAAAAATCCAGGGTAAAAGCTAACGGACAGATTAATTATTATGGAAAAACGGAGTTTTGGTCTGTATACAACAGTTTCTGTTGTAATTGCAAACATGGTTGGTACAGGGGTTTTTACAAGCCTTGGATTTCAGGTTTTGGGCATTCATTCAGGATTTGCAATTATTGTTTTGTGGCTAATCGGAGGCTTGGCTTCATTGCTTGGTGCTTTGGTTTACGCAGAAATTGGCGCTGCTTTGCCTAAATCAGGTGGTGAATACTATTATTTATCTAAAATTTATCATCCTTCTGTCGGATTTTTGGCTGGATGGATTTCTTTTTTGGTCGGTTTTGCTGCACCTGTTGCAGCCGCATCCATAGCCTTTAGTAGTTATTTGACCAAAAGTGTCCATTTTGCTGAGATTTTTCCTGTCCTACAGGGTTTTCCCTTGGTAAGTATTTTTGCAATTATCATTATTTCAATTACCACTGTATTTCACGCTATTAATAAAAGGGCTGGAGCTGTTTTTCAAAATTTCTTCACAACTTTTAAAATAATAATAATACTTTTTTTAATTGGAGCAGGTTTATTTTATGGCAATGTTCAGGATATTAGCTTTATGCCAACTCAAATGGCATGGAAAGATATTTTAAGCCCGGCATTTGTTATTTCATTATACTTTGTATCTTATTCCTATTCGGGATGGAATGCTGCTGCCTATTTTGCGGGTGAAATTAAAAACCCTTCCAAAAATATTCCTCTAAGCCTTTTTATAGGAACATTTGTTGTTTCAGGAATGTATGTTTTATTGAATTTTGTATTCTTAAAAACAGTGCCAATAGCTGAATTAGCTGGACAATTGGAAGTTGGATATCTATTCGCTGCTAAAATTTGGGGTACTGAATTCGGCAGCATCATGGGTTTGGTTATTTCCTTTTTGCTAGTTTCATCTATAAGCTCAATGGTTCTAGCCGGACCTCGGGTTACAAGTGCCATTGGTGAAAATCTATCATTTTTTAAATGGTTTGCCGGAAAAAATAAAAACGATGTTCCAACTAGGGCTATTATTGTTCAAAGCCTGTTATCCGTAATTTATGTAGTGACTTCAACTTTTGATCAAATGATTACCTTCATTGGGTTTACACTCAATTTATTTACCATGATGACCGTTGTTGGAGTAATTGTATATCGAATTAAACAGCCCAATGCAGAGCGCCCATATAGAACTTATGGTTATCCCTTCACTCCTGTATTATTTATGATAATAAATTTATGGATATTGGTTTATGGATTAATTTATAAACCCCACGAATCGATGGCTGGACTGGGATGTACATTGGTGGGATTATTAGTCTATTTTATTGGAAAGAAATTTTCGAAAGAAGTAGAAGTATAGAGTCCTATATATTTATTTTGATTATTGATCTTCTCATATCTTTTAAAATAAAGTACTTTTAAATAAACATTCATTATTGACATTTATAAAAAGGAGAGATTAATCATCTTTCCTTTTTAATGTGTAGATGCTTGAAAGATTGAATATTTATTAGTAAATAAACATTTTAAGTAAGTTAAATAGTATACAGTAAAATTCCCTCATTGAACTATTGCAGATAGTTCAATAATAAAATACCTCTAAGTCCGTAATTTTTCCTAATTTTGCATTTTAAATGAATTTGAAGCTTAAAATGAAAATTAAAAGACAAGATATAGAAATAATGGCACCTGTTGGATCATATGAATCCTTGATGGCCGCTATTCAGGGAGGAGCTGACTCAGTGTATTTTGGTATTGAACAATTAAATATGCGTGCAAAATCGAGCAATAATTTTACCCTCGAAGATTTAAAAAATATTGTTACAATAGCACAGAATAATGCAATTAAGACCTACCTAACAGTCAATACTATTTTATACGATCACGATATCAATTTAATGAAGCAGATTATTGATACAGCAAAAGAAAGTGGCATCACTGCTGTAATTGCTGCAGATCAAGCTGTTATCAATTATGCATCTTCAAAAGGTGTTGAAGTTCACATTTCTACACAAGTGAATATAAGTAATGCTGAAAGTGTGAAATTTTATTCCCATTTTGCAGATGTTGTGGTAACGGCAAGAGAGTTAAGCTTAAAACAAGTAAAATATATTACCGAAACCATTGAAAAGGAACAAATAAAAGGGCCGAAAGGCGAACTTATTCGGGTAGAAATATTTGCACATGGCGCATTATGTATGGCAGTTTCTGGCAAATGTTATTTGAGTCTACATGAGCAAAATTCTTCCGCAAACAGAGGTGCATGCTTACAAACCTGTCGAAAAGCATATACTGTAACTGAAAAAGAAAGTGGATATCAACTAGAAATTGATAACGAATATATTATGTCGCCTAAAGATTTATGCACTATCGGTTTTATCGACAAAATAATAGATTCTGGAGTTAAAGTTCTTAAGATTGAAGGTCGTGCTCGTCCACCTGAATATGTAAAAACAGTAACATCATGTTATGACGAAGCAGTTAAAGCCTATATCGACGGAAGTTACTCGTCGGAAAAAGTTAAACTTTGGGAGACTCGCCTTGAATCTACATTTAATCGAGGTTTTTGGGATGGATATTACCTAGGTCGCAAAATGGGCGAGTGGAGCAAAGAATATGGTTCAAAAGCCACTAAAACAAAAGTCTATGTTGGTAAAGGCACCAATTATTTTAAAAACCTTAAAGTAGCAGAATTTCTAATTCAGGCAGACACTTTAAAACCTGGCGATGAAATATTAATAACCGGACCAACTACAGGCGTAATAGAAACGACTGTTAAAGAAATACGCATTGATCTGAAAACATCTGATATAGCAGAAAAAGGCCAGACCATTTCAATTCCCATTGATGTAAAAGTCCGACCATCAGATAAACTTTATAAAATGGTTAAAACATCAAGTTGAGTTTAACTTATGGGTACATTAACGTTTGATTAAAATTAAGACATCCTTGTCTTAATTCCAAAACTCTTTAATGCCAATAATATTCCCTTAACACATTCAAATTCGAGGATGTAAATCAAAGTTTTATTAACAAATATCTAATTTCAAATTTCTTCATGGTAAGAATCACCCATCACCGGATAAAATGCATTGGTTGCGGCTATTGCGAGGAAGTTGCACCATTCCGATGGAAAATGAACGGAATTAATGGTAAAAGTGATTTAATTGGATCGACTGGGAAAAAGGATATTTTTACAATGCTTGTAACCGATGATGAATTAGAATTCAATGAAGAAGCTGCTGATTTGTGTCCTGTTAAAATTATTCGTGTTGAAAAGCTAAAATAATTTATACCCACAAATCTAACTCAAAAGTTAATTAACTTCCGATGATTCATATAGTCAACCAGACATTAATACAAATTACAGATTATCAGACATGTATGTCAATACTTTTTATATTAAAATTTAGGTTTTTGCATTAAAATGGCTTACATTTATATGGTTGATTTATTTAACTTATTAACCATAAATGCTATGAAAAAATTACTAATTCTATTCATTTCACTTCTGATCCTGCAGGTAATCCAATCAAAAGCGCAAGACAGTATTGTTATTCCTCTAAAAATTGATAAATTAACCTTAGCTGCTGGCGTCGGTTTAGATTATGGTGGTTTTGGAGGATGTTTATTGGTTTATCCACATAAAAACATCGGATTTTTTGTCGGCTCAGGATATGCTCTTGCCGGATTTGGATATAATATAGGCACAAAATTACGTTTCATTTCAAGCGAGAAATTCAGCAGGGTAAATTTCTATTTATTGGCAATGTATGGCTATAATACTGCTATTGCAGTGCAGAATGCACCAGAATACAATAAAATATTTTATGGTCCAAACTTTGGAATTGGAATTGATTTTCATGCACGGCAAAGTAGTAAGGGATATTGGTCTATCGCATTGTTATTACCTGTAAGAAGTTCTGATGTTGATATTTATATCGATGATTTGAAAAATAACCACAATGTTGTTTTAAAAAATGAATTAATCCCAGTTGCATTTTCATTTGGGTATAGACTTATTCTAAAATGATTAACTAAAAATAAAAGATATCATTTCTCTGAGGTTTTAAAAATTCAAGTTAAAAAGAAGGATTCAGATTTTCTATATAATTCATCCTTCATAACTTTGGATTTCGTTTTATTCAGACCTATATCCAAAAATAGAAGATCTGATTATAAAAAAAAGATCTAAAAGATGGCAAGATACTGAAAAATAGTTGGCAGGTATATTTAAAAAAATTTGTATAATATTGGATACTTAATTTTTTGATCAGCCTGTGAGCTTGAAGCCAATCGAATACATAAAGGTCAGCAGAACGAAGGTTACTAAACCTTCAAATTCATATTCAGGAAGCCGGTTTAACAGCCGGCTTCTTGATTGTTATTGTAACATAAATATTGCATATGTTTGAGCAATGAGCGGTTAAAATAGAAATTAGATTGAAGTAAAATAGGTTTTTAACGTACCATTTAATATATTCGTAATGAAAATGGCTTGGATAAATGAAATGACCCACTAACCATTAATTAACCTCAACAAAATGAAAAAAACCATATTTATACTGCTCCTCATTATATTAAAAGCACCAGAATTAATCCTCAGTTGTACATCCATAATCATTTCCGGAAAATATACGGTTGATGGTCGCCCATTGATGTGGAAAAATCGTGATAGCGATTATAAAAACAACAAACTGATGTATTTCAGCGATGGTAAATACAGTTATATAGGATTAGTAAATTCTGAGGATAAAAATGGAAATGAAATTTGGGCAGGTTTTAATAGTGCTGGTTTGGGTATTATGAACACTGCATCTTATAATCTTAATCTGGGCGATAGTATTGAAAGTGGCGATCACGAAGGCTTTATCATGAAAATGGTTATGCAGTATTGTAAAAATATCCAGGATTTTCAAAATTTGCTCGATACACTTCATAAACCTTATCCAGTTGAAGCCAATTTTGGGTTGATAGATGCCAGTGGAGGAGCTGCTTATTTTGAAGTTTCGAGCAAGGGATATACCAAATACGATGTAAATGATCCATTGATTGCGCCTATGGGTTATCTGATACGCACCAATTATTCATTTAGTGGCCAAACAGACGAAGGTGCAGGCTATGAACGTTATTCTATGGCTAGTGAAATCTTTTATAATGCAGCAGCGACTAGTTCTTTTACACCACAATTTATAATTCAGCAAGCTTCCCGGTGCTTAACCCATGGCATTACCAAAGTCAATTTAAAGGAATTGGCTACAAATTCAGACGAGGTAAAAATGGTCGATTTTAGAGATTTTATTCCCAGAAGTTTATCTACTTCGGCAGTAGTTATTCAGGGTGTGATATCTGGTGAATCTCCAGCCAATACCGTAATGTGGACTGTTCTGGGATTTCCATGTGGCTCAGTAGTTTATCCGGTATGGCTAAATGATGCAAATGCATTACCTGTGCTTTTAAAAGCCGACGAGTCCGGCGATGCACCATTGTGTAGCAAAGCATTGAAATTAAGAGAAATTTGTTTTCCAATCAAACGTGGAAATGGAGAAAACTATTTGAATATTAATGCTTTGTATAATAATCAAAATACAGGGATTATACAAAAATTGCAACCGCTGGAGAATTATATTTTTAAATTTTCAAATGAAACAATAGAAAAATGGAGGAAATTGAAACCATCCACCAAAGAGATACAATCATTTTATCAGGTTCTTGATTCTAAGATATTAGCAGAATACAAGAATCTGTTTGAATTATAAAGTTGTTTATTATTTTTAATATTGAATCCTATGAAAAAGAAATACTTTATTTTTAGAACAATTCTTTTCGCAATGTTCTTAATAACACTTTCAATAAGCTGTAAAAGGGAACCTGAAGTAATAGGATCAAAAGCTACTCTGGCCAGCTTTACTTATGTTGTAAGTAATAATAATTTGATACCATGTAATGTTGCATTTACAAACACAAGTAACAGTGCCACTAGTTATTCCTGGAACTTTGGAAATGGACAAACTTCCACGGAAGAGAATCCTGGTGTGGTAAACTATACCGAGACTGGTGATTATATCGTCACTTTAACAGCTACGGATGCCAATAATCCAGATCCATTAACAAATCAAAGTGTTGCAACTACGACAATTGTTATTGTAGCTTTGCCAACAGCTGCATCATTCAATACAGCGGTGAGTCATAATTATTTTGCACCATGCACAGTTACTATTACCAACACCAGTATTGATGCCGCCAATTATTCATGGGACTTCGGCGATGGTACAACTTCAATACTTAAAGATCCGCCTGCTGTTATCTATTCTATCCCTGGAACTTACACTATTTCTTTAACAGCAAACAATCCATTAAATCATGATACTTTAACAAACAAAAGTGAAACAACAGTACAAATTGTTGTAAAAGATCCCATTCAATGGGTATGCTTTTTTGCCGACCATGCGAGCGATAAAATAAAATATGCTGTTGTTGATGGAAATGCTCCGATAGTTTATGATTTTATAATGAACCCATTGTCAAGTATATATGGAATGGATATAGATACCATTAATAATAAGGTGTATTTTTCTGATCATTCTACAAAAGCAATCTATGTTGCCAATTGTGATGGTACAGGATTTCAACATTTGCTTGATACAGATCCTTTCGCTATTGATGGACCATATGCCGTTAAAGTGATTGGTTCCAAAGTTTATTGGTCAATGGCTCTGGGCATTTATAGTGCTGATTTAGATGGCAGTAATCCTGCCAAATCTATAGATTTAAGCGGTATTGGATTTCCTGAAATGCCTTTGGACATGGATTATGATCCGGTTGGTGATAAAATATATTTGGTAAATGATAAGACAACATATAGTGGAGGGGTTTGGAGTATTGATCTAAACGGCACCAATCCAACCGAAATAGTTACAAGTGTTGCAGGAACTTCTTGTGAGATTGATGTAGCCAATAAAAAAATCTATTATACACTTTTTACTGATCCTATTAATACTGACGGCCTTTATTGGGCGGATTTAAATGGAATAAATATTTCAAATATTGGCAAAATAGGAACTTCCGCTACTTATGGAATTGCTGATTATAGTGTTGGAGGCAATTTATTTTGGGGTTTCAGGGCTTCAGATAATGGCGCAGATGGTAAAATTATAAAATCGGCTCTAAATGGCTCTTCTCCAATAGATTGGATAACTGGGATTAATCCTTATGCGATATCGATTTTAAAGGTAAAATTATAACAATTTAATATTCAGCTTTTAGTAATAAAATCAGGCATTACTATTAAAAGAAAAATACTGAATAGTTAATTAGATATCTGCATTTCTTCATTCAGGCTAAATGCAGATTATTCTAACTGATTATACTATTACTTGATCGAAAACCTTCACCAGACTTTACTGAGACTTCTTTCGAAAAGTCTAATAACTGGAAAAAATGTTAACAACTCATTCTCCAAAACAGTACAGAAATCCGTTTCTTGATGCGATATAAACCTTTTTATTCCACACAATAGGTGATGCTTCAATAGGGATCCCCAATATTTTATCAAGTATTTTGATGATAAATTTGTTGTTTTCCCAATGATATTCGAACAGAAAAATTCCGGAACTACTGCATGCTATAATTTTGTTATCCACTATAATAGGAGAAGAAATGCCAGGTCCAATATTGAATTTATATAGCAACTGTGGAGTTGGATATTCCTTTTTTTTATCTGGTGATAAAACTTTTTTAGTTTTATCAATTGTATTGCAATCAATAACATAAAGATTTCCATCAATAGCTGCAAATGCTGAAATAGCCGGCAAAGAATCATTTTGATTATAGAAATCATTTACCGCAATTGTACCGATTATTCCTCCCTCCCATTCGCCAAATATTCGGTTTTCAGTAGGGAAAAACCAATCCACAGCATCCTTTTCAGGTTTTAAAGGATCAAGTTTCATCACACCACCTTTTCCTTCGACATATTGTCTTTCCAGTGTAACAAGAACTTTATTATCTCTGGTCACTACAGGAGTTCCATCAATATCGGTTCCTATATAAAAATTCCAATCTAACTTTTTTGAAATGATATTATAGGCATAAATTCGTGAACAAGCTGCTACAATAATTTTATTACCATCCAAGGCCGGGGAAGATTCCGTTACAAAATTTCTACCATGTAAAAGAATATCACTATCATTATAAAGCAATTGTTCCTTAAAAACAAGGGGTTGAAAAATACTATCTTTTATTCTTGCAAATTTATTGTCGGGATTAAAAACAGTAAAAATTCCGTTTTCAAGACCAATATATGCCGTGTCATTTAACATCATAGATGATCCATCAACATCACGACTATAACTGTATGTTTGCCTAACGTTCAGTCTCCAAAGTTCCTTTCCTGTGATCAGAGAAATTCCGCGATAACTTGGTATTACTTTCGCTTCCCAATCGTTTCTTGCTCCATAACGGCTTCCCTGCATTATCACAAAACGATTTTCAGGTTTGTCAGGGTTTGGATTTTCCCAAATAGTTCCGGTTCCTTTTATAATATCATCAAACTTATAATTCCAGATTACCTTACCAGTTTCTGCATTAAATTTTCTCAAACTATAGTCGTATGCTCCCTGAATAATGTAAGGCTTTCCATTTTCAATGACCAATAAGGGCTGACCAGTCCAACCGGCACCAGCCCATACTTTCGGCATATCTTTTACAATGCTTCGACCACTTCCAAGATTAAATTTCCAAATTGGATTCAATTTATCTGGAGCATTGTTTCCATAAAAATTTCGTTTCTCATTTCCTCTAAAAGTACTAACTATCAAACTGATACTATCAGACTTTTGCGAAAAAGAAGTTTGTGAAATTATTAAAATAAAGCTGGAAAAAAATAATATATATTTGATTTTCATTGGGTTATCTTGAATATTTATAAATTTGAAAAGTTGAAGCCTTTTTGAGAAAACTTCAACTTTTCTACTTATATTGGCAGTTTGCCAATAATTTTATGCACCTAAAAACCTCAAGTGCTAATTAATTTATTTTCTGGTAAATAACATCAAGTTACTTTGTTTAAAACGGGCGCAATATCCAATACCAAAAGGGATGGGCTTAACATTGGGTTCAGTTTTATAAACTTCAACTAATTTAGGTTGAATTGCCCATTTGAATTGTTTGATTGGGCGGGTATATTTTCCCCATAACTGTCTGTCCCAAATTTTTTCGTCGAAATATTTAAACTCAATTCCAGAATCATCCTGAAATACATATTTAGACTTTAATGCTTCTTTCCGTACAGAATTTAAATATCCACAAAGGTATGAGGCTGCTTTAAAATATGAACAATCGAAATGTTCATCTGCAAGGAATTTCAAAAATTCAGGTGTTCGTTTTAAGTTATCGTCAGAGGCATTGTGTGAAAAATAATACAAGGTCCGAATTCTTGTTTCATCCAATTTTCGGTATTTTATTTCTACACCGGAAATGTATGTATCATTGGGATCATCAAGATCTTTTTTTCCCTGCAAAAAATCCACAACTACTCCTTTAGGGTTAATAGTTACCTTTTTAACATTCTGAATTTCAAACCCAGCCTTAGCCATGGTTAACATAATCACCGGAGTAAGTCCTTTCAATTCCAAACTTCGTGCAAAATCCTTGCTCATATCATTTGTCATAAAATATCCCCAAATGAAAATACTGTCAAGCGATTGGCGCACAGCCCTAAAAAAAGTTCCTAATTTTTTGTCGTCTAAATCCTGAACATCGGGCACTTTTCCTACACGCTCCAATCCAATCATCACAATTGTTTGTGCATTGGGAAAGAATATATTTGCATGTAAAAAATCCGGGCCACTAAACGGGTAAAATAGACTTTTTACACTGTCGGAAAGAATTGTTAAGTCTGTTTTTGCAAATTCTGTCATCGGATTAATTCGTACAATGCTTGCACTATCCCAAAACCTGGTGAAAGTTTCTTTATTTCTAAGCCAAACTTTGTTGGTTTCAGTATATTTTACCGAACTGTTTGAATCCTGATCCATACAGGCATAAAACCTTGCAAATTCATTGAACTTTAAACTTTTATCTGGATTTTGGTTAGGTGTTTGGGCAATTGATTGAAGCCCTAATAACAACAAAACAAAGGAAATAACTATTTTCTGCATCTTTAAATTGATTTGATTAAAGAGTCAAAAGTAAAAATATTTTTGAGATTTGGGTCAATACAGAACTATTGTAAATGTAAAAATGAATGTATCCCTTTTGATCAAATCTTTACGTAACAAATTAGAATGTTTTTCAACTCAATAATGGAGAATTCATTCAAGGGGATTTACTTAAAATCAAATAAAAAGATTATGCTTTATAATTTATAATACGAGCCATGTTATAAAAATTTCCTTTAAATGATTATATGTAATGTACTTATAGTAATTTTGAGTTCAAAATCTTTTATAATTCAAAATGCTCCATATATTATATAATAATTTGATATACAAAGCAATAGTATCTATTTTTATAATTTTGCTATTTCAAAATTGCCAAACTCAAAAAGAACTTGTACCTAATAAACTTTGTGATACCAAATATCCAATTTTAATGGTACATGGTGTTGCATTCAGAGATGATGTATCATTTATAAAATATTGGAGCCATTTACCTAAAGTATTGGAAAAGAATGGTGCAAAAGTTTTTTTGGCAAATCAAGATGCTTATAACAGTAATGTTGAAAACGCTCTTCAATTGCGAGAACGGGTTTTTGAAATATTACATGAAACAGGTGCTGAAAAAGTAAATATCATTGCACACTCCAAAGGTGGAATAGAATCACGTTACTTGATAAGCAAGCTTGGCATGGCCGATATGGTAGCAAGCCTCACTACATTGGCAACACCTCATCGTGGCAGTTATATAGCAGATACATTAATCTCGTGGTTAACAAAAAAGGATTGGCTTGAAAAAGTTATTCATTCAGTACAATTTTATGCCCGGATTATTGGAGACAAAAACCCAGATGCATTAATAGCTGCTAATAACCTTACCATTACTTATATGGAGAACTTCAATCAATCTGTGCCGAACGCCCCCCAGGTGTATTATCAAAGTTATGGAGGCATTGTTAGTAAGGATTATCCCGCTTGGATAGTTCGGGTTCAGCAAAAAATATTATCAGAAAAAGAAGGAGAAAATGATGGTGTAGTTTCACTAAAATCCTACCAATGGGGAAATTTTAAAGGAATTGTTAAAACTGATCAGGAATTTGGGGTTTCGCATTTTGATATTGTGGGGATGAAATTTATTAGTAGACAAAGTACTTTTGATGCAGAAGGTTTTATTGTTCAAATTGCAAATGATTTGAAGATGAGAGGGTTTTGAAATTAGGAATTATTCATTGGCTGGATTTTACCTTAAAAGTCCATGTAAAATAGAACTCCGCTACTTGATTGCCATCCATATCAAAACCTTTGGAACGTGCTTGAATGGTTTGACCTTCTGTAGTTTCTATACATTTTTTTACTGTTTCCATAATTTCTGCACCCTGCATGCAAGTAAAAACAATCTTTGTCTTTGCTTTTTTAATAAATTTTCCATTCATTTCCAATACCAACATCGAAACTGGTTTACTTACTTCCGAAATAGCTGCCATTGCCAGTATTCCTGTAGACAATTCAGCGGCCATACTCAAAGCAGCAAAATAGATAGATTGAAATGGATTTTTGTTTAAAAATTTAAATGGAATTGATATAGATGCCTTAGTATTGTCAATTTCTGAAACTTTTAGACCTGCAAAAAATGCCAATGGAAGTTTCATGAGCATAAAAAGCCTCATCTTGAAATTGTTCTTGCCAAGTACGATAATTTTGTTTTTTTCACTCATTTATTGCTTATTAGCTAATTAAAAATTAGTCATTAGAACTTATTTTCTAATGACTAATAAACTAATTACTTTTTACTTAATTACATATTTAACAATTCGATTGTACTGAAACAAACTTTCTAATTAATTGTTAAAAACAGTATTTATTTTCAGCAATCAAAACCTCAGCAATTCTACGACGTGCCAAACGAACATTCACAGGCTGAACTTTTGTATAACGTTTCATTCCCATCAACAGAGCCATTTGTTCATCACCCTGTGCAAATGAATTTATTGCATCAACACCTTCTTTATTAATCCTTGATGCTGCATCATACAAATATACATCAAGCATATCTTTATATACTGAAACCTTTTCTTCGCCCTTCATTTTTACCAATTTTTCAACCCTAAGCAGCACTGATTCTACAGCATAAGTATCCATTATCATATTGGCGGCATTAAATAGCAATTCCTGTTCGTCGTTAAGGCTCTGCATAAATTTCTGAATTGCTGCGCCTGATACCATTAAAATTGCTTTTTTAAAATTGACAATTGCTTTTCTTTTTTCTTCAAAATAATCGTTTCCGGGAGGCGAAAAATCAGGAATGCCGGTTAATTCTTTAGCCACTTCCATTGCAGGTTTCATTAAGTCCAATTCACCCTTAAAGGCGCGTTTCAATATTTCGCCAACAATTACCATCCGGTTAATTTCATTGGTTCCTTCAAAAATACGGTTTATTCTTGCATCACGGTAAGCACGTTCAACATGTGTTTCAGCAGAATAACCCATACCCCCATAAATTTGAACTGCTTCATCAGCAACATAATCCAATACTTCAGAACAAACTACTTTTGAAATAGAACATTCAATTGAAAACTGTCTCATACCTTCAACCGATGCTTTCCCTTTATCCATTCCTTCAGCAATGCAATTTTGAATTGTTTCGTCAATATTATGAGATGCTCTATAGCTTAATGATTCGGCTGCAAATATTTTCATTCCCATTTCTGCAATTTTGTATTGGATTGCTGTAAAACCGGAAATAAGCTTACCAAATTGTTTTCGTTCATTTGCGTACTTTATAGCATATTCGGCAACTCCTTTAGATGCACCAATAGTAGCTGCCCCTAATTTAATTCGTCCCAAATTCAAGATATTCAATGCAATTTTAAATCCTCCGTCCCTTTCACCCAAAAGGTTCTCAACAGGAACTTTAACATCATTAAAATATATTTGAGTTGTTGACGATCCTTTTATTCCCATCTTTTCTTCATCAGGCCCAATTTCTATCCCTGTAGTTTTAGAATCAACAATAAATGCACTTAGGTTTTTGCCTGGATCAATTTTAGCAAATACAATCAATACATCAGCAACACCGCCATTTGTAATCCACATTTTAACTCCGTTTAGGATATAGTGCTTGCCATCTTCACTTAATTTTGCTCTGGATTTTCCTGAATTTGCGTCAGATCCTGCTTCAGGCTCCGTTAAACAATATGCCCCAATAAACTCTCCTTTTGCCAGTTTTGGAACATATTTTTTCTTTTGTTCATCGGTTCCATAGTACAAAATTGGTAATGTCCCAATTCCTGTATGTGCAGAAAAGGCAACAGCAAAACTAAAACTCCGGCCCATTTCTTCTGCAGCAAGCATTGATGAAATAAAATTCAATCCAAATCCTTCGAATTCTTCAGGAACTGAAACTCCCATTAAACCAAGTTCTCCTGCGCCTTTCATCAATTTTTTCAATAAAATTCTGTCGTGCAAATCTAACTGATTTACTACTGGATGAACCTCCTTTTCGACAAAATCCCGACAGGTTTGGGCCATCATTTTCTGCTCTTCATTGTATTCTTCAGGAATAAAAATATCTTCAGCTCTAGTTTCGCGAATTAGAAATTCACCGCCTTTTATTGTTTTTGTAGTTGCCATATTTATTTATCTTTTTTTATATTATAACATTTCAAATATACCAGCAGCACCCTGACCTGTGCCAATGCACATACTAACAATTCCATATTTTCCATTGCGCCTTTTCAACTCATTCATAATTTGCACAGTTAACTTTGCTCCAGTTGCGCCCAAGGGATGCCCCAAAGCAATAGCCCCACCATTAACATTTACCTTGTTTACATCAAGTCCAAGCTCATTAATTACTGCAATTGATTGAGAGGCAAAAGCTTCGTTCAATTCGATTAGATCAATCTGTGAAAGATTTAATCCAGCATGCTTTAATACTTTTGGAATAGCTTTTACCGGGCCTATTCCCATTTTATAAGGTTCCACGCCGGCCACCTGATAGTCGACCAAACGTGCAATAGGCTGTAGATTATATTCTTTCAATATTTTTTCTGATACAACCAATACAAATGCAGCACCATCAGACATTTGCGATGAATTACCTGCCGTTGATTTTCCAGTGGATGCAAAAGCTGGTTTTAGCTTTGAAAGACCTTCAAGCGTAGTATCCCTTCTTGGTCCTTCATCGGTATCTACAATATAATCACGGATTTTTGTTTTTCCGTCTTCATAATAATTTTCATGCACTGTAATTGGAACTATTTCAGATTTAAATTTACCTGCATCAATTGCTGCAACCGCCTTTTGGAAAGAATTTAAAGCAAAAATGTCTTGGTTTTCTCGTGAAAGGCTATATTCATTGGTAACCATTTCAGAAGTTAGTCCCATATTTAAATACCATTTGGGATATTTAAGCGCAACATCAGGATGAGGAACTTGTCGCCATCCACCCATTGAAATCATCGACATGGATTCTGCTCCCCCTGCCACGATAATATCAGCTATTCCTGCAGTAATTTTTGCTGAAGCGATTGCAATGGATTCAAGTCCGGATGCACAATATCTGTTTATAGTTGAACCTGGTACTTCGATAGTGTCCATTGACATTAAAGATATTAAGCGCCCCATGTTAAAACCGGTTTCAGCTTCGGGAAAGGCATTTCCAACTACGACATCATCAATCCTTGATTTCTCAATCTGAGGGAAACCACTTAATAAATGCCTGATTACTACTGAGGCAATATCATCGGGTCGTGTAAAGCGAAAACTTCCTTTAGGTGCTTTTCCAATAGCTGAGCGATATCCTGCTACAATATATGCGTTCATAATTTTCGAAATTAATAATTGAAATTTTATTAAAAAGAATAATTCAAAATTTTAATATCTCCTAAAAAATGGATCGTTCCCAAATTTTAGTTTCTTAAAATTTTACCTGAGGTTATCAAACTCTGCATTCGTTCAAGTGTTTTCTTCTGCATACAAAGTTCCAAGAAGGCTTTGCGTTCCAAATCCAAAAGAAATTGTTCCGAAACTTCCGTTAAAGGACTTGAAATATTTCCTCCGGCTATTACGAATCCAAGTTTCTCGGCAATAAGTTTATCATGTTCCGACATATAATTACCCATTACCATAGAATCCGAGCCGACATAAACCAATCCAAGGGCTTCTTTACCAAGAACCTTGATGTCAGTACGTTGCACTGGTTTAGTATATCCTTTTTCTACCATCAATAGTGCTGCCTTTTTTGCAAATGCCAGTTGATGAGCACGACTTACAATAACTTCGTCAATTCCATTTCTAAGATAACCAAGATCGAATGCTTCATGGGCTGATGTTGAAACTTTTGCCTGCCCAATGGTTAAAAATCTGTTAACAAATGCATTTGTACGGATATCACCTTCTTTTAATTCGTCAGAAAGCCGCACAGCAAATTCTTTAGTACCTCCGCCTCCGGGAATAAGTCCTACTCCAAATTCTACCAATCCCATATAAGTTTCGGCATGGGCAATCACTTTATCGGCATGCATGCACAATTCGCAACCACCGCCCAAGGTCATTCCATGAGGGGCAGCAATTACCGGTATTGAAGAATATCTCATCCGCATAGTAGTTTTCTGAAACCAGTTTACGGCAAAATTCAATTCATCCCACTCCTGCTCCACTGCAAGCATAAAAATCATACCTACATTAGCACCGGCTGAAAAATGCTCACCTTCGTTTGAAATAATCAATGCATCATATTCTGCTTCAGCAATATCAATTGCCTTGTTCAGGGACTGAAGCGTGCCCTGACCAATTGTATTCATTTTAGAATGGAACTCTATATTTAATACTCCATCTCCCAAATTAAAAATGGTGGCATCGGTATTTTCCCATATGATGTTAGTTTCTCTCAATACTGCCAATGAAAGTTTTTCTTCTTGCCCCGGAATTGGTAAATAGCTCTTTGATGGAATATGATAATAAGCATTTCTGCCTTTTTCTATTTTATAGAAGGTTTTAGCTCCACTTTCGATCATATCATAAATCCATTTGGCTGGCTTTTTACCAACTGCTTCCATTGCAGTTATAGTTTCAGTTAAACCAAGAGCATCCCAAGTTTGAAAAGGACCTAATTTCCAGCCAAAACCGGCATTTAAAGCATCATCCACCTTATATATTTCATCAGAAATTTCAGGAATTCGGTTTGAAACAAACTGGAACAGGCTATAAAACATACTCCTGTAAAAATCACCTGCTTTTCCTTTGTCTTCACAAAGAATTTTAGTCCTCTTTCGCAAGTCATCAACTCCTTTTGTTTTTTCAAAAACAGAAAATACTGGTTTTGGGGTTTCAACATATTCGAGTGTTTCGAAATCAAGAGATAGAAACTTCTTAATTCCATTTTCATCCACTTTCTTAAAAAAGCCCTGATTTGTTTTTGAACCCAACCATTTGTTTTCCAACATTTTTTGCAAATAATCAGGAATTTCAAAAACAGCGTGCGACTCATCGTTGGTAGTTTCCCTGATATTATTGGCAACATGCACCAGAGTATCCAACCCAACTATATCAGCCGTTCTGAAAGTAGCCGATTTTGCCCGCCCGATAATTGAACCAGTTAATTTGTCAATTTCAGGAATATTCAATCCAAGCTTCTTTACATTGTTAAATAACTCCATGATTGCAAAAGTACCTACCCTATTTGCAATAAAAGCAGGAGTATCTTTAGCAGATACTGGTGTTTTTCCCAAATATTTACTTGCAAAATTTTCGAAAAAGGAAACAACTTCAGAACTAGTTTTAGTTGAAGGAATAATTTCGAATAGTTGGAGATACCTCGGTGGATTAAAAAAATGGGTTCCACAAAAGTGTTTTTGAAAATCGTCTGAACGGCCTTCTAACATTGCTTCTATAGAAATACCAGAAGTATTACTTGTAATTAAAGTGCCTGGTTTTCTGTATTTTTCAACTTTTTCAAAAACTTGTTTTTTGATATCAATACGCTCTACCACTACTTCGATAATCCAATCACAATCGCTGATAGTTGGCATATCGTCATCAAAATTTCCAGTTGAAATCCTTTTTGCAAAAGATTGCCTATAGATAGGCGACGGTTTTGATTTTAAAGCCGCCTGCAAAAAAGTATTTACAACTCGATTTCTTACTGCCTTATCTTTCAGTGATAAACCTTTGGCACTTTCCTGCTGATTTAATTCTGATGGTGAAATATCCATGAGTAATACTTCAAGTCCAACATTGGCTAGATGACAGGCTATGCCAGAACCCATTACCCCGGAACCAAGAACAGCTACTTTTTTAATTCTGCGAGTCATACTGTTTTTATTATTTATTGTTACTGTTTTTCAATTTTGATTTTCATCTATTTCATTCTGACTACATTCCTTAATAACATTCATAATATTTATAAAATGCTGAATATCTGAAGATTTTAGTCGTTGCAATAATTTTTCGTTGAAATTTATAATGGTCTGTTTTGCTAACTTTCTCTTAGCAACCCCCTCTTCTGTTAAATAAATTCGAACAATTCTTCTATCGTCAGTTTCCCTCTTTTTATAAATGAGTCCATTATTTTCCATACTTTTCAGTAATCGACTTAGAGATGTAGGCTCCATACCCATTAAAGGGGCGATTTTTGTTGCCGGAGTACCTTCTTTCTCAATATTGATTAAAACATAACCAATCGTCTGTGACATATTATGCTTATTTGCAATGAAATTATACATTCTGGATATCGAATGCCAGGCAGATTTAATGTGGAAATCAACAGTTTCTTTTATAATCATTGAATAATTTATTATGCTTGCATACAAATTTACAAAAAATATATTATGCATGCAAGTAATTATTTTATTAATTTAGTAAAATATTTTTTTTAATATCTCATTTGATTTTATGTCTATAAAAATTGTTAATTACCTATTAATAAAATACTTATCATTTTATATCTAAACGAGCGACTCACTATGGGGGCTTAGAATCAAACAAAAAAATAACTTAACACAAAAAAGATGTCAATAGATCTTTCTCATTTTAAGCATATTAAAAAAATCGTAATTAGATATGATGATTTAGATACGATGGGACATGTAAATAACAAATCATACCTGTCCTTTTTAGAAGAATCCAGGATTGATTACCATAAGCAACTCTTCGATTGGAAACATGAACTCGAATTTAATGCAGTAGTGGCCAAAATTGAAATTAACTACAGGAAGCCCTTATTTTATAATGATACCTTGTATATTTATACTAGGCTTTTCAATATTGGGACTAAGAGTTTTGAACTTGAGTCGTTCTTTATTACGAAGGACAAAAAATCCGAAATCCTTTCAAAAGTGGCAGAGGCAAAAGTGGTTTTGGTTGCAATAGATCCAAAAACTGGCCAGGCAATTGCTTTACCTGAAAAAGAAAAACAATTACTACTTGAATTTGAGAAACAGGATAATGATTTACTATAAATAAGGAATAATTTTCTCGAGTTGAATCCCTCGTGAGGCTTTTAACAATATCGTTTTTCTGGTTATTTCATTATCAACAAGGTACTGAATAAGAATATCGGCATTTTCGAAATATTCAAATGGTGTGTTGAAATTATTTTTCAAAGAGAAAAAGTGCTTCCCAACTAAAAATACATTTCGAAAACCTTTTTTCAATATTAGTTCTATTATTTTTTGATGCTCATTAGTACTTGCACTTCCCAGCTCAAACATATCACCTAGAATGAGTAATTTATTTTCGTCCTTTATATTTGAAAAATTAAGAATTGACAATTCCATACTACTTGGATTTGCATTATAAGCATCAATAATAAGTGTATTTTTGTCAGTTTTGGACAATTGTGAGCGATTATTTTCAGGTTTATAAGCTGATATGGCTTTAGAAATATCAGTTTCATCAACTTTAAAGTAGTTTCCTATACAAATAGCTAATAGAACATTATTAAAATTATATTCGCCAACAAGTTGAGATTTAACCAATTGACCATTCCATTTTATTATAAGAAAAGGAGATGCTTCGATAAAATCAGCATGGCAAAAATAGATTTTATCCTTTCCATACTTTATCCTTACTAACCCCTTAGATCGCTCCATTAAAATATTATCATCCGCATTTATAAAAATAGTTTTTTCATTATCTTTCAGATAATTATATAATTCACATTTAGCATTTATCACACCTTCGAAAGAACCAAAACCTTCGAGATGTGCTTTTCCAATATTGGTAATTATTCCATAGTCAGGTCTGGCAATTTTACATAATATCGCAATTTCATTTATATGATTAGCCCCCATTTCAACTACACCAATTTCAGTATTTTGATTAAATGATAACAAGGTGAGCGGAACCCCGATGTGATTATTTAGATTTCCGCGCGTATATCCAACTTTATATTTGACTTGCAACACAGAGCGAATCAGTTCCTTTGATGTAGTTTTACCATTGGTTCCTGTAATTGCAATGATAGGTATTTTAAGATAAGTTCTGTGGAATTGAGCCAATTCCTGTAAACAGCTTAATACATCAGGCACAAGAATATATCTATTGCTTACTTTATATTTGGCTTCATCAATTATTGCAAACGATGCCCCATTTTCAATTGCTTTTCCGGCAAATTCATTTCCGTTAAAATTATCACCTTTTAATGAAAAAAAAAGTTGATCTTTTTCTACTTTTCGTGTATCAGTTACAATACCGTTCGATTGAAGAAATTCTGCATGTAAAGCTTGTATATCCATATGCTAAAAATAAAAAACCCGCCCTTTGAAAGAGCGGGTTAAAATTATATAGAAATATTATATTTTAAAATCCCGGTTGACTTCCAACTCTTGTCATAGCACATCTGAAACCCAGGTTATCAGCAGATTTTCTTTCATCAAGAAATCTTCTGGTACCAGGACTTAGCCAGTACATCCTATCATTCCAACCGCCACCTTTGTATACTCTTGACCTATCGCTAACCAGAGAAGTCATATCCTTTCCTTTTTCACCTACTCCAGAATAGTACATCCTGTCAGAACCTGCAGTAGCAGATTCATCCATCCATCCACCACCTTGATCAGTACTTGATTCAACATCGCCATCTTTATAATTTATATTGTTGGATTTTTGGTAATTATGACGTGAATAGTCATCTGCCACGTTTTCATAAAGAATTCTACCTAGTGAATCTTTGTCTGCTGCGGAACCATCCTGGTTTGTTTTCATCTTTTGAAATACATTACCTCTGAATGGATTAAATTCTTCAAGGTCCCGTGATGATAATTGACGATAAATATCAAGACACCATTCGTTCACATTCCCAGCCATACAATAAAGACCATAGTCATTTGGCCAATAAGCATCAACTGGAGCTGGGATATCTGCATTATCATTTAAAGCACCTGCAACTCCCATCATATCGCCACGTCCTCTTTGAAAATTGGCGCGAAACTGTCCACGATTTTGCTTGGTATCATTTCGAACATAATGTCCATTCCAAGGGAAAATTTTCCTATTATAAATCCTTTCAGGAGATCCAGTTGAATTTCCAATTAAACCAAGTGCTGCATATTCCCACTCAGCTTCCATAGGTAAACGGTATTTTGGAAGCATAATTCCATCCTCCATAGTAGCATGACGTTCGCCTCCATCCAATGTTGGAAGATTTTGTCTTACACCACTTTCATACTGTCCTGCAAGATATGCCTGTGTATTATAGTTATCTTCATCAACCTGATTTGGGTTCATATCAAGAATTCCTGCATCAATTAACAGTTTTTCATTAACCCGGTCAGTTCTCCATGCGCAATAATCTGTTGCCTGAAGCCAGCTTACACCCACAACAGGATAATTATGATAGGCTGGATGCCTGAAATAATATTCGACATATGGTTCATTATAAGCTAATCGTTTACGCCAAACCAATGTATCAGGCAATGCTTGTTTGTACACTTGAGGATAACTTACAAAAACTTTTGAAACCCAGTTAAGATATTCACGATAATCAATATTTCTAACTTCAGTTTCATCCATATAAAATGATGCAACTGTAAAACGACGGGGAATATTATTCCAATCGTACACTACATCCTGGGCAGTTTGCCCCATAATAAATGTTCCACCTTCAACAAAAACCAATCCAGGACCGGTTTGCTGTTCAGTATAGTCCACTACTTCAAATCTACCCATGTCAGGGTCGTTATAAGCCCAGTCAGTAGTTGATGAAACATCTCCTACACCCTTTGATTTTCCTTTACCGATAAGAGAACAGTATGACAAGGAAAAAAGTGTAATCATCAATATTGCTGCAAGAAAAATTGATCTAATCTTCATAATAATCACTTTTATTTTTTTTCACCAATGCAAATATAACTAAAAAGAAGGACAACTTATTGTATTGTAATTTCTAATTTTTTTGTCACAGGGTATCAAATATATTAAACTTAGCTCATGAGTTCCCAGTGTTTGTCTAAAAAATTTAGATAATGTTAAATCATAACTATATCCAATTGTAAGTTTTTTTAAACTTAAATGATATGATAATACCATAGCATCTAAATGAAATTCAATGTTTTGCCTAAAAAACATCCCGAAAGACATTGCAGAAATGTCAAAATACATGCCATAATACAGCATGTTCATATTTTGTTGATTAATAAATATAATGTTTGGCTCAATAAAAAACTCATCTTTTTTGGTATTGTTTTTTAAAACTGGAAAAATTCCACCTAAATGAGCCGTATATTTTATGGGTAAGTAATCATTATGTGCCTCTACTAAATTATGAGGTATATGACTAACAGATAAGCCAAAATAATACTTTTTATAATTGATTATCAGACCAGTAGAAAAATCAGGGCTAATGAATGATTGATTTGATATTGTTTCAGTACTTGGATAAATAATTCCTTGAACAGGATCTATCATGTTATAATAAATCAAATCCCTGGTGTTCATACTTTGCTGATACAATGATGCTTCAAATGCAAATTTTGCAGAAATACTGTTATTTATCCGTAAATGATAGGAATAAATAAAATCAGCATTAATCTGATTAAAGACACCACTTCCTTGATCGTCTTTCATTATTCTTAATCCAATTCCTCCATGCACTGCTTCTGAGTATTTATCAAAAGCCGCATTGTAGGTTACATATGGAAATTGAATACCCGGCCATTGGTTTTTATAGGAAATTACAAACCGGGGACAATAATCGGAACCTGCATATGCTGGATTTAAATACATCCGGTCGGCAAACAATTGCGAAAATTGAACATCCTGAGCTACAAGTTTATAAGTAGCAAATAAAACTAGAATCAGAATGTTTCTCTTGTTATTAAACATTTCTTAATTTTTCTTCTTATCAAAATCAATCATTTATATTTTATAAAAAGGAATTTTATCAGCTTCAGTAGACTTAACTACTAGTTTTTATAAAAACCCATGGTTAATCTATTACTTCAATTGAGCATACAAATAACGGATAAAATTACAATATTTAGATATCATGTTTTGAAATATTCAATAAAAAATCAATAAAGCTTCATATTATTCGTTATTTTTAGGCCATCATAAATTTAGATTACAAATGTTGAAATTACGATTATCTATACTTATAATTCTCTCGATTCTCCAGATTATTAATGTATATAGTCAGGAAAATAAATTCGAAAGAAAAATTAACTGGAAACCAAAACAGGTTTTTTACGATCCGAACAATACAGAAGATCAACAAAAAAGAAAGTACTTACTTTATTTCGAAAATGCGGTTTATGAAACCAATTTACACAATTTGCCAATTTACTCTGAAAACATTGACATTAATGGAAATTATTCAGCGATAGCTGAAAATCAAGTATTTCAAAGTCTAAATGATAAAGATACAAAAGACGTAGTTGATTTAACCCAAATTAAAGACAATATTGAAATTGAAACAAAAATCAATTTTGCGAGAAAAAAATCATTTTTAACAATAAAGCTAGTTCCACTCAGGAAAAATAAAATAACAGGAGTTTATGAAAAATTGGTAAGTTTTACATTGAAACTTATAGAGCAAAGTCAAAAATCTGTTACTAAAAAACAAAAAAAAGCCAATACAAATCAATCTATTTTGAGTTCAGGCAAATGGTTAAAGATTAAAATAAACAAAAGTGGCATATATAAGCTTAGTTATGATGAACTTGCTGCTTTAGGTATTGCAAATCCAGAAAATGCAAGAATCTTTGGAAATGGAGGAAAAATGCTTCCTTACTACAATATAGACGATAGGCCAGATGACTTAATTGAAAATAAAATATGGAAATCAAATAGTACAATTTACTTTTATGGAGATGGACCAGTTCAATGGAAATATGACGGCTTTTCAGGTCTTTTTAAACATGAAATGCATCAATATTCTGATTTTGCCTATTATTTTATTAGTTCAGATGCAAATTCGCAAACAAATAATCTGATTCAAACTGAAAACCAATCAACAAAAACTGTTACACATAACATTAATTCATTTAGCGATTATGCTTATCACGATATTGATTCCATTAATTTAATTCATTCAGGGAGATTATGGGTTGCGGAACATTTTGATTTCCAAACAGATTACGATTTCAAATTCAATTTTCCAAATCTTGTCAGCGGTTCAACCATAACTGCTGAGACATCATTGCTTGCCAGATCACCGGTATCCAGTTCATTTACAATAAGTTTAAACAATCAAAGCTTTCCTTCCGTTTTTAGCCTGGTGAGTTATGATTATACGGCCATTTATGCAACGCAAAAAATAGATGAATTTTCAGTTAATTCAGCAGGTTCAGATGAAGTAGATTTAAAAATAAGTTATAATAAATACACTGCATCATCAGAAGGCTGGCTCGATTTTATTACAATAAATGCGAAAAGACAGTTAGTTTTTACTGGTAATCAGATGCGATTTAGAAATACAGAATCAGTAGGAATTGGAAATGTGGGACAATTTACAATTTCGAACACTGATGGCACAACAAGGATTTGGGATATAACAAATCCGCAGAAACCCAGAATAATAAATGCGAATCAATCTGGAACTTCATTGAATTTTAAACTTGAAACCGATAGTTTAAGGGAATTTATATTATTTAATGAAAACAGTGCATTTTCGCCCATAACACAAGGAGATGATGTTGGCATGATTGAAAATCAAAATCTGCATGGTATTGCTGCCACAGACATGATAATTGTTTGTCCTCCTGAGTTTTATGAATATGCAAACACACTTAAAGAAATACATCAATCTTATGATAATCTTAATGTCCAAGTGGTAACAACCGGGCAGGTTTACAATGAGTTTTCGTCTGGAGCACATGATGTATCTGCTATAAGAGATTTTATGAAAATGCTCTATGATAGAGGAAATTTAAGCACAAATATACCAAAATATCTATGTCTTTTTGGAGATGGTTCCTATGACAACAGACACAATTTCACCGAAAACACAAATTATATTTTAACATATCAATCCGAAAATTCATTAAGTCCAACACTATCTTTTGTTACTGACGATTTTTATGGTTTGCTCGATGATAACGAAGGCGGTTCCGATGGATATATGGATGTTGGAATCGGTAGGTTACCAGTTAAAAATACCACAGAAGCAAATGATGCAATTCAAAAAATAAAAGATTATTTGAATATTGAATCATATGGAGACTGGAGAAACAGAGTTTGCTTTATTGCTGACGATGAGGATGATACACTTCATATCCGTCAGGCGGATGAACTTAGTCGGATAGTTAAAAACAATTATCCGGTATTCAATATAGAAAAAATTTATCTGGATGCATATGTGCAGGAAAGTTCATCAGTGGGCCAGCGTTATCCGGAAGTAAACCTGGCCATAGATAACCAAATTGCAAAAGGTTTACTGGTTATGAACTACACAGGCCATGGAAATGAAAATGGGCTTGCCGAAGAACGAGTTGTGGGTATAGACCAGATCAAAAAATGGAGTAACGCCAGTAAATTACCAATTTTCATGACTGCCACCTGCGAATTCAGCCGTTTTGATGATTATAGAAAAGTTACTGCCGGCGAACATATTTTTTTAAACCCAAATGGAGGGGCGGTAGGCCTTTTCACAACAACTAGGCTGGTATATGCTTCACCCAATTTCCAATTAAATAAAAGCTTTTACAATTTTATCTTTGAAAATGACCCCATTTCAAATAAAAGATATTGCTTAGGGGATGTTATGAGATTGACAAAAAATAATTCCGGAAATGGTATTAATACAAGGAATTTTACTTTGCTTGGGGATCCTGCTCTGCAACTTTCGTATGCAAGATTATTTGTTAAAACTAATTTAATAAACAATAAGCCTGTAAACGGAGCAGCGGATACACTCAAAGCGTTCCAAAAAGTAACTATTGGTGGTGAAGTTCAAACAGTTGATGGCCAAAAACTTAATGGATATAATGGCATTGTTTATCCAATAGTATATGATAAAACACTGAACGTTAAAACATTAAACAACGATGGTGATGGCGTATTCAACTATAGCATAAGAAACAGTCAACTATTTAAAGGTAAGGCCAGTGTTAAAGATGGTGATTTCCAATTTAGTTTCATCGTACCAAAAGATATCCGATATAATGTTGATACTGGCAAGATAAGCTATTATACTTCTAATAATCAAATCATTGAAGATTCGAAGGGTTATTTTACAAATGTATTTATAGGAGGTCTGGCAACAAATCAGTCGAGCGATTTAGAAGGTCCTAAAATAAGACTATATCTCAATGATGAAAACTTTGTCAATGGTGGAATTACAGATCAAAGTCCAAAATTATTGGTATATTTAAATGACGAAAGTGGCATAAATACGACAGGTAATGGAATTGGTCATGACATATTGGCAACTGTTGATAAAAAAGCCGATTTACAATTTAAACTCAACGATTATTATGAATCAGATATTGATGATTATACAAGCGGACAGGTTAAATATTCCCTGCCAAAGCTTGAACCAGGCGAACATCAATTACATATAAAAGCATGGGATGTATATAATAATTCAAGAGAAGATTCCATTACATTTATTGTTACAAATTCAGAACAATTTAAGCTGAGCCATGTTTTGAATTATCCAAATCCATTCTCAACTAACACTTCCTTTTTCTTTGAGCACAACAGACCTAATGAAATGCTCGAAGTTTATGTTCATGTTTTTACAGTTTCAGGCAAAATTGTAAAAACTATTCATCAGGAAATTCTTACAACCGGATTCCGTTCAGAAGGTATTGCATGGGATGGAAGGGATGATTTTGGAAATAAAATTGGCAGGGGTGCTTATTTCTATAAGTTAGCAGTAAGAACCAGCACTGGTGAAAAAGCTGAAAAAATAGAAAAACTTTTAATTCTAAATTAAACTTTATTCTGTATAAGTGCCTTTGCATCTAAAAATAGAATGATCATGAAACCAACCAAAACATGATTCATTGAAAAAGTCTCTTTAATTTGTTTACAACGATTTGGTATAATTTATAATAATTCATCATTTTAGCCGTTTCAAATATTTAATATCTTTGCAAAAATTTATAAACTAATAATGAACTCAATAACTTTGAAAAAAACAATTGCATTTTTGTTTGCAGCACTTCTAAATTCTAATATTTATATCCAAATAAATGCACAAATTTCAACCCAAGACCTTAGTGGAAGAGTAAATACAATTACATCAGCAGTGCCATTTTTAATGATTACACCCGATTCAAGAGCTGGAGGAATGGGCGACATAGGAGTTGCCACAAGCCCTGATGCAAATTCGCAACATTGGAATGCTGCCAAATACTCTTTTATTGCAGATGATTTTGGGATTTCTATGTCTTACACTCCCTGGTTAAGATCTCTAGTTGACGATATAAGTATTTCTTATCTTGCAGGCTATAAAAAATTTAAAAAAGGTCAGGCTTTTGGGGCAAGTCTCCGATATTTTTCACTTGGTAATATTACCTTTACAAATATTCAGGGTGGTACAATTAAAGATTTCAGACCCAATGAATTTGCATTGGATGCATCTTATTCAATGCTATTTACTGATGGATTTTCAGGAGCAATAACCTTACGTTATATCTATTCTAATCTTACAGGAGGAATCAGTTCCGGAAATTCAACAACTCATCCTGGGAACGCCGTTGCAGCTGATCTTTCTTTATATTATACAAAAAATATTTCATTAGGTGGTCGTCCTTCAAATATGTCATATGGGCTTCAGGTTTCCAATATTGGAAGCAAAATATCATATACCGATGATTCAGAATCCAATTTTATTCCTACCAATTTAAGATTAGGTGGCACAATTACCTATAATATAGATGATTACAATTCGTTGATGTTTGGAACCGATTTGAACAAGCTATTAGTTCCAACACCTCCTTTGTATGATTCCGTTGGTAATATTATTGCAGGAAAAGATCCAAATGTATCACCAATAACCGGAATATGGCAATCTTTTTCAGATGCCCCTGGAGGAGCAAAAGAAGAATTTAGAGAAATAACATGGTCATTCGGTACAGAGTATTGGTATAATAAAAGATTTGCCTTAAGAACCGGATATTTTTACGAACACGCTACCAAAGGAAACCGTAAATTTTTTACCGTTGGCGTTGGATTAAAACTAAATGTTTTTCAAATGGATTTTGCTTATTTATTGCCTATGCAGCAAACAAATCCACTTGCAAATACACTTCGCTTTTCATTATTGTTTGATTTTAAAGGTTTAAAAAACGAAGAAAAAAAAGTTAAGGAATAAAATTTCCAAATCAAAAGATTAAAACTCAAAGTTGATTTTTTGGATTTTATAAAATGGACTACTTGCAGATTTTGTTATATTTGTAAGTAGTTTTTTTATTTAGATGATTCAGTACTTTTTTAATAAAATTTCAAACCCTCAAAAGTTATAAATTCTATGAATATAAAAATTGGTTTTGGATATGACGTGCATCAATTGGCAGGGGGAGAAAGTTTGATACTGGGAGGCTTGACAATTCCGCATAATAAAGGAACAGTGGCACATTCTGACGGTGATGTGTTAATCCATGCCATATGTGATGCCATACTTGGTGCTGCTAATTTGAGGGATATTGGCTTTCAGTTTCCAGACAATGCCATGGAATTCAAAAATATCGATAGCAAAATATTATTAGCCCGAACTGTTGAATTAATTGAAAATAAAGGATTTAAAATTGGGAATATTGATTCAACCCTGGCACTTCAAAAGCCAAAAGTGAAAGATTATATAAATGATATGCAGAAAATATTAGCCGGAATATTAAAAGTAAGTATTGATGATGTTTCAATAAAGGCTACAACTACCGAAAAGCTTGGTTTTGAAGGAAGAGAAGAAGGGGTTTCGGCTTATGCAGTAGTACTTATTTACCGATCTTAGTTTAAAATAAATAAAATGGAAAAGAAAAAAACATTGGTGATTGGAGCCAGTACAAATCCGGAAAGATTTTCGTACAAAGCAATTAAACTACTTAGAAAATATGAGCATCCGGTAGAAGCAATTGGCGTTAAAGAAGGAGAAATTGATGAAATTGTGATACAAAAAAATAAATCAATAATTATTGATATAGATACAGTTACTATGTATGTTGGATCCAAAAACCAACCTGAATATTATAATTATATATTGGAATTGAAACCAAAACGGATTATTTTTAATCCAGGAACCGAAAACGAAGAATTTGAAAAAATGGCAAAAGAAGCAGGGATTGAAGTTGTTGATGATTGTACTTTAGTTATGTTGAATGGGGGAAATTTTTGAATATTTACTATTGATTATTGAATAATGTTATCCTAAAACAATTATTTTTTATCTCGTCAATATGTTTGAAACAATTATTTCAGAAGAAGATTACCAAATTGAAGTTGAGCAAAATGAAGCAGTATTGTTCTACTTTTCGCATGAGCAGTGCAATGTATGTAAAGTGCTCAAACCTAAGATTGCAGAACTTATTGAAAGCGATTTTCCTAAAATAAAACTATATTATTGCGATACGGTACATTCACCGGAACTGGCAGCCCAAAATCGAATATTTACAGTGCCAACAATTGTTGTATTTTTTGGTGGAAAAGAATTTCTTAGAAAAAGCCGGAATATGGGGATTGATGAATTAAGTGATGAGTTGAAAAGACCTTATGAAATGGTTTTTAACTCATAAAAAAACCTGTAAATTACTCTACAGGTTACATTTTTTAAGTTTTTATGACCACTATTAAATTGCTGGTTTTACTGTAGTTTTCTTTTTACTCGGAACAGGCATCGGACCATAATTTGCAGTAACATTAACTGGACCATCGCCAGTATCATATGTATATTCAAATGTAATATGCTTAAAATCACTAGTAATTAAACCATCAACATCATTAGCACCATTACCAACAACAGTATAAATTCCATCTAACTTTTTTTGAATAATTGTTAAACTTAATCCGGCCATGGTAGCATATAGAACATCTTGAGTTCCCCACCCATGAAAATTAGCAATCTTGATCTGAGTTGGTTCAGCATCATTTTTACTTATTTTAACAGTATATCCAGCTGCTCCAGAAGGCCCGTCATTATCGGTAACCCTCCATTCTTTTCCGGCAGTACCAGTGCCTGTAATTGCCTCTCTTGGATCATCCAAGCTAGCAATATCCTGTTGACAAGATTGTAGGAATGGCAAAATAATTAAGAAAGCCAGTAAAAATTTGTAAATTTTCATATTTTTCATTTGTTAATTAAAGATTCGATTATAATTATTTTATTTCAATTTATTATTCGAATTAAACATCCTGCTAAAATAACAAGAATAACTGAATGTTTAGTATTATTAATTAGTTAAATTATGTGAACAGAGCTTTTCTATTGATGATTAATTTGCTTTTTGTTTTAAATACAATTTAGAGAATATGCATTTAAAGCTTTCAAATTAATGATCAAATCATAGAATCTATCAAATTATCATCTACAAAATTTGGCAAAGTAACCTGCAACAATGGGTTTGAATCCATGGCACGCTTTATAGCAAAAACTGCTTCGGTATTACGTGCCCAACTTCTGCGTGAAATTCCATTATTCACATCCCAAAATAACATTTGCTTTAAACGCCTGTCTGCATCATCGGAGCCATCGAGCAATAATCCAAAACCTCCATTGATAACTTCACCCCAACCTACTCCACCACCATTGTGAATCGAAACCCAGGTTGCTCCCCTGAAAGAATCGCCAATAACGTTTTGAATTGCCATATCGGCAGTAAATTGTGAACCATCATATATGTTTGAAGTTTCGCGATAAGGTGAATCTGTGCCTGAAACATCATGGTGATCGCGGCCAAGTACAACAGGTGCCGATATTTTACCGGATTGAACAGCTTGATTAAAAGCTTCGGCAATTTTTAACCTACCTTCAGAATCCGCATATAAAATCCTGGCTTGCGAGCCAACAACCAATTTATTTTTACCAGCTTCTTCTATCCAATGTATATTATCCTGCAACTGACCAGCTATTTCAGAAGGTGCATCCAAAGCAATTTTCTTCAAAACATCTGTTGCGATTGAATCTGTTATTGCCAAATCTTCGGGTTTGCCCGAAGTACATACCCAACGAAATGGTCCAAAACCATAATCAAAAAATAATGGCCCCATAATATCCTGAACATAAGATGGATAAATATATTTTCCATCATTTTTGAATACTTCTGCCCCTGCCCTGCCCGCTTCGAGCAAAAAGGCATTTCCATAATCCCAAAAGTACATTCCATTAGCTGCCAATTTATTAATTGCTGACACTTGCCTTTGCAATGAGTTGTACACTTGTTTTTTAAATTCCGAAGGATTTTCAACCATCATCCGGTTCGATTCTTCGAGACTTAAGCCAACAGGATAATAACCACCTGCCCAAGGATTGTGCAAAGAAGTTTGATCTGAGCCCAATTCAACATGAATATTATTATTGGCCAGCTTTTCCCACAAATCAACAATATTTCCCTGATATGCTATAGAAACAGCTTCTTTCTTTGATCTTGCAATGGCGAGCCTTACCAACAATTTATCCAGGTCTTCAAAAACCTCATCAACCCAGCCTTGAGAGTGCCTAATATTGGTAGCTTTGGGATTAATTTCTGCTACAACACAAATTGCTCCTGCAATAACTGTGGCTTTAGGCTGTGCCCCAGACATGCCTCCAAGCCCGGATGTTACATAAAGTTTACCTGCCAATGATGATTCACCATTTTTTAGAATTTTACGACCCGCATTTAAAACGGTAATGGCCGTGCCATGTACAATTCCCTGAGGACCAATGTACATATAAGAACCGGCTGTCATCTGTCCATATTGCGTAACTCCCAATGCATTAAATCGTTCCCAATCGTCTGGTTTTGAATAATTTGGAATCATCATACCGTTTGTAACCACAACCCTTGGGGCATCTTTATGTGAAGGAAACAAACCCATGGGATGACCAGAATACATGACCAAAGTTTGCTCATCGGTCATTTGGCTCAAGTATTTCATTGCGAGTAGGTATTGTGCCCAGTTTTGAAAAACTGCACCATTGCCACCATATGTAATGAGTTCTTCTGGATGCTGGGCCACTGCATCATCCAGATTGTTTTGTATCATAAGCATAATTGCAGCAGCTTGTTTTGATTTTGCAGGATATTCGTCAATTGGGCGTGCATAAATCTTATATTCAGGACGAAACCGATACATGTAAATCCGACCATATTTTTCGAGTTCTTCCAAAAATTCGGGAGCAAGCACTCCGTGGTGTTTTTTATCAAAATACCTCAAGGCATTATGAATCGCTAATTTTTTATCCTCATTATTCAGAATATCTTTTCGTTTAGGGGCATGATTCAATGAATTGTCCAGTGGACGTAATTCAGGCAATTCATGAGGAATGCCTTTGCAAATTTGCTCCTTAAAATTGTTGTTATTCATTTTTATTAGATTAGTTTTTCGCTTCTGCAACCCATTAAAACTCAAAGTTGATTAAACATTTGCGATTTTATCATTTTCGACAAAAATATAAAATTTCATTCATGATAATTATGAAAAAGATCATAGACAACAGCGATTTAAAATCAGAAATTATTAAGATATTAAATGTGAATTTAAAAATTGATATCAAATCTTTAAACAAATAAGACTCATTCAGTAAAAAAAATTAATTTAGATGACTCTAAAAAATGAGAAATGAGAAATTTAAGATTACAATTTTTTGTTATAATAATCCTAATAATCAATACGTTATCATTTGCACAAGATAAATCTGGAAATGAGGAAGGCAGATTTTTCCACAAACCCGGTTCTCATAACCCAGTTGAATACAACCATTTATTTTCTGAAACTAATCCAGATTCTGTAAATCTTCGCTTTGAAATAGCCCAAAAAGCTTGTAGCGAATCGATAAAACTTAAAAACTGGTCGGAATATATACAGGCATTGTTAAATATGGGAAATGTTTATACCAGGCAGTATAAATATGAACTTGCCATGCAAACCTATCTCAAAGCATTGAATATAAGCGATTCAATCCAGAATCCTGGATGTCGTGCAAACGTAATATATGAAATTGGCTCCATTTATTTAGAAATGAGAAATATTGAATCAGCCCGACATTATTTTACAGAGGCACTTACTATAAATAGAAAATTAAAGGATAAAAAAAGTGTAGCTCACACTTTGAGCAGCATCGCCTTAACCTATTGGTTAAAAGGCAATCTGGAAAAAGCACATGATTTTTTGTTTGAAAGTTTAAAAATGGAACAATCAATCAACAATAAACCAGGCATTTCGAGATGTTACAACAATATTGGAATTGTTTATCACGAAAAAAAGCAAGATGATAACGCTTTAAAGTACCTACAAATGGCTCTTGAATTGAGCAGGCAGTCGAATAATTTATGGTCGATTGCTGAAGCTTTGAATAATATGGGTGAGGCATACATTAGCAAGCAGGATTATGACAAAGCAAAAATTAATTTATTTGAAGCTCAAAAAATTGCAAAAAACATCAACGCTCTGGTTTTACTGTCAGATAATTACCGGTATTTATCCAGAATGTCTAAAAATTTAAATAATTATAAAGATGCATTCGAATATTATACTGCATTTTCAGATTTGGAAGACAGCTTATTTAATAAGAATAAATATACTATAATCAGTGAGTTGCAAGCTTCATTTGAAATTGAAAAAAAGGAACAATCCATTCAATTACAAAAAAAGCAGATTGAAGTTTTAGAAGGAAATAAAAAGATTGACAGATTACAGAAAACAATCCTTGTAGGAGTTTTATTTTTCATTTTAGCAATTGGAATGGTCTTTTTCAATAGACAAAAAAAGATTAATCATCGAAATAAATTGCTTTTGGAAAAAGATCAAGAAATTCAGGCAGCACAAGTTCTTTTAATGGAGAATGAAAGGGCTGAGAAAGAAAGATTAGCATTAGAATTATTGCACAAGAATAAATTTTTGATTGATTTTGGGCTATATATTGCAATGAAAAACAACTTTCTAATTTATTTGAAAGACGAATTAAAAAAGCTTGCCCGTAGAAATATTGAAAATCAGGAACTGAAAGACTTATTTTATCAGCTTAGCCAAAACTTGCGGCAAAATAGCGAATTGATTGGTTTACAAGAAAATGTTGAAAAAGTAAATAGCGATTTTCTTCAAAAACTATATGAAAGATTTCCTGACATAACAGAAAATGAAAAACACTTGCTGGTTTTTTTAAGATTAAATTTTTCTTCAAAAGAAATCTCAAACATCAAAGCAATTTCCATCAAGGCTGTAGAGATGAGTAGATATCGCTTGCGCAAAAAATTCAACCTGGATAGCAATGAAAGTCTAACTCAGTTTATACATAGAATATAAATTCAAATTGTAGAGTTGTATTATATATTTACCTCTGGTATTCAGCTAGTTGAATTTTCGATTGTAGAGTTTTTACCACCATAAAAATCCCGATTTTATCTTTTTGTAGAGTTTATGTAGTACCCCTCAATTGGAGTATATGAATTTATACTGCCTAATATTGGTCTTGAATTCAGCATATGCCGAATTTTTATGAAATCTTATTATAGATAACTTAAACCAATTTATTTATGGAAAAAATTTATGCAAAGAAGATTAATGTAAGCCGGTTTTTCTGGGCAATGTTATTCTTTGTTTTCTTTCTGGCACCACAATGGGCCAATGCGCAGAAAAAAGTAAGTGGAACCTTAACTGATGCTTCAAATGAACCGCTGATAGGAGTTTCAATTCAGGAAAAAGGCACTGGAACTGGTGCAATTACTGATTTAGAAGGCAAGTATGAAATTATGGTTCAATCCGAAAGTTCAATTCTTGTATTCACATCAGTTGGGTTTGAACCACAGGAAGTTGCTGTAGGCGCACAAAATGTAATCAATGTTGTAATGAAAACTTCCGACATTGGAGTTGACGAAGTGGTTGTAGTTGGATATGGAACTATTAAAAAAAGCAATTTAACCGGGTCTATCTCTTCAATAAAAAGTGAATCAATAGAAAAAGCAGGAGCTATAAACCCTGTAAATGCAATGCAAGGACAAGTTGCAGGCGTTACTGTTCAAAAATATGGTGGAGCACCTGGAGCAGGTTCAGCCATCAGAATAAGAGGTATTGGAACAATCGGAGATAATGCACCTCTTTACATTATTGATGGGGTACCGGGCTCTCTTGACTATTTAAATCCAGATGATATTGAATCTATCGAGGTATTAAAAGATGGAGCAGCTGCTGCCATTTACGGTTCAAGAGCAGCAAATGGAGTAATATTGGTTACTACAAAAAGCGGTAAAAAAGGAAAAGTAGAAGTTGATTTTAAAGCATATGCCGGAGTTGTAAATCAAGTAAATCAATTTGACATGGCCAACCGGGATGAATATTTAAAGGTTGCAACCATGATGTACCAAAATGCTGGCCAGGCATTACCAGAATATATTATTAACCCATCCAACAATAATACGGACTGGCAAAAAGAAGTATCGGTTAAAAATGCAGTACGCCAAAACTATAATTTGCGGGTTAGTGGAGCAAGTGAATCTTTCAATTATAGTGTTTCTGGTTTATTCGCCGATGAGCAAGGCTCATTTATTGGAAGTGGGTTTACCAAATCTGCTATAAGGGCAAATGGAGAAATTAAGAAAACAAAATTTAAAATAAGGACTAATTTATCCTACACCGAAACTGCTACTGAACCAATAAAATTCAATATCAGAGAAGATAATGAAATGCTTCCATTAATTCCGGTATATGATCCTTCGCAGGAGTATGGATTTGGTATGGCTTCTAATGGAATGCCAAGCACCAATAATCCGGTTGGTCTGGATTTTTACAAAACTGAATTAACCAAAACCCAATATACAACTGTTTCGATTGCCGGAGATGTTAATATTATCAAAGGTTTGGATTATAAAATAAACCTTGGTTATCAAAACAGTAATGATTATACCAATACGCATGCACCAAAATATCAGGTAAACCTTCAGGATCCAAATCTTTATCCAACAATGTCTGATCACAGATCAAATTGGACGGAACAAACTATGGAACATTTACTTACATATAATTTAAAAGCTGGTAAACATTCTATTGATTTGTTGGCCGGATATACTGCTTCTTCTGAAAAAATGAATTGGATGCAAGCTGATGTTGTAGGAAAAACTACCATCAGATCCGTTGATGTGGATGGAAATATTGTTGAAACAGAAGTACCCGCAGGGTTTCTGGACGAAAGCTTCAATACACTTAACTCAGGATTTGGAGGAACTTATTCTGCAAGTGGATCCCAATGGGTCTATAACAGAACTTCGGTTCTTGGAAGACTAAATTATGGTTATAACGATAAATATCTAATTCAAGCCACGTTCAGAAGAGATGGTTCTTCAAAGTTTGGACCCGATTCCAAATATGGGAACTTTCCATCATTTGCAGCTGCATGGAAACTTCATAATGAAGGTTTTATGAAATCGCTAACATTTCTGAATGAACTAAAATTAAGAGCAAGTTGGGGTAAACTTGGAAACGAAGTTACATTAGGCCCTTATAGTTGGATGCCTTTAATTACAAGTTCCGAAAGCTATACCTTAGGTTATGTTCAAGGTGGTGGAAACCATTGGCCCGGAAGCATTGCCCAAAGTATGGAAAACAAAGACCTGCACTGGGAAGAAACAAAAACCGTTAACATTGGCTTGGACTTTGGCTTATTTGATTCTCAAATATCCGGTTCATTAAACTACTATAATAAAATAACCGATGATATGTTGGTCGAAAAAATGGTCCCACTATCATCAGGATTATTAAATCCATTTGTAAACATTGGTAAAATAAAAAACCAGGGACTTGAATTGGAACTGAGTTATAAAAATGGTAAAAAAGATTTCAAATATCAGATTAATGGAACATTTGCAACCATAAAAAATAAAGTATTAAAATTGGCTGCTCCCGATCAGCAACTACCCGGCGAAGGTTTAAGATATGGTGATTCTCATTTTGTTACCAGCACCAGAGAAGGAACAGAAATAGGAGCTTTTTTCCTTTACGAAACCGATGGTATATTTCAAACCGACGAAGAAGCTGTAAACTATGTAAATTCAAACGGTGAAAGGCTTCAACCAAACGCAAAAGCTGGCGATATTAAATTCAAAAATACCAACAACGATGGTGTGATTGATGCTTTAGATAAAACTTATCAAGGATCAGGAATACCTAAAGTAGAATATAGTTTATCTTTTAATGCTGATTATAAAGGATTTGATTTATCGCTAATGCTATATGGTGTTGGGGGCAACAAAATATACAACGGAAATAAATACTATTATCAAAGAATGGAAAGTACTTATAACTTTTTGGCAAGTTCAGTTAATGCATGGACACCAAGCAATACAAATACAGATATTCCCCGTGCAGTTTTAGGTGATCCAAATGGAAATAGCAGAGAATCAACACGTTTTCTCGAAAACGGAAGTTTTTTAAGGCTAAAAAATATCCAGTTAGGCTATAATTTGCCAAAATCAGCTTTGGATGCCGTGAAAATTGAAAGATGCAGGCTTTATGTAAGTGGCGAAAATCTTTTGACCATTACTAAATATACCGGTCTAGATCCTGAAGTAGGACGTGAAAGCGTTGGTGACCAAGGTGTTGATCGAGCATTTTATCCAATGGTTAAAACCATTTTATTTGGCCTTCAAATCACTTTTTAACCAATAAATTCTATTTAAAATGAAAAATAAAATATATATATTAGCAATTCTAGCAATCTTTATTTCAGGTTGTTCAAAAGATTTTCTGAATCAAACCGCACCAGATCAACTTACATCTCAAAATTTTTGGAGAAATAAGTCAGATGCTGAAGCCGGGCTTGCTTCTGTTTATGCACAAATTGAATATACAATTAGCTATTGGGGATATGCCGAAGTAAAATATGTGATTGATAATTACAGATCAGATCTTTGTGAACCAGGCACAGATGCAACCAATTATCCCGACTGGACTCAAATTTCGGCCTTTTCCAATACCAATTCAAATACACAAACTACTCAATATTGGAGATCAAATTATCGTGGTATCAATTATGCCAATCAGGTTATAGAAAAAGTAGGAGAAATGACAATTGATAAAATACCGAATGCAGATCGGAAACAAATTGTTGCTGAAGCTACATTTATGAGAGCATTCTACAACTTCAAATTACTGTGTAATTGGGAAAAAATTGTTCTTAGAACAAAAGTTATTACTTCGGAAGCAGAACTGGATCAGGCGTTATCGGAACGCTCCGTTGCATGGGATCAAATTATTGCAGATTTTAACGCTGCAATTCCTGATTTATTGAGCAAAGACGAGCTCCCAGCTGCCAACCTTGGAAGAGCAACCAAAGAAGCAGCTTATGGATTTTTAGCAAAGGCTTACCTTTATCGTGCCGGAGAAGAACCAGCAAATGCACAAACATATTATACAGCCGCAGCAACTGCTTTTGAGCAAGTGCTTAATAAATATACCTTAGTAACTGATTATGCCACTTTGTTTGATGGCACAAATCAAAACAGCACAGAATCACTATTCGAAATTCAATTTTCGGCATCAACTGAAAATGGTGCATATCTTAAATTTCCAAAGCAGTGGTGGATTGGAGTGAGTGAGCTAGGTGGTTGGGACGAAATTAGAGGGACTAACTTTTTATTGCAACAAATGAAAAGTGAAGGACAAATTGCAACAACAGGTTTGTATGACGATCGATTGTATAGCACGCTACTGTTTGATGATCCCAATAGTGGAATTTGGGGATATACCTATGACGAAATATTCGGCGTTGACAGGAAAATTGCTTTTAAAAAGTATTTACCTGCAACCGAAGCCGAAATGAATCAGGATGAATCTGCAATTAACGAACATTTGTTAAGATATGCTGATGTGTTGCTGATGTATGCTGAAGTTTTGAATGAATTGGACAGAACCTCTGAAGCAATCCCATATATAAATCAAGTAAGAAATAGAGCTCACATGCCAAATATGATTGGGACTACAAAAGCTGAAGTAAAAGTTCAGATTATCCATGAACGAATAATGGAATTTGCAATGGAAGGCCATCGCTTTTTTGATCTCAGAAGATGGGGCTTGTTGGAAGACAAAATGCATAATAGTGGAAAAGACGGCGCTTCAAATTTTAATTTGAGTACACATTCCTTCTTCCCTGTTCCTGAAGCTGAAGTGCTCGCAAATTACAAAATCGATTAATTGCTTTTATTGCTAGGTTGAGTAAATTAAAGGCGGTACACGGTTTATAGCCGCCTTTTCTTTACTTTTTTTAAGCAATATCTAAGATTAACTCTACTTACTGTAAGAGATTTTAGAATCGATTTAAAATAGTTCATTCCCAAGAAGATAAATTCAAAAATGCTTAATTTTATTAACTCAAATTTCTTTTTATCGAATCTTTAATCGTAATTATGAAAAAGATTTTAATTTACTCAATTATATTCCTCGTTTCAATCAAATGTTCCTCACAAAACAAAGTAGGATTAATAAATGATTCTCTACCATGGAAAAACCATTTGATATTTGAAATAAACAAAGAAAAGCCACATGCCACTTTGTTTCCCTTTGGCAGTGTGGAAGCGGCTATTTCCAATACAAAAGAACAATCTCCATGGTTTCAGTCATTAAATGGCCTTTGGAGTTTTAAGTTTGCCTATAAACCTGCAGATAAACCCATTGATTTTTATAAAGATTCTGCAAATACCAGTAATTGGGATTTAATAAAAGTACCCGCCAATTGGGAGTTCGAAGGTTATGATTATCCCATCTATCTTGATGAAACTTACCCATTTACAGCAGAATGGCCAAACATGCAGGACAACTATAATCCGGTTGGTTCTTACAAACGCACTTTTATGATTGATGAATCGTGGTTGGATAAAGATGTGATTCTTCAAATGGGAGCTGTAACCGCGGCAGTTTTTGTATGGATAAACGGTGAAAAAGTTGGATATTCGGAGGAATCCAAAACGCCTGCTGAATTTAATATTTCACCTTATCTTAAAAAAGGAAAAAATTCAATTGCTTTGCAAATATACCGCTGGAGCGATGCCAGTTATATCGAAAGTCAGGACATGATTCGATTATCTGGTATCGAACGCGATGTTTTTATTTATGCGCAACCCAAATTGCATGTATTTGATTTTTTTGCAAAATCTAAGCTTGTAGACAATTATCAAACAGGGGCATTTAACTTGGATGTAAATCTAAATAACCATACCGGAAAAAATCAAAAAATAAATATAGAAGTCCAGATATTGGATGATAAAAATGATTTTGCGTCTATATTTCAAGTACATAAGAATATTGAATTATCAAAGGATAGTTTAACCAAACTTAATTTTGCAGAAAGCTTTGAAAAAATAAGGCATTGGACGGCTGAAACTCCTAATTTATATACACTTATAATTAAACTGAGCAATCCAAAAACAAAAGCTGTTATTGAAGTTATTTCGAGTAAAATTGGATTTAGGACTGTTGAAATCAAAAATGGTCAGCTATGTGTAAATGGTAAAGCAATCTACATCCGCGGTGTAAACAGGCATGAAACAGACCCTTACAACGGACATGTTGTATCAAAGGAAACCATGGAAAAAGATATTCGATTAATGAAATTGCACAATATCAATGCTGTTCGTTCAAGTCATTATCCTAATAATCCATATTGGTACGAATTAACTGACAAATATGGGCTTTATGTAATTGACGAAGCAAACCTCGAAAGCCACCCTTTGGCAAACAGCGAAGAAACACAGATTGGTGGGGAAATGACGTGGTTACCTGCCTGTATGAACAAAACACAACGAATGTTTTACAGGGATAAGAACCATCCTTCCATTATTATCTGGTCGCTGGGTAATGAAGCTGGTCATGGTAAAGTATTTGAAACTACTTACAAATGGATGAAAGAGCACGATACCCGCCCTGTCCAGTATGAGCCTGCCGAAGAAGAATATTATACGGATATCATTTGCAAGATGTACGCCCCAATTGAGATGTTGATTAAATATGCAAAATCAAATCCAACACGACCTTTTATCATGATTGAATATGCCCATGCCATGGGAAATTCGGTCGGAAACTTGCAGGATTACTGGGATGCGATTGAAAAGTATCCTGCCCTTCAGGGAGGCTTTATTTGGGATTGGGTAGATAAATCGCCCGAATATGTGAATGATAAAGGAGTCCCTTATTATGCTTATGGTCGAGATTTTCACCCAACAATGCCTACTGATGGAAATTTCCTGAACAATGGGCTTGTTAACCCAAAACGTGAATTGAACCCTGGTATTTTTGAAGTCAAAAAAGTTTATCAACCTATTAAATTTCATGCTGTTGATGTTTTAAATGGAAAGTTTGTGGTTGAGAATAAGTTTTTCTTTAAAGATTTGTCCGATTATACATTTGTTTGGGAAATTTTGGAAGACGGATTAACAATCAAAAAAGGAAACATCAAGGATTTAAATGCTGAAGCCCAGCAAAAAGTGGATTTTGGTATTGATTTTAAAGGAATAAATTTTAAACCTGAAAAAGAATATTTTATCACGATAAGTGCATTGCAAAGCACACAAAATGAAATTATTCCAAATGCTTACGAAATAGCTTGGGATCAGTTTCTAATAAAAACTGCTGAAAAGTCGATTCCAAAAATTAAAAATATTGTTTTAAATGTAGTTGATTCTAAAGAAGATATCATAATTTCGGGTAAAGATTTCAAGACTGTTTTTAATAAAAAAGATATGCTTTTAAGCCAATATTTTGACAAAGAAAAACCTATGTTGCAAACCAGTCTCACTCCTAATTTTTGGAGATCTCCAACTGATCCGGATTTGGGAAATAAAATGTATGAATGGGCCGCAATATGGAAAAACGCTTGGCAATTTGCTAAATTACAAAATTCTTCAATCGAAAAAAATGAGCAAGGTGTGAAGATAAAAGCCAATTATAGTTCAGAAAAACCAAATATCAACTATTCCATTGAATATCTGGTAAATGCAGATGGTGAAATTAAAGTAGATTTTACTTTTGATCCACAGGACAAAGATTTGCCAAAAATTCCAAGATTGGGTTTTAAGGTAAGGATTTCGGATGAATATCAGTATATGAAATGGTACGGTAAAGGCCCACACGAAACTTACTGGGATAGGCAAACATCAGGTAAAATGGGTATTTTCAAAGGTAAAGTTTGGGATCAAATGCACCATTATATCCGTCCGCAGGAAACTGGGAACAAAGTGAATGTCAGTTGGGTCAGCCTCCAGGACAATAATGGAAATGGGCTGAAAGCATTTAGCGATGAACCACTATCTACCAGCGCCTGGCAGTTGGCACCCGAAGATTTGGATTTTGTTACCAATAAAAAAGGCTCAGCCTCTGCCTCAGGCTTGGTGCCAGTTCCTTCAAAGCATGATGCAGATTTGGTGCCAGCCCATTTCATTACCTGGAATATCGATTACAAACAAATGGGACTTGGTGGCGATACTTCGTGGGGAAGGCCTGTACATTCGGAATACACCATTCCCGTGATGAAATATCGGTATGGATTTACTTTGAAAGTGATTAAAAATAATGAATAAAATAATCTGATTTACTAACTATAAAAATTCACCTATGGACATCAGTAAAAAAGCATTGGAATTAATTTCCCTCGAAGGAAAAGTGGCCATGATTTCGGGCGGAGCATCAGGAATTGGCTTAGGTACAGCAAAGCGCTTGGCTGAATTTGGCGCTAAAGTTTCAATTCTGGATATCAATGACGAAAACGGAGCCAAAGCAGTAAAAGAAATTGAAAATGCTGGTGGTGTTGCCATGTTTGTCAAATGTGATGTCCGATCTTCCAGTGATTGTAAAAACGCAGCAGATAAAACGGCGGCTGCTTTTGGAAGAATCGATATTTTATTCAACAACGCAGGTATTGCCATCCGAAAAAACGCGGTTGACCTTGAGCCAGAAGAATGGGATTTGGCACTTGATGTTTCCTTAAAAGGTCAATATTTGCTTTCAAAATATTCTATTCCCTATATGAAAAAAGTGGGTGGTGGAAGCATCATCAACACAGGCTCAGGCTGGTCGTTAAAAGGTGGCGAAAATGCTGTTGCATATTGCGCCATGAAAGGTGGAACATTGAACATGACACGAGCCATGTGCATTGACCATGGAAAGGACAATATTCGGGTAAATACCGTTTGCCCCGGCGATGTGGACACTCCAATGCTTAAAAGCGAATGTGAACAATTGGGTGGTGAATACAACGAAAAATACAAAGCCGAATGCAGTACAAGGCCAATAGCCCGCCTGGGCACGCCCGATGATGTTGCCAATGTGGTTTTGTTTTTGGCGAGTAATATGTCTACTTGGATTTCGGGAGCGCATATTGTTGTTGATGGAGGTGGTATAGCATAATTGAATTTGATAATTTGATAATTTGACAATTTAATAATTATACAACACAAAAATATCCATTCAGAATCGTCAATTCACAGAAAGTAATGAATCAAATTAAAATCAAAAAAGTTTAATAGAACCGAATTCCCCCTTGGTGAAGGGGGTTGGGGGATTGATTTGAAATAATTGGAAAACTTCAAGCATTTATTAAGTTGAAAATTTCATATTTAAATATAGTCAATCCCCCTAGCCCCCTTCGCCAAGGGGGAAGAGATCAACTAAAACTTATTTCATAATATATTCATAATTTCTAATATCAAATTTCTAGTTTCTAACATCTAATTTCCAATACCATGTCTGAAAAAAAACATTTTGTACATCCCTACATCCCAAACTCCGAGCCTGATGTAAAAGCAGAAATGCTCAAGGAAATTGGAGTTAAGGACATTGAAGAACTTTTCGAAGATATCCCTGAAAGTCTCAGGTACCGAAAAGAAATGAAATTGCCCAAGCCCCTGCTTTCGGAAATGGAGCTTAAGGCACATTTTGAAAGATTACTTTCAAAAAATAAAACTTGCAAGGAAAACATCAGCTTTCTTGGAGGCGGTTGCTATAACCACTATGTACCAGCTATTTGTGATGAAATAAACGGTAGGGCAGAATTCCTGACTGCTTATGCAGGCGAACCTTACGAAGATCATGGCCGTTTTCATTCCTTATTCGAGTACGAAAGTTTAATGGCTGAAATGCTTGATTTTGATGTAGTTAATGTGCCAACTTACGATTGGACACAAGCTGCAAGCACATCCATCAGAATGGCAGGCAGGCTAACCAAAAGAAGCGAAGTACTTGTTTCTGAAATCGTTTCGCCGGATAGGTTCGATGCCATCAAAAACTACATTGAGCCTGTGATGAAAATCACGAAAGTCAACCACAACATGATCACAGGCTTGATGGATTTAGAGGATTTGAAAAAGAAAATCAATCCAGAAGTTGCCGCCATTTATTTCGAAAACCCTTCCTATTTTGGAATTATCGAAAACCAGGGTGAAATAATTTCGGAAATTGCCCATAAAAATGGCTCATTAAGCATTGTTGGAACCGATCCAATTTCATTGGGACTTTTAAAACCACCGAGTCAATATGGCGCTGATATTGCTTGTGGCGATATTCAGGGACTGGGAATCCACATGTATTATGGCGGTGCAACTGGTGGCTTTATATCGTGCCGCGACGAGGAAAAAATAATCATGGAATTTCCTTCGCGTTTGTTTGGAATTACCAAAACCGCAGTTGAAGGAGAATGGGGTTTTGATGATGTAGCCTACAACAGAACATCTTTTGCACACAGAGAAAACGGCAAAGAATTTATTGGAACAGCCTCTGCTTTATGGGGAATAACTGCGGGTGCCTATTTGGCTTTAATGGGCCCAAAAGGTATGCAGGAACTCGATCAGCACATTTTACAAAAGTCGCTTTACGCGATAAAAAAAATCACCGCTGTAAAAGGGGCAAAACTTCGGTTCACATCCTCACAATTTAAAGAATTTGTTATTGATTTTACTGGTTCAGGAAAAAAGGTTCAGGAAATAAACAAGGCTTTGCTTGCCAAGGGAATTTTTGGAGGCAAGGATTTGTCGTATGAATTTCCTCAATTGCAAAATTGCGCTTTGTATTGCATAACCGAGTTGGTATCGAAAGAAGATATCGACAAACTGGCTGAAACCTTAAATGAAATTATTTAACGAAGTCATTTCTTAATCTAAAACAAAACAAATTATGGAAAAAAATAAAGCTAGGCTAAGAACTAATTTTCATCAGGCAAAGTGGGACGAAGAAGTTATTTTTCAACTACATACACCAGGTGAAAGAGGAATAATAGTTCCAAAAGTTGATATAGAAATTGAAAAAGAAGTTGGAAATGGCTTATCAACCATACCTGAAAATATGCGAAGAAAAGAAGCTCCACAACTACCTGAAGTAGGTCAAATGCGGGTTTTGAAGCATTATTTGAGAATGTCGCAGGAAACGCTAGGAGCCGATTTCAATATCGATATCGGACAAGGAACTTGTACCATGAAATACAGCCCCAAAATAAACGATGCAATTGCCAGAAATCCAAAAGCATCTGAAATTCACCCAAACCAGGATGAAGAAACAGTTCAAGGTGCGCTGGAAGTCATTTACAATATGGAAGGAATCTTTAAGGAAATTTCAGGTTTGGACAGATTTTCCTTTCAACCAAGCTCCGGTTCACATGCTATTTTGGTGATGGCTTCGATTGTCAGAAAATATCATGATTTGAAGGGCGAAGGCGACCAGAGAAACGAAATCATTACCACCATTTTTTCACATCCTTCCGATGCTGCCGCTGCCGCCGTGAAGGGTTTCAAAATCATTACCATTCATCAAGGCCCTGATGGATTGGTTGATATCGAATCCTTAAAAAAAGTAGTTTCAAACAGAACAGCGGGTTTGTTTATTACCAACCCTGAAGATACAGGGATATTTAATTCTAAAATTGCCGAATTCACCAAAGTAGTGCACGATGCAGGTGGACTTTGCGGATACGACCAAGCCAATGCAAATGGACTACTGGGAATAACCCGAACCAAAGAAGCAGGTTTTGATATGTGCTTTTTTAATTTGCACAAAACATTCAGTTCGCCCCATGGATGCGGTGGTCCTGCAGGCGGTGCCATTGGAGTTACCAGCCAATTGCAGGATATTTTACCAGTTCCATTGGTTGAAAAAACAGGCGACAGATATCATTTAAATTATGATGTTCCTTATACAATTGGCAAAACAAGGGCATTTTATGGCGTGTTTCCTGTTATTTTGAGGGCTTATGCATGGATTATGTCGCTAGGGGCAGAAGGATTAAAAACCGTTTCGGAAATTGCTGTGTTAAACAACAATTATTTATTGAGAAAGATTACTGCAATAAAAGGCGCAACATCGCCATTTTCAGGCGGTAAAAGGCGGATTGAACAAGTCCGTTATTCATTTGACAACATGTTTAAGGAAACCGGCATTGGAACCCATGATGTAACCTACAGAATGGCAGATTTTGGATTTCATATGTGGTCGAGCCACCACCCGTTTGTTGTTCCGGAGCCCTTTACCATTGAGCCAACCGAATCTTATTCAAAAGTGGAATTGGACGAGTATATTGCTGGTTTGCAACAATGTTCAGACGAAGCATACAGCAATCCGGAAATTATCAGAGGTGCACCTCATCAAAGCGTTGTCCATCATATAGATTACAGTGTTTCAGATGATCCAAAAAAATGGGCGATTACATGGCGGGCTTATTTGAAGAAACATGTGAATAAGTAATTTACGACAATCTTATTAATTGTGGTTTATTAAATGTTATGGACGTTGAGTGCTGGAAGCTGAGCTTGTCGAAGCTAGATATGTATAAGTATAACGTTTCGACAGGCTCAACGTCCAAAAGTCTCAACCTCCAAAACACTTCTTTGATACAGGCTCATTACATTTTCATTTAAATGAAAGCTAAGATGTTCAAATTCAATATAATATGTACACTATCAACTTTAAAAACCTTTCGGAATCTTTCAAGATATTAGTCAATCTGTTTTCATCCCTTTTTTGGAATCAACAAAGCATACATTTGATAATCATTATCTTATTGATATCAGCATGCAAAGTTCAAGAAAGCAAAGAAGCCGACTTACAATCCAAATTCGTAAATGTATTGGATATCAAAAAGATACCTTCAAGTATAAATGATTTGGAAGCTTTTGGATTTTCCGATATGGGCGCCTGGCATGGATATTCATTGCCTGAAATTGACAGCACCAATTATCTTGGAGGTTTTTGCGGCCCATTATTGATGAAAAACAACGGAACCTGGTTGGGAAACAAATCATCACAACTGGTTTTAATGGACGAGAATAATCAAGCAATTAAATGGCTGAAAGACAGTACTAAATTGAATTATTTTCCAGGAAAGCTTGAACAAATCCTTAAAACTTCCGAATTAAGTATCAACCAAAACTTGGTATTTGCTGATAACCGTACAGCACTGATAACGAGTTCAATCACAAATGTTAGCGATAAATCACTATCGCTCATTTGGAAACTGGAAAGCAAATATCTTAAACTTCATTTCTTAACTAAAAGGATTGAAAACCAAATCTTTGTATATTTAAAAGACAGTTCATTTTTTTGTCTGACTTTTGGAGATGATCAATTTGAATTTCAGGCAGATAGCACAGGAATTACCATCACAACCAATGAAAAATTGAATATCAAATCCAATGAAACTTATCAATTGGTGCATTCTGAATCCTATTTCTTTAACCAAAAGGAATATGATGCAAAAAAAGACTTGTTAAAGCAATATTTGAATGAACCAGAAAAAATTCTCGCAGAAAATTCAAAACGATGGAATCAATATATAGCCAATATTTTAAATCATAAGAACGAATTGCTCGATTCATTTTTATATCAAAAACTTGCTGTAAAATGTGTGCAAACTTTGATGTCAAACTGGCGATCGCCTGCCGGAGCACTAAAACACAACGGCGTATTTCCATCTGCTGCTTATGGCGGTTTTTATGGTTTTTGGTCGTGGGACAGTTGGAAACAAGCTGCTGGAATCTCATTGTTCAATGACTTTTTGGCAAAGGAAAATGTGAGATCGATGTTCGATTTTCAAAATCAGGCAGGAATGGTTGCAGATTGCGTTTATCACGATTCCATTGAAAACAATTGGCGCGACACCAAACCACCACTTGCTGCATGGGCAGTTTGGCAGATTTTTGAAAACTCTAACGATACTGCGTTTGTTAAAGAAATGTATCCCAAATTGATAAAATATCACCAATGGTGGTATAAAAACAGGGATAATAACAAAAATGGATTGTGTGAATATGGTTCAACAGATGGTTCATTGATTGCTGCCAAATGGGAAAGTGGAATGGACAATGCTGTCCGTTTCGATAATTCAAAAATCCTAAAAAATGAAAATGGCGAATGGTCAATCGATCAGGAGTCCATTGATTTGAATACCTTTTTACAAAAAGAAAAAGAATATTTGGCTAAATTGGCATTTGTAATAAACTTTCAAGAAGATTCTAAATTTTTAAAACAAGAAGCCGCAAAATTATCCACAGAAATTTCAAGTTACTTTTGGTCAGCCGAATACAAGTATTTCCTGGATTATAATTTTAAAGATAAAAAATTCATCGGAGTTTATGGCCCCGAAGGTTGGCTTCCACTCTGGACGGGAGTTGCAACCAAGGAACAAGCCGCTTCGATAGTATCGGTGATGATGGACAAAAATCATTTCAACACCAAAGTACCATTGCCCACATTGGATTGTAGCAACAAAAACTTTAACCCGCTGGAAGGATATTGGAGAGGACCAGTTTGGCTCGATCAGGTATACTTTGGTATCCAAGGACTTAAAAACTACGGATATACAAAAGAAGCCAACGAATTAAAGCAAAACCTTTTCAAAAATTCAGAAGGGCTTTTAACGGATATGCCCGTCTTTGAAAACTACCATCCCATCAGCGGCCAAGGATTAAATGCAAGGCATTTTAGCTGGTCGGCGGCGCATTTGTTGATGTTTTTGACGGATTGAAAACTGATGTTATATTTTCGAATTTTTAACTAAGTACGTTAAATTTAAATATTTTTGAATCTTAAAATAAGAATTGTAACAATTTGTGTTTACAACCAAAACTTTCCATATTGTTGGTATATTAGCAAAACCAATTATTTTTAAATTTATATAATGAAAAAATATTTAACAATACTATTTCTGATGGTTTTATGCTATGCATGCGATTTGAATAAAGATTTTCGTAAAAAAATTCAAATAAAGGCATAATAACAAAGATATACAGGGATACTCGTCAACATGAAATGTATACTTTTACTATAAAATCAGATAGCATAGAATTTGATGATATAATTGACTTTTATTCAGATGCCTGGCAATATGCAAAAGTTGGGGATAGTATAATAAAACCGGCTGATACTCTTATGATAATTATAAAAATGAACGATAGTACTTCTAGGGAGTTTTTATATAAATCTAGATCATTAATAAGCAATTAAAATTTCCCCATTAAATTGAGGCATATAGCTTTGAGCATAAAAAATTCGGCGGTCTGTTTTGTCACCATCGTTTTATCAAAGTCAGGTCGCACCTGCAAAAGCTAATAAAACTTAGTCCAGGATGTAAAGGTGAAACCTTTTAAAAAGGTTTCGTCTTTAGGTGGCTAATTGTGAAATGAAAACAAACCAATTAGTTACACAAACAAATATATCAGGGGTTCTAACAAATTTTTTAGAAGCCTTGCTATCACATTTGGTGGTCACCACAAACCAATTAGATCCATTGCTATCATATTTAGTGGTCTTCACAAAGTCATTAGATCCCTTGCTACTACATTGAGTGGTCTTCACAAATCGTTTAGAGCCTCCAACAAAATACTCTGATGGCATTAACAAATTATTTAGAAGTATTAACATGGCCCTATGATGGCATTAACAAACTCTCCAGAGGTATCAACAAACACTTTAGTGGCACTAACAAAGATTGATGAAGGTATTCACAAACAATTTAGAGACATTGACAAAGAACAATAATGGTGTTCACAAAAGTTTTAGAGGCTTTACAAAACATCATGGTGGTATGAACAAGCAAATTAGGGCTTCAACAAAATTTTATTTTTGCATTCACATCTTGCTCAAAATCAATACAGTAAAGCATGGCGCACAAGCGTCTAAAATTGTTTTATTCAAACCACTTCAAAAAACAATAAAAAGAACATTTTCCATGTTTTTTTTGTAATTATTATTTATTTTTATATTTTGCACAATTCGTATTGCTAATATAATACCGTCATATCAAGCTGAACAGCTATATTTATGAATTCTTCAAGAATTTTATCAACTGGATGTAAAAAGTTTGTTGGTTTATTTTGCAGTAATGACGAAATTTCATTTTTTATTGCAAAATGATCTAAATTGAGTTTACAAATCTGATGAACTATTTATGACCAGCTTAATCCCTGTAATTAAAGTTGACAAAGGTAAATGTTTAAATTGCCATGCTTGCATTTCAGCCTGTCCGGTAAAGTATTGTAACGATGGTAGCGGTGATGTGGTTAATGTAAACCATGATATGTGCATTGGTTGTGGCAATTGCATAAAAGCTTGTACACATGATGCCAGGCTATTTATTGATGATTTTGATGCATTTTTGAATGATATAATAGCAGGAAAAGAAATTATTGCCATTGTGGCACCCGCCATTGCTGCTGCATTTCCAGACAGGTATTTGAATTTGAATACATTATTGAAAGAACTTGGCGTAAAAGCTGTTTTTGACGTAAGTTTTGGAGCCGAACTTGCCGCAAAATCATATATTGAATATATTTCATCAAACAAGCCCAGCACTGTAATAACGCAACCTTGTGCCGCTATTGTAACTTATATTGAATTGTATCAGCCTGAACTAATACAACATTTGGCACCAGTTGACAGCCCTATGCTCCATACCATGAAAATGGTGAAAACATATTATCCACAATTTAAGGATTGTAAAATTGCCATTATTTCGCCATGCAATGCAAAAAAAAGAGAATTTATTGCTACTGGCCTTGGGGATTATAATATAGCACAAAAATCGGTTGATGATTTTCTTCAAAAAAATAATGTTGACCTTAGTACTTTTCCACAAACAAATTTTGACAATCCTTCTGCTGAAAGAGCCGTATTGTTTTCGTCGCCTGGTGGCTTGCTTGAAACAGCCAAACGCTGGATACCTGAATTAGAGCAAAGTTCAAGAAAAATTGAGGGGGTACCTTTGGTTTATAATTATCTTAAAACGCTTCCCAAAATGATTGAGGAAGAAAAATCACCATTACTAATCGATTGTTTGAGTTGTGAATATGGGTGCAATGGTGGGCCTCTTACTATAACAAAAGACAAACCTCAGGATGAAGTCGAATATTGGGTAAAAAAAAGAGCCCGTGAATTAAAAGAAAAATATCTTTCCGAAAATGGGAATAATGTCGAAAAAAGCAGGAACAAAGTAGAGCATATAATAGATCAATATTGGGATGACGATTTATATGTAAGAAACTATGTTAACCGTTGGGAAAATGTAAAGATTGATTACCCAACAAAAGGTGAGCTCAAAGATATTTATAGTCGGATGCGTAAATATTCTGACGAAGATGTTAAAAACTGCACTTCGTGTGGATATAATTCGTGCGAAAGCATGGCTACTGCAATAAAAAACAATTTGAATAAACCGGAAAACTGTCATTATTTCTTGCAAAACGAGGCAAAAGCATCCTACGACGATTTAGAAGCCAACAAGCAAAAATTTGAAAATATCCTCACCACAATGCTTGCCGGATATGTTGAAATTGATTTGGATGGAGTTATTATTGATGCAAATCCGGCAATGAAACACATTCTTAAAAAAGGAGATATTGTTGGCAGAACACTTGTTGAATTTATAGATAATAACAATCTGGAAGAATTCAAAAACCAGATTGCTTCAAGACATAAAGGCAAAAAGGGAAGCTATGAATTAAACCTCATACAATCAGATGGAAATAAAATAAGCTGCCTGTTAAGTGGCACTCCAAAATTCGATTTTTCAACTCAAAGAATAACCGGTTCATTTGCAATGGTTACTGACATTTCCGAATTGAAAAAGATGCAGGATGAACTGAACGATCTCAACCAAAATCTTGAAAAAATAGTAGCTAAGCGTACTGAAGAACTTACCGATGCTTTGGAGGAAATCAAACAGGTAAATGAAGAAATGATGCAACAGCAAGAGGAAATTCTTGCACAGCGTGATTCATTGGAAGACTCAGAACGACGAATTAGAACCATTTTATTGTCTATTCCTGATGCAGTATTTATTATAAATAAAGATGGGGTTGTCACTTTCTGGAACTCTGTAATGGAAAAACTTACAGGAGTTAAAGCTGATGAAATTTTGGGCAAAAAAGATCACGAATATTCAATCACTTTCTATGGTGAAAGAAGGCCAATGCTTATCGATTTTGCCAAGATGCCGAAAGATTATATTGAAAAAAACTATACAAACATTGTTAGAAAGGGCGATATATTACAAGCTCAATCCTATGTTCCTAATTTGCAAGGTGAAGAGAAATATGTAATTGGCGTGGCGGTGGCCATTTACGACAATGATGGAAATTATGACGGAGCCATCGAAGTAATTCATGATGAAACGGAGAAAAAGAAAGCGGTTGAAAAATTGATGCTGCAAAAAAAAGATCTGGAGCAAAAACAATTTGAACTTGACGATAAAATTGATGAACTTACTGCAACATCAGAAATAGTTGAAGCAATGAACATAGACCTTCAATTGCAACATGAAGAAATTGAGATCAAAAATGAAATTTTGACCTCTCAAAAAAACGAAATTATTGAAAAGCACGAAGAACTAATTCAGCAAAAAGAAGAAATAATGGCGATTAACGAATTGCTTGAATTTCAGAAAAATGAAATTAGCAATAAAAATCTTGTGCTTGAGGAACAAAAATTAGCCCTGGTTGAACAGCACAATGTTTTGGAAGAACAAAGCAATAATATTAAAAACAGTATAGAATATGCCAAACGTATTCAGTTCGCAGCATTAAAAGTAACCAAAGACATTCCATTTAGAGAAGATTTTATTGTATTCCGCCCCAAAGATATTGTTTCGGGCGATTTTTACCTTGTGAAAAAGTTTTTTAATTATACAATCATTGTTGTTGCAGATTGTACTGGACATGGAGTTCCCGGAGCATTTATGAGCTTATTGGGAATTTCGTTATTAAATGATTTGATATCAAAACATCTCAGGAAAATTGCCAAGACTGAAGTCGTAGCATCTAAAATATTGGATGATTTGAGAGATAATATTATAAAGACTTTACACCAAAATGATGACAAAGATTCCACCAGGGATGGAATGGATCTTGCACTTTGTATCTATGATGAAGAAATAAAAGAATTACAATTTTCAGGAGCATACAATCCATTCATTTTAATCAGAAATAGCGAAATTCATGAAATTAAAGGAGATAAAATGCCAATTGGCATCCACTTTTTTAAAGACATGTCCATGAAACCCTTTACCAATCATATCATTAAGCTTCAGGATGAAGACTGCATTTATCTATGTTCCGACGGTTATCAGGATCAATATGGTGAAATAACTGATCGCAAGTTTTTAAGGAAAAATTTCTATAATTTATTGCTCGAGATACATCAAAAACCCTTTACTGAACAAAAAGAAATTCTGGAAAATAGAATTACTGAATTTCAGGGAACAAATCATCAAACTGACGATATTCTTGTGATTGGACTTAAAATATAGGTTCTTGCTCAATAACACATATTTGTGCAAAAGTCTGTTTGTTCTAAAATATCTGTCTAATATCAAAACTTTGTAATTGAACAAAATGCAACCCCGATTGTTTAGTTTAAAATCCAAAAACAATTACTAATCTACCTATTTTAAAATAAGATTGACAAACAAATTAATGCGAAACCCAATTTAAGCAAAGTATTACCACAATTCAATTTCATAGATAAAATAAAGTTTTGTTTATGGATTTTTTGACGGATAAAATTGCTAAAACCCGAAACAAAACAACAGATTAGTCATAAAAATATATATTTTTACTCCAGTGCAATATGAGAGAAATGCAATATTCAATAAAAGACCTCGAGAAACTAAGTTCAATAAAAGCGCATACCATTCGTATTTGGGAAAAACGGTATCAGATTATTAAACCTGACCGCACCGAAACCAATATCAGGTTCTATGATGATGAAGATCTAAAACATTTGTTGAATATTTCAGTATTGGTGCAAAATGGGATTAAAATTTCACATATTGCTAAACTAAACTCCAATGAAATAAAAGAAAAGGCTTTTTTCCTTCTGCAAAACAACAATGATAGCGATAATCAGATAAAAAACCTCATTTTATCGATGGTTGAAATCAACGAAGCAAAATTTGAAAAAACCTTCAGCAAATCCATTCTGAATATAGGATTTGAAAAAACCATGATTCAATTGATTTATCCTTTTTTAAAACAGATTGGCATCATGTGGCAAACAGGCTCCATCAACCCGGCTCAGGAACACTTTATTTCTGGGTTAATCAGACAAAAATTAATCGTTTCAATTGATGGGCTTCAAACTATTCCTCAAAAAAACAGCAAACGATTTATTCTTTTTTTACCTGAAGGAGAAATACACGAATTGGGTCTCTTGTTTTATTATTATCTATTAAAATCAAGAGGCCACGAAGTTCTGTATCTTGGACAATCAACACCTGTAAATTCCGTGGAGCAATCTTGTCAAATTTGGGCGGCAGATTATATATTGCTCTTTGCTATTACTTCATTTTCAGGCATTTCAATTAATAAATATCTTCAAGATTTGTCTGGCAAATTCATATCAAAAAAAATCCTGGTTGCAGGCAATCAGGTTGAGGAAATTTCGGTTACTTTACTTTCTAATATTCAAACCTTTGGTTACGCTTCTGAATTTATATCATTCATTGACAGTCTGAATCAATAGAAAATAATTCCATTATCAGTAAATATAATATCAAATTACTGGAAATTTTTAATGACCTTTTTACTTGCTAATTTTTTTATTCAAACGACCATTCTAATTTTAAAAACCTAATTTACTGAAATATTAATGTTCAGTATTTTAAATTATTTAATAAACAATACTATTTTTAAATAATTTAAAATATAGATCATATATATGACTTATCTATCATTAATTCAATACTATAATAATTAATATTATTCTTAAAATTCATATAATTGACATCATATTTAATACATAAATTTGTTTTTTGTTTATTGTTTTAATATTTTTGTTAAACAATACAATAAATTAAATATTATGACATCAATAGAATTCAATCATCAAATACTAGGTTATCAGAAAAACCTGAAAGGTTTCGCCTATAGTTTGGTTTTAGATAGAGATGAAGCACTTGATTTGGTTCAGGAAACGTACTTAAAAGCAATTTCTTATCACCATAAACTATCAGATTACTCAAATTTAAGGGTGTGGATAATGACAATAATGAAAAATATTTTCATCAATAAATATCGTCGTTCTGTTAAAGCACGCAATATATTGGATGAAAAACAAGCAATAATGACCGACCGCGATAAAGGATTTGACGCTGTTGATTCCTATTATACCCATACTGAAATAAATAAAGTAGTTGATAAGCTGAAAGCTGAAATTCGTGAACCTTTTATGATGTATGTAGATGGTTTTAAATATGCCGAAATTGCTGAAGAGCTTGGAATTAATATCGGTACAGTAAAGAGTAGGATTTTTACTGCACGGCAGCGATTAATGGAAGATTTAAAAGATTTTAATTAGGATAGAGTCCAATAAGTTGGTTAAATTAATAAAAAAGAGTCGTTACAATATTGTCTCGACTCTTCTGTTTTTGAACTATTCATAGCTACTGGAGCATTAATAGAAAACTATATGAACCTAGCAATAAGTCAGATACAGATTCATAATCCAGGTAATTATATAAATTATTAATTTAAAAAATCAAAAACCTTAAAGATATCAGTTAAACCAACATCTTTAAGGCAATAAACAATAATCAATTATTAAGAAAATACATGAAAAACCTAGTTCTTACTATATTCTTCTTTTATTTGCGATACCCAGTTCTTTATTCGTCCACTTGTAAGTTCAGGTTGTGTTTCCTCATCAATTAATAAACCCATAAACTTATTGTTCCTGATTGATTTGGATTCCTCAAAATCATAACCATCAGTTGGGGTTAATCCAATTATTTTGGCACCTTTAGGTTCAAGAAGTTCAACCAAAACCGAAATTGCATCTCCAAAATTCTCAGGATATCCTTCTTGATTTCCTAAACCAAAAATTGCAACTTTTTTGTTCACAAAACCTGTATTTTTAAATTGCGGTAAAAAATCTTCCCATGCATCAGGTAAACCTCCTCCAAACCAAGTTGATACTCCAATGATAATCAAATCATATTCAAGAAACTTTGAACCATTTATTTCTTCAATATCATTAACTTCAATATTATTTCCAAATTCTTTTACAATACGTTCTGCTACACCTTGCGTTTTTCCTGAACTAAAACTATAAAATATACCTGTTTTCATTATTTATACATTAAAATTATATTACTATTTTTTAGATTGATTTCTTGAAGCAAAAGTAAAAAAAAAATATTATTTAGACTAATTCTAAATAAATATTTTAAATAAAAGATACATTATTTCTGTTCATGTGTGCTTTAAATATCAAAAAACAAATCCCAAAAGACAAACTCCAATTCCACAGTTTGGGTTGCTGAGCTTGTCAAAGCACTAAATTCAAATTTCAAGATTCTAATATCTAATTATCAACTCCAGGTACTCCCAACTTTAGGCCCTCAAGACACTTCGTTTGCTAATGCAAAATTTTAAAAATTAACTCTTTAAGTAATTCGCCCGGCCCGGCACTTACGTTATCATAACCTTTTGATTTCATATCATATTCACGAAGCCATGATATAATGGCTACCGTTTTTTGTGCATTATATCGCTTCGCTGCCAATTGATAATCTTTTACAAAATAAGGGTTAACCCCTAAATTTGCAGCTATATTCTTAGGATCTTGATCCTTAATGAAATGCACTAGCAAAACTTTTCTATAAAAAGAAAAAAGCGAGCTGATTGTTAATATAATTGGATTTTCTTTCTGGTTTTTCTCAAAATAATTGATGATTTGGTTTGCTTTTAATATATCCTTTTTTACAAGTGCATTTTGCAGCTCAAAATTGTTAAAATCCTTACTAATTCCAATGTTTTCTTCTATAATTGCGTTGTTAATTTTTGAGCCTTTTGGCAAAGAAATAATGAGTTTATCAATCTCGTTTGATATTTTACCTAAATTGTTTCCCAAATATTCAGTAAGTAACAAAGAAGCTACCGGTTCGATTGAAAAACCATGTTCTCTAACATATTTTGTAATCCAATCGGGCACTTGGTTTTCATAGAGTTTTTTCGATTCAAAAATAAGCCCATTGTCGGTAATTTCTTTGTAAAGCTTTTTACGTTTATCAAGTGTTTTGTATTTATAATTTAATACAAGAATTGTAGATTTTAAAGGTCCTCCAGCATAATAAACTAACTTTTCGATATCTTTCAGGTTTTGAGCTTCTTTTACAACAACCACCTGATGACTGGCCATCATTGGGTATCTTCGTGAAATATTGTCAACTGCCAATGCATCAGTATCCATTCCATATACAACAGTCTGGTTGAATGCCTTTTCAGCACTGGTCAAAACATTTTCGGTAATATAGTCACTGATCTTATCGATATAATAGGATTCCTCACCCATTAATAAATAAATAGGTTTGTAAATCTTATTCTTTAGATCGGCCATTATTTGTTCAAAAGTCATGCGATATTAGAAATTAGTCATTAGAAATTGGCGCTTCGACCTCACTCAGCGCCCAACATTCACTCATTCACTCATTTAAGCAATTACACATTAAAACTTCAAATGTTTCACAGATTTCCCATTATCACGCAGTTCAGTCAGAGATTCTACACCTATTAATAAATGTTCCTCTACAAAATGGTCGGTGACACTTTTATCGCTTTCGGCAGTTTTTACACCTTCCGAAATCATAGGTTGATCCGAAACCAACAATAAAGCACCGGTTGGAATTTCATTTACAAAACCAACGGTGAATATAGTTGCAGTTTCCATGTCAATAGCCATGGACCTGGTTTTCATTAAATATTTTTTAAAACGTTCATCATATTCCCAAACCCTTTTGTTGGTTGTAAAAACTGTTCCTGTATAATAATCGCGACCATGGTTACGAATAGTGGACGAAACCGCTCTCTGCAAATTAAATGCGGGCAATGAAGGCACTTCTGGTGGAATATAATCATTTGATGTTCCCTCGCTTCTGATAGCGGCAATGGGCAAAATCAAATCGCCAACCATATTTTTCCTCTTTAAACCACCACATTTCCCTATAAATAAAACAGCGTGCGGATGAATAGCACTTAGCAGGTCCATGATGGTTGCCGCATTAGGACTCCCCATCCCAAAATTGATCAACGTTATACCATTAGCTGCAACGCTAGGCATTGGGCTATGTAATCCTAAAATTGGTGCATCAAATTTTTTTGAAAACATTTCCAGATAGAGCTGAAAATTGGTCAATAAGATATAGTCGGTAAACTGATCTAGCGGTCTGCCAGTATATCGTGGAAGCCAGTTTTTTACAATTTCATCTTTAGATTTCATATTTTTTAATAATTTTCTCGGTTAGATTAATGGTAGAGTCGATTTCAAATATATTCATTTAACCCAACTTTGCAAAAAAGCCACTGATTGCGCTTAGCTAATGTCAAACTTTCAGGTTATTGAAAACTCAACTTTATTGTTGTAAAGTTGTTACTGAAGAAATTCACCCTGATTAGGTAGAATTATAAGGTTGAATGGAATAATTTAATATCCGGATTTTTACAATACTATATTTCATTCCTTTTTCGTCATAAAAATAGGATAAAAAGCTTGAGATAAAAAAATAAAAAAATGTTTATTTCTATTTATAGTATTTTATTGAAAATAGCAATTAATAAAACTTTGACATAGTAACCAATTCATTAGGTTTTAATACGATAATTTTCTTTCCTACAATTTTAATAATTTCCTCTTTTTTAAATTCCTTGATCAAACGAACAACTGTTTCGGTGGCTGCACCCACCATATTAGAAAGATCCTCACGCGAAAGTATAATTTCAACAGGATCTGATTCAGATCTTTTTTTAAATTTTGCAATCAATATGAGCAATATGAGGGCAAGCCTTTCGCGAACAGTCATATGTGCAAAAACGGTTATACTATTAGTCAAAATGCTAAACTCATGGCTAAGGCTGGATAAAAGATTAAGCATCAATTCGTGAGAATCATTAAGCGTTTTTAAAAAATATTCCTTCGAAATAAAACCTAGTTTAGATGTTTCGATTGCGGCTGCAGAATCAGGATAAGCTTCGTTACATAAAAGAGCTGAATAACCCAGCAATTCTCCTTCCGAACACAAATAAAGTATGTGCTCTTTCCCTTCATGGTCGGTTTTGTATTTTTTTACCAGTCCTTCTTTCAAATAGAAAATCCCAGCAGGATATGAGCCTTCTAAAAATAGGTTTTGTCCTTTTCTAATCGTTTTATTGACCATTTGCTTTTCCAGCTCCAACCTAACTTCTGCTGGAATATTTTTAAAAATAGAATCGCTCTTTGATGTAAATTTCTCTATTGGAAAATATTCTGTATTATCCATATTTATTCAATTATATTTACAAAATTGTAAATATAGTCAATTCTTTAATTGATTAATGTCAAATTTTAAAATGACTATTCTCAGATACTTCTTTCATTTTATTACTTTACTTTGCACCTTGTAAATAAAAAGCGGATTACTTAAATGTTTGGACTGGACTTTCTATTAAATATTTCATCGTTTCTTACGATCATTGCCATTATATCTATATTCTTTATTCCATACAGATATAAGGCACATTTGGCTGCATCTGCCGTACTCTTTAATGCTTTTGCAACAAGTTTTCTGGCGCTGCACGTATTAACAGGGAACAATCTGGATTTCTTAGTATCCGCAGGTTCGTTTTTTGGAAACATATCCATACATATTGATGATTTATCGGCATGGTTCATCCTAATTATCAACTTTAGTTCTATAACCGGTGTTTTTTATGGTGCAGGTTATTTAAAAGCCTACAAAGATTCTTCAGCTAGGTTAAATTTACATTGGATATTGTTTATCCTTTTTCAGCTCTCGATGGTATGGGTTTGTATGTTGCAACACGGTTTTGCATTTTTAGTGGCATGGGAAGTGATGTCATTGTCTTCGATGTTGTTGGTAATATACGATCACAACAATCCCAAAACGATTAGGGCAGGTATAAATTATCTGGTTCAGATGCACATCAGCGTTGCATTTTTGAGTGTTGGATTTATTTGGATTTATTTTCAGACAAGTTCATTCAATTTCCAGGGCATTGAAACTTTTTCGAATAGCACTAATAATATTCTTTTGTTCCTGATTTTCTTCGTAGGATTTGGAATCAAAGCAGGATTTATTCCGCTTCATACATGGTTACCTCATGCTCATCCAGCTGCACCTTCGCATGTTTCAGGGGTGATGTCAGGAGTAATTGTAAAACTTGGTATATATGGAATTTTCCGGGTTGCATCTTTTCTTGGTTCTGATTTTATTCTGCTTGGTGAAATTGTATTGACTATTTCAATAATCACTGGTATATATGGTATTTTAAATGCCGCTGTACATCGTGATTTTAAACGGATGCTTGCATATTGCACCATCGAAAATATTGGTATTATTGGTATTGGCATTGGATTGGGAATGATTGGAATTGGAAATGGATCTTCACTTTTATATTATCTGGGATTTGGCGGGGCTTTGCTGCATGTGCTTAATCATTCCTTGTTTAAATCCTTACTCTTTTATTCGGCAGGATCTGTTTATCAGCAAACCCACACCCGCGATATGGATAAATTGGGTGGCTTGATAAAAAGCATGCCCCAAACTGCTTTGTTATTTCTCATCGGAGCTATTGCCATTGCAGGAATCCCACCTTTTAATGGATTTATTTCTGAATTTATCATTTATAGCGGCCTTGTTGAAGGTTTAAAATCAAATAACCTCGATCAGATTAGTCTGATAGTGCTAACTTTAGCTGGAATTAGTATGATTGGAGGAATTTCTATCCTCACTTTTACAAAAACATTTGGTACAATATTTTTGGGCAGTGCCCGTGAAAAGATGCATCATAAACCGCAAGAAGTTTCGTATCTTATGCTTATTCCGCAATATTTTATAATTGCAGCAATGTTAAGCGTTTCATTTGTACCGTTGTTTTATATCAAGCCAATCAGTAAAATATTACATGGCTTATTCAGTCATTTCGAAATATCTGAACCTTCTGCTTTCCTAAGCTATTCAGAAAATCTTTCAAAAATAAGCATATACTCTACCCTATTTATAGGAATAATTGTGCTTGTTTGGACAATACGTTTATATGTGGTTCGCAACAAATCAAAAAAAATGGAGCCCACATGGGGATGTTCCTATACAGCACCAAATACAAGAATGCAATATACCGGAAAATCATTTTCAAAACCTTTAGGTAAAATTTTCAGTTTTCTGCTTATTGAAAGAAAACAATTTCATGAAATTGATAATGGCGAAATATTTCCAGTATCAAGGAAATATGCTACTTTTTATCATGATTTTTTTGAAACCCGCATCATTGATAGAATAACGCAGCGTATAATTTATGCTGTAAATTATTTTAAGTTTATCCAGAATGGGCGTATGCAATCTTATGTATTATATGGCATTGTGTTTATTATAGCTATTTTTATCCTTACATTTTTAGATATTATCCAATGAACGCTGTAATAATATTTATTGTAGTACTGGTTTTAACAATATTTCTTGTCCCATTTTTAAATGTGAAATGGAAAGGGATTGTATTGCTTACCGCTATTGCTATAAATACCATGATATCAGGGAATATTGCTATATTGACATTAATTGGCCAAACATTTGACTATGCATTATCCGGAAGTTGGTCCACTGGTCCAATTCACCTACATATTGATGCACTTTCGGGTTGGTTTATGCTAATTATCAACTTTGTTTTTTTAACAGGAGGTTTTTACGGATTTTCATATATGAAAGCCTATAGAAATCAAAAAAGCAATTTGTCGATACACGCCATTGCATTTATATTGTGTTATTCTGCCCTGATTTCTTTGAGTGTTATCCAAAATTCAATGGTATTTTTAATTGCGTGGGAAATAATGGCTCTGTCTGCGTTTCTTTTGGTAATTTTCGAACATGAAAAAGTAATGACCATAAAAGCCGGGATTAATTACCTGATTCAATCACACATTTCAATTGTTTTTTTAATGTTGGGTTTTATATGGATGGCTTACCGCACAGGTAGTTACGATTTTTCCGCAATAAGTGCCTATACAGCAAGCCACAACAGTGCAAATTCACTGGTGCTTTTCATATGTTTTTTTATTGGATTTGCCATTAAAGCAGGTTTTGTACCTTTTCATTCCTGGTTACCTTATGCCCATCCTGCTGCACCATCGCATATTTCAGGTATTATGTCAGGGGTAATTATTAAAATTGGAATATTTGGAATACTCCGCATGCTTATGATAATCAATACCGATTATACATATGTTGGATATTTTATATTAGTGATTTCAGGATTTTCAGGATTATATGGTGTAATGCTTGCTATTCTTCAACACAATCTCAAAAAATTACTTGCCTATCACAGTATCGAAAATATTGGAATTATTGGAATAGGCATTGGTGTAGGGTGTATTGGATTGGGCAACAACAATTTAATATTGGCGTCTCTTGGTTTTGCAGGTGCCTTGCTGCATACATTGAACCATGCACTTTTTAAGTCTTTATTATTCTACGCTACCGGCAATGTTTATCAGGCTGTGCATACTTTAAATATTGAACATTTGGGAGGTTTAATAAAAAAAATGCCTCAAACCGCAGCACTTTTTTTAATTTCAGCAATAGCTATCTGCGGAATTCCTCCTTTCAACGGATTTATTTCTGAGTTTATAATCTACACAGGCTTATATCAATCTCTACAAGATGCAACACTGGTTTCGCTTATTCTAATCATATTTTCAATTCTTGGATTGGTTGTAATTGGAGGATTGGCATTGTTTTGTTTTACTAAGGCTTTCGGTATTGTTTTTTTAGGAAATGAAAGGAGTAAATTGCCTGAGAAAATTAAAGAAGTTCCTTTTATTCAATTAATTCCATTATACTTAATTACTATTTTAATTTTAATGATAGGGATTTTTCCTGATTTATTCATGAATTTACTTTTAGAACCAACCGGTTTATTGGCGGGAAAAAAAGTAATCAGTACATCTGTTTTTCCGGTTACAACTATTATTGCAATGCAGGAAATTAGTTGGGCAACATGGCTTTTTATACTAGTTGCCCTGCTTGTTTTTGTAATTCGTAATTTGGTTATGAACCACAGAAAAGTTGAAACTTTATCTACTTGGGGATGCGGCTATAGTGTACCTTCATCCAAACTTCAATACACAGCCGGATCTTTTGTTAGAACATACAGCAAACTGTATGGCTCCATTCTGCTAACTTACAGGAAAGAAAAAGAAATAAGTGGTATTTTTCCTACATCCGGACATTATGAATCACATCCATACGATAAAATTGAAAAATGGTTAGTCGATAAGCCTATTAAAGCTTATAAATCATTGATGGGCAAATTCCTGTTCCTTCAAAATGGAAAATTACAGATTTATATTTTATATGGTATTATATTTATCATATTGACAATCAGCATTCCACTGATTTATGAAAAATTATTCTTATTTATTGACTTTTTAAAACAACTTTAATATGTTGAGTGTCATTTTAATCATACTGGCAGGAATCTTTTTCACAGGTATTGTTATCCGTACAAAAAGCATTGCATCCGGACGAAAAGGCCCAGGTTTACTGCAACCTATAAAAGATGTAATCCGGCTTTTTAAAAAAGGTTCAGTTTATAGTGAAACCACGAGTTTCATCTTTCAAATTGCACCTACCATATACTTTTCTTCTATAATAATGGCTATGCTTGTGGTTCCTTTTGGGCAATCAAAAGGCTTAATAAGCTTTAATGGCGACTTTATTTTCTTTGCTTATGTGCTTGCTTTGGGTAAATTTTTTAGTATTATTTCAGCCCTGGATACCGGAAGCAGCTTCGAAGGAATGGGCGCCAGCCGCGAAGCACTATATTCGATGTTTGCTGAGCCTGCTTTTTTTATATTGATGGGTTCGCTGGCTATCCTTACCGGTTTTTCTTCTTTCCAGGAAATCTTTTCAGCCTTGCACCTTGGCTCTTATGTAAGCTATGCAATTGCAACCCTTGCAACTTTTGTTCTGTTAATGGTTGCCATGGTTGAAAATAGCCGCATGCCAATCGATGATCCCAAAACTCATCTTGAACTTACTATGGTTCATGAAGTAATGATATTGGACAACAGCGGATTTGATCTGGGGCTTATTCTTACTGCCGGATATTTGAAATTTGCAATTTTCGGTGCTCTTATTTTTAATCTTTTTGTAGGCATGGTCTCCTATCAATATGCTATTCCATTGTTTTTTGCAATTGAGGCTTTTATGGCTGTTTTAGTGGGGCTTATCGAATCTTTTATGGCACGATTCAGGATGAGCCACAATGCCCAGTTTATAGTAGCTCTTACATCGGTGGCATTGCTTATATTTTTTGGCGTTCTACTGGTTTCCGGAAAATTTCTATAATTTATAATATGACAAACAAATGATTGATGTACTGCTTATTATATTGCTAATGACTTTGTTTTATATGGCCATCGCCAACCGTATGCTAACTTATATTAAAGTGCTGGCGTTTCAGGGAATTTTGCTGTTTTTTGTTGTTTTTATCCAACTAAAAGATATTACTACTTTAAATTTGGTGCTCATTCTGTTAGAAACCATTGTTTTTAAATCACTTGCAGTCCCTTTTTTCCTGGCTTATATTCTTAAACGAAATAATATTACTCGTGAAGCGGAACCATATTTGCCAAATTTTGTTTCACTAATTATTACCACTTTCATTGTAGTAATTACTATTTTACTTTCGCACAGTATAAAAGATACACATTTGGATAAAATATTTTTTGTGGTTGCCCTATCCTCATTATTCTTTGGAATGTACCTGATTGCAACACGAAGAAAAATCATAACCCACGTAATGGGGTATATGGTTATTGAAAATGGGGTTTTTGTGCTGTCTCTGGCTGTTGGCAATGAAATGCCCATGCTTGTAAATCTTGGAATTATGCTTGATATTTTTGCCAGTGTACTCATTTTAGGTATTTTTCTGAATAAAATTGGAGATGTTTTTAAAGATGTGGATGTGGATCAGCTTACGAATTTGAAAGATTACTAAAGAAGTAATTAGAAATTGGAATTTAGTGCTTCGACGAGCTCAGCAACCGAAACTGTGAAATTGGAAATTGAATTTTGTTATTTGTTATTTGAATTTTGTCTTTAAACTTTTGTCATTTGTCTTATTATGACTTTACTTTACTTGATTGTAGCCTTTTCCATCGGAATTGGCCTATTTATAAACCGGAATAAAAAAGTTAATTACAGCCTTGTTGGCTTATTTTTGCTGGTACAATGGGGATTTACGATATACGCTTGTTATCGATTCAATTCAACCGAAATCGATTATTTCACTTTTGATTCTTTAGGGATTTTATTAATGATTACTCTTAGTATCATTGCCATCCCTGCTGCCATTCATAGCGGTATTTATGTAGAGAAACACCATGAAAACCCTCAGGCTAGAGGTATTTATTTTGCTGCACTGATATCACTAATAACTGCTATTGGTGCAGGATATCTTGCCAACCATATTGCTGTAATCTGGATATTTACAGAAATCACCACATTAAGTGCATCTGCACTCATTTATCACCATAGAAATAAACTTGCACTCGAAGGCACCTGGAAATATGTATTCATCTGCGCACTCAGTATTACTTTTGTTTTTATTGGAATTTTATTTTTAAGTATATCAATGGAACAGGGAGGTTCAACTGATCTATCTTTTAGAAATCTGTTGACTAATAGTTCAAAACTAAATACATTCTGGTTAAGGCTTGCCTTTGTATTTATTTTTACCGGGTTTACTGCCAAATTGGGACTTGTGCCCATGTTTACTGCCGGCATTGATGCAAAAGACAAGGCTCCTGCTCCTGCAGGTGCTCTATTGGCAAGCGTATTGATGAATTTGGGTTTTGTAGGAGTTTTCCGTTTTTATATTGTTATCGCCAACACTCCGCTTCACCATTGGGCCAATATGGTTATTGGCATTGCAGCTTTTTTATCCATATTTGTAGCAACTGTCTACATGATTAAGGTTAAAAACATCAAAAGGATGTTGGCATATTCCGGAATAGAACATATGGGTATTGTAATGCTCGGTATTGCTGCTGGAGGTATTGGTTACTATGCAGCAATTTTACACATTATATTGCACGCCTTTGTAAAATCAAGTCTGTTCTTTCAATTTACTCAAGTTTACAGGATATTTCAAAATAAAAGCATATATCATGTAGGGAACTATTTTAAATATAATTCAACAGGTGCCATGGTATTGTTGTTGGGATTTATTAGTGCCACCGCCATGCCACCTTCAGGGATGTTTGTGAGTGAATTTCTTATTTTTAGGTCCATGTTCGAAGCAAACCAGATTCTATTGCTGATATCGGTTTTGCTTTTACTCACTATGATTATTTGGGCTTTTGGAAAAAATATTTTTAAAATTTTATTCATCCCGGTTGTTGGATTTGATGAAAGCAATCTCCCGGTTATAAACCCATGGGAATCATTCTCTCAATTTATCCTAATTGGTTTGGCAATCTATTTGGGATTAAATCCCCCTCTTGAGTTTGTAAAACTCATTGAAGAAAGTGTTCAATTTTTACCAAAGTAGATTTTAATGAGTGAATGAGTGAGTGAGTGAATGAATGAATGAATGAATGAATGAGTAAATGAATGAATGAGTAAATGAATGAATGAGTGGATGAGTGAATATTTCAAACTATAAAATATAAGCTTTTTATATGAACTATATAAGCATATCAAATAATCAAACCATATCCATTTCTGAAATTCCCCAGAATGAATATGATTCTTTTTTGGAGTTGAACACTGGTTTGTTAATCAAGCATCCCGAAAGGCATTGTGTAAACTACTTCGGTTACAAATACAATAATCAAATCAACTTAATTTGTTGTATAGCTGATGATACGGAACATCAAATTTATGTATCATCGTGCTTGGTTCAAACACCTGTCAAACTTCATTCTTTTACAGCCATAAATTTTTCTTTCGAGAAATTTGAACCCGAAATCCATGAAAATTTCGAAATCGACTATATTGATCATCCCTGGTTAAAGCCAGTTCGTTATCCTTTCAACAGATCTGACAAATCACGCACAATAGCCAATTACCCATTCTTCTCCATTGATAGCGAGGAATTGCACGAAGTTGGGGTTGGCCCGATTCACGCAGGTGTTATAGAGCCCGGACATTTCAGGTTTTTGTGCAATGGCGAGCAAATACTTCATCTTGAAATTCAATTGGGATACCAACACCGTGGCTTGGAGCAACTATTTTTGGACAAGAAAAAAATGCTTCAGCGAACCACTTTGGCCGAAAATATTGCAGGTGACACTGTTGCCGGGCACACCACTGCATTTGCGCATGTATGGGAAAGCCTGTGTGGTTTTAAAGCATCACCCGATATTGAATTGTCCCGCACTTTGGCGCTGGAATTGGAACGAATTGCAATACATACCGGAGATTTAAGCGCTGCCTGTACCGATATTGCTTATCAATTGGGCAGCTCGGTTTTTGGCCGCTTGCGCACTCCCATGGTCAATTATTTTCAGGAATGGTGCGGAAACCGACTTGCCAAAGGTTTGATTAGGCCCGGACGAAACCAATTTCCAATTACTGAAGCATTATCCAATCGATTAAAAGTTGTACTGGATAAATTTGAGCCCGACTTTGTTGAAATGAATTCGGAACTATTTAAGCTGCCAAGTGCACTTTCGCGTTTTGAAAGAACTGGGATTGTTACCTATGACGATGTTCTGTCCATTGGCACAGTTGGAATGTCGGCCCGCATGAGTGGATTGAACAGGGATATTAGGCAATCACATCCCTACAGTTTATACCCTCAATTAAAACATGAACCGGTTATCAAACACCATGGTGATGTATTTTCGCGCTTGCAAATACGCAAAAAGGAAGTTAGACAATCCATTGAATATATCCGTAATTTGCTCAATAATCCGTTGGAAAATCCTGTAAAAGATACAATCTTAAATGTCCCAAAAACAAATTCATTTGCCATTTCACTGGTAGAAGGTTGGAGAGGTGAAATTTGCCATTGCGCCATTACCGATGAGAAAGGTGAACTGATTGTTTACAAAATAAAAGATCCTTCTTTCCATAATTGGTTGGCTTTGGCTTTGGCAGTGCGAAACAACGAAATATCAGATTTCCCGATTTGCAACAAGAGTTTCAATTTATCGTATTGTGGGCATGATTTGTAGTGGAAATGAATGAGTGAGTGAATGGGTGAATGCATAAGTGCATGAATAAAGAATTAATGAGTGAATGAGAAAAAATGAGAAATAAACAACTATCTCTGAACAAATGAATAAAGCTTTCTTAACGCTGAGAATCGCAAAGAAAATGCAAAGAAACGCAGAGAAAGGAAGAGGCTTTCTCTGCGGCTCTCTGCGTATTTTTTCTTTGCAGTTCTTTGCGGTTATATTTTGTATGCACTATTGGACTCAATACATACAATATATAAGTTGGTAAAGTACAAGAAAGAACAAATTTGATAAAAACAATATATTTTTAAATGCTAATGAAAGATAACACAAATAATGCAGTGAAATGTCTAAAAGAAACTTTATTAAATCATTCATGCATTTAAGCATTCACGCATTAGAACATTTAAGCATTTATTTATTCACTCATTCAAGCATTAAACCGACTTTCGAAAAGAAGAAAAGAAGATAACTAATTCGTAGAAGCATAGTAAAATAGTACGATATGATAGAAATATTAAAAATTATATATCACCAGGGCAAGCAATTTATTCCTGATGTGACCAAAGTGGAAGTTCCCGGTATTTTTAGGGGAAGGCCTGTTATCACTAACGAAAAGGTTGATGAGCAGGAATTGGTTGAACTTTGTCCCATAAATGCCATCGGCTTAGATCCAGTTTCTATCGATTTGGGTAAATGTACTTTTTGCGGCGAATGTGCCCGTGCTTTTCCCCAAAAAATAAGCTTTACCAAAGATTATAAAATTTCAAGTAACGAACGTAACCGATTAATAATCAGTGAGGGAATGGATTCTCCCATTGAAGTGAATCCCGCAACAGTTAGGAAAGAAATACACCGGGTTTTTGGAAAATCGCTTAAGCTAAGGCAAGTTTCAGCAGGTGGAGACAACAGCTGTGAGTGGGAGCTGAATGCCGCAAACAATGTACAATTCGATATGAGCCGATTTGGGATTGAATTTGTTGCTTCGCCGCGCCATGCCGATGGAATTGTTATTACTGGTCCAATCACTCAAAATATGGCCGAAGCACTTCAAATTTGTTATGATGCTGTGCCTGAACCCAAAATAATTGTGCTTGTAGGCACCGATGCCATAAGTGGAGGAATATTTGCGGATAGCCCAGCCATTGACCGTACTTTTTTGGATAAATACCACATTGACCTTTACATTCCTGGCAACCCTGCCCATCCACTAACCATTATAAACGGTTTGCTTGATTTAACGAGGAAGAAAAAATTGGGAAAGGAATAATCAGTGTTCATCCTTAAAGTATCTCGGGATTTATCCCGATGATTTTATTTGATTGTTTGTTAACACGGGGTGACTAAATTCAGTTTAGTTTTTTCAATTCCTGTGCATCAAAGAGTCACCCTGTGACTTGCAGATTTAAAGTTCTATTTGAAGGTAATTATAAATGACAATTCTTTTGCATGGACTCTTATTCCAATTATGAATACTTCTATTGGGTTAATGAATACCAAGATCATGATTTGTTAGGACGTCGAATAAGCATGTTTGGAACATGATCATATTTTGTACATACCACAATCAGGTATTTTTGATACCATGATCATATTTTGTTTGTACCACGATCAGGTATTTTTTATACCACGATCCAATTTTGTTCGTACCACAATCAGCTATTTTTAGCACCTCGAATGAAGTGATTTGGATTGGGATCAAGTATTTTTTATACCATCATAAGGAATTATTTATACCATGATATGGTAATTTTCATACCGCGAATGAGTTTGTTCAGACCAGGATCAGGTATTTTTGGTAGATCGAATAAAACCTGTCGGGTTTTAAAAACCCGACAGGTTTGGGAAAAAAGATAAGCTATGAAGTATTTATTTCTGCAATCTTACTGTAAAATGATTATTTACACGAGGTTTAATAATTATCGTTATCTCTTTATCGATACGCAATGGCGATTTAATGGTGAAATGATACTGCCCTGCACGGTGATGAGCCAATGTAACAATACCTTCTTCTGAAACATGAATATTATCGGTGGTTTGATTGGAAACCGTAAAACCAGTAATCGGTGTATTATCCTCGTCGGCCACACAATTGAAACTGATTGAAGTATACCTGACTCCAGTAACCATAACTTGCATAGCTGCTTCCATTTCGCTGACCATATCGGGTTTTGAGCCAGAAAAATAACTATAAACCAAATCGTACATATTATCTTGTCTTTCGTTAGCTTTCTGGAATAATCCGGGCAATTGATCGGTAGTGCTCGATTTTTTAATTATTTTGTTATCGGTAGGTGCATCCTTTATTTTATCATAATCAGCAATTGCGATATCAATTTCGGCAATATGCTCCGGTTTAATGTTGGTGAGAATGGATAAATTACTGTTCAGCACATTTCGTTTATTGGTTGCAACTTGAATAGCTTCATTTTTACCAACCCTTAGAATAGAAGATTCGGGACACTGTAATTGTTTGGAAAGCATGGCATTTTGCGATGAACGGGCTAAAACAGCCGCACGAAGGCAATATTTAATTAAAATATCCGACATTTTCCTTTTAACAGCAAAAGTGTCATCACCATCAACATGCTTTTCGTGCTGTGCGATACCGACATTTTTAATGCCAAGGATAGCTTCGTCGAATTTTACCTTTTCGGCTTCGTATTCTTCAATGGTTTTCAATTCAGCCTGGTATTTGGTGTTAAAACTCTGAACCCTTCCAAAGGAGCTTAATTCCGATTGTTGTTGATTTCTCATTTTAATAATTTATTTGGTTATTTGTACAGTTACTCTATAAAGATAGATGAAGGGTTTTTAATAATGGTTGAAATTAAAGCATTTTTAACATTTGGGATAAAGTTGGGCAATATTCCAAGGTTTTGATTATTGACTCTATGGATGTCTCGTCCTGAAATAAGTTTACTGTTTTAAATAAAACACCTGAAATCCGCAAGTCAAGGGTTGACGCTTTGATTCGCTGGGAATTGAAAAAAACCAATCGAATTTTAGTCTCCCCGTGATTGTCTCAAATACCATTCTATTTATACTCATGTACATTCCTCATGTAATCACGTATTATCTAGTTGGAACTCATTGACAATCCTCGTGCGTTCAAATATAGAAGCAGCAATAGGAGTCGAAGTCCAAGCACTGTCAAGTCGTTTTCTTACCTCAAACTCCCTTATGGCAGGCTAGGCCTTAACCAGCAGCGGTTCCGCTCTAGTTGACGATACTTTCTTTGATTTTAATCATTAGTTCTCGTCAAATTAATTTTTTAATTTATTTATTTATGAAATTTAAATCGAATCTATAAATAGATTTTATTAAATGTAATTTTAAATGGATATACATAGTTATTAACCGGAATTTTTTTATATTTTTAACAAGCAAAGCAATGTCATACATTATTAACAGTTAAATCATAACCTCATGATTAAATTCTTCATCTCGTTGGCTGCCTTGTCCTTTGCAATCTCGATCCATACAAGAGGACAGACAGTTCAGTCTCAAATCATTGGCACAGCAGGCGAATCGTTTAAAAATACAAGTTATCAACTGGACTGGTCAGTTGGCGAGTTGCAAACCGAAACCTATTCAGCTGCCACAAATATCCTTACCCAAGGATTTCATCAGGGTACTTATAGTGTTTCAACCTTTGTTCAGCAACCTGCATTGATGTTCAATATATCGGCATTCCCCAATCCTGCAACTGATTTCATCAATTTAAAAATTGATAATGATGCAATTAGTGAAATACAGTTTACCATTACCGATTTTTCCGGTAAAGTGCTTCAGAAAGGCAAAATATTGGATAAACTAAGTTTGCTGGATTTTTCTACTTATGCCACAGATGCTTACTTTTTAAGTATTACACAAAACAATCAATTCCTTAAATCATTTAAAATCCTTAAAAATTAATATTATGAAAAAGTATACTCTTCTGCTTATATCATATCTTCTAATTGTTACAAGCATATTTGCCCAAGCACCACAGCAATTCAAATATCAGGCAGTATTGCGGGATGGTAGCGGAAACATAATTGCCAGCCAGGCAAAATCAATTGTTATTGATATTTTGCAGGGAAGCTCGTCCGGTTCTGTTGTTTTTACCGAAACCCATAATGTTACAACCACTGCCCAAGGCATTATAAATCTGAACATTGGATCAATTCTAACCATGGATATTGATTGGGCTGCCAATACTTATTTTATAAAAATTACCGTTGGTGGCGTTGAAATGGGTACTTCGCAATTATTATCTGTCCCCTATGCATTGTACTCAGAAAAAGCCGGAAATGGATTTTCAGGTAGTTATAATGATTTAAAAGATGTACCTCAAAATATTTGGACAAAAAGTGAAAACAATATTTATTTTAATTCTGGCAATGTAAGCATAGGTACAGACATTTCAGGGGATAAACTATTTGTTGATGGTTCTACTGTGGTTACCGGCTACCTTGCTGTGGGCCCTATAGGAGATGATATAATAATGATGAGAACATCTCCTGCAAAATTAGGTATAGGCACCGCCTCTCCAAAATCTAAATTAGAAATAAAAGATGGAGATGTGTATATAAATAACAGTGCAAATGGGATAATATTAACATCCCCAGATGGTCAATGTTGGCGTGTAACAATAGATAATACTGGTAATTTCATCAGAACATCTGTAACTTGTCCTTAGTAACTATACTAATTGATGAGCAACCAATATAATACACAAGGTGATACAAGGCAATTGCCTCTTTTAGTACCAATGTAATTAGCCATTAAGAATAATCCCCTATTTTTAATGACTAATTACCAATTGCTTATCAAGTTACAATTCAATAAATCAGTATTTTACTTGATTAACTTACTCCACCCTCTTCACCAATTCAATAAATTCATTCCGATACCCTCCGTTATCGATCCCTTTTGAGTTGGATGCCAATTGCAGTACAGTTTGATAATCGACATTGGAAACCAATTTAGAATCGCACAGCAACATACCAAATAAAGCCACAGAGGCAGAAAAGCGGTACAAAGAGGAACAATTTTCGATGGATTTTTCTACATCCTGGATTGGAGTTACAAACTTAATACTTTTTACACTTTTGGGTTCTTTGTAACGGATACTCAAATTGGCCATCTCACCTGAATTTGCAGCATCTTTGCTCACTTTGTTGGTTTGATATTTTAAATCACCAACCGATTTAATAAATTCACTTTCAACACCTACAGGAATAATTTCGTATAAGGCAGTTACGGTATGCCCCGCTCCCATTTCACCGGCATCTTTTGCGTCGTTATCAAAATCTTCATCATTGAGCAAACGGTTTTCGTATCCAATCAAGCGGTAAGCCTGCACTTTTAACGGATTAAACTCAATTTGAAGTTTCACATCTTTGGCAATTACAAAAAGCGTTGAACCAAACTCGCTGACCAAAGTTTTTTTGGCTTCTTCAATATTGTCAATGTAGGCATAGTTCCCGTTTCCTTTGTCTGCCAGGGTTTCCATCTTTGAGTCTTTGTAATTGCCCATTCCAAAACCAAGACAGGTAAGAAAAATACCATCTTTCCGTTTTTCTTCAATCAAGCGTTCCATTTCATTGTCGCTTGAGCTGCCCACGTTAAAATCACCGTCTGTGGCCAGGATTACACGGTTATTTCCATTTTCAATGAAATTTTCTTTGGCAATGGAATAGGCCAGATTAATGCCTTCGCCACCCGCCGTTGAGCCACCGGACTGCAATTTATCAAGCGCCTCAATAATTTTTTGTTTGTCAGTGCCATATGTTGGAGCCAGAACCATACCAGCTGCTCCTGCATAAACAACAATGGACACTTTGTCTTTTTCGCGCAAATTGTTGACCAAAAATTTAAAACCTTCTTTCAATAAAGGCAATTTATTTTCTTCGGACATAGAGCCTGAAACATCAATAAGGAAAACAATATTGCTTGGGGGAAGTTTTTCGGTGCTGATTTTTTTTCCCTGCAAACCAATGTGCAACAATTTATGTTTTACTTGCCATGGACAAGCAGCAATTTCTGAATAAACTGCAATCGGATGATTACCCTCAGGTTCAGGATAATCATAACTAAAATAATTGATCATTTCCTCTATACGAACCGCATCAACAGGCGGTTTTTGTCCCTGATTGATAAAACGACGGACATTGCTGTATGAAGCCCTGTCAACATCAATCGAAAAAGTGGATAATGGACTGGATTTTACCGTTTTGAACTCGTTCTCATTGATGGTAGAATAAGATTCATTGTCCTTACCAATTTCATTTTTGACCTTTGTTTTTTCTATTTTTTTAAATCCAGTTCCCTTTGAACTATTAATTTCCATTCCTGAAACTTTCCCACCTAAACTGGAATTTCCGCGAATAATAATATTATTCGATTTTGCTTTTGAAGTAGTAGTGCTAGAATAACTCATTGATTTGCTCTGTCTTTTAATGCCAAAGGCTGTTACAACAACATCATCAATAGCTATATCTGAACTTGCTAGCTGAATATCCACAACCTTTTTTCCATTTGCGGGAAGTTCCGCCGTATTCATTCCCATAAATGAAAATAACAAAATTGACGTACTATCCTGAACTATAATGGAATACGCACCATTCATATCTGAAACAGTTCCATTCGAAGTGCCTTTTTCCATAATGGTAACTCCAGGCAATGGCATACCATCATCAGCTGCCGAAGTAACAGTTCCAGTAATTGTAATTTGAGCATGGCCCAATTGGATAAATGCCATAGCAATTATCAACATAAAAAGAATTTTTGCTTTCATAATTCAATATTTTAAAGGTTAAAAAATGACATGGAACATCCACTATTAAACATGCAGGTTTAATACAAAAGCCAAAAGCATTGCCAATTAAATTGGATTAATAAATCCGGATGCTCCTAGTTAAAATGCTAATAATCTATTTATTCGTTAATCAAATTGGAGAGACAATTTGAAAGATTAACGGAATATATAGCTGAGTTTTTTAGTTTGTATTTTTTAATTTAGTTTTGGTAAACTTACTTTAGTACGAGACATGTTCAATCAATCCCCCAACCCCCTTCTCCAATGGGGAATCTATCTATCACCAGCTTACGAACTTTATTATTCCATTTTATCTGAAAAAACATTCTTGTATTAAATTTATAAATAACAAAGTTATCGCGCAACAATTTCCAATTTCTAATGACCAATTTCTAATTTCAGTCACTAATAATAAATCCAAGCGGTGCCAATTGATACACCTTGCCATTTGAATCTTCAATTTCAATATTTTTTATATAAAAAGTTTCGCCGTTTCTAAGTTCCTTAATCAGTGAAATTTGTCGTAAACTTAAACGATTATTTCCCAAAACAGAGGCACCTTCAGCCGACAAATTGTTTGAAATTGTAAAATTTTTGATTTTGAACTTCAAATTAGAATTCCAGTTATTTATAGATAATTCGGTTAAAGAATTCACAATATCACTTTTTTTAATCAACCCGCCACTGCTACCCAACAAACTAACTGTTGGCAATATTGGTTTAAATACTTTAAATTCAGATTTAAATGTTTCAGTTATCCGGTTCATGCTATCGCGGGCAACTACATTCACCGTAACCGGCCCTTCATCATCAACCAGAATGAGATACAAACCCCCTTCTGGCACAATCGATCCCCTGCTTATTGATACTTCGAGTTTTCCATTCGGAATATCAGAGGCTGCAATATCCACATAGTTCTCAACTCCGGAGTATAAAATATTTTCCACACCTGCTGAATCGGCAAATGAAGCAACTGTAGTTGAATCTTGAATAACTGCCGATAAAATTCCCACTGCGCAACCTGAATTACCTTCAATAAATGAAATGTATACCTGATATTGTCCAGTTTCCTTGCAGAAATAATCAAAATTTTGATCATCAATCTGTTTTTCAGTATTGTATGTGCTTGCCAAAATCAGATTTTCTTTTCGAAGTTGAATTAATGCTTTCGACTCACTGTTTTGATCATTTTCAACATTGAATCGATAAACAAAACCCTGATTTAACCGCACATCATATTTTGCAATAGAGGCAGCCCTTTTCTGTTTCTTTTTTCTATCGTTGTCACTTTGTTTAATCTTAAATTCGCGGATAAATAAAGCATCATTTCCACTTTTCTCAATAGCTCTGTCTACCAGTTTATCGTCGCATTGCGCATTGGTTGCAGTTACAAAAAACAATTGCAAAAGCAGCCAAAGTGGAATAAAGCCAATTGATTTATATGTTTTTATCATCATTTTCATTCTGATTTTTTATTTTATTTCTTCTATGTTTTTTCGTTTGAATTTCTGCTGAAATCATCACATTGTAATTTTGCTCTTTTAATTGAAACCAGGTATGCGCCAGCGAAAGATGCCAGGTATCCTCTCCGTTTTTATTGCTATAACCCAGTCGCTGACCGTAACTGATCGAATTTGGTACATAATTATCGTTGCTCGTTGCAATATCCACAAAATCTTCCTCTTTATTCAAATAATCATTTGGAAAAATACCCTCTATTGCCACATAAAAACCCTGCACCGGTGCTTCAATATTGAATTGCGAAACATCAACCTTAAACCATCCGCCATCGATTCCGGGTTTTGCTATAATCACTTCATTCAACAAGTCACGCCCGGGTTTCATGGTCAAAGAATCTCTTTCGTAAATCCTTACCCTAAATGGGGAATTTGTGTTGCCTTTCTTTGACAGATAGTAACTTACCGAGCCAATTGTTCCTTTTTTCCTTTTTTTGTTTTCGATAAAAAGAGCAGTCTGCTGTCCTTGTGTATCAATATAAATAGAACCAAACGATATTATTTTATGATTTCCGGCAGAAAATGTTTTAAAATCACTCGCCCGAACTTTCACTTCCTCCAGGTTAATTATTTTTTGCTTCAAATAAACTATGTGTCCAGTGTTTTGCATAAAACTAGAAACCGGAAAACTAACCTTATAAAAACCTAATGATGAGATAACTATAGAATCTGTCAATTCTTGCTTTTTTATCAACAGGCTAAAGTTTCCTTTGCTATCGGTGATTGTTCCTCCACTTCCGGAAATAAGTTGTACGCCAACAAACTCCAATGGTTCCATATTTTCAATTGATTTTATAGTTCCGGCAATTAACAGTTTGTTTATATTCTGCGGCTTTCGGAGTAAAATAATTATTCCTGATTTTACCTTATACATAATTTCCGATTGACTGAAAATGCCATCTAAAATTTCTTCCAATTCTGCATTTTTATAATGTACCGATACTTTTTGATTCAGGCTAATAACGCTTTTACTATACGAAAAACTGATGCTTTCTTTGCTTTGCAGATATTTTAGAATTTCCTCAATATTTGTGTTTTCAAAATCAATATTCAGTTTGTGTGAAAGAATACTTTGTGCTTTGATTTCAAAATTTAAGTGCAAACAAACCAACAAGCAAGCCATAAAAAACTTAAAAGCAACCGGATTATATTTGATTTTCGAAAATTTATGCACAGTTTTTCTTATTTTGCCTCTTTTATCAAATAGGTTTGCCCTGATTTCTCAATTTTCACCTGAATAGTCAACTCAAGTACCTCAATTAATTCTTCCAATTTAAGCTTTTCGTACTTTCCGCTAATTTGATAGGAATTCAATTGACTGTCGATTACTTTAAAATTGCATTTATAAAAACCCGAAAACACAATCAAAGCTTCTGTTAACGGTGAATTATTGAACTCAAATACCCCTGTTTTCCATGACATGAAATTCAAATCCCGGTTTTCCTCCTTAAACAAAAGGTTTTGTTCTTGAACTAGAATACCCTTCTCTCCTTTTTTCAAACTTATAGGAATTTTTGTCTTGTTGGCTTTTCCAGAAAATAGAACTAGACCTTCAGTAACCACAATACTTTCATCCCGATCATTGACAATTGCTTTAAGATTAAAGGCAGTTCCCACTACTTTAACTTCAGATTGCCTTGTTTCGATAATAAAAGGTTTCTTTTTGTCGTGATGTACTTCAAAATAGGCTTCACCTTCAAATTTCACTCTTCGCTCATTGCCTTTGAATTCTGAAGGATATTCAATCGAAGATGACAAATTCAAAGTCACAATGGTTTTATCAGGCAAAATGACTGTTTTCTTCTCGTTTAAAGCTTCAATTTTTACCAATTTATTGCTTTCATCTAAACCACTTTTCGATTTAAAAACCAAATAAATGCCAAAAAAGAAAACAAGCACTGCGGCAATTCTGGCAAACATCCAAAGAACTACAGCCTTTTCATTGTTTTTCTCAAAATCAATTCGTTTTTTCACATTTTTCAAAGAACTTTCAACATCAATATCATTGTATTCCTTCAAATTTGACGATGATTCCCAAACAGATTTAAACTTCCGATAATAATCACGGTTGTTTTCATCTAAATCTGACCAATTTTCGAAGTCCAAAATTTCCTCTTTTGAGGCCAATCCTGTTAAATACTTGATCAACAAATCATCAATACTATTGTTACTTTTTTCTTTCATAATTGTCTCTGGAACTAAGAGGAAAAAAACTTTGCTTACCCCTACAAGATTAATTTATTTCTTGTTACAAATTTTCATCCTCGGTTTATATTTGATTGATAATGAATGAGTGAATTCATAAATGAATGAATAATGGTCACTGGAGCCGAAGCGCTAAATTCCGGTTGCTGAGCTTGTCGATGCACTAATTTCTAACAACATAAATATCAATATTTTAATATAATCACCCAAATTCAATCTAATAAATTTTAAAGCTCTTGACATTTGAGTTTCAACCGTTTTTATCGAAATATTGAGCTGTGCGGCTATTTCCTTATATTTTAATTCTTCAAAACGGCTCAGTTTGAAGATTTTCCTGCATTCGGTTGGCAATTGCTCAATCAATTCATATATCCGTGTTTCTAATTCATTTTGTTCCAATAAATTTTCAAAATCGCTACTCAAATCATTGGCAAATGAAACATCGGTTTTTTCAAACCGTTTTTCATTTTTATTATAATGAACACAATTATTGAAAACTGCCCTGAATAAATAAGCTTTTAATGAAATGGTGGGTTCCAATTGATGCCGTTTTTCCCAAAAATTCACTAGTAGATCCTGCACAACTTCTTCTGCGGTTTCACGATTTTTTACAATTTTAATAGCAAAATAAGTTAGGTTTTTATAGTACTTCCTAAAAAGTTCGTCAAAAGCGCTCTCCCGATTGTTTTTAATTTCAGACAGCAGTTTTTTATCAGCAGTTTCCAATGAATATTCTATTGATTTTGATGGCTAAATTAGAAAGAAAAATCAGAAATAAGCAGGGAGCATCATAAGAAACCCAGAGGCGAATTGCCAAAAAGCAAGGTATCAGGAAACCTTGCTTGAACAAAGACAAGAGTCATCCCCTATGTTTTAAAATTGAACTTCTAATTTATTGCTTCGACCCTATCTTTGAAAACTCTTACGAGTTTATAGTCCTGGCTTAGTTCACAGATATTCTCCCAATTGTTTAAAATTAATCTATAAAATTCATTCATTTTCAAATTTCCATATTTAATATGAATGATCCGAGGAGGTGGAGTGTGGAATAAAATACGATCTGAAAAATCAGCGTCTTTTGTTATAATTGTCAGGTTATTTTCCTTTGCATATTGCCAAATTAAGCTATCGCTCATCAAAGGATCGATTTCCCGCTGATGGATAAATTCTTCACCTTTCCATACTGAAAAATAATACGGCAAATTAACATCAACCAAATATTTAAGCATCAGGCTGCTACCTCCTTAATGACATAATTCCTATCCATTAAATCAGATGCAAATTTTAAACAAGCATCGATATCTTCTTTTACTAAATCAGGATATTGCATTAAAATTTCATCTATAGATTCGCCAACCGATAAAAATTCAAGGATAGTTTTTACCGTAATCCTTAGCCCTCTAATAGTAGGCTTTCCATTGCATAAATCAGGTGATAAAGTAATGCGTTCAGCTATATATTCCATAAATTCATGTATTTCTACAAATTTACAATTTTTTTTACTAACAAACCATGAATTTTAAACTATTGTTAAACCACCATGAGTCAATGATTGCGACTTTAGGTAGCTACTTTCAACAAACAACCTTGCCTCATGCAAGCGCTTAATTTATCACATAGATTGAGTTTCAACGATTTTAGACTTTCCCTGTCTTTAAAACTTGGAAAGTCTCGAACATTTCCTATTTTTGCAGCACATTTGAAAAATAATAAAAACATCATATAGTAAAAAATATAACAATGGGAAGAGCATACGAATATCGCAAAGCATCAAAAGAAAAAAGGTGGGACAAAATGTCGAGGATATTTCCAAAATTAGGAAAGGCTATAACCATGGCTGCCAAAGAAAGTGGGACTGATCCCGAAATGAATGCCAAATTGCGCACAGCCATTTTAAATGCCAAGGCTCAAAACATGCCCAAAGACAATATTGACGCAGCCATCAAAAGAGCTGCAGGGAAAGATGCAGAGACCTTTATTGAAATCAATTACGAAGGAAAAGGACCACACGGTGTATTGCTTTTTGTTGAATGTGCAACAGATAACAATACCCGGACTATTGCTAACGTAAAATCGTATTTCAACCGTCATGGCGGAACTTTAAGCCCACACGGAGCCCTGGAATTTATGTTTTCGAGAAAAGCAGTTTTTGAATTTGCTAAAACAGACAGCATCGATATTGACGAACTGGAACTGGAACTAATAGATGTAGGCCTTGAATCCATTGAAACATATGAAGATACCGTATATGTTTATGCCGAATATACCAATTTTGGTATCCTATCAAAAGCATTTGAAGACAAAGGAATTGAAATAACCAAAGCCAATTTGCAGCGAATTGCAACCACTCCTGTTGAATATTCAGAAGAACAAATGGTAGATATTGAAAAACTGATTGACAAATTGGAAGAAGATGACGATGTTCAGGCGGTTTATACGAATATTGCTTAACATTGGAAATTAGAAGTTAAAAGTTAGAAGTTGGCCATTGATCTATTAAAACCAAATCAATGGCCAATTTTTCCAATTCAACTTTTTGAAGTTAAACACCTTGATAATATACACTTAATTATAAATATACATAGGCAAATTGAAAAAAATCAAAGTAGTGACATATTTTTCCAGTACACATTTTTAAAAGTAAGTGCCTTTAGTTTTTCTTAACTATGTGTCTAGGTGGTTATTTTTTAAAACTTTTCGTTTTAAGTGCAACATGCTAAAATTCAATTGCTTTTTATTATGCATAATAGAATTAATATAAATTTTTTGGTTTAGCAAATCTCTGCCACCACAAAAGTACTTCCCCCAACAAATATAAAATCATCTTTTTCGGCATTTTGTTTGGCTGCTTTCAAAGCCAATTCAACTGATTGATAAGTATTTCCATTCAAATTAAAAGCAGCAGCTTTTTGTTTTAATATATTTGAATCCAAAGCCCTGGGAATATTGGCTTTACAAAAATAATAAGCTGCATTTTTTGGCAACATTTCCAATATCGAATCTATGCTTTTATCATCAACAACTCCAAATACAAAATGCAATTTTTTATACGGAATAGTTTCTATTTGCTTTATTACTTCTGTAATTCCAGCTTCGTTGTGTCCTGTATCGCAAATAATTCTGGGATTATAACCCAGGGTTTGCCATCTTCCTTTAAATCCAGTAATGGATGTAGCATTTTCAAATCCGGAATAAATGGCTTCTTTATCAATAAATAAATCTTTATCATTCATTATATCAATGGATTGCAAAACTGTAATTGCATTCTTTTTCTGATATAATCCAATTAAATCAAGTCTCAAATTAGGATAAACTAAATTTTCATTTTTATAAACCTGGAAAACTTGTTTTTCATCCATCGTATTTAAGGAATAATCGATACGATAAAATTGATCGGCAAAATAAATCGGACTCATCATCTCAGATGCCTTAGCTTCAAATACATTCTTAATATCAGGCTGACTTTCACCAATAACCACAGGAATACCTTGCTTTATTATTCCTGCTTTTTCCATTGCAATCTGGCTTAATTTATCACCTAAAAACTGCATATGATCTTTGCTGATATTTGTAATTATGGATAATTCGGGATTAATGATGTTGGTTGAATCCAAGCGACCACCTAGGCCAGTTTCAATGACAGCAACATCCACTTTTTCCATCGCAAAATATTGAAAAGCCATGGCCATAGTTAACTCAAAAAACGAAGGCATGATTGGCTCAAACGATTTACGATGCTTTTCCACAAATTCTGTCACCCAATCTTCAGGTATTTCCTTACCATTGATTTTAATACGCTCCCTAAAATCTTTTAAATGGGGAGAAGTATATAAACCGGTTTTATAACCTGCCTGCTGTAAAATAGCCGCCAATATATTCGAAACTGATCCTTTACCATTTGTTCCGGCAATATGGATTGATCGAAATGACTGATGCGGATGCTTAAAATAATTATCTAGAGCGATGGAATTGTTTAAGTTAGCTTTATACGCAGCGGCGCCAATTCGCTGAAACATTGGAAGCTGCATGAATAAATATTCGAGTGTTTGTTTATAATTCATAAATTAATGAGCTAATTTCAAGTTATTTAGAAATAAAGGCGTACAAAATTAGCGCATTTGAGGCATTTAACTGCATGAGTAATAAAATAAAATTACTATCTTGTAGTGTTTAAATTTAAAATTTATGGCTGAAAAGAAAAAGATTTTCGTCTTAGATACAAATGTTATTTTACATGATCACACTTGTATATATCATTTCAAAGAAAATGACATTGTAATCCCGATTGTGGTTCTTGAAGAACTTGATAAATTTAAAAAAGGAAACGATCAGATCAATTTTCAGGCAAGGGAATTTACACGAGAGTTGGATAAAATTTCGGGTGATGAGTTATTTAACGGAGGAGTTTCTTTAGGTGACGGCAAAGGTAAATTAAGCATCGAGCTTGGCAAAGAATTCTCTGAAAAGCTCAAAAATACCTTTATGGAGCAGACACCTGACCATCGGATTTTAGCTATTACAGACTATTTGCTAACTAAAAATCCAAAGAAAGATGTTCTGTTGGTTAGTCAGGATATTAATTTAAGAATGAAGGCCAAAGCCCTGGGAATAATGGCAGAGGACTATAAAGCAGGGAAAGTTAGAAGTATTGAGAAAATTGAAAACAGTATTGAACTAATCGAAGGTATCCCTGACAGTTTGATATCAAAGTTGTATAAAGATGAAGAAGGGATTCCTATTGAGGATTTCAACTTTGGTTATGATATAAAAGCCCATCAATATATTATATTAAAAGGCGAAAATTCAAGTGCACTTGCTCATTACGATCCTTTTCAAAAGAAAATAAATAGGGTAGTAAAAGAAAAAGCATCCGGAATAATGCCTAGAAATGCAGAACAAACTTTTGCCCTGGATGCATTGCTGAGACCTGAAATTAAATTGATTTCGATGACAGGTAAGGCAGGTACAGGTAAAACACTTTTAGCACTTGCAGCTGCCCTGGAGCAAAAAAAAGAATTCAATCAGATTTATCTGGCACGTCCAATTATTGCTTTGGGCGATAAAGATATAGGGTATTTGCCAGGTAGTGCCAAAGAGAAAATTGGCCCATATATGCAACCACTCCTCGATAACCTGGATGTGATAAAAAACAATTTTGGTAAAAACACCAAGAACTTCACCAGGATTGATGAAATGATTGAAGATGAAAAGCTGATAATCACACCGTTGGCATATATCAGGGGAAGGAGTTTGTCGAATGTATATTTTATTGTAGATGAGGCTCAGAATCTTACTCCACATGAAGTAAAAACGATAATTACCAGGGCAGGCGAAGGTACTAAAATGATTTTCACTGGTGATATTCAACAAATTGACTCTCCTTATCTGGATGATAAATCAAATGGGCTATCCTATCTTGCAGATAAAATGAAAGGACAGGATATTTTTGCCCATGTAAACCTTATTAAGGGTGAAAGGAGCTATTTGGCAGATCTGGCAAGCGATCTATTGTAAAATCTAATCAGATAGCTACCCACAAAAGTATTTTTTAATCAATAGTATTAAAGTATAAATGAATTTATTAAAATTTGCAGCCATAGATATTGGAACCAATGCGATGAGGCTTTTATTAGCCAACGTAATCGAAGATGAAGGACATACTTATTTCAAAAAATCAGCTTTAATAAGAATGCCTATCAGACTGGGGGAAGATGTTTTTGAATTTGGAGAAATACAGAAAAAAAGAGCACGAAACCTAATTCGTATCATGAATGCTTTTAATTTACTCATGGAGGCAAATGAGGTTGTGCGATACAGGGCATGTGCCACATCCGCTATGCGAGAAGCTAAAAATGGCAAAAAATTGATCGATCTCATTTTCAAAGAAACTGGGATGACTGTGGAGTTGATTTCGGGGAGTGAAGAAGCTAAAATAATCCGTGGTACTCAAATTAATGACTTGATTAAAAGTGGGCAAGATTGGTTATTTGTTGATGTGGGTGGTGGAAGTACTGAAATTACGCTGTTCCATAATGGTGAAGTGGTTAAATCACATTCTTTTGAAATAGGTACACTAAGACTGCTTAAAAAAATAGTAAAACCAAAAGAGCAGGAATTATTCGATGAATGGCTTGCCGAAATCAAAGGAAAATATGAAGATCTTCAAATCATTGGATCGGGAGGGAACATTAACCGGATATACAAATTTTCTCAAAACAAAGAAGGAAAAGGTCTATATTATCATGAGCTTTTGCAGATTTATAAAAAAATTAAATCATACAGCTACGAAGACAGAATGAAAATTTTGGGGTTTAACCCAGACCGGGCTGATGTTATTATTCCTGCTGCCGAATTGTATCTGGATATCATGCGAAAAGCAGATATTGGAAAAATACAGGTTCCTAAAATTGGATTGGCTGATGGAATTATAGAACTTGAATACCTTAATTTTAAGCGCGAAATATTTCAAAAAACAGGTGTTGCCTAAAATTTCAGTCATTAAATGATCCTTGATTAAACTTTATTCAAAATTATAAACGCCGGATATTATAAAAATGTCCGACGTTTAAGTAGTTGAATTCTCACAATAAAATTGCCTGGAATATTAAATTATACAGCAAAGTATTCTGTTAATTCTTTAAGTGTATTTTCATTTGTTGGCTTGTCTTGAACAATTTTCCCTTTTTCAAGGATTACAATACGATTACAGACTTCAGTAATATGATTTAAATCGTGACTTGAAATCAACATTGATAATTGCTTTTCTTCTTTTAATTTATTCAATAAGTTTTTTAGTCGGATTTGCGTTGTTGGATCAAGGCTGTTAAAAGGTTCGTCTAAAATTACAATTTCAGGCTTTGCCATTAAAGCAGCTGCAATTCCAATCTTTTGCTTGTTACCGCTCGAAAAATCACGAATGTATTTCTTTTTGTCCAAAATCTCATTATTAAAAAAATCTTTAAAATTGATATAAAACTCTTCCAAATCCCCTTTTGAAAGTTTATGCACATCGGCAACAAATTCAAAATACTCTTCGGGACTTAAAAAATCAATCAAAAAACCGTCATCGAGATGAGAGCCTGTATAATATTTCCAATCGTTGAGTCCTTTCACATTTTTTCCGTTCGAAAGAACCATTCCGGTATCCGCCTTTATTAAATCAAGAATTAACCTGAAAAAAGTGGTTTTCCCTGCCCCATTGTTACCAACTAAACCAAATGCCTCACCTTTTCCAATTTTTAAGTCTTTAATATCTAAAACTTTTGTTCCTGAATATACTTTTGTAAGATTAATTGCTTCTATCATGATATTTATTTTGAAAATTTAAACAAATTGAAATAAACCTTTTAAATCTAGGTGTGGATGTGTTCAGTTTAAATTAATTATTCTGCCTGAAACCACTTGCCATATTATATTTCTTCTTAACGAATTGTTTATTAAGCATTTTCATGATTGGTTTATGAAAAGTCAAACCCAAAAATCCCATGGTTCCAATAACAATAAAACCACCAATTGGATAATCCAACAAAGAAAAAGGCAAATAAACCAGCAAAGGCATCAGGAAAAAAGGCAAAATACTCAACCAATGCGTTGCGCCCAATCCTTGGTAATTAAATGTAGCCGCTTTACTCAAATCCATTCTTTTTGAACTGAAAGTTGCTGTAAATAACAGCAAATAAGATAATACACCAATATTATAAAGCCATGTCATGGTATTGATAAACAAAATTTTAAAACCATAAAGTACATATGGGATAGTAATAATATAGGAAATGGTGGCAATGGCTATAGCGAAAATAAATTTCTGTTCAAGATACTTGTCAAAGTCTTTATAGTTGGACAGAACAAAATCGAAATGACCACTTTCATAACTAAAAACATAATTCAGATAATTGAGCATCATGCCGCCAGTCATAAAAATTCCGATAAAAATCAAAAAACCATTCCTGCTCATGTATATCTCCTGATTGTAAAGAAGTAGTCCATAACCAAGAAACAAAGGAGCCATATAAACAATAGATCTGGTTCGTTTATGCCGCCATATGAGTTTTATATCTTTCAAAATTAATTGTCCGGTGTGCCCATAATGTTTTAAATACTGGAAAGCTTTTGAAGTATTCGAAATCTCTTCTTTTTTTTGACTTAGTTCTTCTGTATAAAGTTTTGTTTTTAAGAAATAAAAATTTAATAAATAATTGAATATCAGCAATAAAACAGGTATTATAATCCAAATTGTGTGAACAATCAAAGCATTAAATAAATATCGGGAAACCGAGGTAACTGAAATAATTTTAAAATAATCCAGCAAAATAAAAATAATTAATGTAATAGCAGCAATTCCGGTAATCATTGGCTTACTGGTCATTTGTCTTTTAATATAAATTGCCAAATAATTATTTGCAAGTGCAATAAAAAACATGGATAAAATCCAGATGAATGCTACAAATCCGGAATAATGAGGTAATAAAACCTTAAAAGCGAAAGGAATAAAAACCAGAAGGGGTAAATAGTTTCCAATGGCCAATAATGACCTTAAATTCAAATAATGAACAATTGCCGTTTTCTTAATCGGCAAATGAAGGTATGATTCAATATTAATAGTTGGCAAAGCCTGAATCATAAATCTTAACATCAATTCCATCCCAAAATAATAAATGATAATTCCATTAAAAATATCTATTGGGTTATCGTTGGGATATAATTCACCGAGGATTTTATCTATAAAAAGACCCAAAACCAACAGATACAGCAACATTAACAGAATAAAAAAACCAATTACAATATTAAGTGCAATTTGTTTTTGCCAAAAGCTCGAACGTTTTGATTCCTTTAATTGATGGATAATCAGCAATTTATAAATCATAAAATAGGATTAATTAATTATATTAAACTTTAAGTTTATTGAATTTCCATTTCAAGTATTTCAAAATCTTAATAACCAACAGCTCTATCGTCGCCACGCGGATCGGCACCACCTTGGTAGCTTCCGTCCTGATTAACCAAAATAGCATCAACTCGACCAATAGCACCTCGTTTTTCAAGCTTGTGCCCCATCTTTTCAAGTGTTTGAAGAACCTTACTATCGAAACCATTTTGCTCATAACTAATCACATCAGGAAACCATTGATGGTGAAACCTTGGTGACGAAACTGCTTTCTGCATATCCATTCCTTTATCAATCACATTTACAATGGTTTGAAAAACAGAAGTAATAATTGTTGAACCTCCCGGGCTGCCAACAACCATAAATAATTTCCCATCCTTTTCAACAATGGTAGGTGTCATTGAGCTTAACATACGCTTTCCGCTCTTAATGGAATTTGCCTCACCACCAATTAATCCATAAATATTTGGATAGCCTGGCTTAATACTAAAATCGTCCATTTCGTTGTTCAACAAAAAGCCGGCACCTGAAACCACTATTTTAGAGCCATAACCAGCATTAATCGTAGTGGTAACTGAAACTGCGTTACCCCATTGATCTGCAACAGAATAATGTGTTGTTTCTTCACTTTCCTTATGTACAATCTTTCCTGGCTTTATATCAGTTGAATTTCTAGCTTTATTTTCATCAAATCCTTTCATCCTTTCTTTCAGATAATTTTCATCAAGCAATTTTTTTACAGGAACCACAGCAAAATCAGCATCGCCCAAATGCATTGAACGATCAGCATATACCAATCGCTCAGCTTCAACCATTAAATGAATTGTTTTAACATCATTTGGTTCCCATTTTTGCATGGGATAAGGTTCCACCAATTTTAATAATTGCAATAAAGCCACACCACCACTAGAAGGTGGCGGCATTGATATTATTTTGTACCCCTTGTATGTTCCGATAAGCGGATTGCGCCAAACAGATTGATAATTGCTCAAATCATCCAATGTCATGATACCATTTCCACGTTTCATTTCAGCGACTATTTTATTGGCAGTCTCACCTTTATAAAATCCATCCTTTCCTTTTTCCTTTATAAGTTTAAGCGTATTTGCCAAATCTTTTTGAACAAGTAAATCACCCTTGGCCCAAACTCCCTGATTTTTAACAAATGAAGGTTTGACTGAATTTAGCCTGATAAATTCACTTTTTTCTGAATTGAGACTCTTTGCCTGATTTTCTGTAATTTGAAACCCATTTTCGGCAAGATCAATTGCAGGTTGAATAATATCGCTAAAAGGCAATTTGCCATATTTAAGATGAGCTTCTATCAAGCCATCAACACTTCCTGGAACTCCAGATGCAGATTGCGTATAGAGGCTCATATCGGGTATCACTTCATTGGCCGAATCGAGGTACATATCGCGAAACGCTTTGTTCGGTGCTTTTTCCCTGAAATCAAGCGTGATAGTATTTCCATCAGCAAACCTTAAAACCATAAATCCACCACCACCTAAATTACCTGCAGCCGGAAAACAAACTGCCAATGCAAATCCTGTTGCAACTGCTGCATCAACAGCATTTCCGCCTTTTTTGAGTATATCGATTCCAATTTTTGATGCCTCAGGATGCGCTGAAACAACCATTCCTGAAGATGTTGATTCATTAATTTGACACTGATTAGTACTTAAAGGATTACAAAACAGCAATAATAATGGAATGATATAAAAAAGAGCGCTTTTCATAATAGTAAGCAGAATAGATTAGTGAAAATAAAATTATCTTGTGCATACAAATATATTATCAAAGTAGACAATTTTCAATATTATTTTTTGAAACTATTAAAATTGCCATTATATTTGAATATCAATCTAAAATAAAAGCCATGACCATTCTTATAGTTGCATTTTATAATCACGAAATCGAATTGTGCAAAGTTACTAAATGAATTGTGCAAAAATAACTTAATATATGCCTAATCTATTAATTTAATAGTACCTTTGCTGTGTCACACTTTTATTAAACACAAGGCAAAAAAGGCATACCCCT
>JANYKN010000158.1 GCA_025361565.1 Bacteroidota bacterium | reverse complement strand
GTCTATGCCAAAATAGATAACCAAGATGTTGAAAAACACCAGAAAGCCAAGGTGTTTCTTATTGGGCTTAGTCAAAGTGTGTTTTTGAGCACACAAGTGGTAAATGAATTTTATACTGTTTTAGTACGCAATAAAATTGCCGACAAAGTAATTCAAGATTGCATTGCAGCAATACTGCACGATGTTAAACTTGAAACAATAAGGTTGACAACAATTTATCTTGCCTGGGAAATACGGGCAAAATATCAATACCAATATTTTGACTGTTTAATTATAGCCTCGGCCTTAGAGGCTAATTGCAATATTCTGTATTCGGAAGACCTGCAACACAGCCAAACAATTAATGGAAAGCTGAAAATAATAAACCCGTTTGTTTAATTGTTAGAGATCTGCAAATGGTTTTGAACCATAGTTTTGAATATTAAAGACTTATCAAGGCTAAAAATAAGGGCTTCTTTTACAAAATTACCCAGCTTTTGAAGTTCATTGGCTGGAGCATGATACCATCCCAATAACTCAATCCTTGTAACTACAGAAATAATTGGGCTTAGGGTATCCATAAAAGCTAACCAGCTCTCAGTTCCTGTTTATCAGTGAATGTGCTGTTTTACGAAAGAATTTATTCAAGTGGCAGATTAACAGATCGCTCTACAGAACTATGTTGGAGGCAAACCATGTTTTTCTAAAAACAGTGCGCTCCTAAAGGAGCTTTTAATCTAATGACAAATCCGTTGCCTAAGAATATCCATTTTTAGATCATATAGGATTAATTTGTAAGGGTATAAATGTTAAATTTCAAGGAGATAAGCTGTATAAATATAAACATTTTTGTTTATATTTGTGCATGCAAAAATACTTAAAATACTTAAAGGCATACACCCTGGCATTATCTTAGAAAGAGAGCTTAAAGAGCTTAACCTTTCAAAGAGAAAGTTTGCACTTTCCATTAACGAACATCCTCAAACTATTTGTTCAATAATTAGTGTCCATCCATAAAGTCACTTATTTCTCATTTGCCCCCATCCCAACCTTCCCTCTAAAGCGAGAAAGGAGTAAATTTAAAGTAAATTACAAGTTAAATACTTTTTAGGAGGATTGGTATTTGAGATATTAACGACAGATACTGATTACTGATGCTTGCGCTCAATTGTTACTATTGCTCCAATTTAAAATCACAACTATTTTTTGTAAGATAGAACCTTATAATCTAACCTGCGTATAAATGAAAAGATTTATAAAAGGGTGGGGTGTGATGAAAAAGATACTGATACTAGTGATATTGATGGGCATAAGCGGCATTGCAAAATCGGCTTTAACCTTACAAACAATTACATTTGCTACTCCTCCTGCTCAAACTTATGGAGGGACGTATACCTTACCTCTCAACGCATCTTCTGGCTTACCAATTATCTACACCACCACCACACCTACAATTGTTTCTTTTACTGGCAATGTGGCAACTTTTATTGGCGTTGGTACTGCAAGTATTACTGCATCACAGCCAGGAAATGCAACTTATGCTGCCGCACCGGTCATTACAAGGACTTTTACAGTTAATAAAGCTATTTTAACTGTAACTGCCGATAATCAAACACGACTGTATGGCGCCGCCAACCCCGCACTAACATTTACCTATTCAGGGTTTCAAAATGGCGAAACAAGTGCAGTATTAACCACATTGTCAGTTGCAAGTACTACAGCTATTGCGGCCTCGCCGGTTGGTGCATACCTCATTACCCCATCAGGAGGAGTAGCTACGAATTATACATTTGTATATATTAACGGCACTCTCACGGTAACAAAAGCCCCGTTAACAATCACAGCCGACGACAAAACAAGGGTATACGGAGTTGCCAATCCCGCGTTTACACTTTCGTATTCAGGCTTTGTGAATGGAGAAACAAGCGCAGCGGTGAGTACTAAACCTACTGCAACCACAACTGCTATCTTAACTTCTTCGGTTGGCACGTATCCCATTACATTATCAGGGGGTGTTGCTACCAATTATAGCTTAACTCTGGTGAATGGAACACTTACTGTTACCCAAGCCATGTTAACCGCCACTGCCTCCAATACATCACGTGTTTATGGAGTGGCTAATCCTGTATTTCCAATAACCTATGTTGGGTTTCAAAATGGCGAAACAAGTGCAGTATTAACCACCCTTCCTATGGCCAGCACAACAGCAACTGCCACTTCATCTGTTGGAGCATACCCCATTACCCCTTCAGGAGGAGTAGCTACGAATTATTCATTTGTATATGTAAACGGAACATTAACCATTACAAAAGCTACTATCACTGTAACTGCCGATAATCAAACACGACTATATGGCGCCGCCAACCCCGCACTGACATTTACCTATTCAGGGTTTCAAAATGGAGAAACAAGTGCTGTATTAAC
>JANYKN010000156.1 GCA_025361565.1 Bacteroidota bacterium | reverse complement strand
CCAGCTTCCGTTGGTGCTGGTGTAAACTGTCTGTATTCCAACTGTCAGTGGATCCAAATCAACGCTTGCCACATTAATGGTGCCGTCAACATCGGTATCGTTGGTCGTTACGTTGATGGTAACTGGCGTGTCCTCGTTGGTAGAGGTAGCGTCAGCTACTGCAACGGGTGCATCGTTCACCGAGTTCACCGTGATTGTGATATTGGCCGGGTTCGATGTTGCACCGCTGTTGTCGTTCACCCTGTAGGAAATGGTCTCCGTTCCGTTGTAATTCAGGTTCGGCGTAAAGGTTACCACGCCAAGGGCGCTCACGCCCCAGCTTCCGTTGGTGCTGGTGTAAACTGTCTGTATACCAACTGTCAGTGGATCCAAATCGACGCTTGCCACGTCGATGGTGCCGTCCACGTCGGTATCGTTGGTCGTTACGTTCATTGTAGCAGGCGTGTCCTCGTTGGTAGAAGTAGCATCTGCCACTGCAACCGGTGCATCGTTTACAGCAGTAACATTAACAGTAATAGTATAAGTTGAAGTAGAATAGCCAGTTCCATCATTTACTTTGAAAGTGAATGATGTATAAGAAATTCCATTTTCATTTGTTAAAGGCTTATATCTCAGTATTCCAGCATCAACATCCGCCTTTGAAATTGTTCCGAGATTAGCAACTGTTTCACCAGCATCAACAATTCCATTTCCATTGAAATCCAAATAAAATGTTCCTTTTGCAGGATTAGTCACAATTTGAAGTAAAGACATTGTATTATTGTCAATATCTGTATACCCAAAATCTGAAAATACAAATCCAAAATCCTCATCCTCATTGGTGGTTATAGTTTTATCCGAGGCTGTTGGAAGATCGTTTACGGAATTCACAGTAACAGTTATTGTAGCTAAATTTGAAGTATTTACAAGATCATCATTGACAACATAATTTACTGTTGCAATACCAAAAAAGTTGGCCACTGGAGCAAAAGTAACTTCACCTGTTCCGGTATTTGCAGTCCACGTTCCATAAGCATTACTAATTGAATTTTGAAATCCTGCACTGCTTGTATTAAAATCAATTGACAATAAATTAAAAGTAGAACCAGATCCTTGTTGGTCATTTGAAGTAATATCAGGAATAATTACAGAAACATCTTCATTTGTGTTCGATACATCATCAAACGCAGATGGATTAGTCGGATCCGATAAAGTAATTGTAATTGTTGCGATGTTTGAAGTTGTCCCTAAATTATCATTAACGGTATAACTAACTGCTGTAGCTGTTATAGGGCCTAAAAAACCCGGAACAGTCACTAATGTTACTATTCCTGAATTATCGACAGAATACGTTCCCTGCCCGACAACTGTAAAGCTGTTTTGGATCCCGGGGAAAGAAGGGTTTAAATCTACGGTACTTGCGTCAACTGTTCCATCAACATCTGTATCATTTGAAATTATATTAAAAATAACATTTGAATTTGATGGAGCTGTTTTTGTAACATTAACAGCAACAGGGGCGTCATTTACTGCATTTACAGTAACTGAAATCATACCTGGTAAATCGCCATCAGAAGTTAAAACAGGTGCAGGAACACCATTATCGTTAATTAAATAAAAGATAGGAGTAGCAGTTCCATTAAAATTTAAAACTGGAGTAAAAGTAACATTACCTAAAGCATTAACTGTATATGTACCCTGACCAACAACGGTAAATGTTGTTTGAATACCTGCGGTTGAAGGATCCAGATCAACAGTGGACACATTAATACCATTATCATCTGTATCATTGGTTGTTACATTAAACGTAACCGGAGTATCTTCATTTGTAGTAGCAAAATCATCGCTGGTTGCAGGACGTTGATTTACATGAATTACTGTGACAGAAATAGTAGCTACATTGGAAACCAGACCTAAGTTATCTTTTATCGTATAATTTGCAACAACTGGTCCACCAAAATAATTCCATGCTGGTGCAAAAGTTACAATTCCCATCATATCTACAGAAAAAGTACCTTCGCCTGGAATATCATAAGATTGCTGAATTCCATTTGTTAGCGGGTCCAAATCAACCCTGCTTAAATTTAAAGTATGTCCTATTGCGGCAAGATCATTAAATGCTATATCAAAAGTAATGTAACTGCCTTCATTCACATTTGGCATCACATCATTGTTGGCAATAGGTGCATTGGCAGCAACAACATCAATTGTTATAGATGCAAAGTTTGATACCTGTGCTAAATTATCATCAATTGTATAAATTACAGGAGTGGATGTTCCATAAAAAAGTGCATCAGGTGTAAAAGTTACAACTCCCAAATTATCAACATGATAACTACCTTCACCAAAAACGGTATAATCCTTTTGGATACCGCCTGTTAAAGGATCTAGATCTACTGACGTAACATCAAGTGGCGCATCCACACCATTATCATTGCTCGCAACATTTAAAGTAACAGGTGAAGGCTGGTTTGTTGAAGCATTATCATTGACAGCAATCGGCGAATCAATTACAGATGTTACAGTAATGGTTAAGGTTGCACTTAAAGATGTTAAACCTGTGTTGTCATTTACTCTGTAATTAATTGTAGTTGCAGTTCCATGAAAATTCAATTCAGGGGTAAACGTAACAACTCCTGAAGAATTTACATTATAGACTCCTTCATTTGCAACTGTAAAAGTAGTTTGAATACCTAAAGTTGAAGGATCTAAATCAACAGTAGAAACATTAACCGTTCCATCTACATCATAATCATTATTGGTTACATTAATCGAAACTGGTGTGTCTTCAAGTGTAGTAACTACATCGTTAACTACAACCGGAGCATCATTTACAGCACTAATTGTAATTAGCAAGGTTCCTGTATTTGAGATATTGCCATCGTTATCATTAACTTTATAGCTAACAGATGCATTTCCATTATAATTTGCTGTTGGAGTAAAGGTTACAACTCCAGTTACAGCAGCACTCCATGTTCCATATACATTGGTAATTGAAGGTTGAATTCCAGCTGTAACTAAATCTAAATCAACCGTATTGGCACTAACTGTGCCATCTACATCTATATCGTTGGTTGTAACGTTAATTGTAACTGGAGTATCCTCCAAAGTAGAAGTTATATCATTAACGGCAACTGGTGGGGTAGAAATTTTTATTCCAAAATTAACATTGATATTGTTGTTTGTTGTAAAACCGGCTACACTAACTTGTCCATCAACTGTTCCATCATTTCCAACGGTTAAATTGGCTACATTATTATCAATTTCGCCAGTATTGCTGCATCCAGCTGGCAACGATGCAACTACTGTTTGGCCAACTATATAACTCGTTGTGCTTAAGTATACTTTATAAGCTGTACTTGCAGCCACCAAGAATTTATAAGTACCCGAAGAAGTTATTGGAAATGAATTTTGAAGCGCTGTTGTACCAGCACCAGCCAATAAGGTAGCATATAATTGAGTGCTATTTGCAGTTCCTATTCCCGTTCCATTTACTAGATTGTCAGCCATAGCATTCTTATCCCAATACACATTTCCCATTATGTACAAACTTGAATTGACGCAGTCTGATACCGGAACTGTAATACAAGAAGGTGCCAATGATTGACAATTATTCCATGCTGTAACGCAAACATTATAATTGCCTGATTGTCCTGCACCGTTAAAATCCATTGTTGAAGATGCTGTTCCCTGACCTGTTACTACTGAACCTCCTGTAATAGGTGTCCATGTATAAGTAGTTGCATTTGCGTATGGGGTTACTGAAAATCCTAAACTTGAAGCGTCATCGCAATATTTTGCAGCCGGGGTATAGTAAATTTTTACTGTAACATAATCGATGTAAGCGGTAGCCGTTCCAGAATTCGATACAACATTGTCTGATGTAGCTCTTATTCTTATTCCAAATGTAGTTCCATTTACGATTGCTGGTGTTAAAGTTGCTCCTAATAAATTGGTTGCTCCACCGATTGTTTGAGTTGCTTTTGTACTTAAGGGGAAAGCAGCCAAAGTCTGACTAGTCCCAATTGATGTCCAGGTTGTTCCTGAGACTGTTCCAACTCTCATACTCCCACTTGAAATTGTTCTTGTACCAGTAGTAGCATAAAAGCGCTCAATAGTAACCTCAACTCCCGTAATTGTAGTACCAACTACAGGTACTGTAAATCCAAAATTCGATAAATATAGATAATCAGAACTTGTATTTCTTGCAGAAATTGCAACTGAAGTATAAACACCATTGCTAGAAGTAGTATTGGTATTGGTTAACCATGGTCTGGCCGGAGTGGCTATCCCACCAGCAGTTCCTGCAGTTCTGGGTCCACCACCACTAGCTGGAGGATTTAATTGCGTAATTACACCAGTTCCGGTTATAGCATCGCTCACCGTAACAACAGCACTTCCACTTAAACCACCTGAACTGCAACCATTAGCATCAGTTACCGAAACAAGGCTATAAGTTTTTGATGCGGTTAATGGGCCAACAATTAAATCACTACCAGAAACATAATTGGTAAAAGTACCGCCACCATTATTTAAAGTGATTGTATATGGTGAAGCACCTCCGGTAATATCAACTTTCAAATTTGCATAACCATTATAACAAACAGAAGTTGTACCAGATAATACAGCCGCTGTGGCACTTTGGTTGAACCTTATATTGACGTCGTCAAAGGTAGAAGGACAAGAACCTCCATTTGCAGACCAACGTAAAGTATAAAGTGTTCCTGTAACTCCCGAAAATGTAGAAGTTGGGTTGTTTATATTTGAGAAACTGCCTCCTGCACCTGATTGTATTGTCCAGGTACCGCCTCCTGCAATTGTATTTCCTGCTAAAGTAACAGTATTTAAACCGCAAGTTGAGGACGTGGTTTGGTCAGATCCAGCTGCAGCTGCGGTAACAACTACAGTTGAAGTATAGATCATATCACAGGTTGTTTTATTTATGTAAATATGACCTGTATAAGTACCAGCATTTGCAATTGTAGCATTTGCTATGGTTGGGTTTTGGAGTGTTGAAGTAAATCCATTGGGGCCAGTCCATAAATAAGTTGCACTTGGTGATGAGGAAATACTTAAGGTAATATTGTCTGTCTGACAAACTGGAGATGAAGACGAAGCTGAAGGAAGAACACAGCCAGAAGTAAGGATTGGGGTTTTGGTAGAACCTGATTTTGGACAACCAAAAGCATTAAAAATTTCAGGATTACTGGCATTATCAAAAGTATTTCCTGAAACATTTCCTGTTCCAACAATATAAGAACTATTATCGATAACATTATCGCAAGCCAAATAAACACAATCCTCAGTTGCCTTAACCCTAAAGCTAAATTGAGTACTATCCTGGCCCGTAGGTGAATTATTTACAAGACCGCCAATTGAAGCATTTGCACCGACTCCAATTCTAACTTTAACTACTTTTGACGATGCAATATATTCAGCTTGATCATCGCCAGCGCCATCGGTTTTGTCACCCGCATTTGCTCCGTGAAGTATTTTTATTGTGCCTGGAATAAATTCTGCATTACCTTCAATGGTATCTTTAATAAAGGTATTGATAGCAGGATCTGACCCAATATTTAATCCAGTAATTGTATATTCCAATATATCACCAGGAATGGCCGTGGTAGTTCCTGGGTGGGTAATATTTTTGACTATTGTTGCTGCTCTTAAATCCGGTTCATAAACATCAATTGCTGAAGTTACTACTTGAGTTATAAAGTATTCGCCCCCAGTGGTTTGGCGTATAGTTGCAGAAATTGCGTTGTTACCAATAAAATTTTTAGTAGAATTATCAGGAGAAAAAATAGAAGCATCATATCCTAAAGTATTGTTATAACTTGGATTTCGCAAGGATGTCAGAGTCCCTTTGCGAGCCAGTGTACTATTAAACACATCGGATAAAGGATGTAATGCATCTGATACATTAATAAAGCTTGAAGCTCCTTTAAACAAAAGTTGATCGCCTACAAGCGAGCGGTCACCGTCATAAACAACTAAACCCAATTCAAAAGTAACAGGACCGGACAATGGAGTTTGAAAACCTGAAATAGGAATATCAACAATTGCACCTGAACCTCCTACAAAAGACAAACCGTCGAAAACGGTCAGATTTCTCATTGCATCTAAATTATTTTTATAGATTACAACAATTGTCCATCCACCAAAAAGATTTTTTAAACCTGATGTACCCGTAATATCAGTTGCAACATTAGCTACAGTATAATTGGTTGTTAGTCCATTTGACTTTAAAATGGAAGTAATATCTTTAAAACAATGATAGCTTTTATAACCTGTAGAATTATCCTTTAGATAATCAGCTGTTAAATCAATATAAGAACCATTATCAGCTTTGAGTTTTACCATATTTCTAGTAGCAAAATTTTCGTCACCTAATGAGTTATCACCGCCCCAATATAATCCGGCCCAGGAAATTTCACTGCAAGAAGGCAAATTAAGTTGATCACTGCTAGACATCCAAGTGGAAAGATCTGCATCAATATCAACATAACCATTTGCATAATTATTATCATATCCTGTTCCAGACGGTGGCATTTGATTTTGCACAACATTATCAGGAGTCGCCTTTGTAGATACGTTAGAAAGGTAAACGATACCTCCTTTCTGTGTAATTGTTTTCCTTACCGTAAATGGAGTAATTACCTGAGAAAATGAGGGAAAAAACAACGACATCAGTACAAAAGTGAAAATTATCTTCTTCATAATCTGACATTTAGATGGTCTAATATTCATATGGTTATTGAATTTTTGATATATTTTTAGCAACTTATTTGAATTAAATACATTGAGGTCTTTTAATTACTTTATACGATTGAACACACTAAAAGTTCATGAATCATTGATTAAATAAACTATACAAGATCTATACAACAGACCCTAATATACTGAATTTATGATCTTTAATTGCTTAATATTATACAAACTCCAAGCACAAAAATGAAATCTAAAATTAGTGCAGAAGTGAATAAAATAATATAGGTTTATAAACTTATAAATATAGTTAAAAGAAAATGAGTAAAACTACCTATATCAACAAATTACATAAATATCTAATAACTCATTTCACATAATCCATGTAATTGCCATAAACAATGAAATATTTTGCACTTTCAATTTTTGATTTTTGACTAAAAAGATAGTCTGATTCCACCAAACTTTCAACACTGTAAACACCCAGAAAATCCATTGAAAAATTTTTATCTCCAGGCTTATCAGGAAATAAAATATAATAATGTGCAAAAAGATCTCGAAAAAATGAGGGTTTTGATATTTTGCTTAATTTTTCCAAATTGAGTTCCACTTCCGCCATTAAATCATCAGCTGATATATCTTCAGTTGCATCTTCAAAAGTATGGCCGCAATATTCACAAATCTTTGAAATTAAAGGTAAATTACTGCCACATTTTGGGCATTTGTTCATAACCAACTTAATTTGGGGCTTAACTGTAACAGATTTAAATTTTTGCTGATATTGGGCTAACAATATTTCAATATCTTCATGACTTAAACCATCTGTTTTTGTCATTTCTTTTACAATATCCAAATCGGCAGCAGTTATATATCCATTGCCGGATTGTAATGCTTTTTCAAGTATGATTTGGGTAAATGACATCGTAAGTTGTATTTGGTATTATTATTTAAAAATACCTAAATTTTTTATCATTAACCAACTTAACTGCTATTAATAATCTTATTTGCGAATAGTTTGAAATTTAATAAATAGTAATCGGCGAAACAAAATATGTGTTGTTTGATAAACTTCCGAATAATTAAGTAGCGAGAGTATAATCAGGGCATCATTCTGACTTGGAGGGTTGATTTTTTATCCCAAATTCATAATAAAAGCAACTAAATTTTCATCTTTATCCAAATCTAATTTTTGCCTTAATCGATAACGGGCAACATCAACGGAACTTGGTTCCTGAAATGTAAGATTGGCTATTTCTTTTGACGACAAATTCATTCTGAGCAACAAACATAGTTTTCGTTCATTTGCTGTTAAAGTAGGAAACTTTATTCCAAGTGCAATATAAAAACCATGATAAACTTTATCGAATTGTTGTTCAAAATTTTCCCAGGCATTTTCCTTTAGCTGCCTATTGGTGCTTTCGATAAGATCATAAATTAGTTTTTTGCTTTGAGATCCACTAATTTCCTTTAATTTTTTAAGACTATTGATAAGAAAAAGTAAAAATTCATTTTGCTTTGCAATTGTAAGGGCATTAGCACTCAATTCATTGGACTTAAATTTTATTTCCTGCTCAAAATTTATCTCTTTTTGTCTGATAACTTCCTGATGTGATTCTACAAGGCTCAACATAGAATGAACACGGGCAATTAATTCAATCTTATCAATGGGTTTGCGCACAAAATCGATGGCACCTTTTTCAAGAGCTTCCATTATAGCTAAAGAATCAGTATGGAAACCGGAAGCTATAATAATTGGGATATCTTTTGTAATTTCAGTTGCTTTTAATTGAATTGTTGCTTCCATACCGTTCATTACCGGCATATCCCAATCCATTATAATTAAATGAGGTAAAGCAGTTTTTGCAATTTCCAATGCATTTTTTCCATTCGAAGCTGCTAGAATCTGATAATTTGAATTATCAGATATAAGTATATTAGTAATTATTTTAATGTGTTCGGGATAGTCATCAACCACCAATATTTTGAACTCCTTCATTGAACAGAATTAAAACTAACTAATTTATACACAAATATATTTAAAATGCTTAAATTAGGAAACCAATTTTAAGTGAATGATATCAAAGATGATAAACAACATTTCAAACAATTTTATAAATTCATGGCAATCTGATATTTACCATTATAAAATTGATATTTTATTACTTTCCTTGATTTTATTTTGCATGATAACCATTATTATCATCTCATTCAGAAATAGAATGAATAAAAAAAAGCTAAATGATAAACTTATTGAACAAAGTAAAGAGATTGGCTTAAAAACCAGCTATTTAGAAAAGGCAAATTTCGAATTAAAAGAATACACAGAAGAGCTAAAACAACAAAAGGAAGAAATATATGCCCAAGCCGAAAGTCTTGAAATTGCATTGAAAAACCTCAGAGAACTAAATGAATTTAAAGAAGGAATGGTAGGCATGATTGTTCATGATCTTAAAAACCCATTAAATATTGTATTAAATCTTTCAAGGGATAAATTAGTGATTGAATCGGGAAGGCAAATGCTCAATATGGTGAATAACATTCTCGATGTTCAAAAGTACGAAAGCTCCAAAATGCCATTAGAATCTAAAATTATTAAGCTAAATACAATTGTTGTAAATTCGTTGCTAAAAGTTGATTATCTGCTAAGTCAAAAAGAAATCCAAATTAAAAACTTTACAAATCCAGGATTTAATGTCTTTTCTGATCCTGAAATAACTGAAAGAATCTACATTAACCTATTGACAAATGCGATTAAATACACGCCAAATAAAGGTGAAATAAGAATAACTGCGCATCCATTTAATGAAAAACAAATTAAAATTTCAATTATTGACAATGGCCCTGGAATTCCTGATTCTTTAAGGGATCGCATATTTGATAAATTCACACAGATTATTGCAAAAAAATCAGGATTTACACGATCAACAGGGCTCGGATTAACTTTTTGCAAATTAGCTGTTGAAGCACATGGCGGTAAAATTGGCGTTGACAGTGAAATAGGAGGGGGAACTACATTTTGGCTTACACTTCCTACCAATCAATTTCATATCTTAAAAGATGAAGATGCTGAATTAGCAATACAAAAAAGTATTAAGTTTTCCAGAGAAACCAACCCATTACTTTTGCCATACCTGCAACTGCTTAAAAAATTAAAAGTTTATGAAGTTTCTGAAATACAGCGCATTCTCACAAAAATAAAAGTATTGGAAATAAATGAAATAGAATCCATCATTCAAGCGCTTGAAAATGCAACCTATTCAGTAAATCAGGACGAATATGACAAAATATTAAATATAATTTATCAAATCGAATAATCAGACAAAATTAATAAATGGCTATATTTATAGGCCTTTGGTGAGTATTTAAAGCAAAAAAGCCTGTTTCAAAATGAAACAGGCTTTTTTTATAAAAGGATCAATTACAACTCCATTAATTTTTTCAATTCTTGTTCGTTGTCTTTCAATTTATCTTTCAATTCTTCTTTAATTGCATCCCTGCTTTGGAAATCCGCTTGATACAAATCATAGAACAACATAACCTGAACTTCTACAGTACCCGGAGCCAATTGTTGCCTGTTATTTTTCTTTAATTCCTTTTTAGGAATTTTAGTCCTATAAAGTAACACAAGCGGTTTAATTTGGGTCAAAGTAGCTGAAGTAATGCTTTTTGCTGATTGAACAATACTTTGTTCAGTTTCGGCATCAACACCCGAAATCTGAGCATTTGCAATGTTTGAAGTAGTTAAAGCAGCCACATAAGTTTTCAACTGACCAGCAAGTTCAACTTTAGCCAATTCAACAGCTTGCATTTGAGCAGCAGATTTTGTTTGTGCAACACCATTACCGGTTGCCCAAATGTATGCATTGCTTTCAGTTCCATCAGGATTTTGTCTCATTTCGTATTGGTTCATCCAGGATTGCTCAAGCATTTTATCTAGAGGTACATCCCCTGGAAAAGTTCTCCAACCTTCTTCTTTTTCATAGTCAGCGGCTGCCTGACGAGCTTTTTTAAGGGCTTTATCTTTTACTTTATCCCTTAAATCTTTTCTTTCTTTATTCAATTCTTTTCTGGTTTTCAGCTGTGCAAAACCCTCTTTGGGTAAAAGGATTAAAAGTAGAAATAATGCAGAAAAAATAATTAATGCTTTTTTCATGGTTTTCAAATTTTAATTAGTAATAATTATTTGTTAATTTTTAATTCAGAATTACTTACAATATAAACGTTTAATTGTCAATTTATATATAAAGTAGGTCATTTGTTTGAGCAATAAGCTCTAAATATTGGTAATTCATACATAAACATAGATAAGCGAATATATTCAAATTATTGGATTAATACAACTTTTTACCAATCTGTCTGTATGTTTTGGCTGTAAAATTTATATCGTTTCATCTCTCCGGTAGCTTTTACCTTAAAAAATATAGTACCATCAATTGCTGGTTTATTTTTTGAACTGGATTTCATCATATCAATTGGCTCATTAACTTCGAGAATAAATGTTTGAACCCCTTTACCAGCAATTTCTTTGCCAATATTCGATACTGAAACAGGTGCTAAACCCGGCCATTCCAAAACTACCTTATCAATAATAAAAGGAGCATCATATTGAGAAACTAGAGTTAAATCACAATTATAAGCAGTTACATTGTCATTGTCTTTATTAGTTGCTTTGATCATAATATCTCCCCTAAGAAAAATCTTAACCTCATTTGAAGTAACATCAAAATAAAAAGTCCGTTCCACTTTATTGTTGCCATATTTATAACTAACAGAAATTAAGTTCTTTTCATCTTCGGTACAATTTTCAAAAGTGTATTGAATTATTTGAACATGGCCTTCGCTTACTTTTGAAGTAATTTCAACACATTCAGAATTTTTGTATTTAGGTTTTTGTGAAGTCTTATAGAACTTTTCACCAATTTTTAAAGCATATTTTAAAGTCCCCAGATTATTTTCTATCGGAACAATTTCAATAGATTTGAGCATATCTTTCAGCTTTGTCAATCCTAATTGTGCTTTTTCTTTTCGTTGATCAACAAAATATCCGATAAGATTTTCCAATTGTGTGATATTGGTAGAAATGTCTTCGATTGCTTCAATTTTATCCACATTGTCCAGAATACCATTTAACTGATCGGTCATCTCTTGATCCTTTTGATTGAATTCATCGATGAGTTTCTTCAATTCCAATTCAGAAAATGGATATTTGACATGATAAGCAACAGTAATTTTTTTTGAATCTTTATCCTGTATTTTTTCCCAATAAAATTCGCTCACTTTATTTAATGAAATCCCTTTCAGCGAAGGAATATCTGCTGTTTGAACGGTAGATGTGTTCTTGAATTTTTCGATTGTGTTGATCACATTGTTTTTGTTCTCATTTTCAATAGTCATTTCACTGCTTGACCGAACATAAACTGCTACCGAGTTCATTATTTCATTGCGAATGGCTGGCACAACATTGTTTTTTGCTTCATCAATGGTTTCACCTCTTCCAGTAGTAATAATAAAATCTTTCTGAGTGGCATTTACCCAATCAGGTTTCTTTTTACTGCTTTTTTCTAGAACCTTGTCCTGACTAAACATTCCCAATGGAAATACAATCAGAATAAGTATATAAAGAGCTGATTGAACTATTATTTTGTTTTTCTTCATAATTAACTTTTTATAAATGAATTCATTCTAAAATAAAAAGGAGTACCGGATATAATTTCCGGTACTTCAATGTTAATCGTTATTCATGAAATTTAAATCATATTCAGTTGTTTGAGCAGTATTGCTTTCTGCAGCTACTTCTTTATATGCATTTGCTTTTTCCTGACGGGTTGCCGGAGCAGCAGCCTGCATTTTAACTTCGCCTTCAATTCCTCTGCTTTGTGGATCAACAGAATTTATTTTTTTGGCTAAATCAACAGCTTTATCATAACAATCAGTTCCAGGTACAATTTTTTCAAGCGAAGCTTTGGCTGATTGCATATCACCACTACTATATGCATTTTGTGCTGCCGCCAAATCTTCATCACAAGTTTCACCTTTGTATTTTCTGTAAATAGGTTCAATGGCATCAAGTGCTTTAAAATAACACTCTTTGCAAACTTCAGGAACCAAAATTAAAGTAGTAATGGCTTCTTCGTACTTTTCTAGTTTAACAAGCGTATTTGCTTGTTTCATAATAGTTTCGCACTGTGTGTTGTAATACTCAATAATCTTTTCTTTTCCTTTTTTAACAAAGGCTTTAATTTTGGTATTTGTTGGATTAATATTTTGAATACCATTGATATATGCTTTAGTTTCATTGGTTCCAACACCTTTAATCGAAACAGTTTCATTGCTCAAGGTTTTCTTATTTACATAATCAACAATGTACAAATTAACATCCAGATTATATGCAATCATTGCCGGAGGGCCAGGTACTACATCTTTTGTAACTACACTAACTGTGGCAGTAATAATAAATTGTGGGTTAATATCTGTGCCTCCAAGGCCATTTTTTGTGGCAATCTGGCGTAATTTCGAAACTAATAGATTTTGTGCCTCACTAGGCATATCACCCAAATCCTGTGAAAGCACAGGAGTTAATGTTATTTTGCCATAATCATCGAGTGTTCCTTGATCATTTTGAGCAAATCCTGAAGTAGATACCAACAGGAAAGTGATTACTATAAAAAATATTTTCTTCATTTTTTTCTATTTTAGTTTTCCTCAATAATGGATTGAAATTCAAAAAATTAAAAAAAAGTAACATTCAGTTGACCTATTGCAACGGAATGTTACTTACAAATTATTTTATTTTTCACCTAAAATTAGCCATGCTTCACCAAGGCCTCTTAAATAAACTTTTGAAGTAATTTCAAAAGGTGGTTTTTTAAGATAATTCTGTAAATCACTAACCAATCTTCTTGTATCATAAGCTTGTTGTTTTCCGCTTCTTTCATAAAAAATTGGAATACGAACCTGTTCGAATTTCATAAAATTATCAGAAGCATCGGAAAGGTTAAAACTACCATTAACGGTATGATCCTGCATCCAGTTTTCGATATGGATTTGAAGTTCGTCATCGGTTCCTTCAACATCATAAGTATCTTCTAAAGAAATACCTGCGTTTGCAAAAGTGTTAATCATTACTTTAACTTCACGTCCATTAGTAGCCAAATCAGTAAAATGTGCCATCAATTGGGTATTGAAGTTATCAAGATGGGCCAAAACGGCTTCCTCTAATAATAAAGGTAATTCTGTGCTGAATGAAGGAGTACCAGTTCCCTGAGAACCTGCAATTTGTTTTCCTGAGTATGCATCGAGTCCCTGAAGGTTAAAAGTAATTGATTTTTTAGGACCAACGGCGTTAATAGTCCAGGTCATTTGCATAATAATATCTGCTTTTGCAGTCCTTTTTAATATATCAATAGGAGATTCTTTAACCGAAGAACCTGATTCTTTACTTGTAATCATGTTCATTTCAGCAGATTCCTGGGTAATGTTTTTCATTTCAGTTTCCAGATTTTTTGCAGGGAAACCACGATCAGCCATCAATGTATTCAGTTTACCAATAACCAATAATAAATCGGAACTATTTTGCATAGCTGCTTTGTAATCAGGTATAATTTCTTTGGTGCCTTGGTTATCAAATGTTTGGGTAAATTTATTCTGTATACACCAGTTATCGGAAGGAACAACCATAATGGTAGGTTTTTTAGCATTATCGCCCAACACATTGGATAGTTTTTTAACTACTCCCTGGCGTTCCATTTCTTCTCTCAGTTTGTCGTACATTACTGAAACGATAACGCCAACTTTATAACCTTTGTCCATTTTCACAATGTCTTTACCCGAAGCATCTGTTGATAAGGCAACATATTGAAGATATTGTCCGCCTGTTTCAAAGAATTTATCAAAATATGCCTGATGTGCATCAGCAATACTAGGATCAGGAACAATAGCCTTCACAATTTGTTCCCTGGTGCCAACAGCTCCTTTAAACAAGCATGCAGCAACTGCATTTTTTTTGGCTTCAATTTTAGCTTCTGCTTCTTTTTTCTCATAGCCCCATACTTTAAGAAGTTTAGTACCATCGGTGCCAATTCCAACTACAGTACATTCGTAGCTTACATCACTGGCCCAGAGCTTTTTATACTCTTTTTTTATGTTCTGTGCGAACGATGAAAAAGATAAACTGCATAAAAATACCACTGTAATGAATAAATTCAGTTTTTTCATACTTTTTTCTATTTGTTAAGTTTGATATGTTATTAATCCAATTCACAGTTTTTAAATTACTGTGCTGTGTAAAAAATAAATTTTAATTTTATTTGCTTTATAAACGTATATATTTAATATCTTATATAAAATCGCATATTTTTTTGATTAGAAGTTCAATCTGAGTGATAGATCAAAGCTCACAGGTGTTTTTGACGGAAAAATTTCAGAACTATTTATCCCTAAAGGTAAATCTGTGGCACCATCAGCACCTGATTTGTAAGTTACTTCTCCATAATGATGTCCATTTACACTTCCAATTAATTGAAAACTTGGAGAAAAAAGATTTGCACCCAATCTTAGGCCCCAATTAAAACCACCTTCAGAAAATTGCTGATTTTTATCAACAGCTTCCCAGGTTATTGTCTCCATGGTATATCCTACTTGCCAACCATAAAAGAAATTTCGAGCAAACGGACTCTCCTTTAGTATACCAAACGAAAATTTGGTTTGACTAAACTTATTATCGTCAGGAAACGAAAGAACACCTGCAGGCTGAACTGCATCATCATACACTTTACTTCCGCTAATCATTTCACCATACAGTTTTAGTTGACGAATCGGCAAATCTGCCCATTGACCAATATTAATATCACCTCTAAGTGCAAATCCTATAGATCCGTAACCTGCACTAATGCCAATTCCAAAATCTTTACGTTCCTGCAAAGTCATACCAACATCAATCCTTCCTCCACCAATCTGGTAAAATGATGATTCTCTGGTATTACCAAGTTCATCAATTGAGTTATCAATTACTTTTCTAGCCCTGATAACACCCTTCTTTTTTGTATTAACACCACCATTGCTGGATTCAACATATTGCCAAACAAAATATCTGCGTTCATGTTTCAGACTTTCTTTTCTTCCAATTTTTGCACGAATTGGATCAACATTGGTTACTGGTGTTTTAACCCTAAAGGCTTCAATTCTGGTTTCAATTTTATCGAGCGATTTTAAAATTCCGGTATTGACTAATTTTACCATTAATTGATCTGCAGATTGCTGAACAGTGGGAGCCAAGAATTCGCCTGGATTTGCCTGTGTTGCTTCTATTTTTGTAGTTTCGGTAGTAACTAAAGTAAGAGGAGAATAAACCTCGTCGAATATTTTGTTCAATTTTTGAATATCCAATTTTTTGTCATCAATAAAACTTGCGTCGAAATAGCCCTGAACCGTGTCAGGATAATTTATTTTATATAAGTAAGCAAAAATTTTCCCTTCAAAACCATTCTTTATCCTTTTCACAGGCTTAAATTCAGTTTTGAGTTTTTCTGCCAATTGTCGTGCAGCCAAATCTTGTGCATCATAAATCTCTTCAATTGATTTGATTTCGTCAAAATCAAGCACCATCACATAGCTATTACCAATAAGTTTTAAACCTAAATCACCGAGTTTGGCTCGACCAACTTTGGTAGCGTCAACTGTCGAAACTACTTCATCCGTCGCATTGTATTCGCCTCTTTTTGCAATTAAACTGGTTGAATAAGATCCATCATCTTTAACTTTCCACCAATATTTTACTACATCAATTGCATATTTATCTGCTACTAAAGCCTGTCTTATTTTTTCTCCATTTGGAGCTGAATATGAGGTGCTTGCTGTATGATAATAAGGTGCTTTTAATGTTTTTTTACTCAATTCGTTGTTATCAAATTTCGAAGGAACTGTTGTGGTATTTATTGCATTATTAAGCATTGCTGAATATTTTTCAGTTTGAAAATCAAGCAATAAATAGGAAATAGAACTGCGCGCATATTCATCTGCCGGCCCACGTTTCTTTACCTGATCAGCATTTTGCGCATTACCAAATACATTTGCGAATGCGAAGATCACTAGAAGTAAATTTCTGATTGAATTCATATTCATTTAGTTTAGAGATTAATATAAAGTATTAAAAAGTGTTCAAAATTAAATATTGTATTAAAAGATTTAAATCATACTACATGAGTTTAAAAACATCTGGTTAGCTAAAAGTATATAAAATTCAATACTTACAAGAATTAATTCCATTGTTTCAACCATTTTAATGTTAAATATAAAAAAAAACGTGATATGAATATCAGTTATGCAGGCATTTCAGGTTAAAACCTTCATGTTTTTTTCGTTTTTATGCTTAAAAATACAAAAATATTTTTGGAATTTGGTATTACTAACAAAAAAACAAGATGAAATTTAGAGAACTATTTTTGAAAAGTAAGAGAAATTTGAAAATATTCAGTTTAAACCAAAAAAAAAGCTGCTCAAAATGATTGAGCAGCTTTCATATTTTTAAAATGATTAAGATTAATGGCAACCACATCCGGAACCACAGCTTGACTCAGAATCTGAATTAGTGCCACAACCGGAACCGCAACCTGATCCACAGCCGTGATCATCACCATGAATATGACCATGCGACAATTCCTCTTCAGTAGCTTCGCGAACTTCAAGAACCTCGCCTTTAAAGAATAAATCGTTACCAGCCAATGCATGGTTGAAATCCATGGTTACATGTTCACCATTCATTTTAACAATCTTTCCATTTAGATGATTACCTTGCTGATCGCGCATTGGAATTACTTTATTTAATACCAATAAATTTTCATCAATTTTACCATCAATTTTAAAAACTTCTTTAGGAACATCTATAACCATTTCAGGATTTGGCTCGCCATACGCCTCAATTGATTTAATTTTGAAATTAAAATTATCACCTAGTTTTAATCCGTTGATATTGGTTTCAAACTTTTCGAGCATATTTCCAATACCAAAAATGAATTGCAATGGTCTGTCATTTTCAACTTTTTCAACAAGCTCCCCGTCTTGGGCATTTATCCTTAATTCATATTTTAAGGCCACTACTTTATTTTTATCAATTATCATCTCTTTGTTTTTTTAGTTTAAGAAATACAATATTAAAGTGTTTTTACTAAATGGCAAAATTCCTCTTTTAACTAAACTGAAAATGAACCTCAAAAATGATATAAATTCATTCACTTTTATTAAATATTTTACAAAAAATTATTTATTAAACTGATGAATGGAATTTAAAACCTCAAATTTCGGACATTTAATATATCCAAATTACATATAGAGAAAATCTATATCAACATCAATTAATAAGATAGGAATATTTCTAGAAATTAATCAGAGAAGAATTAAATTCAATACATTTGTACCTGAATATATATTTGAATATTAACCTTAAAAATGATATAAAAAATGGCAGTATTAACAGGAAAAAAAGCACCTTTATTTAGTGCACCGGCCGTAATAAATGGCGGCGAAATAGTTGACTCATTTTCATTGGAACAATATCTTGGAAATAAATATGTTGTGTTTTATTTCTATCCGGCAGATTTCACTTTTGTATGTCCAACAGAGATTTTGGCTTTTCAAAAGAAAATGGCTGAATTTGAAAAGAGAAATGTTGCTGTTGTTGGATGTTCAACCGACTCACAATTTTCGCACTGGAAATGGTTAACCACTCCGGTTAATCAAGGTGGAATTGAAGGTGTTAAGTACCCTTTGGTTGCAGACCAGGCCAAGACCATTGCTGAAAACTTTGATGTTTTGGCCGGCGCCTACGAATATGACGAAAGCGGTGAATTACAATTCAATGGCACACCAATGGCATACAGAGGATTGTTCCTTATCGATAAAGAAGGCACAGTTCAACACCAGGTAGTAAATAATATGCCTTTGGGGCGCAGTATTGACGAGACACTTAGGATGATTGATGCACTTCAGTTTTTCGAAGAAAATGGCGAAGTTTGTCCTGCAGACTGGAAAAAAGGAGATGATGCTTTGACACCAACTCAAGAAGGTATTTCTAGCTACCTGAGCAAACACTAAAATTCATTTTAATAATTTGATTTCAAAGCATTTCTTTTATAAGAAGTGCTTTTTTATTTTTGTACAATGAGAGAATTTATTGAATTTGAATTGTATGATACCGACATATTTCAATATCAGTTAAATAGCTGGGGAACGGAGTATGAGAATTTTGTACTTTTAAATAGTAACAGTCAAAAAACAAGCTTGCACCTTTATCATAAATTTGATTTAATAGCGGCAGTAGATTCTATTTTCATTTTCGATAATTCAGGTAATAATTCATTTGAAAATTTCAGAAATTTTAACCAAAACAATCAAGATTGGATTTTTGGATATCTCAGTTATGACTTAAAAAATGAAGTTGAAAAGCTAAATTCAAACCATTTTGATGGAATTGGTTTTCAAAAAATGTATTTTTTTATTCCGAAGTATGTTATTATCCTGAAAAAGAATATACTTCGCATTGAATATCTAACTGAAATTACTGATATTGAAGAAATAAAAGCCATTATCCATAAAATTCTATCAATCCAAGTCCCTCAAATTGAAAGTAGTATCCAAACCAATTCAATTCAAAATAAATTTACCAAAGAGGAATACCTACAAACGGTGGATAAAATCAGGGAACACATTCATAAAGGAGATATTTATGAATTAAACCTCTGCCAGGAATTCTATATCGAAAACATTAAGATTAAGCCTGATAATATTTATCAAAAACTGAACAATATTTCGCCAGCACCATTTTCGTGTTACATGCGCAATTTTGATAAATACCTTATTTGCTCAAGCCCTGAAAGATTTTTAGTAAAACAGAACCAAAAGATTATTTCTCAACCTATTAAAGGCACAATTCGAAGAAGCGAAGATGACAAAGAGGATAAAAAACTGAGGGCATTCTTATGTTCTGATGAAAAAGAGCGTGCAGAAAATATGATGATTGTAGATTTGGTAAGGAATGATTTATCAAGAACGGCAAAAAAAGGAAGCGTAAAAGTAGAAGAACTTTGTAAAATTTATAGTTATGGGCATGTACACCAAATGATTTCGACTATAAGTTCAGAATTGGAGGAAATAAAATTTGATATTATAGAATTGCTGAAAACCACATTTCCAATGGGTTCAATGACAGGTGCTCCAAAAATCAAAGCTATGGAATTGATCGAAAAATACGAAAAAACAAAAAGAGGCCTTTATTCAGGTAGTGTAGGTTATATTAGCCCCAACAAAGATTTTGATTTCAATGTTATTATAAGGAGTATTTTGTATAATCAAACCAATGAATATTTATCATTTACTGTTGGCAGTGCTATTACTTATCAATCAAATGCTGAAAATGAATATAAGGAATGCTTGTTAAAAGCAGAAGCTTTAATTAAATCATTAACAATTACTTAGCTTGATAATTCTATTGTAAATGTTGGAAATATTTAGCACCAAATAGCTAATAGATAAATTATCTGGTCAATTTATTGCATTTCAAACGAGTTTTTGCTGGCATCCCAATCATAATAAATTTGGTCACTGTTTTGCCCAATTACTTTACAGGCATCATTTTCGTCATAAAAGATATTTGTAATTTTCTTTAAAACCTGTTCGATAGGATTTCCTCTAAAGATTAATTCTTCATGGTGAGTTGTATTTTTAACACAAAAATTACATCCATAATGATCAGGAGATAAAATAACGCAACTTTCTGATCTTAGATTAAGTTCTTGCATAGTTTGTTTATTTATGTCAAGCAGAAAAACCCGCTCAATACTAATTTTCTCGTACAAATGTTTTTGCCGGATTTCTTCTAAATCTACAATGAAAATATTTGGTATTCCACTTTCATACATGGCATGAAAAATACCTTTTTCTTCGAACTTAATTGACCAGCCCGAACTATCAGGCATTGCGATTAAGGAATAATTATCTGAATTACAGAAATTATTGCACTCATCGCGTAAGATGCTATAAAAAACAACATTTTTAGCGGAATATCCAATTTTAACAGAAGAATGCACTATACACTTGCATTCATCTGATAATGATTTATTTACAATATTTTGCTCTGTTTTTATTTTTGGTAATATTTCATCAACAGTTTTAGCTGTAATTGTTGATTTCAATTCTCTAATCCGATTGTCTTCAAGGATCTGATAATACATAATCGAAGCTACAGATGCTTTGCAGGACGGCCAAATCAACTTTACAAAATCTTTACTTGTAAAAAATGCCTGAGGAGCAACGCAATCTTTAATATTGCCACTAAATAACAAATAGTCTTTAGCTGGAATACCAGATTTATAAATCATTAACAAGATTTCTACTTCAAATTTAGTTTGTCTGGAGAATAATGAAGCATACCTATTATTACTTAATCTTTTATACTCCATAGGTATAAATCTAGGATGTCCATTTAAGAAATTTTTTGAATATTTATCTGATAATGGTTCTTTTACAGCGTTGCTAAAGACCCGAAGAAAAATATCAAATTCACTTTTCTTTCTTAGAGATGTTTTTGCTCCAAACACCCAACCTTTCTTATCTTCATAATTGATACAATACCAAAAATCATCAAAACTATCGCGAATCTCAAAATTACCTTTCGATATTATTTTACATCTTGTACCTGTATTCAATTTCATAACGATGTGATTCCCTCCCTGTTCAGAATAAACATGAACAGAATCATCAACAATTGTTAAATATCCGGAATTGAGAGAGTCGTACAAAGACGCATTTTGATTTGCTTCTTCCTGGTTTTTTGATGAGTTACAATTTGCAAAAAATAGAAAAGATATACATGAAATAAATATTGCATTAATAAAATTTCTGGTCATTGGTTTTCTTTTTACATCTTAAAATAATAAATAGCAGAAGTCTTATAATAAATTTGTGAATGCTCATATTTACATCAAAAGTAATGGATTATTGTTAATTTACATTTTTTAAGTTTAAAAAATTAAACAATGGTCTAATTTATCACTCCAAGCAATATAATTTGAACGATAAAAGGCTATATGTTTAAATTACAAATTATAAATGTGATATTAAAATTCTGACAATTATTTCTTTAAAAAATTGACTAAATTGCGATTTTTATTATTTTAAAACCAGTTAAATAGTGCAGTCAAGTCTAGATCCCTGATGTTCACTTTTAATTTTTCATTGTAAAATAATACTTTAAACAATAGCAAAATTAAGTTTTGAAATAAAATAAATAGTACCAAACTTCATGAAAAAATTATTCGATAAGCATATACAGGAAGAACTCAAATTGCCGTATCAGTCAAAAATTGTACTAGCCATTAGTGGCGGTGCCGATTCAGTGGTTATGCTTGATTTATTTGCTAAATCAAATTATCAATGTTGTATCGCTCATTGCAATTTCCAATTAAGAGGTATAGAATCTGATGGTGATGAGATACTAGTTAAAAAGCTTGCTGAAAAATACAATTATCCATTTTTTAAAAAAAACTTTGATACAAAAGAATTTGCAGAGGAAAAAGGTATTTCGATTGAAATGGCGGCCCGCGACCTGCGTTATAACTGGTTTGAAAAAATAAGACAAGATAATGGATTTCAATATATTGCAACAGCACATCATCAGGATGATGTGATTGAAACATTTTTTATCAATCTTTTGCGTGGAACAGGCATACGAGGTTTAAGCGGAATAAAACCAAAAAAAGGTACGATTATAAGGCCAATGCTTTTCACCAACCGGTCTTCGATTATTGAATACATTAAAAATGAGCAGCTTGATTATAGGGATGATTCTTCCAATTCAGATGTTAAAATTATTCGAAACAAATTAAGACATCAAATTTTACCCATGTTAAGTGAAATAAATCCTGCAGCAAATGAAAATATAATCAAGACTGTTAAAAACCTACAGGATACAGAGCATCTAGTACAAAAAGAAATTGAAAAAGCCAGATTTATACTAGGAATAAAAGCGGAAAATAATTGTAAAATTAGTATAGAAGAGCTTAAAAACCTAAAACCGGTTAAAGCTTATTTATTTGAAATTTTGCGACCATATGGTTTTAACAGTGACCAAATAAAAGATATCGAAAATACAATGGAATCAGTTTCAGGAAAGGTACTTTATTCAAAAACCCATCAAATTCTTAAAAATAGAAATGAATTGATTGTTAGTTTATTGGAACTTCCAAAATCATTTAGAACCAGCATATATAACCCTGATGAAATAATCAATTTGCCAGAAGGCAAAAAATTGGTTATTCAGCCGATGAAAAGGACAGATGGATTTCAAATTTCAAAAGAACAGAATATAGCTGCAATCGATTTTGACAAACTCAAATTTCCGCTGATAATAAGGGAGTGGGAGCAAGGCGATTATTTTTATCCACTTGGAATGACTAAAAAGAAAAAACTGAGTGACTTTTTTGTTGATCAAAAATATTCGATTATTGATAAACAAAAAATATTATTATTAATATCTGATAATCAAATTGTTTGGATAATTGGCCAACGCATTGATAATAGATTTAAGATTACAGAAACCACTAACAATATATTGAATATAAAGCAATTGAACTTCTGAAATTTTGTAAATAAAAAATCCTTTTCATCTTACACAATACAGTATGATGAAAAGGAAAATATTGATGATTAATCTTTGTAAATGAATTATAAAACCAGCATTTTAACATCCAGATTTTAGTGTTTGCTAATGAACCAATATATTGTGCCTAAATATTTTATGATTTTCATTTAATATCGAAGCCGACATTTTATCAGATCTACCTTTTGGTATTGAATCATCCTTCAATCTTCTAATAATTTATTTAAAAGGTATCAAACTCATTGCCCTTTCAGCCATTGCTGTAATAGTTAAGGATGGATTTACTCCTGGATTTGCAGAAACGGCTGAACCATCGCAAACATACATATTCTTATATCCAAAAACCCGCTGATTTGTATCGATAACTCCGGTTTGCGGATTGTTTCCAATAACTGCACCACCAAGAATATGAGCAGTGGAAGGTATTCCTGTTAATGCTTCGGTAAGCACAACCATCGGTTTTCCATTAATAATTTCAGCTGTTTTATCTGCTAATTTTTTCGATAATGGCATAAATGCCGTAGGTGCAGTTCCATCAGCCAATTTCGATTTTAAGTTAAACAATCCTTTTTTAAAATGAATTGTACTGTCGAGATGCTGCATAAAAAGCAGAATTACTGTTCGTTTTGCAAAATCTTTTGCAAAATAAACTTTGAAATACGTAATCGGACTTGCTAAAAGTTTATAAATCAGCATACAAAATCGGGAAAATGCATTTTTCCCATGAGTTAAGGGTACATCCAAAACTTTCCAAAATCCAGAACCAGAGCCATATCTAACTGGTTCAAGATGACTGTTTTCATCTACAGGAAATATAGAGCCAATGGCAACTCCTTCGGAATAATTTTTATTTGTTTCTGTTGATGTAACAAATATAAGGCTCTCATTATTAGTGCGAATGTGCTTCCCAACCTCATTGCTTAGATTTGGAAGACATTTGCTTTTCATATCAAGAAGTAAACGCACAGTACCTAAAACACCGCCTGAGAAAATAACCCCTTTTGTTTTGATTGTGTTTTTCTTTTTGAATAAAAATGAAGTGGAGCTTCGGTATGTAACATTGTAACCATCTGAACCATCATTATTTCCAATAGGAATCACAGAAATTACCTGCTTTTCAACCAACACATCAATACCTTTCTTTTGTGCCAGATATAAATAATTTTTATCGAGGGTATTTTTGGCTCCAAAGCGGCAACCAGTCATGCAACCACCACAAAAAGTACAGCCTGTTCTTTCAGGCCCTTCGCCATTAAAAAATGGATCAGGAACTGTTTTATCGGCTTCACCAAAATAAACAGCTACATTGGTTGGTTCAAAATGATCGCCTTTACCAAATGCTTGAGAAAGCGTTTTTAAAGCAATATCTGAATCGAAAAGTTTAGGGTTTAAAGTGGCGCCAAGCATTTTTTCTGCTGTTTGATAGTGGCTTTCTAATTCTTCCTTCCATTTGCATAAACCTGCCCAGTTTCCCGATAAAAAAAATTCATCTTTTGGTCTTGGCAGCGTATTGGCGTATACAAGAGATCCGCCGCCAAATCCAACTCCACTGATAATTCCAACATGTCGGTAAAAAGTCATTTTAAAAATGCCAAAAAACCGAAGCGAAGGCAGCCACAACCACTTCTTCAAATGCCAATTCGTTTTTGGAAAATCGGTAGCTTTGTAATGTTTCCCTTTTTCGATTACAAGCACTTTATATCCTTTTTCGCTTAATCGCAATGCTGATACCGAACCACCAAAACCGGATCCGATAATAATATAATCGTATTCATTTTCAAGAGATTTCAAAGTGCTCATATCAAATTAATTTATAGGAAATTAGAATAGCAAAATAGAAATATTAATTGATTTTGTCAAAATATTAAATTACAAAGTTCTAATTCTCCAAACGCTAAAATCTACACTGCCAACTGTCATTGCAATTCTTTGGCATTCAAACTAATGTTTGAAAATTAAATATCCGGATAAAAATGCTTATAAAAATCAGCAGCAACATCGCTATAAGAATATTGCGGCATAACCCAATTTTTTCCATATGGAAAATACCTTTGTTTTGTTTGTTTAATGATCTTTTCTTCGGAAGCTAAAAAATCACAATTGTAAGTGGCGGCATAAAATTTAATTTTCTCAGCTTTTGAACCATAGACAGAATGACTAAAACGCTCAGAAACAACATCGCAAAACGAACATAAATAAAACAATTGCCATTGCACAGATTTTAGTCTTGCAACCCGTTGTGAACGAATTTCTTTTTCAGTAGCAGAGGTATATTTACCTATAAAATCGTATTTTTTTGATAGGTTAGCCGATGTCTTGACGTAATTCTCTAATTTCTCAGCAAACGAAGGCTTCATTTGCATCAGACCAATTGAAAAATCGATATATTCTTTTCCTAAATTTACATAAATAACTTCAAGTGAATGAGTTTCAATAATATCCTTGTAATTTGAATATCTGATAAATTCCGGAAAAACAATGGAAACGGCAATTGCTGTATCAATGTTATAAGTTGAACAAGTATTTTTAAATAATTGCAAATTTTCTTTGAGCAGTTTTAATGCGGTTGGGTATTCGTACTTGAATATTTGGGAATAATCCGGATCATATTTATAAGCTAAATTGTATTTTTCAATAGAGCTTTTCTTATTATTATAAAAAGCTGGAGTGATATTAAAAAGCAGGCATAAAAATATGAAAAATGCAACGTGAAATTTCATGTTTTCAATTTTAAGGAGATTTAAGTCCAAAAAAATACAATAAGAAACTAGCCAAATGTAGATTTCAAAAAAGCCCAGGACCAAAGACCAAGGCTTAAAAAATAATTATTTCTTCAAATATTCCAAATACTTTGTTAATTCAACATTATTGTTTTTATAGGACAATAAACTTTCAGTTTCGTATTTGAAAAATGCCCAATACAACACTTTTTGAGAACGCTCTTTACCTTTATAGCTATCCGTTATTTTATATGCTTTTGAAGCTTGATTATTTGCCAAATATGCGAAAATCATGGCCATTATTCCATTATCATTATTGCTTTCAATTTTGTTCATTTTCGAGGCACAATCCAGAGCTTTCGCATTTTGATTTGTAATTAAATAATACCAGGTCAATTTATAATACACTTCGGAATAGTTGTGCGTATATTCCTTGTTATCAGGCTGTAATTCGACTAATCTTTCGTAAAATTTTGTAGCATTTATTAAATAGCCAACATCATATTTGGTTGAATCCAAGCTTGAAAAGGTAAAAATATACTCATTATAACCTTCACTAAATAATTGTGCAAATAATTCGAGATTTTCAACACTTTTCTGATTTAACATGTTGCTTATATCCGGATTTTTATCTTGTTCCAATTGCAACTCATACTTGCTAAATAAATATGGCGCTGAGTTCGGATTCATAATTAAAAGCCTGTTTAAAAGAATTTCGAGGTAAGTTGAATATATTTTGCTCTGAATATCATCACTCCACTTTTTCCATCGAAAAATAGAGTAGGTCAGGGTCCAAAGATCGTCCTCACCAACGTTCATTGTTGCCAATTTTTCAACAAAAGGCTTGCATTTTATCAAATCAGTTGACGGAACAGTTTTAAAATCAGATATTTCTATAAAAATATCTGAAAGCATATTTAAAATATCATCAGCACTGGATAATTGATTTAACATGTTATAATCAAATGGTTTGTTCAAACCAGTTTTTACACGGTATAAACCAATCAGATAATCTTTAGAAACAGTTAATTCTACTAATTTAGAATACACTTTTTCTGAAATATTTAACATTTCAATCTTAAATAATGAATCGTTGCTCGATTTATATTTATCATCCAAATAATAGGCAAAACAAGCCAATTCAATTTCATTTTGAATAGCAATAAAATTATCAATATTCAGATTTTTTGGACGTAATTCTTCTGGTAATTCAAGATAAACAGTTAAAGCTTTGCAATTGAGCGTTTTATTAAATATTTTCTTGTACAAAGCAAGTCCGGTTTTTACCTTTTCTGAATTACCTGATTTAATGTAATAATTGGCTAAACATTCTATTAACCAAGGTTTGTCGGTTTGCTGCAACTTTGCAATTTCAGGTTTTAAATTGAGCTTTTCATATATCTTTAACAGACTTAATCTATTTGCACAATTATCATCGAGTTGAATTATTTTTTCGCCGACAACTTTTGAATAATTACAATACTGTAAAACTATAGCATTATTTGAACAAGTATCAATATATGAAGCATATGCGCTAAAAATAGTTTGCAACTCAACTAAAGGGGCATCTGCCATTTTTTCTATGGAATATCCCAATTTAATCTTTTCGGAAAGCTGAAAAAGCTGCATTTTTTCATCAACCGATAAATTATTTTTTAAGACAAAAGCATACAAATCGTTTTGTTTTTGCTGACAGAATGCTTTAAAATCATTTGATTTACTTTGTTTTCCAAGCTGATTAAACATTTCAATATGCGAGATAATTGTGGAATTATAGTTTGAAAGAATTAACTTATAATATAATTTTTCCAGGCGTGATTTATCTTCATTATTGGTGTATAACACGCATGGAATTTGCTTTCTTGGAGTTCCATCTTCACTATCGTCTTTTATATAATAGCGTATAGGAGCTATTGCGGTAATCCGTTTATCAAACTGTAAAGTAGCCTCATTTATGTACCAATCTTCATAAAATAACAGGGAACGTATTTGATCGGGCTGAAATTCATCTATTACTTTTTTAACCGCTTCATCCCCGGTTTCAATATCATAAACTACTATATCTTCAACCCGGACCCCAAAAGCACTATTTATGTCTTCTTTTTTCTTATAAAAACCATCCATGTCAAATACAATCGTATTTTCATCCATTGCTTTTTTATAGAATAGCTGCGCCACATTTCGTTGAGTAACAGCATTTAAAAACGGGCTATTTTCATTTTCAACAGACCGATAATCTTCGTTTTGTAATTTTAGCAAGGTGTCTCTAAATTCCGGATATTTATTGATTGGATCTTCAACCAAAGGTACTTCATAAATTGAAGTAGCAACCAGAGTCCATTTATCGGCTTTGGCAGGTTTTAACTGACCGCGTTTATCATTAAAAATGGTAAAACCTATTTGATATTTTGGTTCAGTTCGCTCATAATCTTCCGGTCTATAAAATTTTCTAATTGGAGAATATGCGATAATGTTTTTAGAAAATTTAAAATTCTTGCCATCTAAAGCCCATTCTTCAAGAAAACGATATTTCACAATTTCGGATGGATCATAATTTCTAACAAATTTTTTTTCAACCAATTCGCCAGTTTCAGCATCTTCGATATTCACTTCTTCCATTCCTCCGCCCAATTTCTCATTGACTTGACTAAGTGACAAAGTATCGTAGATTTTATCATCATAAAACGAATAATCGAATGCAGCCACTTCCGAATTAAAAACTTTACCTAAAACAATATCTGTAAGGTTAATGTTTGGATAATTTTGCATAAATTCAGGATTCATGGAATCCTTTAAATTCACATCATTTATAATTGTGAACTTATCGGGAATTAATGAGTTTTTAGTTTTATTCTGATTTTGGGCGAATATGTAATTTGCACTCAATAAACAACATAGACCAACAATATAACATGAATTTTTCATAGTCGTATTTTATTTGAATTATTTTAATAAAGTCAAAATTTTGTTGCAATCTTCATTTGGTTGAGATGAATTAACCGCTTCAACATCAATACCTATCAGGAGTCCCATAGTGCCAAACGCAACTGAAGGTTTATCTTTATTCTTCTTGGCAAGCTGTTCTGCTTTAGCATATTGGTTATTATATAAATAGGCCAATATCATTGCTGAAACGCCACGTTCGTCAGTTGGATCAATTTTTTGAATTTTGGGTGCAATGTCCATCGCTTTAGCATAATAGCCGGATTGCAAATAATAAGCTTCGAGATTAAAACAAACTGCAGATGCTTTTCTTCTAATACTGTCGGCAGGATTGATGCTGATTAGCTTTTCATAAAGCTTTAATCCGATTTCCATATTATTAATTAAAAATTGATTTTCGTTTGTCCAACGAATTGGCGGTGTGTAATATTCGCTATAACCACCGGAAAAATATTCGGCATAAGCATTTAGTTCATTTGTGTTCTTGGTTTCAAAATATGCGATGGGCTCAGGAGCACTGTTTTTTATCACGTCCATTTCATATTGAACAATTTTATATTCAGGTTTAAAATTAATTTTTAATAACTGATCCAAACAAGTTTGAGCATTATCAAAGGTAATTTTGGCTATATTTCCGGCATCGGAATACCACCTGTAATAAACCATTTGATAATACATCATCCACCATAAATTATCCACATCCGCATTTTTAATAATTTTATTAAAAACAGGCTGAGCATCAGCAATAAGCTTTGAATCTGTAGAAACTATAAATTGATAATAATCGAATAAAACATCTTTGCTATCAGATTGTAACATATATTGATAATCAAATTTAATATTTGAGCTAAAAGCCAGTTGGAATAATAGTTTCACATATTCTGGATTATATTTTATTTCTAAAAATTTCTGACAGCCCAAATATAACATCTGGTTAAATTCAGCTTTGATGGAATCGGTTGAAAAAGGTATATTATTTCTACTGCTAAAAAAATCTTTAAGCATAGTAGTGTCGGATATTTGAAGAATTTGATCTTTTGTTAAAATATTCAAATCCAAACATTTGGTAAGTGTAATTGCATTATTGTCAATATCTTTCAGTTTTGTATAAAGTTTTTTAGCTTTTTCTTTATTATTGTCATTTTTATTTTCTTTGTTTTTCCAATATTTCAAATAATAGTATTCAGCAAAGCAATTCAGGTATAGCTTATCATTCGAAGCAATAATTTTATTAATATCGGTCGCGTCATTAAGAATTTCATTGATGCTTTCTAATGTTTTTATATCCTCACAGTTCATTTCTTTATGATTTAACCGCTCCAAACATGATTTTGCATTTTTTAGATAAAGGGTTTTATCAACAGCTTTTGCAGCAGTGTCAGACATGGATAAAAAAGATGAAGCAAAATATTTTAATTTATCATCATCTACATTTAAGTATATATTAAAATCGGCTGGTTTGTTTATTTTCTCTGAAAGTATATACAATGTCCAAAGTTGTTCTTTTTCAAGATTTTGCTTGTATAAATAATCCAACAACGATTGTTGCTTTTCTTCGCATAAAGCTTTAAATATTTGATTTTTAGACTGATTACCCATGTTTGTAAAAAGTTCCACACCATCAACGCAAGCCAAAAAATCATTTTCGGACGTTAATTGCTTATAAATTAAATCAATCCTTTCTTTGTTTTCGTTATTAAAATAGATCATACCAATGGATTTTTTGGTAAGCAATGTATCCTGATCATTTTTATAATATGATCGAAACGGAACAATACCGACCACATTTTTGGTAAAATTGAGATTTACCGGATTTATAAACCAATCTTCAACAAAAAACATTGATTTTATCTCCATTGGATTAAATTCTCTTTGGATTATTTTTTCCGTGAACTGATCGTTGTAATCAATATCGACCATAACGGTATCAAATTTAATACCGGCGCTTTTTTTAACAGTGGCAAAAGGAATATAACTCCCATTTTTCAAATCGAACACAGGTATTGAATTGGAAAGAATTCTATCAAAAACAGAATTTACTATTTTTCCTCTTACAAATGAGTTCCAGTAAGGCGTTTGTTTACTCTCAGGAAATATTCCATTATAACATAGAACTTCAATGTCCTTAGCCAAATAGCTCTTTTGCAAATCACGATCTGGAATTTCAAAAAAGAATTCGTTTTTTACCTGCATAACAGGAGCAGAGCTTGATAAATTTATGTTTTCCGGATTTAGAACCGCAAAAACTATTTTGTGACGCACACCTTCATTATCATCGCCATTAAATTCGAATTCCCTGACAGGCTGATAGGCTAAAACCTTTTTTTCAAATGTAAAAGCATCAGCATCAAATATCCATTCTTCGACAAAATTATAGTATTTGATTTGAGTCATATCAGGCTTTTGATCAAGTTGATACGAAGTTAAATTTTGGTAGATTTCTGAAACACTGAATGTGTCCGTTACGCTTAAATCATAAGGAAAATTGTTACTTGCATAATTAAGATCATAAGCATTTACTTTTCCGGCAAGTACCTGGTTAAAAACTATATCGTTTAAATTTTTTTGACCAATTTGCTTTACAAGTCCTTCGTTTTCAATATCATTAACTGGAACTAGGGTTTGAAAACTTAAAAACTTTTCAGGCAAAAAAAGATTTGTACTTTGATTCTGAGCAAATAAAAGATTGCTCAAAAAAACCAGCAACAATAAGTAATTGATTTTCTTGTTCATAATTATAGATATTGGTTATGATTTGGTTCCTTATTTCAAAGGTAAAAAAAATTAATTACCCTTTTTGGATATAACCTATTAAATTTTTATTTAATTATTTAAATATCAACAGATTATCACCAATCAAGACAACTAATTGAATATCTGCATTTTAAATCAAATTGATATTTCCTCTAAAAATTATAAAAGATTCAACATAAAATTAAGTTTGTTGTAGCAGAATAACTTTGTTGATCTTATGTAATTCCTATATTTCATGGCCAAGAGAAGACTTAATATATCAACAATTTGTTCTATTGATTTTGTATGATTTTTAAAAGTTACTATATTTATCCATAAAATTTAGCTTTATTTATTTTATAATATTACAACTATGAAAATAAAAGTTTTGTTCTTATCCGCCTTTGTTGCATCTATTCTAATGTTTGGGTGCAACGATTCCACAACAAATACGGATGAAAATAACAATGAAATAAAACAGGATAGCATTATTGACAATACTAAAAACGAATCAACAGAACAAAAACAGGAAATAAAAACCACAGAAAATGAGTCTGTTGACTCAAAAACACTAAGTCTATCAACTGAAAAAATAGTTTTCAGTTTTAAAACTGATAAAGGAAAAACCATGTGCCTTGCTATGGAAAAAGGCGGAAAATATTTGGTCTATCGCTTTGGCCAGGCCGGAAAAGTAGAACTTCAATATCCGGAAGAACTAACAAATACTTTTGAAAAATTTACCTACAATTATTATATGAGAGGTGGAGGAGCCGGAAATGCGGGAGTTGATTTGAATTATGTCAGTTTTACAGGTGACACACATAAAATTATCATTTTTGAAGAATACTCTGCCGGAGATCCAGATAACCCAAAAGAAAGCACATCGGTAGGAATAAGGATTATAAATTTAAAAACAAACAAAGAAAATAAAATCCAGGGGCTTGAAAAATCAAAACAAGGCTCGCTTGTTGATTTCAGGGACAATGGATTAATTAAAGTGGTTGAAGGGGAAATTTAACTGTGCAGTTGCGAGTCTGGAGTTTCAAGTTATGAGTTTGAAGTTTCAAATTTCTAAGTACTAATTCCTATTTAACACAATACCTTTTAATCACCACATAGGCTTTTTGAAGTCCGAGTTCGCCAGCTTTGCTAAGAGAAGTGCAGGCTTTAACAAAATCTTGCTGGTAAATTAAAATAAGTGCCATATTGTAATAAGAATCTGCAAAATCGGGCTCCAATTTTATGGCTCGTTCATAATCAAAAAGTGCCCCATCATAGTTTTTGGCTTTTACTTTTAAATTTGCCCGGTTATAATAAGCAAATGCCATATCAGGATTCAAATCTATGGCTTTGCTATAATCAGCAATTATTTGCGAGTAATCTTGCATAACTTCGGAATTGCTAGTTATACTTTTACTTTGACTATCAACCTTAATCTGAATACTTTCATCGATTGAATTTATAAAATTAAGCATTTCCAGACTTGCATCGGCACGACTTAGCCAACCATAAACAAAATTAGGTTTCAATTCCAATACTTTTGAAAATGACTCAAGGGCAGTGTTATAATTTTGAAGTTTTTCTGCCACAATTCCTTTGTAGTACCACAACTGGTAAGACTTTTCGTCCTTTTTCAATAATTCTTCAATTTTATCCCTCAATTGAGTATAATTAATAAGTGTATCAATCTTATTATCAATATTGAGTTTTAATCCATCAAGGTCTTTGAAATTGTCAGGGTTGAAATCTACAAATAATGAATTTGGATTTATTTCCCTGGTAAATATAAGGGAATAACCAGGTTGTGGATCAATACCTGAATAAACACTGTAAATCCTATCTTCTCCAATAAAATTATTGTTAAAATCAGCCTCAAGTTCTATCACTTTCTTGTATTTTTCAGAATTTACCTGTACCAGGTTCGAATCATTTTCCTGAGCGTCCAATTTAGCTTTGGCAATTTTATAATCTGCTTCGGCTGAACGCATGTTACCTAAAGTTCTTTTTGTCATTGAACGCATATAATATGCTTCGCCAAAATCAGGATAAATTTCAATCGCCTTATTAAAATCTTCCAATGCTCCGACATAGTTTTTCAATTCACCCTTCATTAAACCCCTGTTGTAGTAACTTAAAATATGAACGGGATTCAGTTCCGTAACTTTATCTAAATCAAGTATCGCTTCATTTGTTTTTCCAATTTGCGATTTTAGCATAGCCCTATTGTAGAATGCAAGTGCATTATATGGATTTAACTCGATAACTTTATTATAATCTGCCATAGCACCGTCCAAATCATTGAGATGAAGTTTGGAAAGCGCTCTTAAATAATATGGGTATGCATCAACTGATTTTATTTTTATTGCTTGATTAAAATCTTCAATAGCTGCCTGATATTTTTCCTGTTCGTATTTTATTAAGCCTCTTTGCACAAAAGCCTGACTATTAAACATATTCAATCCAATTGCTAAGTTACAATCAGTAATTGCAGATTCATAATCCTTTAACCCAGCTTTTGCAATTGCACGATAAATAATAACTTCGGGAATATCAGGGTTTAAAAAATTTGCTTTGGTAAAATCTTCGATGGCTGCTGAAAAATTATTGACATTTATTTTGGCCAAACCCCTACTAATAAATACACCTGGATTATTAATATCCATCTGTGCAGCCTTGTCCATATCATTTAACGCACTGTTATAATCGTGAAGCGAGCTTTTTGCCACACCTCTATAATGGTAAGCATCCGGTAAAAAAGGATTTATACGGATTACTTCAGTAAAATCGTCTATTGCTCCGGTAAAATCGTTCAGGTCAAATTTTGCTATTCCTCTAAAAAAGTAGGCTTCGTATATTTCAGGTCTTACCCGTATAACTCTGTTAAGTCGCTCAATAGCAAGGTCGTTTTTATTTTCGAAAATATCTTTTCTGGCTTTTTCAATATTTGCGCCAATATCCAGTTGAGCGCTTAATGGCAAAAAATCAAATAGAAAATAAGAAATGATTAAAATATATTTCAGCATGTAATATCAGTTCTGTTAACAATTAAAAAACAAATTTAGAAAGACAATTGTTTTTATCATTAACTAAACTGTGTATTTTCAAAAATATTCTGTAATAATAAAAGAATCGACACAAAATTGTATTTGAAAATTATACTTTGTTTATCAATTGAATTTTTACATGTGGCACAAAATTCTTTTTTGAAACCAAATATTTTAAAATTATTTAGTTTTTATTTACCTTGTTGCCATAAATCAAGTATAGCAAATTACAGGATAGAATTTTATATGAATTGCGCCACTGGTACATTTCGTTTTTTTGTATCCAATTAAAGGAATATAAAATTGAGAATAAGAAAATAAATGTCTGTTAGAACATTATTTTACATCGAATGATAAATATAAAGAAAATACTTTTACCGGATAAAACTGTTAAAAACGAATTCGCCACAATTAACAACAAGATTTTAAATTATGCACTTTTAATATCTACTATATTTTCAATACCGGCAATTATAGGCATGTATTTCAGGTCAAAGACTATTGGGCTTGAACTTTTTATTATCCTTCAATTTGTTTTATGGATTATCTTGTTTCTACTATATCTTTTTAGAGATAAAATCATCTTTAAAATTCGATTTATTTGCTATATAGGCTGTGTAATTGCGTTGATTTTTTTAGCTGTTTTTAATGTTGGGGCTTTGGGGTTTTGGAGTCAGAATATTATTTTTATATCACTGATTATCAGTATATTTTATCATCGAAAGTATGCCTTTTATGTATTAATATCGCTTACTGCAATTATTATCTTTATCAGTCATTTGTTTCTAACCAAAAAACTTCATATTGGTTTTGATCCCTTGCCTTATATTAACAGCTCAAGTATATGGATAGCAATGATAATGACATTTATTTATACTTCGGTCATAATTATTTTTTTAGTAAGTATGCAAAGGGATTATTTTATATCGTCCATTCACCAACTCACAAATGCCAATGAAAAAGCGATATTGAGCGAAAATAAATTCAGGAATATTTTCAATTCCAGCACCGATGCTTTTGTAATCAGCAATTTTGAAGGTCAAATATTGGAAGTGAACAACGCCATGTTAAACTTTATAGGCTACGTTGATGACAATTTATATAAAAAGAATTTGAATGATTTTATTTTGCCCGAATATCAAAATATTGTTAAAGAAAGAAGCAAAAGCTTGGCATATTTAAAAGTATTGCCCTTGCTCGAAATATTAGTCAAAAATGCCAAAAGCGATGTGGTTCCTGTCGAATTAAATACAATGCTGATAGACTATAACAACGAAAAAGCTATATTTTCGGTAGTTCGAGACATAACGGAAAGAAAGAAATTAGAACAGAAAATATTAAGCACCATTATCCAAACCGAAGAGCGTGAGCGAAGCCGCTTTGCAAAAGAAATCCATGATGGTGTTGGCCCTTTGTTATCAGCCACAAAAATATATGCCAAAGCCTTGCAAAAAGCAGATAATGAAGAAGAATTATTATACATTCTGCTAAAATTGAACGAAACGGTTGATGAAGCTATAATTAGCGCCCAGGAAATTGCAAATAACATTAGCCCACATATCCTGCAAAATTTTGGTTTAAAAGGTGCTATTGAATCTTTTTACCAAAAAATAAATAAAACAAGCTCAATTATTTTTAATTTTAGTTCGAATATCGAGGAGCGCATCGACGAAAATATTGAAACAACATTATACCGTGTTGTAGTTGAGTTGATCAACAATAGTATAAAATATGCAAATGCGAAATCAATTTCAACAATTTTAACTAAAGATGATGGACATATTTATTTAAGTTATTCTGACGATGGAATAGGCTTTGATGTTAAAAAAACAGTGAAGCAGAATACCGGAATGGGCATATCAAACATCGAAAGCCGAATAAAATCGTTAAATGGACAAATTCAAATGAAAAGTGAAACGCATAATGGTTTTAATGTTGAAATTAAAATTGCAATTAAATAAATTCAGGAAGAATAATTACCCTAGCCAATGCTGTAAAAAATATTGTAAATGCACGAAAAGATAAAAATAGTATTAGTTGATGATCATAAAATGTTTCGTGAGGGATTGAAATTTCTATTGTCCAAAATTAGAACAACCGAAGTAATTGCTGAGGCTGAAAACGGTGAACAATTCATAGAACAGCTCCATAAAATTACACCCGATTTGGTACTTATGGATATCAACATGCCGAAGATGAATGGGATAGAAGCCACAGAAATTGCACGCTCCATGCAGCCTGGATTAAAAGTAATTGCCTTATCGATGAATGGAGACGAAAACTATTATTATAAAATGATCCAAGCCGGAGCCAATGGATTTGTGTTAAAGCAGTCGGGAAGCGAGGAGCTGGAAGATGCCATTGAAACGGTGATGAATGGAAATGATTATTTTTCGCCCGAATTAATGAAAAATATTATACTTAAAATGGGCTCAAAAAAAGCCGAAACAAAAAATGAAATCCAAAATTTAAAACTCACCGAAAGGGAGCAAGAAACCTTGCAACTCATTTGCACAGGTATGTCTGTAAAAGAAATTGCAGATAAACTTTTCATTTCGCCACGCACAGTTGAAGGCCACAAAGCACATATCATGGAAAAATTGGGTGCTACCAATTCTAGTAATTTGATTATTTTGGCCATTAAAAATAAGCTTATTGAGATATAATATTCAAAAATAAGGCAATTACAATTTTTTAAATTACCCATATGCGTAAAACTACTTAAGTAAAATAAAATATAAAAAGCGTAAATCTGCCTTATTTAGATCATTTCTTAATAGATATTTTTGTAGTGTAAAATTTTATAATTACACCATGCGAATAATGATTGTTGACGATAGCTCAGCTTTTAGGGAAGCAACCAAGCACTTATTAAGTAAAAACCCTACCTATCAAATAGTTGCTGAGGCCGAAAACGGCAAAATAGCCTTGGACAAGTTGGAAGAATATAATCCCGATTTAATACTGATGGATATTGAAATGCCCGTAATGAATGGAATAGAGGCTACGAAAATAATGCTTAAAATGAACAAGGATTTAAAGATAATTGCAATAAGTGCACATCAGGAAAGTTTATATTTAAAAGATATATTGAATGCAGGTTTTAGTGCTTCTGTCAATAAAAATAACATATTTGATCAGTTAGAAACTGCAATTGAACATACCAGAACCGGACGGATGTATTTATCAGTTTAAAATGATCACATAAAAAAAAAAGCACCTAAAAAATTACAAACTAAAAAATAGCCAAATGAATACAGTACTAATCAACATGATAATTATACTTGCGCTGGGTGTAGTCCTGGCAATCGTTGGAACCCGACTAATGTTTAAAAATAGCATTTTAATGAAAATTGTAACACTTTGGATTATAAACATCTTATTTATCGATGTCAATTCAAAGATAGGGAGGATCTTTCCGGATGAATATCCCATATATTTTGCCATACCTGTTGGTTTTATTGTTTCATTTTTATTAATTTATCAGGTTTATAGGTTAATCCGAAAACCATTTGATGATTCATTGAAAAATCTGGAAGAATTGACTAAAGGCAATTTGGAAATTAATACCGATGAATTATTAATGAACAGAAATGACGAGCTGGGCCGGTTGGGAAAAAGCATCAGCACACTTTCCAAAACACTCAAAGAAGTAATAATTGGAGTTCAAACCGGTTCGGCACATATCGCTCAAGCCAGCAACGAATTAAGTGGTACAGCACAGCATTTATCTCAGGGTTCGAGCGAACAGGCATCGGCGAACGAGCAAGTTTCGGCTTCAATGGAACAAATGGTTTCGAACATAAACCAAAATGCCGAAAATGCAAGTGTCACAGAAAAAATAGCACAAAATGCTTCCGATGGGATGAATAAGTTGAGCCTGGCTGCTTTGGAAAGCATGGAATCCATCAAAGAAATATCGCAAAAAATAACAGTAATCAGCGATATTGCATTCCAGACCAATATACTGGCACTCAACGCAGCAGTTGAAGCAGCCCATGCAGGTGAACATGGCAAGGGGTTTGCAGTGGTTGCCGCCGAAGTTAGGAAATTGGCAGAAAGGAGCAAAACAGCAGCTGAAGAAATTAGCAACTTATCGAAAAAAAGTGTTCAAATTACCGAAAAAGCTGGCATTTATCTGCAAGAAGCAATTCCGGAAATTAATAAAACAGTACAACTTGTACAGAATATCAGTTTAGCAAGTAGTGAACAAAATTCAGGTGCAAATCAAATCAACCATGCTATTACCGAATTGAACAAAGTAACTCAACAAAATGCTGCAAATTCAGAAGAAATGGCAAGTAGCTCAGAAGAACTTTCGGCCCAGGCACAACAACTGAACGATTTAATCTCATTCTTTAAATTATCAAAAAAGCAGAATCAAATAACCCAATTCAATGGAATGAATCAAAGTGTGAAACAAAAACCAAATGTTCCCATTCATCTTGATAAAAAGCCAATGGGTTTGAAAAAAACTCCAATAATAATCGACATGTCAAATGATTCAGATTTAGATGTTGGGTTTGAGAAGTATTGATGTCACTATCAAAAATCACCTAAATTTGTATTTGGTTTAATAGCAAAATCAAAAAAATTCAATAAATTGATGCCTGTGAATAAAACATTTCCACAAATTGAAGAACTAAAAAATCAAATTATAAATCTGGCACTTATAATTGGTTCAAGCGTTGGAATTATTGTTTATCTCCTAAGTTTGACCCGCTATAGTATAACTGGCTTTGAAATCTCTTTTGTAACGGATTTTATTGTCATAATTTCTCTTTTAGTGATTACTTTTTTTAGAAAAAAGTTAAGTATCAACTTTAAATCTTATATTGCAATTGGCGCAATCTATCTTCTATTTCTTATGGACGTAATTCGTCTGGGAGTTTTTTCTGCCGATAAAGTTTTGATAATTTTAATCCCCTTTGCTTCACTTTTGGCCATATCAAATAGAAAAACTATTGTAATATTTGTTTTAACGGTGCTCAGCTTCATCATATTGGCTGGCTTACATCTTTCAGGTTTACTTAAAGCACCGCCACAGGATCATATAACTCTAAGCGCCTGGCTTATCAATATTTTATTAATTGTTATTGTAGCCATTATTATTGCTATGATTCAAAACAAATTTAATTTAACTTATACAAGGTTAATTTCGAGCCTGGAAAAAACAAATAAACTTATTAGTGAAAAAGAACGCAATTACCGCGAAATTTTCAATGCTTCAACAGATGCAATATTTATTCATGATTTGGATGGAAAAATTTTGGATATAAATGAAAGTATGTTAAAGATGTATGGATATGAATTTGAAGAGATTGCAGATATGTCCATCGCAGATTTAAGTTCACAAAATGATGGCTACACCTTGGATAAAGCTACAGAATTTGTAAAAAAAGCAATTGAAGGCCAACCGCAGGTATTTGACTGGCAGGCAAAAACAAAAAAGGGAGATTTTTTTTGGGTGGAAGTATCATTAAAAAGAACAAACATTGGAGCCAACGAACGTGTGTTGGCTATTATAAGAGATATCAATGAAAAAAAAGAAGATGCATTATTACTGGCTCATTATCGAAATCATCTCAAAGATTTGGTAGCCCAAAAAACCAAAGAACTTGAAAAAACAAACGAAGAATTACATACCACCAATGACGATTTAGCCCAACAAAAAGAAGAATTACTGACTATACTAAACGAACTTCAGTTTACACAAGAACAGCTGATACAATCCGAAAAAATGGCATCTCTCGGTATTTTGGCTGCAGGAATTGCACACGAGATCAACAATCCTTTAAACTTTATACAAGGCGGTCTTTATGGGATAGAAAATCTGATAGAAGAAAAACTCAAAGAGCATAAAGCTGAATTTACTCCTCTATTAAAGGGAATTGATGAAGGCATAAGGCGTGCAACCAATATAGTTTCCAGTTTAAACAATTACAGCAGAGTTGATCAGAACAAAACTCTAATTTACGATATTCACCCAACTATAGATAATTGCCTGGTAATGTTGCACAATCAATTAAAAACAAAAGTTGAAATTTTAAAAGAATATACCGCATCGGATTTTGAATTAATTGGCAACGAAGGCCAATTGCACCAAGTGATGCTAAATGTGCTTTCAAATGCCGTTCAGGCAATTAGTGAAAATGGATTAATAAGAATACACACTAAAATTAAGAATCAATTTCTTAAAATTTCAATTAAGGACAACGGATGTGGTATAAGCGAAGCGAACTTATCTAAAATATTCGATCCATTCTTCACCACAAAAGATCCTGGACAAGGCACAGGCCTTGGTATGTCAATTTCCTTAAAAATTATTGATGAGCACAAAGGGAAAATTAAATACAAATCTAAAGTGAATGAAGGTACGGAAGTATTGATAACACTTCCGATTACTGAAAAATCATAGAATCTAAAGTATTTTATTGAAAAATTGGATATCTTGGCCCAATTTACAAAATTAAATATGAATGTTGCCCAAAATGACAACTATGTTTTATGAAAAAACGAGGGCATTGGCCAGATTCTGTTTACTTAAAAAGTTTATAGGTTTGCAGTCTAAAATAATTAAAATCACAATTTTATAAAAAGTAATTTGGGTTTAAGGAGAATAAAATTACTAAAATTTTAAAATATTTGAAAATCATTGTATCTTTCAATTAAAAAGATCGATATTTCTAATTCAATCTTTAAAATTGAATACTATAAAAAATGAAAAAAATTTGGATTTATATATCATTTTTAGGAACAGATGGTTCTCAAAAAAGCCATTCAAACAGGAACACAATACTTGCTAACAGAATGAACTTTATCATGTTCATCATTTTGCTTTTGTTAAATATTGCAACTGCCGTTCTCAGGGAAATTCATCATGGAGAATACAGCATTCATACAAAAAAGTTATTGATAATGTTAATTTTCAATGCTTTAAACTTCGGATTTTCTTATTTTAAATTTCATAAAATCACAAAAATAATTTTAATTTTTGTACCATCCATAGTATTGATGTTTTTACCAATATCTTTAGGATACATTCAAAATATGGACTATGTTGCTTATCCTTTGAGTATTATTGGGCTTTCATTTGTGCCTCAATTGATTTTAAAACCTGAATTTTCAAATAGATTATACGTTGTATCGTTGCTTTACTTCTTTATGCAAGTATTACTTTTAGATCATATATTGGATTATTTTTCAAACAACTATTCAACTTTTTATCAATCACTTATTGAGTTCATGATCTATTACAAATTAGTATTCATTTCTATATTTCTCTTTATTCAATCAACAATGTATTATTTGCGCAACTTAAATTATAAATATGAGAATGAATTACAAGACAATAACGAAGAGTTGAAATCGACAATCGAAAAACTGAATGAAACCCGTCAACAATTGGTTCAATCAGAAAAAATGGCTTCATTAGGTATATTAACAGCTGGTGTGGCCCACGAAATTAATAATCCACTCAATTTTATCAATGGAGGCATTATCGGTTTGGAATCTTATTTCAAAAAAAACCTAAATGAGCATTTTGAGAAAGTTGCACCATTAATAAATGCAATAAATGTTGGAGTAAAGCGAACAACTGATATTGTGACAAGCCTTGGTCAATATAGCAGACAAGATAATTTGGAAAAAACTAATTGTGATGTTAATTCCATCATTGACAATTGTTTAATCATGCTTCATAACCAGCTCAAAAATAAAACTGAAATAAAAAAGAATTATACAAACATCCCATATTTGCTTAAAGGCAGCGAAGGTAAATTGCACCAAGCTCTATTAAATATCATTTCAAATGCAAGTCAGGCTATTGAAAAGGATGGAATAATTACAATTACTACTCAAATTGTGAATAACAAAATAATAATTTCAATCCATGATAACGGATGCGGAATTAGCAGTGATATATTAGGAAAGATATTTGATCCGTTCTTCACAACAAAGGAACCCGGAAAAGGAACTGGGCTAGGTCTATCCATTACCTATAATATAATTCATGAACATAAAGGAACAATTGAATTCCAGTCTGAAGTAAACAAAGGCACAAATGTAATTATTTCATTACCCATAAAAGCCAAACAATATGAACAACAAAATTACAATACTTTACATAGATGATGAACCGATAAATCTTCAAGTTTTTCAATATACTTTTGAAGATAAGTATTATGTAATTACAGCCGAATCGGGATATGAAGGTATAAATATTCTAAAATCAAATCAGGAAATCCAGATAGTTATAAGTGACATGAAAATGCCTGGGATGAATGGAGTTGAATTTATTAAACTAGCAAAACAGGAATTTCCATTTATCAAGTTTTATATTCTCACAGGATTCGATATTACAGAAGAAATTGCAGATGCACTCAATAACAAATTAATTCTAAAATATTTTCGCAAACCATTTAATGTAAAAGACTTACAGACAGCAATAGAAGAAGTAATATAATAATCGACTATGATAATTTAATCTAATAACAAAACTTATCAAACAATAAAATATGAATCGAACAAAAACCATTACTCATAAAGGAATCAATATCTTTTATATGGATTTTTCAAATGCAAAATCTGTTGATGAAATTGCTGATGTAATTAGCGAAAGTATTGCCTTCATTAGAAAACAGCCTCATTACACCGTAACTGGACTTACCAACATGGAAAATATGTTTTTTAACAATGAAGTTAAAAATCAATTTACTTCTTTTTTAAAAGGTAACAAGCCATATATGAAAACTAGTGCAGTTTTTGGAATGTCTGGTCTGGCAAGGATTCTTTTTAATGGTTTGATGAAAATAACCGGTCGAGATGTTCGATCATTTGAAAAGTTTGAAGACGCTAAAGAATTTCTAGTTCAATAGCTGTTCGAATAAATTAATTTACATGATTAAATTCTTAACCAAAAGCATAGGCTCTAGATTACCTAAATGAGAAAAAACTGTATTAAAAAAGCAATTTCCTACATTTTCGCCGAAAATGAAAATTTTACATTGGAGAATCGATTGTTGTTATCTTCAACTTTAGTCGGCTTATTGATAAATATATTTGCAGCAATTGTCAATTCAATACTCACAACTTCAATTATTGCTGTAACTATTCCACTAATACTAGGAGTTTTTGTTTTTATACTGTATTGCTTTGTCAGATTCAGGGAAGTTGGTGAAATAGTGCCTACAATAACAGTTGTTATTAGTATTATAGGAGTTTCAGCCATTTGGGTTTTTAATGGTGGAATAAACGGCGGCAATATAATGCCAGCATTTGTGGTCTTAATACTTGGATTATTAGTAGTTCCTCCTAAAATAAAAAAATATATTATCGTACTGTTTATAAGTGCAAATATTTTTATCTTACTCATTCAGCTCTATAGACCTGATATCATTGTTCAATATCCTACAGAAACAGACCGTTGGATTGATACTTTGATTAGTTTAATATACTCTTCTTACTTCATTTACTTAATAATCACTTTTATTCATAAACATTACTCCATTGAAAAAAAAAGAGCAGAAGAAAATGAAAAAAAGTTTAAAATATTATATGACAACTCCCCGGATATGTATCTTTCTGTTTCAGCTTTAGATGCAAAAATTGTAAGATGCAATGCTACCTTTTATAAAAATTCAGGATATTCCAAAGAAGAAATAATCGGAAAGTCAATTTTCCAGCTTTATCATGATGATTGTATAGAAGATGCAAAACAAGCCTTCAAATTATTTGCTGAAACCGGAAATATAAAAAACAAACAGCTTGTTGCCAAGCGAAAAGATGGAAGCAATATAAGCATAAGCTTAAGCGCTGATGCCGTGAGAGACGAAAATCAAAAAATTATTTATTCCATTTCAACATGGAGGGATATTACCGAGCAAAAAAGAGCAGAACAAATTATTATTCAGCAAAACATAGAACTGTCAAAACTTAATTTGGACAAGGATCGGTTTTTGTCAATACTTGCACATGATTTAAGGAGTCCTTTTAATATGCTTTTGGGTCTTTCTGATTTGTTGCTGAAAAATTTGGATAATTATAATGCCATTAAAATAGAAGAACTATTAACATTAATCAATATGGTAAGTCATCAAACATTTAATTTGTTGGAAGACTTATTATTATGGTCAAAATCACAATCAGGGAAAATATCTTTTAATCCAATAAAAATAGATTTCAATAAAATTTGCGCCGAAATATTAAGCGAATTGTCATATCAGGCAGAAGCAAAAAAGATTTTTATAAACTCTTTGAATTCGGAAAAAATAATATTATTGGCAGATTTGAATTTACTTAAAACAATTTTAAGGAATTTAATATCAAATGCAATAAAATTCACAAATAAAAATGGACAAATAAATGTTTTTGCAGTAAAAACCGAATCAAATGCAATAATAACTATTTCCGATAATGGAATAGGCATAGAAAAGGAAAACCAAAATAAACTATGGGATTTTTCTCTGCCATACACAACGCCAGGAACCGATAGCGAAAAAGGTACAGGTTTAGGCTTATTGCTTTGTAAAGAATTTGTAGAAAAACATAAAGGAAAAATTTGGGTGGAAAGTGAATTGGGAAGAGGTAGCGATTTTAAATTTACAATTCCTTTGTTCAATGATTAATTCCTTCATCAATCCATCTTTTCAAATCCGTTTGTTGTCGGGTTATATTTTAAATGATTCTCTTTAAGCGTTTTTTCAAAAGTATCTACATTTAGCTTTCCTGTCCGCCAAAGCATCAATTCATCTTGAAGCTGTTGAATTTTGAACTTCAATTTATCAAGTTGTCCTGCATCTTTTAAAAAACCATTGTCTTCAAACTCAATGCTGCTGTTCTGAATCAGGCTTCCTAAACCGCTTTTAAAACTTTTTTTAGCCATTGGGTCTGTATAATATCTATAAATTGTTTATTTACTTAATTATTAGCTCGTTGCTAATATAAAGGTTTGAGTTTAAAAATCGAAAATTGGCCATTTGATACAACAAAAGTTCTAATTTCCAATATCCAGGTTCTCTAACGTCCATTTTCATGCCGTTTTATAATTTCTCTACACAAATCCATGTAATCTTCGGCACCAAAACACTTTGGATCGTACCTGAAAATATCGGTACCGGTGCTTGGAGCCTCCGCTAAAGCAATGTTATCTCTTATTTTAGTATTAAATACTTTGTCCTGGAAATAGGTATTTATAGTATCCACCACATCACGATGTAGAATTTTCCTTTTATCGTATTGGGTAACAAACACCCCAGTAATTTCAAGTTTTTTATTCAATCGCTTTTTCACCTTGTCTTTAACTTCAATAATTTTAGTTAACCCTTTAATAGCCAAATAATGAGGCTGTAAAGGAATAAATAATTCATCTGCAACCGTTAAAGCATTGATGGTTAACAATCCAAGGCTTGGCGGACAATCGATGATGATATAATCGTATTTATTAATCAATGGTTCAAGCAATTCTGTAAATATATATTCACGTCCGGCTTCTGAACTCAATTCCATTTCTGCTCCCGACAAATCTAGTGTTGAAGCAATAATATCAAGGTTTTTATCAATATGGATTGGAACAAGTTCATGTTCGCCTTTAAGCGCCTCATAAATAGTGAATTCAGGATTATTTACTCCAAAACTTTGAGTAAGATTTGCTTGCGGATCCAAATCAACCAATAATACTGTCTTTTTCAATCTCGATAGCCCTGCACCAATATTTACAACCGAAGTTGTTTTTCCTACACCGCCTTTATGATTACTGCAAGCAATAATTCGTCCCATTTAGATATTTTATTTGTTTTGCTTATTTAATTTAAGAAACTTTTGAAGACACTACAATTACCTTGCAAAAATTATACAACTGGCTTAAATTATTTAAATCTTCAATTATTTCTGCATAAAAGTAAAAAATATTTTAAAATTTGTATCTTCTTCTTTCTAAATAAATGGAGTACATGGCCAAAGATTCTATTGTCTGAAAAATAGGACCACATTCTTTACGTTTAACACTGGCTCACCCAATAGAAAAATCTCAATGGACTTATTTTATTGATTAATCATCCTTAAAAATTGAATGCCCAAACCATTGTTGGTCAATAGTGATAAATTGTTAATAAAAAAATTTTAATGAATAGTCGCTTAAAATATCTACGATTAAAAAGCTTAAAATTAATTAATTAATATACTGATTTATTGCACTTTAATGAAAAAGCACTTCATTAAAGTGCTATTTTAAAATTTTGAAAAAATTTGTCAAAAAAGCTGTAAATAAGTCTGCAAATCACTGATTTAGTATATCGATGGTAGTAAATAATTAAAGAAAATTTATAATTTTATCGTGTATTTGTTTAAACTACTAAAAATAAGCACATGAAAAAATCGAACCGGTACATTATTATTTTCATTCTGTTGCTGGCCAATCAGTTCATTTCGCATTCACAGGAAAATAAGGCGCTGAGTCCCAGAAATGCCAATTATACAATGGATGTTAAACTTGATACAGACAAAAAAACCATCGGCGGACAATTACAATTGGTATGGCGAAATATCAGCCCCGACACACTAACAGAATTGCAGTTTCACTTGTATCTGAATGCTTTTAAAAATACCGAAAGTACTTTTATGCAGGAATCTGGTGGTAGTTTTCGCGGCAGCAAGGCAGGGGAGGATGAATTATCCTGGGGCTATTGCGATATTCTTGATATGCAGGTTAAAGATGGTGAAAATCTGACAAGCAAAATAAAATTTATACAACCCGATAACGATAATAAAAAGGATCAAACTGTTATAAAAGTACCTCTTTCAGATAGCATTTTACCGGGTCAAACTATTGTTATTGATATTAAATTCAAATCTAAACTTCCAAAAATATTTGCTCGGACAGGTTTTGCAGGAAATTACTTTTTTGCCGGACAATGGTTTCCTAAAATTGGTGTTTATGAACCCGCAGGTATGCGCAATGCCAGAAAAGGTGGATGGAATTGTCATCAGTTTCATGCCAATTCAGAGTTTTTTGCCGATTATGGAGTATATAATGTAAATATCACTGTTCCAAAAGATTATATTGTAGGAGCGGTGGGTCAACTAGTTGATGAAAAAATACAAGGCTCTGAAAAAACAGTCAGGTATAAAGCTGAAGATGTGATTGATTTTTCATGGACGGCTTCACAACGTTTTATCGAATTAAATGATAAATGGGGAGATGTTAAAATCCGTTTATTGATTCAACCCGAACACAAAGATATGGCCGACAGGCATTTTGAATCAGCAAAAATTGCTTTGGATTACTTTACAGCACACGTTGGTCCATATCCATATCCAAATCTCACCATTATTGATCCCCCGCTAAGCGGCTCAGGTTCAAGCGGAATGGAATATCCAACTTTGATTACTGCCGGCGATGCGCCTGCCTGGTTACCAAAAGGCATTAGAATAGTTGAAATGGTAACTATTCATGAATTTGGACATCAATACTTTATGGGTATATTGGCTTCCAACGAATTTGAAGAAGCATGGATGGATGAAGGAATGAACTCCTATCTCGAAACCTTAATTATGGATGCCGCTTACGGAAAAAATACTTCCATGTTTGATTTTGCCGGTCTGAAAATAGGTGATACAGAAATGCAAAGAACTGGTTATGCAAACAGTAATTCCAGGAAAATAGCAGAGAGTTATCGCTTTGCATGGGAATATCAACAGGGTGGATATGGGATGTTGAGTTATAACAAACCCGCAACTTTTATGAATACCCTTCATCGACTTGTAGGAAATGAGTGTATGGACGAAATTATGAAAACCTATTACAAACGTTGGAAATTCAAACATCCTTGTTCAAAAGATTTTATTTCAATTGTAAATGAAGTAGTTGCAAAAAAACATGGAGATAAATTTGGTAAAGATATGGACTGGTTTTTTAACCAAGTGCTTTACAGTAGCAATATTTGTGACTACAAACTACAACAAATCGTAAACAATAAAACATCAAAACCTGATGGATTATTTGATAAGGATGGGAGCAAGGTAATGGGATCTCAAATTGAATCCGATTCTTTGAAAGAATATGAATCAAAAGTAATTGTTACCAGAATTGGTGAAGTTATTATGCCTGTTGAAGTACTTGTCCGTTTTGAAGATGGCCAGGAAATTACAAAGACATGGGATGGTGCAGATCGCTCTTTTGAATTTAAATTTCTGACTAATTCCAAAATTGTATTCGCACAAATAGATCCTGAAAATAAAATTCAGGTAGATGTCGATTTTGCTAATAATTCAATTCAACTGGAACAAAATACAAATCCAATTTGGAAATATTCTGTAAAATTTTTGTTTTGGTTGCAAAACATTATTCAAACTGTGGTTTGGCTTGCATAAATATTGTTTATTGTCTATTGAAAAATTAAAATTTCTTACGATCAGGTTCTAATTACTAATTTCTAATATCAAAATACTACCATGAATATACCAAAAGCATATATAGGAGGATTCCAAAAAGCAATCAAGTTGCCCCGGATGCTTTTTATTATCTACTTTGCGAATTTTTTTACCGCCCTTATACTAGCATTGACCTTTAAAGGAGTAATCGAAGAAAGTTTCGGACAAAGTGGTATTCTTTCCACTTTAATTAAAGACTTTGATTTTACAACTTTTACAAATCTGATGTTTGACCATGGAGATGCCATTGGCGCTGTTATTGGTGGCATTAAATGGTTAATAATTGCATACTTTCTGATGAGTATTTTTCTTACAGGTGGAATCATAGAAACTTTCAATAAAGACAAGTTCACCACAAGTAGCTTTTTTGGTGGAGCTGCCTATAACTTTTTTCGTTTTTTAGGACTCAGTCTTGTCATGATTTTGGTACAATTTATTTTTTTATTCATCGTCTACATCCCTCTGAGCATGATTTTGAAGTCAGTTTCAGAGAATATGACACCTGAAGTAACCCTTTATTATATTGCAATCAGCGGTTTTGTATTCCATTTATTGATTTTTCTGTTTATTTCCATGATAGGTGATTATGCAAAATTTTATCTGGTTTTGAACGATAGTTTTAATGTTTTTAAAGGTTTTTGGAATGGTGTAAAATATGTATTCGGGAATTTCCTCAGAACTTATATTTTGTATTTGATCCTCTTGTTTCTCCCGGCAGTTATCATGTATCTGTATCTTTACCTGGAGCGCGACATTAAAATGGCAACCGGTGTCGGTATCTTAATTGTTTTTGGGATGCAACAAGCATTTATGATTTTAAGGGTTTTTGTCAGAACTTGGATCCTTTCTTCTGAATTTAAATTGTATAACGCTGATTTTGTGCCGCCAATTTCGCAACAAGCTATTGTTTTAACTGTAATTGATACAAAAACAAATACCGAAAAAGAAATCGTTGAACAGCCCACAAAAATTGTTGTTAAAGAACCTGTAAAACAAGAGACAACCAAAGTTGCAGAAGAAACTAAACAAGAAGTTAAAACAGAATATGCCATAGATTTCAGTAAAACATTCACTTCGGCTGACGAAGAAGATACAAGTGGTGAAAAAATTATTACTGAAGAAGAAATGCTTAAAAAAGTAAATGAAGAACAAGCCACAAAGATTGAAGATAATATAGTTCCTGCTGACAAAACGAATATCAATAAAGAAGAAAATATTCAACCAACTATTGAAACCGTTCAACAAAATGTCATAAATGTTGAAGACGAATCGGGTGCAGATGCAAATAAAGAAGCAATTATTACTCCAATTAATAAATCAGTTCAACAAAATGTCATAAATGTTGAAGACGAATCGGGGGCTGATGATAATGAAAAAGAGCCGGATGACAATGCAAATCAAGATGATTCGGAGGCAGATGATAGTGAAGATAATTCAGATGCTGATGATAATAAATCAGAAGTAGTCGCTCCAAATATTGAAACCATTCAACAAAATGTTATAAATGCTGAAGATGAGTCAGGTGTTGAAACTGGTAAGGATGAAATTATTCAACCAAATATTGAAACGGTTCAACAAAATGTCATAAACGTAGATGACGAGTCAGGTGTAGATGACAGTAAAGAAAAAGATAAAAAATCAGATAAAGGTATTATTGAGTTTGAGTAATTTTTAAATAGCAGCTTTTTTGCAAGGTTTGCTCCCAATGTGGAAAAACAAATTAACTTGAGAATAATAAATAAAATATCGTAATTTTATCAAAATCAAATTAATTAAAAGTGTTTGGCATAATGTTAGAATATATCTCAAAACCAAAATAACAGTTTAAGAGAGATGGCAACAATTATATCGGTTATTAATTATAAGGGAGGAACTGGGAAAACCACCACTGTACTAAATTTTGGGGCTGCCCTTGCAAAAAAAAACAAAAAAGTATTGTTATTCGATTTCGACTGCCAATGCAATCTAAGTCTTTCAAAAGGCTTAAAAAAACCTGAGAAACATTTGGGAAATATACTGATGAAAAAGGCAACAGTTGAAGAATCAGTTTTTAAATTAGATACTTTTTCAATAGTTCCTTCGGTTGAAAACCTTCTTGACTATGAATTTGCAATAAGCAATGAGCCGGGAAGGGAATTTATTACCAAAGAATTTTTAGAACCGGTTAAAGATTTATATGATTACATCATTATTGATTGCCCACCCAGCCTAGGTTTATTGGCTATAAATTCACTTGTAGCTGCCGATTATTTTATAGTTCCCATGCAAACTGAAAATTTTGCTTTTATTGGTCTGGATCATATTATGAGTGCTACTCAAAAAGTAAAAGACAGAATGAACCCTAATTTGCAGATTGCCGGAATTTTATTGGTAAAATTTGCTTATCGGACCAAGTTTTCTCAAGCAGTTATTTCCAATATTTTAGCAAACGAACAATTAAAAGATAAAATATTTGATTCGTATATCAGACAGGATATTTCAGTAATGGAATCACCTGCATTTGGTCAGACTATTTTTGAATATGCGCCTAAATCAAGGGGAGCGAAGGATTATCATGCTTTTGCAAATGAATTTTTGAAAAAATATGGCAAAACAAAAAAAGAAGCTTAGCGAGATAAAAGATGCCTTGATGTCGGGTACATCTTTTATGAATAATAATTTGCCGGTAATAGACAAACAAGAGATATCCAGCAATGCTGTTGAAATTGACAAATCGATTTTATCAAAAATAAAGTTATTGGCAAACTATTACCAAAAAGCACCCTCAGAATTAATCAATGACGCAATTACTCACTATCTGCGATTAAAAAAGCTAGATATCGAGGAAGCGATGAAAAATATGGTTATTGGTGATTCTGAAGATGAATAATGTAAAAATATTTTAAAATACTATTTGATATTATTCTAAATAAGCTCCAAATTGATTAATTGGTAAAAATCTTATTTCTAACAGCTAATTAATTGATTTTATTTGATATACTTATGTTAATTTATTTAAATCGCGATATTTAAGATCAGAATTATTAATTGAAGAATATCGACAAAATGAATTTCTTTAATTTCGTTTCAAACATTTATTAGATGAAAACGAAAATTCTGATTTTTATTTCGATTACTGCACTTTTATTTAGCTTTAGGGCAAAGCAAATTCCTATCCTCAATTTTAATCAGCTAAATAACCAATATCTTAACAGACAGACAGACACTGTTTATATCATCAATTTTTGGGCTACTTGGTGTAAACCTTGTGTTAAGGAATTGCCTAATTTTGAACAGATTACTGAAAAATATAAAACACAAAAAGTTAAAGTAATCCTGGTTAGCCTCGATTTTGCTAAAAACTATGAAAGTGTGTTAATCCCATTCATAAAAAAAAGAAATCTCAAATCTGAAGTGATTCTTCTGGATGATCCAAACAGCAATGAATGGATAGATAAAGTAAACCCAAATTGGTCGGGTGCTATCCCAGCCACGTTGGTTTATAGTAAAAATTCGCGCGAATTTTATGAACAACCATTTAATTTTGAACAACTTGATTCTATTGTTAAACTAAAAACAAACAAAAAATGAAACGTACTATTTTATTAATAAATTTATTTCTTATCGGTCATTTATTAATAGCACAAGGCTATAAAGTTGGTGATGAGGCTATTTCTTTCAATCTAAAAAACGTAGATGGCAAAATGGTTTCTTCCGATTCATTTAAAAATGCGAAAGGACTAATTGTAGTTTTTACCTGTAACGAATGTCCTTTTGCTGTTGCTTACATGGACAGAGTAAATGAATTAAATCAAAAGTACAAGGACAAAGGATATCCTGTAATTGCAATTAACCCAAATGATCCTGCCGTTCAACCGGCAGACTCATACGATAAAATGGTTAAAAAAGCCAAGGAAAAGAATTTCAGTTTTCCCTATTTATTTGATCCGGGAAGAACAATTTCAGCTACTTATGGTGCAACAAATACTCCTCATGTTTATTTGCTAAGCAAGCAAAATGATAAACTGATAGTTGAATATATTGGTGCAATTGATGACAATTCGGGTGATGCTTCCAAGGTTACCAAACCTTATCTTTCAAATGCAATAAATGCATTACTTGACGGAAAAAAACCAGATCCTTCTTTCACTAAAGCAATTGGTTGTGGAGTAAAAAAGAAAGCTTAATATAATCAAAAGTGCAAATTTCGAAGCCAGGTTAAATTTGGAAATGATCTCTTAAGTTTTAATAAATTTGAATTTTTGAGATTACTTTAACGGTAAACTTTAAAAGAGGCTGTCTAAAATGTGTTTTCTGGACGTTGAGCCTGTCGAAACGATTATTGATAATCAATAACTTATACATTTCGACAAGCTCAATGTCCATCACTTTTAGGACTTTTTAAACAGCCTCTTTTTCAAATAACAAAATAAATCATCAATGGTATATAAATCAGTGATATCAAAATTGATGTAGAAACCAAAGCTGCAGCAAACTCTTTATCCAGGTTTTCAATTGATGCAAACATAAGCGTGTTGTAACCAATTGGAGTTGCTGTACCCAATATTGCAATTGCCTTTGTTAAGCCTTCCAATCCAAGTATATGAGCGACTAATATGCCTAAAATCATTCCAATTCCCATTCTGATAAATAGAGCTATAAACAATGCTTTCAATTTAACCAGACGCAATTCAAAAAAAATTCCTACAGAAATAAGTAAAAGGGGAATGGTTAAATCCCCTGCAATTTTTACAAACCCGTAAAATGGTCCTTTCAGGTTTAAGTGCAATAAATTCATAAGAATAGAAACCAGAATTGCCCATAAAGGAATTGCATTAAAAAAACGTTTAAATATCTGTTTATTTGTTAATTCATGATTACCGTATTTACATGCTTGATAATAGCCCAATCCAAAAATCATAAAAACATTTCCAACATCAAGAAATAATATCCGCGAAAGACCTTCTTGCTTAAAAAATAAAATAACAAAAGGAAAAAGGAAAGCCGTATTTAAAATAATAGCGCTTAGAATAAAAACGCCTAGTGTTTTATTTTCCAATTGCAATATTTGACCAGTATATTTTGCGATAAAAAAAGTAATTGTGCTGACAATCACTGGAATAATAGGTAGATAAAGATAATCAAAGCCGATATTGGCAGATGGAAGGTTGGAAAGAACCAATGCAGGCATTGTTAAATAGAATACAAGGTTTAAGAAAATCGAAGCATCTCCTTTCCTAACAATTTTAAAATATCTTAGGCTTACACCGGAGAAAATAAATAAAAAAACAGAGAATAATTCAGTATATATCTTTAACATTTTCAGCAATATAGATAATAATTACAATACATAGGTTGAAAATTGTAAAAATAGAAATATTTTAATTCCTATTCATTGGTATGTTCGATGTTGAATAAAAACTTATAAGGACTAAATTCCGAATTATTCAATTTAGGAAAACAGGGAAGCAAAAAATAAAAAACGGCACATATTATTATATATCAGAGTATTATATTTTTCATGAATTCGGTACAGTCAATAAATTATACATAAATATAATCAATTTCAATAGAAATAAATAAAGAGCGCAACTGACTAATATACTGAATATTATAGATTATTATCATCTATTTTGAAAATAAATAATTCACAAGGCGAGAATTTAAGGTTTAAATTTAGTATTTGTATATTACTATATTTCAGACAAATAACTAGGTATTACTTATATATATACATCAATTAGTTTACATATACTACTGGTATACAATAATATAAACAATTTATATTGATTTTAGTTAATTTTTTAGTAATTTTGAACCTAAATTTCTAATTAATTTCAGATTAACATTATACAACTAATTGTCAATTAATATGTTAAAAATTTTAACATATTTTTAAAAAGGGAAAATCTAGCTATAAAAAGAATTAATTAAAGTTTGTATAACATTGGTTTTCTACGTATTACATATTTATTGTACAGTTTTATTTACTTTTTATATTGTATTATGTACTTTTTTACATCAATACTGTACTCAAACAAAATGCCAAAAACTAATTATTTCAATAAATTCCAATCTATATTTAGCTAAATAATGGCTCTGAAATTCAAATTCTAAAAAATATTCACATAGAATTAGAGTTTAACCCTATTTACTAAAGTATATACAGCCCAACAAAAATAGCTTAATCAGAGTTTGATGTTTAGTTATATTACAACTAATCAATTACTTATATAAATATCATTAAAAACAATGTTGAAAACTTTGGGATTAAAAGATTAAAAGTTTGAAGACAAATTAAAAAAATGCATTTATTTTCACCAGCAAGAACTGAGCTTGGATTATGCAATAACACAGAGTGTCGCCGATTGTTGCGATGGAATAATTCAATGAATAAAAATTTATTAAACCAGTGCTCGTCCTATTTATAATGAGTTAATTAATGGAAACGGAACCAAAAGATACCGAAATAAAATTTTTACCTGGTGTAGGACCAAAAAGAGCAGAATTGTTCAATTCTGAACTTCAGATCAATACAATTATGGATTTGCTTACTTTTTTCCCATATAAACACATCGACAGAAGCAAATTTTATACTATCAATGAAATAGACCCCAATTTGGCAAATATCCAGATAATTGGCAAAATCACATCATTTAGAACTGAAGGAGAAAAGAGCAAAATGCGCCTTGTTGCAAAATTCTCAGACGAAACTGGAACTATTGAACTTCTATGGTTTCAGGGTGTTAAATGGATTAAAGAAAATTTAAAACTCAATAAAGAATACATTGTTTTTGGAAAACCATCTAATTATAGTGGAAAAATAAACATAGTCCACCCAGAAATAGACGAAGTTGAAATGCATGAACAGAAAGAATTTGCTGGATTACAGGCTGTTTATTCTATAAGCGAAAAAATGAAGAAAAATTTCATTACTTCAAAAACCATCAATAAACTTCAGCAAACAGCTTTACAAAAAATAGGTGCTTCTCTGGGAGAAACTTTACCTAATTATCTAACAGGAACAATAAAATTAATGCCACTCCGGACAGCACTTAAAGAAATCCACTTCCCCACTAGCCTGAAGTCACTTCAGCAATCTCAGTTCCGCTTAAAATTCGAGGAATTGTTTTATATCCAACTTCAAATCCTAAAGCAAAAATATCAGCGTGCCCAAAAGTTAAATGGCTTTCGATTTACCCATATAGGAGATTATTTAAATGGTTTTTATAAAAACCTACTCCCTTTTGAATTAACCAATGCACAAAAGCGTGTTATCAAAGAAATAAGAGCAGATTTAGGCTCAGGTAAACAGATGAACCGATTGTTACAAGGCGATGTTGGTAGTGGAAAAACATTGGTGGCACTCATGATTATTCTTATTGGTCTTGATAATAATTTTCAGACCTGCATTATGGCACCCACCGAAATACTTGCAAAACAACACTTTGCAAGCATTAGCAAGCTAATCGATGGATTGAACATCAATATTGAAATATTAACAGGATCGTCAAAAACCAAGGATAGAAAAAGAATTAATGAAAAATTGCAATCTGGTGAAATTCAATTAATTATAGGAACACATGCACTAATCGAAGATACTGTAATCTTTAGCAATTTAGGCCTTGTAATTATAGATGAGCAACATCGGTTTGGTGTTGAGCAAAGGTCGAAACTCTGGCAAAAAAATGCAAACCCGCCTCATGTATTGGTAATGACAGCGACTCCAATTCCCCGTACTCTAGCAATGACGCTGTATGGAGATTTGGATGTTTCAGTAATAGATGAGCTTCCCCCTGGACGTAAACCAATTACTACCATACATTTTTTTGATTCAAAGAGGTTACGATTATTTGCCTTTCTCAAAAAGGAAATTTCAGAAGGCAGACAGGTCTATGTTGTGTACCCTCTTATACAAGAATCAGAAACTATGGATTACAAGGATTTAGAAGATGGGTTCGAGAGCATATCCAGAGCTTTTCCAGCTCCAGAGTATACCATAGCAGTAGTACATGGAAAGATGAAGGCAGAGGAAAAAGATAAGGCTATGCAGTTGTTCATAAAAGGGCAGGCGCAGATAATGATATCAACAACCGTAATCGAAGTTGGAGTCGATGTTCCAAATGCTTCTGTTATGGTCATTGAAAGCGCAGAAAAATTCGGTCTTTCTCAACTTCATCAGCTTAGAGGCCGCGTTGGTAGAGGTACAGAACAATCTTATTGCATATTGATGAGTTCATACAAATTATCAAAAGAAGCAAAAATAAGGATGGAAACAATGGTCCGAACTAGCGATGGTTTCGAAATCGCAGAAGTTGATTTAAAACTTAGAGGACCAGGTGATATGGAGGGTACACAACAAAGTGGAATTCCATTTAATTTAAAGCTGGCAAATCTAGCAAAAGATGGGCAGATTTTACAATTGGCAAGAAACAAAGCCATTGATATTTTAGATAAAGACAATCTACTTGAAAATGAGGAAAATAGCATTCTTAATAAAGAGTTAAAACTTCGCAAACGGCAGAAAATAAATTGGGGAGCAATAAGTTAATTGACAATTTTTTAACCATACTTAACTAAATGCTTTAATTAAGTATAATTTGTAAATTTTTATTGATACTGTCTGATAAATTTGAAATGCCAATAAATACTGCATACTTAAAAATCAGTCCGATTTCAATTATTTGATATTTATACATTTCATTGAATACTTCTTGGCCAAACAATAATTAAATTAAATAGGTACACAAAATAATTTGATTTAGAAAATTTCTTATAAATTTGAATAAAAAACAAGAATTTTATTTTTGTGGTTAAATTAAAAGTCGAACTAATTTAAATAATCATTTTTAAATTAGTTATAATTTTATAATATACTGTTTAATAAATAAATACAATGATTATATAAATAACTAAATTAAGTACAACCCCAATATTATAAGCAATATTCTTGCTCAAAGGCATCAAATATCAATTTGATGATGAAAATATATTATTCGATTTAAAATTATTTTATCCATAATTCGTTGATGTATAATAGAATATACAAATAATTGCCAAAATTTTAAATAAGAATACTCCCAGATAATAAAACATGAACTATTCAGACTAACCGTTTATAAAATTATAGCTTTAGAATAAAGAACTAAGAATTTATAAAATAGAAACATAATGAGATTTGGTACATTTAATTTTTGCTAAATTTATTAATTAAAGAAATTTGCAATATGCTGAATTCTCGAGTCCGAAAATGAAAACTATAAATACTTGACTTCTTATAAATATATAACTTCATTTAATCAAAGAAGTATTTGCTAATTTGATAATATGCGTACAAAATAAAATGGTTCGGTTTTTGCAAATATATGGATAGTTCGATTTTATGGTGGTTTTGTAAAGGTAAAAAAACAAATATTTCCTAAATATCATAAATTTTTATTATTTTGCAGGCTTGTATAGATTAAATTTTGTAAAACAAAAGTGACATTTTTTCAAAAAATATTGAATATTGTTTCACTTACTATGATTATTGCTTTAATCATGGCTGAGAATAGCCATACATATGCCCAACTAAATTCCGAACAACAAAATCAAATCAATCAATATACCCAGTTTGTAAAGGATTATAAAGCTAAGAACCAATTCAAAATAGCCGCATATTATTCCAATAAACGTGCATCAGTATATCTTAAAGCTGGCAATTACCAGGATGCCATAGATAGTTATTTGGAATCTGCCGCAATAAACGATAAAGTTGGCAATGAAACCGATAATAAAAAGATATACAACAATGTAGCAATGATTTATTCTGAAATGGACCAGCTGAAAAATACAATAAAATATTTTGAAAAAAGCTTGCTCATAAGTAGAAGATACAACAACAAAAATGACATTGCTGTAAGTTTAATGGATGTTGCAACCATACTAATCATTAACAAAGAATATGACAAAGCACTTGAGCGGCTTGAAGAAGCTTTGAAAATTTCCAACGATTTAAATGATGCCCGGCTTTTAAGAACCTGTTACAATTTAATGGCCCAATGCTATAAAGCTTATGGCAACAAGAAAAAGTCAGATGAATATTATAATTATTTCCAGGTTTATGATAAGCAAATTGAGAGTAAAAGTACTGTAACTCGCGAAAAAGAGGCCGATATAAATTTAACCAAAGAACAAAAGAAAACAAGCATCCTTGAAGATGAAAAAAAATTAAAAGATCAGGAGTTAGAATTGCTTGAAAAAATCAAAAAGTTTTCAGAGGATTCTTTAAATCGTGCAATCAGATCAAAGCAGGATTCTATCAATATATTTGCCGACAAGAAAAGGGCAGATGATCTTGAAATTGATAACTTGAACAAAGCCAAACAATTAGGTATTGCAAGACAAAAACAATTGGAAATTGAAAAACAAAACTACTTATTATTTCTTATTGGTGGTGCAGTACTAAGCGGCCTTTTCTTCCTATTAATCATTGGAGCGATCGTCACCCTTCGCCGAAGGCGAAAAGACAACAAAGAGCTTGAACGAAGAAATTTAATAATTGAAAAAGAAAGAGACGAAAAAGAGTCTAAAAACATAGAACTTGTTGAGGCCAATGTTCATATCCAGCTTCAGAACAAAGGTATTATGCAAAGTATCAATTATGCACAGCGAATTCAGGAAGCCATGCTTCCCAAGCAATTGATCATGAAATCTTTAATACCTGATTCCTTCATATTCTTTAAACCCCGCGACATAGTAAGTGGTGATTTCTACTGGTTTGATGAAATGAATAAACTAAAAAATGGAGTTAAAAACCCTTCAATTGAAAAACCGGAAGATGCATTGCGCAAAATTTTTATTGCTGCTGTAGACTGCACAGGCCATGGAGTTCCGGGGGCTTTTATGTCGATGCTTGGATTTAATTTATTAAATGATATTGTAAGAAGAGGAACCACAGAATCGAATAAAATACTTAATGGCTTGCATGCCGGTATCCGTAAATCATTAAATCAGGGATCAACACAAAACCGTGATGGTATGGATATGGCCCTTTGTGTGATAGATCCCATCAATAAAATAATGGAATTTTCGGGTGCACAAAACCCATTAATATATATTCAAGATGGAAAGGTTTTTCGGGTAAGAGGAAATAAATTCCCTGTTGGGGGATTTCAATTAGAAGATCATAATTTCACCAAACATATTGTAAATATTAATAAACCAACAACTTGCTATATTTTTTCCGATGGTTTTTCAGATCAGTTCGGAGGTCCCGATGGACGGAAATTTATGGCAAAGAATTTCAGGGATTTACTTTTTGAAATTTATCAAATGCCCATGGAAGAACAAGAAAAAATATTGGATCTGGTTATTCACGAATGGATGGGAAATCATGAACAAACCGATGATATATTGGTTATTGGATTTAGAATAGATATTCAGGATCAGTCTTAATATTTCAACTCTATAAAAAAACAGAAATCTGATGTTTAAATATACACTAGCAGAGTGCCTAAAAAAGTTGACAGAAAAACAATTATTAATGCGAATATCTCTATATTTGCATATCTTTTGCTTATAAATATCTGAATTCACTTATCGTTTTTTTATATATCTTTATCAATCAAAAGAATACTTTTATAAAAATGAATATAAAAAAAGGCAAATTATTAGTACTATAGACAACATAAACACTAATACCTAAGTCTATATAAAATAAATAAACAATTATTAATTTAAAAGAGGACAACATGAAAAAAGTTATTTTAGGATTCTTATCAATCTTTTTTTTGGGGCAATTAGCAATAGCCCAGCCTATAAGCGATCATGCCGTTATTCCAATGGCAATTACTGTTCAATCTATCATGCGACTTAATGTTAAGAGTGGTGGTAATATTGAATTTGTCTTTAGTAAAATTTCTGACATAACAAATGGAATTGGTAATTCCGCTGCTTATGACACCTATTTTGACATCTCCGCATCTCAAGATTGGGATTTGCAAATTGGAACTGATGCTGCTACTTTCTTAAACGAAGCAGGAGCATCCATATTATTAAACCGTGTTGAACTTCAGGTAGATGATGCGCTTACATCCACAAGGTTTGCTGATGCTGATGTAATTTCTGCATTCAATGCTGCACCTGCGGCACTCCAAAATGGACCTATTGATTTGATTACATGGGTAGCTGGTGGAACGAATGGAACAAACGTTGGTTCTGCAGCTGAAAACACATTTGTTGTCCATTGGCAATGCGGAGTAAATTTAGCAGCAAGAATCACTGGAAGCGTCCCAGGAAGATATACCGTGAATGTTTACTTATCATTAGTGGCACACTAAATATATCTGATTACGAATCATATCAAAAAAAGCTTATCTGCATTGATTTCCTCTCATATCTAATAAATATGAGGGGAAATTGATTTTAAATGATAAAAATTAACAATAGTCGTTATTAGTTAGAAATTCGAATCCATGTTGGCAAATGCTAATAATTATTTAGTCGAGGTTATAAAAAAATCAACCAATTATTTAGTATTTAGCATATTGATATTACTTATATATAGTAATTCTGTTTTTGGACAAAAAACAATAAGAACTATTACTACAAGTAGTTTTCCAGTTTTTGCATTTAATACACTATATAAGTTAGAGAATGGAATAATTAAAATATCTGAAACAATACTTGTTATTAATTTTGATTTTGATGGACCTTTAATAGGAGATACTTGGAAGTTAAGTATGAGGTCTACTGATATTACAGGGTTTAATACCACCAATATTATACCTTTAGATAGAGTCGAATTTCTAGTTGATGATAATCCAGGGGTTTATACCAGAACTTCAACAGCTTGGCAACCCTTAACTTTAGGCACCCAGGAACTGGTTCATGCTGGCATTAACCCAACAATAAATGGTGAAGTAAAAATATCTTTTCAGGTAGGTACAACCGCACTTAAAAGAATACTGGGTGAAGATCCAGATTTTTATACTCTTTATCTTGAATTTATCTTGGAAAATGAATAATTATGGTTTAACTATATGTTTATAAATAGAATTGGTTCAAATTATTGTATCATACTAACATTTAAATTAAGTTGATTCTAATGTGTCAGCCGTCATAGATGAGAAATTCAAATGGTATATATTTTAAATTATTAATCCTGCTTATTTCTACAATATGCGGGCAATATGCCTTGCATTCACAAATTTCAAATTATACTAATGGAGGGAACCAATCTCTTGATACAAAATTCATTTACCCAAAAATTGAAGTTAGGGCTAAACAGAGTTTCTTCAATATTCTAATCATCAAAAATAATTCGGGTGAAAAATTTAATGGTAATGTGCAGTTTGATGTGCCTAATGATTGGAATTTTGTGGGTGATCCAAATATTACTTTAAGTTTAGAAGCCGGAGATTCTATTAATATACCTGTAAGGGTGATGGTTTCTTCAAAAGTTTTAGGAGAGATTGCCTATGTTGTCGTAGCATCAGTTATGGACAAAAACGAACGGCAAGTAAAATCTGAATATTGTTTTATTACGATACCAAGACTGCCTAATACCAAGGTAAAACTTTTAAATGATATTGCTTATTTTGACCAAAAAACAGATAAAGCTACATTTAATTACACCATTCACAATCTTGGAAATATAAATGAAATAGTAAATGTGGAATTACTTGGCTCATATTATATGACTGTTAATAATAATAGAAGAGATAAATTATTTTCAACGTCTGTTAGTATGCCTCCACATTCTGATAGCACACTAATTTTTACAGTTGGAATTGATGAAAAAGATGAATTACAACAGTTTTATAAAGTTGATATTAAAACATCGACACAGGATACTGTTTTTAAAAATTCACTATGGTTAAATCGCATTGAGAATAAATACGAGCTCTTAATTCCAGAACAAAATAAATGTGCAATCGTTGAATTAACCATCAACGATCTTTTTAGCAATAGCACTCCTTCATATTCATTTTCGGCCATGGGATCTATCTTGTTTAAAAAGGATATGGATTTCTATTACTATTTTCAAAATAGTTCTCTGAGTTCTAATAGTACAAAAGATTTTTGGGGAATTAGTACCAGAGTCTACGTTGGATTTAATATTAAATATTTACATTTTCAGGTTGGAAATATTGAGAGCAAGTTAAATCAAAATTTTTATGGAAGAGGTGTTGAAACAGCACTGAAATTAAAAAAAACAAAAATAGAAGGATTCTATTTAAATGGAATTGTTGATTCGAGCTCCTTTTATGGAGGAAAATTTGAAACTTCAATATTTCGAAAAACCAGAGCAATGCTTGGATATGCTGAAATGGATCAAAATGAAATGATGCTTTCATCTAAAATTGAAATGGCCGGATTAAGTTTTTCTCTTTTCAAAAAGAATTTTTTATCAATTCAAGTGGGGCAAAACCAAACAACACATTCCATGTATACCCCTTTTACCAGAAACGGCTTTGGATACAACTTAATATATAGTCTAAAAGTAAATAAACTGGCAATTAATGTTGATGCAGATTATGGATCGCCTGAATATACTGGGATTTCAAGAGGAAAACTTTTCATTAGCTCAAGGTTAAGTTATAGTTTTAATAACCATTCTCTGCTCAATATTAGTTATTATAAAAGAGACGACAATCCTGCATATTATATTAATGATACAATACAACCGGAAAGATTCAGAAAGTTTGATAAATATGAAATCTCGCATCAGACTATTTTCAGTACAATATTCAGTATTAATTATGGTGCAATTTATCAACTAGAAAAGTCTAACCAATTCTATACTTTAGGGTCAGGTGATTTTTTTGGAACGCAAAATCGACGTTTATTCATTTCAGGTAGAATTAATATACCTGATACCAGAATTGTAATTGCTCCCAAACTTGATGTTGGCAATATAATTATTGATAATGCTGTTGAATTAAATACTTTTCCAACTCGAAACTACATGACCTATAATTTTGCACTAAACATTACAAGTAGAAATCTTGGAGTGTTTATTCAGTATCGAAATGGTCCATTTGATATATATGATCAATATTATTATTATTCGATTGGCTATTTTTCAAAACGATTGTTTGTAATGCCATATTATGAGCGCTTCTTCTTAAATAAAAAATTGCAGTTTCTTGTTAGAGGTAATTTACAGACAAACTTTAATGATAATACTAATGTTGCTACTTTAACCACGCAATTAGCAGCATTTTTACCACATCAATTTTCAATTCGCATAATGAACAGTGCATCTACTAGAACGAGGAAAGATGCATTAACTAATGCCACGCTTCGATATAACTCCAGTTATTTTCAACTTGGTATCAGAAAAGAATTTAATTGCAATCAACCACGTGTAAAGTATTATGATCTTCATGTTGTTTTCTTTCGTGATTTAAATGGAAATAGGGTTAAAGAGGAGAATGAACCAGGTATAAACAATGTTTTAGTAAATATTGATAGGGATTATAGTGATAGTATTAATGTGAAAAGAAGTATAAATGAATTTGCTTCAACTGAGCTTCTTTCAGATCAAACTGGTACAATAGAATATCTAAATATACCTAACGGCAATTATCAAGTAAAATACATTTTAATGGGCGAGATTGTAGGAAACTTCAACAGAGAAGAATTAACTGAAAGTTTTTTAGTTGATGATGATAAAACTGTTTATATTCCTTATCTTGAAAATAATAAAATATTTGGCTCAGTAGTATTAAATAGAGATCCTCTTTCTAGCTTAGGTGCAATTGATATCTCAAATATCAGGATACTGGCAGAAGATACTAAAGGAAATAGTTTTTCTGCACTTACTGATAAACAAGGGAATTTTGTACTATATACTCCTGTTGCGGATAATTATATAGTTAAAATAAACAATATTTTTTACGAAAGCTTTGATATCCAGCAATCTGAATATATAGTTAAATTTAATGGTTATAAGCAATTTAGGGTCTCTTTTGTATTCAATGAAAAAAAACGGAAAATAACTTTTGATACTGATGTTACTAAAGATGAGTTTAAAATGGATGATTTGAAAGTAATTAGGAAAACAACTTTATCAGGAAAAATAAGAGATGCGATAAGTTTAGAACCAATAGAAGCATCAATTAAAATTATCGAAAATACTACGAATAAAGTAGTTGCTGAAGGGATATCGAACAGGTTAAATGGAAATTATTCCATTTCTTATGTAGCAGGAGATAAATTTAGGATTGAAGTAAAAGCAGCAGGATATCAGGATTGGGTAGAAAACCTTTATATTGAACAAGTTATATCCATTCAAAATATAGCCAAAGACTTGATGCTGCAAAAATTATCTGCTGGCCCTCAAAATAAAACTTTTATCATATATGATGAAAAAGGTGAAAAAGATTTTACTCAAAACTTTAAACCAGGTCAAAAAATACCAATAAACAATTTGAATTTTGATGAAAAAGAGACTAGATTAAAACCAGATGCGTATCCGGAATTAGATAGGTTAATTGAATTGTTGAATAAAAATAAATCTGTACGAATAGAAATTGCAGGCCATGCAGATGATACTGGAAAAGACAGGACTGATAATATACTGGCTATGCGCAGGGCAGAAGCAGTACAAAAATATCTGATTTCACATGGATTAACTGAAAACAGGGTTATTGTTAAGTCATACTCTAACACACGACCATTGGTTCCAGGTTCATCTGAAAAAGCAAAACAAAAAAATAGGAGGGTTGAAATAACAGTACTTTAAGCCTTTTATATTTGATTAATAACACAAACCAATAAATTATGATGAAGGAATTTTTTAAATTAGTAACAATTGTTTGCCTTTTAATAATTAAAAATTATTCGATTGCTCAGGATTTTGAAGTTTCTCCTGTCTTATTATTTTTTAATGCAGAACCGGGTCAAACACAAACCATTCCAATTAATATTTTTAATCATGCCAATACTAAAACTTCATTTGTATTGAGTTTGGGAGACTTTGTGGTTAATAAGGAAGGTGAAAAAATAGCTATGCCTGCATCGAGTACTGAACATTCCTTGGTAAATTGGATAAGCATTAATCCTCCATTTCTTGAAATTAATCCCAACGAAGAAAGGCAAGTTCTAATAAGTATTCAAGCACCATCAGGAGATTTCACAACCAAATGGGCAAATATCTTTGTGCGCACGTCCAAAGAACAAACAGCCTTGCTTGCAGATAAAGCAATTCAAACTGGGCTTATGGTAAATGGACAAATGATATTAAGGGCAGTTCAATCTCCAAAAACCAATATAAATTATAAATTGAAAATTGGAAGCCTTGCTGAAATTACACGTGATTCTACTAGCAGGATTTATACAGCAATAATCGATAATATGGGTGATAAGATTGCCAAATGTAAAGTAACACTTATCGCATCAAATCTCTCGACAGCACAAGAAACCAAACTGGATGAAATTACATTTGAGTCCTATCCTGATGCTCAATTAAATATCAAATTGAAGATGAGCCAAAAATTGCCACAAGGAAGATATGCTCTGGCCGCCATTTTAGATTATGGGAGTAAATCAAACCTGGAAGGAACACAAATTTTACTTGATATTGAATAGACCATAATGAAGAATAAAATCTGTTTTCTAATTCAAATATTTTGCTTTATTTTATTAACCACAGTTATTAATGCTCAACAAACTGTCAATAAGTATTATAATCCTTTAACAAAAGAGACCATTAAAGAAAAATATCAGGCAAAGATTGTTGGAAATGACACGATAAAAAACGGACAATATACTTACTATTATGAAAATGGAATAGAATATCAATCTGGCATTTTCAAAAACAATAAAATGGAAGGGAATTGGTTGGTTTTTTATCCCAATGGATTAAAAAAGACTGAATTAATTTTTGAAAATAATATGCAAAATGGATCTTATAAATCTTATTTTGAATCCGGCCAATTACAGGTTGAGGGGAAATACAAAAACAATAAGCGAGATAGTCTCTTTACTGAATATTATGACTCTGGCAAATTAAAAAGCAAATACTTTTATGTAAATGATCACTTAAATGGTATTTCTACTAGCTTTCAAGAAAATGGAAATCTTGAATATCGCATAAATTATTCCGAAGACATAATAAATGGGCTTTGGGAAAAATATTATGAAACTGGAGAAATTAATTATAAAGGAAAAAAAAAAGGAGATTATTTTGCAGATACCTTATGGGTTTATTATAAAAATAAACAACTGGAGCGTATTTGTATATACAAAAATGGTAAATTAAACGGTAACTTTTTTTCCTATTATCAAAATGGTATAAAAATGAGTGAGTGCTTTTATATTGATGAAAAAATTGAAGGTCAGTATTTAGATTATTTTGAAAATGGAATTTTAGGAGAAACCGGAAATTACATCAATAATAAGAAAGAAGGACTTTGGAAAGCTTATTATACAGATTCAAAATTATATTCGGAAGGAAATTTTCATTTAGGTAAATATGAAGGCCCATGGAAAATTTATCATCCCAATGGCAATCTAAAACAATTGGGCGAATATAAAAATGGCCTGGCTGAGGGAAAATGGAAATACTTTCATGAAAATGGAAAAATTTCAGAGTCAGGAATATATATTAAAGATGCCAAAGAAGGAAAATGGAAAGTATTTAACGATAAAGGTCATTTGCTAAAAACTGAATTGTACAAAAATGATACGCTTATTAAGTAATTATCGGTTGACCATTTTTATGTTTAATACCTGATGATGAAATTAGATGATACATGTTACAAAAGGTATTTTATGAATAAAAGATAAATCGTTTGTCTGGTTTTCCGGAAAAAAATAAATGCTCTTAATTTAAGTTTTGCTAAGTCAAAAAAAATATATTCCTTTATAATAAGAAACAAACAAATCATAATTTCTAAATAAAAAAGATTTTTAACATGATTCAATCTGCCAAATTGAACGAACCTGACAATAAACAGCTAGAATTGGCCTATGAACTTATTCGGGGAATGAGTAAATTGAGTTATGAATATATTTATAGGGGCAAATTTACAAAAAATATTACCTCAAATCTATTGGCATTAACTGAAACAAATTTAGATAAAGCAGATGATACTCAACGATTAAAGAAAAAAATATATTTTGTAATGGTTGAATGTCTTCAAAATATCACAAAACACCAAGACAAAGTTAAGGATACAATAGGTGAAGAATCTGCAATTTTGGTCATTGAAAAAAAGAATAAAAGATATTATATCACAACCGGTAATGTAATTGAGAACGAAAATATAAATAAACTCACGGATCAACTAGAAAGAGTAAACAGTCTCAATGCAGATGAATTAAAAATGTACTACCAGGAAATGCTTGTAACTGGTGAAATTTCGAGTAAAGGAGGAGCAGGACTAGGATTGATTGCTATGGCACGGAAAACTGGCAATAAATTGTTTTATGATTTTCAGAAAGTGAATGAGGTATTTTCATATTTTTACCTTCGAACAGAAATTCTTTTAGAAAAGCAAGATGAAATTATAGATACTAGGACAGAATCGAACCTGGCAATGGAAAAGATAAAAAAAATCCATACTATTCTTATCGAACATGATATTTTACTCAATTTCAATGGATCATTCGATAGGGATAACCTTTTAAATCTATTACCAATAGTAGACGCCCAAATGCATGGAACAGTTGATTTTAAAAAACGTGTTTTTAAAATTATGTTCGAAATGCTTCATAACATAGTTAGTTATTCCGAAAATCAAAATAGTAAACAGCGATCAATAGGTGAAAAAGAAGGGATCTTTTTATTGAGCAAAAAGAGTAATTCATTCTATTTTACTGCTGGCAACTTTTTACATAACTCTGCAGTAGAAGTGTTAAAAGATAAAATTAATTTTGTAAACAAGTTAAAAGTCGGAGAATTACTTGATTTTTTCAAAAAACTATCACTATATTTTGAAAAAGAAGAAATAAGAAAACCCGATTTAAGTATTATTGAAATGCGTTTAAAATCGGGGAGAGACTTAAATTATAAATTTTCTGAATTCTCGGAGAATTACTCATTCTTTACGATACAGACCTCAATCGATTCAACAAAAAATTGATTAATTTGCTATCAGGTAACTTTGATTTGAAAATTTGAGCTTTGCAATTGCTAAAACAAATATTTTACCAAAATTATTTGGAAATGAGCTCGAATGGGATATTCATTAATTCAGCCAGATCCTCACCAGCTTCCATTATATCTTCATCACTTTCATTATAGTACCAAATAACTTTAACTTGCTTACCTGCTTTGTATAGCTGCTTAAGCTCATGAAGAATCTGCCAAACTTTTTTGTGTGAAATAGAATTTAAAAAATCATAATCAAACTCAACAACCAATTCTGATTTATTATCTTTACTAACTCTACCTAGCCAATCAATTACATGTTGATAAACTTCATATGCATCTTCAGGAAATGAAGATCCTACAATTCGACAAAGTAAATTAGCTTCATCAATGTATATACTGGGAGTATTATTTGTTTTTTCTATTCTAATGATTTCCATCACTACAGGTTTATTTACAAATGTAATATTTTTTTAATAAAAAATTTCAAATTTTTATTTAGATTTCTTATCAAATGCAATATTTAGTAAAGCAAATATGACAAATAATATACCATGATTTATTATTGGACAATAATAATTTAAAATATATCTTATAAATTATATTGTATAAAATTTGAAAGCATATTCATTTAATAGTTGGCTTTTATGGCTCAAGTGGTTTTCATGTTATCTTAAAAAATAAATAATATTCTTTTTACAAATTTACACTCAGCTTGCTTTGAGTGAAATTCATCCAGTGCTTTCAAAAATAATTGTTCTAACAATAATTTAAAAAATCATTCATAAATAAAGCAATAAATAGCATCTGTATTAAATAAAATAAGCAATTTTGCAATTTAGAAATTGATTTTAAAGTTGAGCTAAAATAAAAGAAAATGAGCGTTGCAGGTAAATTATCAATAAATATCTTAAAGCGTAGTAGAAAACACTAAACCTCTTCAATTATGAAAAAAAATTATGCAATTATAGTATTAATCCTCCAATCCTATGTAACTTTTGGTCAGTTTTCAGTTAAGATTGTAAATGAAAATTTCAACAGCAACATGATGCGCTGGGAAATTCAGAAAAATGAAAATTCAGAAATGACAATCCAGGATGGAAAGTATGCACTTTCTTGCTTAAAAGAAGGAACAGCAATAACAAGTGCGATTGATGTTCCTCACATCCAGAGCACTAACTATACTATAACAGCAGCTATGCAAAAGATTAAAGGTATAGATGATAATGGATATGGATTACTATGGGGAAGTCAAGATGCAAATAATGAATATGAGTTTATAATATCTGGAAACGGTCAGTTTAAAATTATTCAATGGGAGCAAGGAAATAAAACCGAATTAATGCCATGGACCTATTCCTCAGCCATAAAAAAATGGGATTTTTCCACTAATATTTTAAAAATTGAAAGCATCAATCATGTACTTCGTTTCTATATTAATGAAATCTATATTGCTGCCCTTAAAGAACTTCCAACACTTGGAAATAGAATTGGATTTATATTAAATGAAACAATGCAGGTTGAAATTGATTATTTCATTGTTGAGAATCTTACCAACATAAGCGAAACTGAAAATTCCGAAAAATCCCAAAACCTAAAAATCACCAAACTTGAATATCAAGGTAGCGGATCTTTAAATGAAATAAAATATAACGAATCGGGTTCCCTAAATATACAAATTACAAACCTTGGTGCTGCCCCAGTGAAAGATCTACTGATCAAAATTGAACCCAAAGAGACAATATATGGACTTGAGTTTGATCCTTTAACCATGATAGATAACCTTAATGCGAACGAAATAAGGACATACACAATTAAGTTTAGCGCAAACGAGGAGGTTCCGGATCAACTTAATAATCTTAATATTTACCTGCAAAATCTAGATAGAGAAAGAATTGATTCCGAAAATTTTAATCTGAAAACAGTTGGAAATAGTTCATATTACCAAAGCAATGACACAAATAATCCACCAACTATTGAAAACTCCAATACAAACACAATTAATGAGAACACAAATACCAGCAGCAATACTAAAATGGATGGTTGTACAAAAGGTTGTTCGGGAGTTGGATTGGTTGCTTTATTAACTGCCTTAATACTAGCTTTACTTTAAAAATGAAGTAAATTCCCATCAGATAGAAAAGAAATTGCCCATAAAATCAAAGCTAAAATTTAATGATTCTATGGGCAAATTGTTTTAAAAAATTGGTCAGTCTAATAAACTTTCAACTTTTTTTCGATATCAGCAATATAGCTTTTAAATTCTTTATTGGTTTCGGATAAGTTATTTACAGTTTTGTATGCGTGCAGCACAGTTGCATGATCTTTTCCCCCAATCACAGATCCAATGGTAGATAAAGAAGATGATGTAAGGTTTTTAGAAAAATACATGGCAATTTGCCTTGCTTGAACTATTTCGCGCTTACGGGTTTTTGATTGCAGCACATCAACATTCATATCAAAATAATCACATACAACTTTTTGAATATAATCGAGGGTAATTTCGCGTTTTGTATGCTTTACCTGCTTATCGATAATATTCCTGGCTAAATCCGGAGTAATGGTTTTCTTGTTTAATGTAGATTGAGCCAATAATGTAATTAATGCACCTTCCAATTCGCGAATATTGCTACTGATACTTGAAGCAATATACTCTATAACTTCGTCGGGCAATTCAATTCCATCATTATAAGTCTTTTGTTTTAAAATAGCAAGACGTGTATTATAATCAGGTGATTGCAAATCAGCTGATAAGCCCCACTTAAAGCGTGAAATGATACGCTTTGACAAACCAGTCAACTCAATAGGAGGCCTATCAGAAGTTAAGATTAACTGTTTGCCGGTTTGATGTAAATGATTAAAAATGTGGAAAAAAGTGTCCTGTGATTTCTCCTTTCCTGCGAACTCATGTACATCATCGATAATCAATACATCAATCATTTGATAAAAATGGAGAAAGTCATTTCTTTCATTTTTACGTGTAGCTTCTGAAAACTGTGTAATAAATTTGTTTGCTGACACATACAAAACAGTTTTTTCAGGATAACGGTTTTTCACTTCAATTCCAATTGCTTGGGATAAATGTGTTTTTCCCAATCCAGTTCCACCATAAATAAATAGCGGGTTAAAAGCTGTTTTTCCAGGACTGTTAGCTACAGCATATCCTGCAGAACGTGCAAGTCTGTTGCAATCGCCTTCAACAAAGTTGTTAAAGGTACACGCAGCATTTAATTGAGGGTTAACATGAACCTTTTTAATACCCGGAATAATAAACGGGTTCTTAATAGGTTGGTCAGTCATCAAAGGAAGAGAAACAGGTTGATTAGTCAACTTAGTACCTTCCTTAGCAGGTAGTTTCACGGTGTAAGGTTTCGCATTAACAGAGGTTCTGTCCATTACGATATTATACTCCAACATAGCATCTTGTCCAAGTTCCTTCCTAAGTGTTTTTTTCATAATATCTATGAAATGTTCTTCAAGATATTCATAAAAAAATGCACTTGGAACCTGAATAGTTAACACATTTCTTTCTAAACTAAGGGGAATGATAGGCCTAAACCAGGTGATAAAGCTTACGGCCGGTATATTATCCCGAATAATAGAGAGACAGTTATTCCAAACAACATTGTGATCTTTGTTCATTTAACAATTCGTATTTTAAAAATTTACAATAGGGGGTTATTTCACAGCCTAAAAGTGATGAAAAAAAAAATGAAAACAAAATGCAAAAATGCTTGATTTTTAAAGAAATTTGATATCGTGCTATGAGTCAATTTTTTAAAAGGCAAAAAAAAACTAAAAAAAATTTTATAAAATATTATATCATTGAATATCAAATACTTAACGTTATTTTTAATTAAGCAGCTTATACTAAATATGTTAAGCATTATTCTAAATGCAATGTACTTTTTGTAATACCGAATTTACTATGGGTTTTAATAAATATTTACAGAAAAACTTGCATCGTATACAATATTTTTTACATGAAATAATAAAATTTGTACTATTAGAATCGTTTAATTGACAGATATTGATTTTTACAAAAATCAAGAGTAAGTGACTTATTTCATCGTTTTTTGCAATTTCTGAGGAAATACAATATTTTCAGGATATTAATAAAAATTCAGATTTATATCAATTGAAGTTAAAAAAACAGGCGTTTGGTGAAAAAGAAGAATTTAAAATCACTTATTAAAAAAAAATATCAGGATTCTACTTCTTTTATAATAAAAATGTTATTCCATCTCATATTCTGGCAGCCACTTACAATAATCTTTCTTCTAAAGTTTATTGTATATAGGGATGAATAATTTCAATTTTTAAAATATTAATTTTCTGTTTTTTATAAACGGAGTCTTATTTGCAATATAAAGATAAATAAATTCTAAATTCCAAGAGCTCTGACCATTAACTCTGCAATATCCAAGACTTCAATTTCTTGCTGCTTTTCCTGCATTTTAACACCATCAGTCAACATGGTCATGCAAAAAGGGCAAGCTGTAGCAATAATATCTGGATTGACCTCAAGGGCATCATTAGTTCTCAATGTATAGACCTCTAATTGACCTTCTTCGGCCTCCTTGAACATTTGAGCGCCACCAGCACCACAACAGAGAGATCGTTGCTTATTTCGCTTCATTTCAGGTAATTTTAACGATATTGTTTGCAATATAAATCTTGGCTCTAAAAATATTCCATTTCCTCTTCCTAAATAGCAAGGATCGTGGTATGTTATGACTTTATCTTTTAGAATATTATTCTCGATTTTTAATTTTCCGGATTTAATTAGTTGGTATAAGAATTCTGTATGATGCATAACTTCATAATTACCACCTAAATCAGAATATTCATTTTTCAAAGTATTATAATCATGTGGATCACATGTAATAATTTTTGTAACATGGTACATTTTTAAAGTTTCGATGTTTTGCATAGCCTGCATCTGAAAAAGAAACTCATTACCTGCTCTGCGTGCAACGTCTCCAGAATCAGATTCTTCAGTACCTAATACCGCAAAATTAATTTCGCAAAATGTTAGAATCTTAGCAAAAGCCCTTGTAATTTTTTTAGCTCTATCATCGTAACTTCCAGCAGAACCTACCCAGAACAAAAATTCAGCTTGTTTATTCTCGGCGGCCAACTCAGAAAAAGTAGGTATTTTGATTGATTTATTATCTTCCATCTTCTAAAAGAAAAATTAAATTATCTTATATGATTAATCTTCAATAATATAATAGATTTATCTAAATTAAATAGTGAGATCCAACCCCAAAGCCCAATTATATCTGTCAGCAGCAGAATACTGCCATGGAGCGCCATTATTTTCGATATTAACTGACATGGCATTTAAAGATGACGGCGCAGCAGCCTTCTCCATGAAAATATATCGTCTCAATTCAATTATTATTGAAAGTGGATCAATATTGACCGGACATTCATATGTGCATGCATTACAGGTTGTGCAAGCCCAAACTTCTTCAGTAGTGATATAATTGGTTAACAATGTTTTACTATCAGAAAAATCCTTGCCTTGTTTTCGCATTTTAGCTCCAATTTCCTCAAGACGATCTCGTGTATCCATTACAATTTTCCTAGGTGAAAGCTTTTTACCGGTCAAATTTGCAGGACAAACTGATGTACAACGTCCACATTCAGTACAAGAATAAGCATCCATAAGAGATTTCCAGGATAAATCTTTCACATCCTGGGCCCCAAATGTATTTGGCACTTCATTTTGCAATCTTTGGTCAGTTTCCAATCCCATAGCGATCTTAACTTCATGGGTAATTGATTCCATATTTGAAATATAAGCTAGTGGCTTTAACTTGGAATAATATACATTTGGAAAAGCCAGTATTATATGAAAATGTTTAGAATATGGAATATAATTTAAAAAAGCAAAAATTCCGACAATATGAATCCACCATGCCGAGCGCTCGATAAGCATTAATGTTTCGGGACCAAAGGAAGATAATACAGGAGTTAATAGATTACTAATTAAAAATGGGCCTGATAAGGACTTTGTCCCAAATTCAGCTGCCTGAAGGATAGTATCTGATGTATTCATACTTAAAAAGGCAAACATCAATATAATTTCAGTAAACAGGATAATATTTGCATCCAACCTAGGCCAGCGAGTTAATTCGATTAATTGAAACCTCTTAATTTTTAGAATATTCCGACGAAACAAAAATACAGTGCATGCAAGAATCACAAGGACGGCGAGAACTTCTAATATGGATATTAGAACACTATAAAATGGAAGAAAACTCAAAATCCTATGCGTACCTGCTATTCCATCATAAACAATTTCAATCATTTCTACATTAACAATGATAAATCCAACATAAACAATAATATGCAGAATTCCAGCAATTGGCCTTTTGCTAATTTTTGACTGACCAATAGCAACCAAGAACATTGTTTTCCAACGCAGCAATTTATTGTCGTTTATTGGGAGTTTTTTGCCCAATCGAATATTTTTTATAATAGTACTCGCATTTCGATAAAATAATAGAAGTGCACTTATTAGCAGGACGATAAAAATACTCTTTGAAATCATAATATAACTGAATTTTACCTATATGTATTATTGAATTTCAAAGATAAGATAATATTTTCTAACATAATTGACTGATTTAAAAATAAATTTAAACTAAGGCAGAAACAATAAAACTTATATAGCTTCACAAATGTCTTTCCAAATATGAGGACTTTTTTTTATTTATAACTAGATCCTAAATAAATTAGATATAAGAAATTTAAATATCGTATATTATTAATATACTGAATTATAAATATACTGACTAAAGTAAGAATTTAAGTAAATATAAGATTACTTCTGACTCTATTATTTTCAAATAATTTCAAATAAATAAATAATGAAAATCAATTCTCGAAAATATCCAATTTTATTCTTGTAACTTTGATTAAAAAAAAACAGTAGGCATACATAATAATTTACATTAGGTATACAATATTAGACAATATTAATGTTTTTTGCTTTTTTCTATAATAATTCAATAATTTTGCATTTAAAATAATTATATCATTGATATTCAATGCATTAAATTAATTATTTAAAATTAAAATAATTCAAAATTATTTCAATTTTCAATTAAACTTTAATATTTTACTATTTTACATAACTAAATTACACTATAACTTTACATTAGTTTATATATTATATTGACAACTTGATATTTACAATTTTAATATTTATGTAAAATTTCAGCTTTTAAAAATAATTAGGTGTAAATCCTTAGCTAAATATTCATATATTACTTTGCCTAAAGAGGTTTACTAACAAAGTAAAAATAAAATAAATACATATGAAATATAAAAGACCTAAGTACTATCCCACAACTTATCTACTTGCTATTTTTTGTTTGTCTCTACTATTTATATTCTGTAAAGATACCAATAAGAAAAATTTGAAAACTGAAAGTCATAATGGCTCATTCTTAGAAAAAATAAAACTTCCATTTGATATAAATAAGCCAAACAAAATAATAAAACTGCCAGAGGAACTTCGTGAAATTTCATCACTTACTTTTTTTAAGGATAGTCAGGTAATTTGTAATGAAGATGAAAGTGCAGATATATATATAGTTGACTGCCAAACAGAAAAGATAGTAGAACACATCATATCTAACGAAAAAGGTGATTATGAAGGAATTGAGATGGTTGGCAAGGACCTGTACATTCTAAAAAGCAATGGAACGATAACTGAACATCAAAATTTCAAACAAAAAAATGCCAAACAATTTAAGTATAAGACTGCTTTGTCCTCAAAAAATAATACGGAAGGCCTCGGTTTTGACCCAATAACAAACTCATTGTTAATTGCTTGCAAAAATAAACCATACTTAGTCAATCCAAACGAAATAAATGAATATGACAAATGCGTTTATCAATTTGACCTGACTACTAAAACACTAATAGAAAAACCATTTATAACCATCAAATCTGGAATGCTAAGAGAAAAGTATGGAATAGAGCAGTTTATGCCTTCTGGAATTGCAATTCACCCATTAACTGGTGAATTCTATATCTTATCATCTGTAGGAAAGCTCCTTCTAGTAATTGATCGGAATAATGAAATAGTAAATTTAGTACAACTTAATCATAAATTATTCAAACAGCCAGAAGGAATCTGTTTCAGTCCAGACGGAAAAACATTATTTATTTCAAATGAAGGCAAAGAAAAAAGTGCTAATATCTTATTATTTAATTCTTTATGAAATTAAGCGATATTAAAAAACCATGTTTAATTATCGATAAATCGAAAGCATTAAAAAATATCCGTTTGATGAAACAAAAAGCGGATGAAAGTCATGTCATTTTTCGTCCACATTTTAAAACCCATCAATCTTCAATAGTTGCTGATTGGTATAGAAAGGAAGGGATTTCAAAAATTACAGTTTCTTCGGTAAGTATGGCAAAATATTTTGCATCCGTTGGATGGAAAGATATTACCATAGCGTTTCCTATAAATATAAGGGAATTTATTGATATTGAAATACTTGCCAAATCTATTTCACTAAATGTTTTAGCTAGTTCACAAATCCATGCGGATTTTATTTCAAGAAATAACAGTTATCCACTTGGTGTTTTTATTAAAATCGATACAGGTTATCATCGTTCTGGTTTGCAGATATCAGACACCAAAACAATCGATAAAATGATAAGCGTTTTGAAAACTAATAGAAACATAAGTTTCAAAGGATTTATCTCGCATTTTGGAAATACTTATCAGGCAAAAGATGAAAATGAAATCATAAACATATATAAATCTGGTGTTTCTATCTTAAATCAACTTAAAGTAGATTACATTCATGATAATCCTGATTTATTGATTTCGATAGGAGATACGCCTTCATGCAGTTTAATTAAGCAATTTGAAAATGTGGATGAGATACGTCCAGGAAATTTTGTGTACCATGATTTGACCCAACAAAAATTGGGTGCATGTCTGGAAGAACAAATTTCAGTTGCTGTCGCTTGTCCGGTTATAGACAAGTATACTTCGAGAAATGAAATCTTAATTTATGGTGGAGCTGTACATTTTTCAAAAGAGTATATTATTGATATTCATAACAATAAAAACTTTGGCTCAATTGTTTATTTAGATGACAAATGTTGGGGGAAGTCCATATCCGGAGCATATTTAAAAAACATTTCGCAGGAACATGGGATAATTTCTATGGAAGAAAGCGATCTTGCAAAAGTAAAAACAGGCGATTTGATTGGTGTACTCCCCATTCATTCATGTTTAAGTGCAGATTTATTAAAAGATATTGTAATTCTGGAATAGAACAGGTGCAAATAAATGGAATAAAAAAAGCTGACAAATAATTGCCAGCTTTAAAATTAATCATAAAAAAGTTTTATTCTTTTATATCTTCTTCTTTTTTTTCTTTAGCCCGTTTAAAATCGATTTTGATTTTTTCTTCCTTTTTATCAAGCCCAATCTTTATTTCATCGCCTTCAGAAATTGATGCCTGAATGATAACTTGTGCCATTTCATCTTCGAGATACTTTTGAATAGCCCGTTTTAATGGTCTTGCTCCAAATTTGGTATCATATCCTTTTTCAGAAATAAAATCTTTGGCTTCTTTCGAAATTGTTAATTTATAGCCAAGTTCCTGAACACGTTTATATAAGCCAACAAGCTCAATATCAATAATTTTATGTATATCTTCTCTGGTGAGCGTGTTGAAAAGTATAACATCATCAATCCGGTTCAAAAACTCAGGTGCAAATGCTTTTTTCAAAGCTTTGTGAATCAGGCTACTATTACGATCCTCATCAAACGATTTTGACGAAAAACCAACACCACGGCCAAAATCCTGAATTTGACGCGAACCAATATTAGATGTCATGATTATAATGGTATTCTTAAAATCGACCTTTCTACCTAAACTATCTGTCAATGCACCTTCATCTAGTACATGGAGCAAAAGATGAAATACATCAGGGTGAGCTTTTTCAATCTCGTCCAATAAAACAACTGAATATGGTTTTCTACGAACTTTTTCCGTTAATTGTCCACCTTCTTCATAACCAATGTATCCTGGAGGTGCTCCAACTAAGCGCGAAACAGAGAATTTTTCCATATACTCGCTCATATCAACTCGTACAAGTGCATCTTCGGAATCAAACAAATAATTGGAAAGAATTTTTGCCAACTGGGTTTTTCCAACACCAGTAGGACCCATAAAAATAAAAGAACCGATAGGTCTGCGAGGGTCTTTTAAACCAGCTCGATTGCGTTGAATGGCTTTTACAATTTTAGTAATTGCATCGTCCTGGCCAACTACTTTTCCTATAAGTTCATCCCGCATTTTTAGTAAGCGTGTACCCTCAGTTTGAGCAATCCGTTGAACAGGAACACCAGTCATCATTGCCACTACTTCTTCAACATTGGCTACATCAACAGTTTCACGGTTATTTGATAAATCTTTTTCCCATTTAATTTTCTCATCTTCAAGAAGTTTCATTAATTCCTGCTCTTTGTCGCGGTGCGAAGCTGCGAGTTCAAATTGTTGATTTTTAACAGCAGCTAGCTTTTCTTTGTTAACTTCTTCAATTTGCTTTTCAATTTGTTCAATCTTTTCAGGGATTTTTATTTTCGAAATGTGTACCCTTGAACCTGTTTCATCTAGCGCGTCAATCGCTTTATCGGGTAAATGTCTGTCACTAATATACCTTGTAGTTAATTTAACACAAGCTTCAATTGCAGCATCGGTATAAATCACATTGTGATGATCTTCGTATCTGTCTTTTATATTATGCAAAATCTCAATGGTTTCTTCCATTGATGTAGGATCAACCATAATTTTTTGAAACCTACGTTCCAATGCACCATCTTTTTCAATGTGCTGGCGATATTCATCCAGAGTTGTTGCACCAATACATTGAATTTCGCCACGGGCCAGAGCCGGTTTTAACATATTTGAGGCATCTAGAGAGCCACTCGCACCGCCTGCACCAACAATGGTGTGAATTTCATCGATAAATAAAATAACATCACTTGTTTTAGCTAATTCATTTAGAATAGATTTCATCCGTTCTTCAAACTGCCCGCGATATTTTGTACCTGCAACAATAGATGCTAAATCAAGAGTAATAATCCTTTTTCCGAACAAAACCCTTGAAACCTGTTTTTTAATAATACGAATGGCTAAACCTTCGGCAATTGCAGATTTTCCAACTCCCGGTTCGCCAATTAAAACCGGATTATTTTTTTTCCTTCGACTTAAAATCTGAACAAGACGTTCAATTTCCCTTTCACGTCCAACTATTGGGTCCAATCTATTTTCTTCGGCAGCTTTAGTCAAATCAGATCCAAAATTATCTAGCACTGGAGTGTCTGATTGTGGCCTGGAAGTTTGGCCTTTATGTTCTTTTTCATGCTCATCGCTGGTAGAATCATCTTCATCAGGTAACTCAGCCTTCGGCGAATCAATCAACTTCTCTTTGAGAAGTTCATAAGTTACATCACGCTCGTTTAAAACTTGCGTAACTATACTCAATTCATCCTTTAAAATTGCCAAGATCAGATGTTCAGTATCAGGAATGCTTTGCTTAAATGAAATTGCCTCTAACTGGGTAAGTTTTAAAGCTCTTTCGGTTTCCTTTAATAGACCAGCTTCATGGATTTCACCAGTAAAAACCTCAGAACCAGAAGCTTGAACCCTTTCTTCAATTGCTTCTTTGACTTCTCTTAAGTCAATTCCCAATTCTATTAATTCATCTAGGACATCGGCTTCTCCTTCTCTTAAAATACCTAGGAAAATATGTTCAGTTCCTATATATCTGTTTCCCAACCTAATAGCTTCTTCTTTGCTATAACTGAGAATTTTCTTTATTCTTTCTGTAAATTTCGGATCCATTGGTTCTCCTTCTTTTAATCATCAAAATACACTACAAAAATACGAATTTAATTAAAAAAACTACTAATTCATTAAATTAAACTCATCATGAACCCATGGTTCAAATTTCTTACCATATAATAGGAGCAATCCCTTCATTGTTTAAATATTCATTGGTTTTGCTAAAATGTTTGTTACCAAAAAAGCCATTGTAAGCAGAGAAAGGTGAAGGGTGCGCCGACTTGAGCACCAAGTGCCTGGACTGGTCAATTACAGAGCCTTTTGACTGTGCATAGGCACCCCATAAAATGAATACAATTCCATCTTTTTTATTAGATATATTTTGAACAACAGCATCCGTAAAAATCTCCCAACCTTTTTTTTGGTGCGACCCTGCCTGATTGGCACGAACTGTCAATGTGGCATTAAGCAACAATACTCCCTGACGTGCCCAAACTTCTAAATTCCCACTTTCAGGAATTTCTTTCCCTATATCATCCTTAATTTCCTTAAAAATATTGACAAGTGAGGGAGGTTTTCGTATATTATCGTTTACCGAAAAACAAAGTCCATTTGCCTGCTTAGGGCCGTGATAAGGATCCTGGCCAAGAATAACAACTTTTAAATCAGATAGTTTGCAGTACTCAAAAGCACTAAATATATTTTTAGCTGGAGGGTATACAATATTTTGTTTATACTCGGATTTCACAAAATTGACTAGTTGAATAAAATAGTCTTTTTCAAATTCAGGCAATAAGAGTTTTTTCCAGGATTCTTCAATTTTTACATCCATACAATTCAATTTTAAGACTTTCCAAGTTTTAAAACTTGGAAAGTCTTGCATTTACGAACATTCAAAATTACTCAAAGTCAAATTTAAAGAGTAATAATGTTTTAAACAGCTTTTTGTTAATAAACTAGCATAAAAAAATTAGTAATTAGCCATTAATTCTATAATTTAGCGGATTCAAATAAATCCAAAATTATTTAGCTTAAATAGTTATAATTATTTGTAATTTAATTGTTTAACCACTAAAATTGAGACCGAAAAAGTAGGATATGTCAGAAGAAAAAATACAAATAGTTGATATTGAGGAGGAAATGAAATCAGCTTACATTGATTATTCAATGTCTGTTATAGTTTCCCGTGCATTGCCCGATGTCAGGGATGGATTAAAACCAGTTCATCGCAGGGTTCTTTTTGGAATGCGCGAACTGGGAGTAACTGCTACTAAACCACATAAAAAGTCTGCAAGGATAGTTGGGGAAGTATTGGGTAAATACCATCCACATGGAGATTCATCTGTATATTTTGCAATGGTAAGGATGGCTCAGGAATGGTCATTACGATATCCATTGGTTGATGGCCAGGGTAACTTTGGGTCTGTTGATGGCGATAGTCCCGCAGCAATGAGGTACACAGAAGCAAGATTGCATAAGATTGCCGAAGACATGCTTATGGATCTTGATAAAAACACAGTTGATTTCAAGCTAAATTTTGATGATACTCTAGAAGAACCAACAGTATTGCCTACCAAAATTCCAAATCTTTTAATTAATGGAGCTTCGGGTATTGCTGTTGGAATGGCAACAAATATTCCTCCACATAATCTTACAGAAGTAGTTAACGCAATTTTTGCAGTACTCCAAGATCCCGATATCGATATTGATGGGATTATGAAGTATTTGAAAGCACCAGACTTTCCAACCGGAGGAACTATATTTGGATATCAGGGAGTTAAAGATGCTTATCATACTGGCAGGGGCAGAGTTGTGGTTCGCGCAAAAACAAATATTGAAGTTGAAAATGGTAGGGAAAGAATAGTAGTTACCGAAATTCCATATATGGTTAACAAAGCTGAGCTTATTCAGAAAGTTGCCGATATGGTAAACGAGAAAAAACTGGAAGGAATTAGCAATGCCAACGATGAATCAGATAGGACCGGGATGCGCATTGTTTTTGATATAAAAAGAGATGCCATTGCCAACATAGTTTTAAACAAACTATTTAAATATACTCAATTACAATCTTCATTTAGCATAAATAATATTGCACTTGTAAAAGGGCGACCTAGATTATTGAATATCAAGCAAATGCTTGAAACATTCATTGAACACAGGCATGAAGTTATTTTACGGAGAACGCAATATGAATTAGAGCAAGCCGAAAAGAAAGCCCATATATTAGAAGGACTGATTATTGCCATTGACCATCTTGATGAAGTGATTTCTCTAATCCGTGCTTCAAAAACACCTGATGAAGCAAGGACTGGTTTAATGGAAAAATTTGCGTTATCGGAACTCCAGGCAAGGGCAATTTTAGATATGAGACTTCAAAAATTGACTGGTCTTGAAAGGGACAAATTAAAGCAAGATTTTGAAGATATCATGAAACTTATTCAAGAACTTAAAGCAATTCTTGCCGACAAAGAATTAAGGAAGCAAATAATAAAGGATGAACTTACCGAAATAAAGGATAAATATGGTGATGAGCGTAGAACACTTATCGAATATTCATCCGAAGAATTTAATCCGGAAGATTTCTATGCCGACGAAAATGTGGCCATTACGATTTCAAATCTTGGTTATATTAAAAGAACAGCACTTACTGAATTTAAGACTCAACATAGGGGTGGGACAGGAGCAAAAGGAGGAGCAACCCGAGATGCTGACCATTTGGAACATATGTATGTTGCTTCAATGCATAACACCATTCTCTTTTTCACTGAGAAAGGCAAGTGCTTCTGGTTAAAAGTTTATGAAATACCTGAAGGAAATAAGATTTCAAAAGGACGAGCCATTCAAAATCTTTTAAACCTTGAAGCTGATGATAAAGTTAAGGCATTTGTAAACGTAACAACAATTACAGACGAGGACTATATCAACACACACAATATAATTTTGTGTACCAAAAAAGGGATAGTGAAAAAGACTTCATTAAAGGAATATTCAAGACCCCGACAAAATGGTATAAACGCAATTACGATCAGAGAAGACGATACATTATTACAAGCTAGACTATCAAATGGTTCCGATGAAATTGTAATTGCAGCCCGCTCAGGAAAGGCTATCCGTTTTAACGAAACCACAGTAAGACCAATGGGAAGAACCGCTACAGGTGTTCGCGGAATTAATATTGGTGCAACTGATGAAGTAGTAGGTATGGTAGTGATTCAGGAACAAGATGAAACAATATTGGTTGTTTCTGAGCATGGATATGGAAAGCGTTCATTATTAGATGCATACAGAATAACCAATCGGGGTGGTAAAGGAGTTAAAACCTTAAGCATTACAGATAAAACTGGTAAACTGGTTGCCATTAAAAATGTGAAAGACGATAATGACATTATGATTATAAACCGTTCTGGTTTAACAATTAGGCTCGCAGTTCAAAATATCAGGATTTCAGGTAGAGCAACTCAGGGAGTTCGACTTATTAACCTAAAGGGAAAAGATGTTATTGCTTCAGTAGCAAAGGTTGAAATATCAGGGCTCATTGAGCCAGATAGTGAACTAATTGAAGATAATGGACTAATTTCTGATATTACTGTAGATGGAGATTTTACTGAAACTGACGAATAGTTTACATACTTAAGAAAATTTTATTAATTAATTTTATACAAAAACAATAATTAAACAGCTTAAAATGAAAAAAATAGCCTTATTACTCGTATCTGCACTTATAGGAGCCAATATGCTTGTAGCACAAACAGGGCAAACTGTAGAGAGCTTACTTAAAGCTAGAGATAAAAGTGATGCAGATATTCTGGATGCAAAAAAGAATATTAAATCAGCAACATGGGAAAAAAGAGGGGATCTATTCATAGAAATCGCTCAATTTCTTAGTATAGGATTGTACCCCACTATGCCTATGAAAGGGATTGTTGGAGCAGAAACTATTTTAGGGAAACCCAAAAATATTGTTCCAAATGGAGTTAATGAAGATTGGATTTATGAAAGAATTACAGCTCATTTTGTTGATGGCAAACTTGATTCATGGGATGAAACAAAACCAATTGACCCAGATGCTTTAGATAAGGCTTATGAGGCTTATAAAAAAGCTGAAGAGCTTGATGCCAAAGGAAAATTCAGGACAAAAAGCAATGTAAAAACAAGCATTTCAAGTTTGCGTTCTTTATATCTTAACAAAGGAGTAAAATATTATGGAGAGCAAAAATACGCTTTAGCAGTTGCACAACTCGAAAAAGCGCTTGATTTGAACCAATATCCAAAAATGGAAAGTGATTCAACTTTTAATACAGGACTAATCACTTATTATACCGGTATAATGGCTCAAGACGCTAAAGACTTTACAACTGCTGAAAAATATTATAATGTATGTATTGATAAAAAATATCAAAACGATCTTTCATATCATTCACTTGCAACATTATACAGAGAGATGAAGCAATCGGATAAAGAATTGGCAACAATACAAAAAGGTTACGCTTTGTATCCAAATTCGAAAGATTTATTGGTTGATTTTATCAATTACTATTTAACATCCGGACAATCAGAAGCAGCTCTTGATAAATTATCGCAGGCAGTGAAAGATAATCCTGAAAATCCAACATTCTACTATGCAACAGGAACTTTGTATGATACAATGGAAAAGGATTCAACCGACAAATATAATGCTGAACAAAAAAAGGATTTCCATGGTAAAGCGATTTCGAATTACTTAAAAGCAATTGACATTAAAAAAGACTACTTCGAACCACTTTATAACCTTGGTGCACTTTATTACAATGAAGCTGCTTTGATTTTAAAAGAAGCGGATAAACTTCCAATTAACAAAAAGGCAGAATTTGAAGCAATGCAAAATCAGGCTAAAGCTAAGTTCAATGAAGCTTTGCCATATATGGAAAAAGCAAATGAAGTTTTGCCAACAGATAGATCTACCTTACAAACATTGTTGACCATTTATCACAGATTGCAAATTTATGATAAGAAAAAAGCAACTCAGGAGAAATTGGATAATCTTCCTGCTGAAAATAATGGCGGTTTATAATCTTTAAAATATAATAAAAAAATAGGCTGAAAGATTCAGTCTATTTTTTATTATATTCTATTTAACATAATATTAATTATAGGACATTTATTATATTAGAATTTTGACTTAAAAACATAAAAACTATTTCAAATATTCCTTAAAAACTTTTTTAAACTTATCTACCTTAGGCTGAATAACGTACTGACAATAACTTTCGCCTTTATTCTGATTGTAATAGTTTTGATGGTAATCTTCGGCTTTATAAAAAACATCAAATCTGGTCACTTCAGTTATTATTGGTTTTGGATATGCTTTTTCAATGTTAAGTTCTTTAATAATCCTTTCTGCCGTCTCTTTCTGATATTCAGAAGTATAAAATATAGAAGACCTGTATTGTGTTCCATGATCATTGCCTTGATAATTAAGCGTTGTTGGATCATGGGTTTTGAAAAATACTGATAATAATGTCTCAAACGAGACTATGTCAGGATTGAATGTAATTTTTGCTACCTCGGCATGACCTGTCTGTCCAGTGCATACTTCACTGTATGTTGGATTTTTAATTTTACCGCCGGAATATCCTGATTCTACTTTTATTACTCCTTTTAAATTCTGAAATACAGCTTCGACACACCAGAAGCAACCTGCCCCAAATATTGCTATTTCTTGTTTTTGATTTTCCATTTTTACTTTTTCAGGTTGTTTTTTTTCTATTTTTCCAATGCAAGCATAAGACATATATATGCTCAAAATAATGACATAAATTAAGACGATATTTTTCATTCGTATTCATATTGATATCTATATTCAATTAGTTAACAAATAATTCAATAAATAGGTTCAAAATAATAATCCGTTTTTCTAATCTAAAATAGAAATACAATCTATGAACTGAATATTCTTATTTAGAATTTCTTTAAATAAGGATTAATTATCTGCATTTAAAATTAACAGTATTTAACTAACACTAAGTGAATAAAGGGACTGTTCCTGATAGATATAATATGAATTATTAGTAAGTTTGTATAAGTAAATTTAAAACAGACCAACCTTGAAAAAACAATTCATTTTGCTTACATTTTTTACTGTTATTTTAAATATCAGCAGCATTTATTCACAAATTGAAAAAGCCACTGACAGTACCAAGGTATTTTACTTTAGAGGAAAAATAGTAGATAATGAAAACAAACCTCTTGTCTTTGTCCATGTAATCAATAAACTACGAAAACATGCCACTATTACCGATTCTTTAGGATTTTTTAGAATCCCAGTAGTTTATAAAGACTCGATAAGAATTTCAGCAATTGGATTTTTTACCAAAAATATGTGTATCAAAGAAAAAAGCAATAAAGACTCAACTATTCATACTATTGAATTGACAAAGAAAACTTATGATATTGCTACTGTCAATATTTACGAATTACGATGGCAGATTTTCAAATCAGAGTTTATGGAAGAAAAAGTGGAAGAAGATAAAACTGCGATTCGCATTTCGAATTGGATGGCTCATCTGGTGCCTTCGGATGAATTGAGAATGATATTCCAGGGATCGCGTGGACCAGGGTTTTCAATTGGCTATAAATCAAAATCAGAGAAATCAAGAAGGAAAGTAGCTGAATTAGAAAAAAAATATCAGCTAATTGCCCCCAAGTTTAATGATAAAATGGTTTCTGAAATTACAGGCCTTGAAGGTAACGAAATTTATAAATTTATTCAATTTTGCAATTTCGATGAAAATTTTCTAATCCACGCCACTGAGTACGAAATAATGGAAAAGATACTTGAATACTGGAATGAATATCAAAAGAAAAATCAAATAATCAAGAAATCAAAATAATCTATTTCAAATATTTCTGAGGATCGAATGCTCCGGGTGACCAGGCATTTAAAAAATCGAGCACTTTTTGTTTATCATAACCCCTACCCTGCTCCAGATAAGATGAATTTTGAGTATGCAAACGATTTCCTTTGGCATCGAGAATTACCAAGACAGGAAATCCAAAACGTTGAGGATATTCAAGCTTTTTTAATACATCCAAATTTTTATTTTCCTGGCTATAGTTCAAATCAATAACTACATAATTGGCTTTCATTGCAGAATCTAATTGAAGATCAGAAGTATAAAACTTATGAAATAAAATACACCATGAACACCAATTGCCTCCAACCTGAATAAATACGTACTTATTCTGTTGTTTTGCTACTTTTAAGGCACTGTCAATCTGTAACTTTGCATCTCTAGCAGGATTGTACAATGTAACTTTTGAATCCTGAGCATGAGCAGAAATCAAATATCCGAATAATATTAATCCGATTAAAGTAATTTTTTTCATTATTAAATAGTATAAGTTAAACTCGCGCTGTAAAAATAGAAAATTTATTGAATCATATAATCTGAATTTATAATAATTGGCATAATTCAAATTTCATAATCAATTCATATTTTAAATTATGACATAATAAATTGACATACAGATTATTATAAAAATAACAAAATAAATATTCTATTTGAATTTTATATACACTAATATAATTATCATATTTTATGATGGATACTGTGTTTAAATCTATTTTTTGATTATTTTCACCGCCCAATTCACAATACTACCTATAGTTTTTATAATAAAAGAAATGTTTAAAATATCCTTATTAATTTGCAATATCATACTTCAAATGATGATATCGCAAATATTAAATGCCCAATATCAGCAAGATAATTCAAATACTCAATTTATTTCCAAAATTGATTCTGTATATAATGACGATTTCCTGCTTAAAAATGGTAGATATTATATTACAGAATATCCAAGGGCACAGGGAAATCCTTTTTTTATTTCGGATAAATGGATTAAAGGAGAAATTGTTATACAAAATAAAGTGTATAAAGACAGGTATATTTTATATGATATATACAATGATAAAATTCTGTGTGTAATAAATGGTCCTGCAAGAGAGGAATTTGCAATAAAATTAAATAATGATCTGGTTACGGGTTTTACAATAGAAAATCATCAATTTATACACTCCAGATATTTTGAAACTTTACCTCAATCGGGATTCTATGAAATTATCTATTCTGGTAACTACACAAATGTATTTTTTAAATGGAAGAAAAATTATTTAAGGATCTATACAAAAGAATACATGGGAGAATTTGATAAGGCACCAAAAGTTATGTATTTGACATTGAATAATAAATCGTACACTATTAAAAAAAAGAATGATCTTATAAAACTTTTCGTTGAAAATAAAAAGTTAATAAAAACATATATCAAACAGAACCACATTAAACTATTGAAATCAGATAATGATGTTTTAACCAAAATGTTTCAATACTGCGAAGACTTAAAAAAAAGCGGAGACGAAAAATTAAACGAACAAACCGGTTCATCTAATAGTAAAGAACAATGAATTATAGAAAATTAATATTTATCTTACTAATAATAAATGCATTTTGCCTATCTAAAACTGTAGCACAAAAAGATGAAATTAAAATAAATTTCGCCGGTTCAAATGTGCCTTTTATTGAATTTTTAAAAGAAATTGAAAAAAACAGAACTATAAAATTCTACTTTAATCCTTTTTGGATCGATTCAATAAAGCTTTCAGTCAATTATAAAAATACCCCATTAATTCAGGTGTTAAATGAGGTATTGATACCTTATAATTTACATTATTATATTGATGATCAAGGTAATGTTATATTAACAAAAGAAAAATCCATTCAATCCACACTTACCGAAGAATATATTACAGCCAATGCTGAAAGGAATAGTACAGAGGATAACACAGATATAAGCGAAAAATACAAATACAATGAAAATCAAGAGGTTGATGAAGTAATTTCGATCGGAACAAAAAACAATAAAGGAAATTCAATCGCCACTATAATTGGTTATATTAAGGATGTAGATAATGGTGAACCGCTCACAGGTGCCACAATCTTTATTGAGGAATTAAAAACCGGAACCATCGCTGATGCCGATGGATACTATATGTTAAGTATAAAAACAGGTACTTATCATATAATTTACAGAACTTTTGGAATGAAAACCATTAAAAAAGAAATTGTTGTAAATTCTGATGGTCAACTTAACATCAATTTATCAAAAGAATTGGTTTCCTTAACCGAAGTTGTTGTGCGACAGGATAAATACAACAATATCAGGGGAATGCAAATTGGGCTCGAAAAGTTAACAATGAAAGAAATAAAAGAACTTCCACTGGCAGTTGGCGAAAGCGATATTTTAAAGGCATCACTAATGCTTCCGGGTATTCAAACTGTTGGTGAATCAGCAGCCGGATATAATGTTCGTGGAGGTTCAGCAGATCAAAATCTTTTTATTATAAACAGTGTCCCTGTATTTAATACTTCGCATATGTTTGGCTTTTTTTCAACCTTTAATCCGGAAGTGATTAAAGATTTTAAATTGTTTAAAAGCAATATCCCTGTTGAATATGGAGGCAGAATTTCATCTGTATTTGATATACAAACCAAACAAGGAAATAAAAAGAATTTTACCATGAAAGGTGGCATAAGCCCCGTTACAGCTAAATTATCTTTTGAGGGACCTTTGATTAAGGATAAAAGTTCATTTATATTAGGAATAAGAAGCACATACTCTGATTGGATATTAAAGCAAATCCAAAATCCGGCAATCAAAAATAGCAATGTTTATTTTAATGATATTATTGCAAATATTAACTACGAGATTAATGATAATAACCAACTTACTCTTTTCGGATATTATAGCAAAGACAATTACAAACTGGCATCAGACATTAACTACAATTATTATAACTATGGCTCTTCTCTTAATTGGAAACATATTTTTACTAAAAGATTTTATTCAAATATTACAGCTGTATTAAGCGATTATCACCTTGAAGTAACCAATAATACGCTGGTTGAAAGTGCTTATAAGTTTAAACACAATGTAAAATATTACGAAATAAACGAAGCGTTTAATTACTTGCCAAATACAAAACATGAAATCAAATTTGGCTTTAGTTCAATTTTTCATAAAATAGATCCGGGCTCATACCAACCAATTAATGAAGAATCAGTATACAAAAATAAAACATTTGAAACTGAAAGTGCTATGGAATCAGCAGTTTACATTGGCGATATGTTTGAAATCAATCAAAAATTCAGTGCAGAGGGCGGTTTACGATATACTTTTTTCAACTATCTCGGTCCTAAAACCGTATATTCTTATCTTGAAAATTCGATAAAATCAACAAGTACAATTACAGATACAACGTATTATGAAAATTTTGAATCTATCAAGAAATATTCTGGATTAGATATTAGATTATCATTCAGATACTTAATAAATAACTTGAATTCTTTAAAAATTGGATATAGCCGGATTAATCAATATTTATTCTTACTTTCCAATACTGTTTCCATATCGCCAACCGATAGATGGAAATTATGCGATCCATATACAAAGCCAATTGTAGGTGACCAGTATAATGTTGGTTATTACCGTAATTTCAATAATACAAATCTTGAAGCTTCAGCAGAGATTTATTACAAGGAAAATAAAAATGTACCTGATTTTAAAAATGGTGCCGATTTAGTTAAAAATGAAAATATTGAAAGAGATATTCTCTCTGGATTTGGTAGAAATTATGGCATTGAATTGATGATTAAAAAAAATAATGGTAAACTTTCAGGCTGGGCCAATTACTCATATTCACGAAGCGAAATGAAATTTAAAGGCAAAAGTATGGAAGAAACCATAAATAATGGAGAATTTTATCCTGCCAATTACGATAAACCCCATAATGTAAATATAGTTACTAATCTCCGATTAAACAGGCGATTGAGCTTTTCTACCAATTTTACATACAGCACAGGCAGACCGGCAACTTATCCTGTAAGTAAATATGAATTAAACGGTAATACAATCATCGATTTTTCAAACAGAAATGCCGAAAGAATACCTGATTATTGGAGAGTAGATGCTTCAATTAATCTGGAAGGAAATCTTGAAAGAAAAAAAGTAGCTCATTCATTTTGGATGCTTTCAGTGTATAATTTAACTGGAAGAAAAAATGCTTATTCCGTATATTTTGAACAAGAGAAAGGAAAAGTAAAAGGCTATAAATTAGCAATATATGGTGTACCAATTTTCACCATTTCATATAACTTTAAATTAGGAAATTATGCAAGTAATTAAAACATGGATAAAATGGGTAGGATTATTTTGCATCTTCCTGCAAAGCTGTATATATGAATACAATCCAGAACTTAGCAAATACAATGATTTATTGGTGGTTTATGGTATGATAACCAATGCCAAAGGACCTCATGAGATAAACCTCACCAGAACCACTACCGTTTATGGCAATAAAAGTCAACCCGAAACCAATGCAAATGTAACCATCACAGATGATAAAGGAAATTCTATAAAACTGATAGAAAAAGGAAAAGGAAACTATTTTACTCCCGATAATTTTGTTGGAATAATAGGAGACAGTTACAAAATATCAATAACAATTTCAAATGGAAAACATTACGAGTCTGATTTTGTAAAAATGGTAGATGTACCTCAAATTAAAGATGTTACAACTGAATATCAAACAAAAATGGATTCAAAAACCGGTGCAGAATTGAAAGGCTATCAATTTTATATTGATGTTGATGGAAGCGCGGGTGCTCAAAAATATTATAGATGGGAAATGGAGGAAACCTGGGAAATTTCAATGCCCTATAACATCAACTTTTATTGGAATGGAGATACTTTGGTTGAAAAGACTTTTCCCAAAAGATGCTGGAGACATGCAAAAGTAAATGAAATTATAATTGCCAATACGCTTGACTATCAATCAAATACAATAAAAAAATTACCTCTTAATTATACAACAACAGAAACTGAAAGGTTATCAATAAAATATAGACTTTGGGTTAATCAATATGCGCTTTCAGAAAAATCTTACCTATATTGGAAAGGACAAGTTGAAAATTCGCAACAGCAAGGATCGTTGTATGACAAACAGCCATATCAGGTTATTGGAAATATTAAATGCATTGATAATCCAAGCGAAATAGTACTTGGAATATTTGAAGCTTCAGCAATTTCAAGCAAACAAGTTTTTATAAAACGCCCACAAGGTAATATACCATATGGCTTTGAAACTTGCGAAAGTTTTCAATATAGTGCATTATCCGATATTGAAAAAAGAATGCCTTATTATGCTTCTTTTTCACTGTTGGACAGTATTATTGTAAGAAGTAAAAATTGTGTTGATTGCACAGCAACTGGCTCAATTCCAACAATGCCTGATAATTGGGAATAGATTAGCGAAACTAAACTATGAATTAATACAATAAAATGAACACATATTACTAATGAAAAAAATAAAATTTACAATAATTTCTCTATTTTATTATCTAATTTTTGTATTTGGATATATATTCCTTTATCCATGTAATAGTGCCAGTGCACAAATAAATTCATATTTAGTTAAGGAACAGTTTCAATTACAGGAATTACCAAAACTTTCGGAACAAATTTATTTACATCTGGACAGAAAAGATTACATAACTGGTGAAACAATTTGGTTCAAAGCCTATGATTTACTGAATAATCAGTTTAATAAGAATAATTTAAGCAAAATAATCTACCTTGAACTTGTTGATGTTAATGGAGTATCAGTAGCAAAAGGAAAATATCAAATCGAAAATTGTTGCGCAGACGGCTCAATTCAAATTCCAGAATCATTACTGTCAGGCTATTACACTTTGTATGCCTACACAAAATGGATGAGGAATTTGGGCAATAACTTTTATTGCAGCAAAAATATATTTATTATTAATCCCGAAAAAGCAATTTATACCTATCAGGCAGATTCAATAAATGATAATAACCTTATTTTGAATTTCTATCCGGAAGGTGGTAGATTGGTAGCCGGGTTTGAGAATTCAATAATATTTACAGCCAAAACAAAAAATGGCGAAGAAACTGAAATTGAAGGACAAATAGTTGATAAAAGCAACAATATAATCACAGAATTTAAATCTGGTTTGAATGGCTTAAATCAATTTATAATTGTTCCAAAAAAGGATGAGAGTTATCGTGCAATTATTATTCGAAAAGATAAGAGTAATCAGATTTTTAATTTACCAAAAGTCGATGGTTCAGGCTTGGGAATAAATTTGGATAATGATTCTGGAGATTTTTTAAAAATCCAAATTGAATCTAATGAAAATACACCGCTGATAAATAAAACCCTTAAGATAGAAGTTGAATCCAATGGTTATATTTACAAGACCATAGAAAGGTTAATTACCAATGGTAAATATTCTGAATTTATATCAAAAAAGGATCTTATTGCTGGTAACAATAAAATTAGAATTATAAATTCTGAAGGAAAAAAACTTTATGAGAAATATTTTGCATTTCCTACCAACGATAATCTTAACGTTGATATAAATACGGATAAGAACCAATATAGTAGAAGGGAAAAGGTTAATTTAATAATTTCAACATCTGCTGTAGATAAATCCAGTGAAACTGCACAACTTTCAATTTCAGTGTCAAAACTGAAATATGATTCAATTTGTAAAACAGATAAAGAATTTTTGAACTCAAATTCTCATTCAGAAATTAAGAATTATAACAGAGTTGCAAAATCGATTAACGATTCAACCCAAATAAAAAAAAGAATTGAATTTTTGCCCGAAACTTCTGGCCTCATTCTCAGTGGAAGCGTTAAAACAAAATTTTCAAATCAAGCTGCAAATCATGTAAATATCTATCTTTCATCAATAAATAATAACAAGATTGTCCAAAATACACTAACAAATTCCGAAGGAAAATTTTACTTTAACCTTGATGAGATTCATGGAAAATCAGAACTTGTATTTCAGCTTGCCGATCAATCTTTATTTGGACAACAGATTAGCTTTGAAAATGAATATTCATCGGATTTTTCACCAATTCAAAATACAGCTATTTCAAATAAAGATTACTATAAAGAATATTATCAAAGACTATCGACTAATTATCAGATTCAGAAACAATTTGCTACAATCAATAAACAAGATTCTGTTGATAGAATAATTGGTAATAGTATATTTTATGGTGAATCAGACTCAACTTACTTTCTTAAAAAATATATAGATTTACCATCTTTAGAAGATTTTTTCAACGAAATTGTTGAGAATGTACAGGTTAAACAGAAAAAAGATAATTATGAAATTATTATTAATTCAAGTAACAATCAGTTAATTTTACCGCCTCTCCTACTCGTTGATGGTGTTCTTGTCTTTAACAATTCAAAATTTTTAAAAATTCCAGCAAATGAAATTGAAAAAATTGACATCATCAACTCCACTTATATACTAGGCGAAATGAAATATGGTGGTATTATTAGTTTATTTTCAAAAAATAAAAATTTGGCCAATATTTCAAGTTCAAGTTCATTTACATTTTATCAATTTGATGGACCCTCAATAAGCAATAAATTTACAAATATAGATTATTCAAAAGAGGAAATGATGGAGTCTCGAATACCAGACTTCAGAAATACCCTTTATTGGAATCCTTCCATTGTTACAAATGAAAGAGACAAGGTAGAAATTTCGTTTTATACATCTGATGAACTAGGAAAATACCTTATTACAGTTGAAGGATTTAGTTCAAATGGACAAGCTATAAGTAAGCAATTAATCATTGAGGTAAAATAATAATCAACGTTTTAGTTCATTTTAACAGAATCTAGTTTAGGTATGAACAATTTAAGATTTAAAATTGAGTAGTTTGCCTCACTTATTCCTGCTTTTTGGCTTTTAATTCTACTTCTAACCAATAATTTCATATCTTTGCAGTATCAGCAGGCTGTTCTATCGCTGTCCCGGTTTACCGGGAAAGAGGAAAGTCCGGACAACAAAGGGAACCATGCTTCCTAACGGGAAGATCTTCGTGAGGGGATAGTAACGTAACAGAAAATAACCATCTACCACTGGTAGAAAAGGGTGAAAAGGCGAGGTAAGAGCTCACCGGTATTCCGCGGAATCGGGATAGCCGTACGTCTTATGGGTTGAAAGATCAAATATACCAACAATTAAGGGTTTCCCGCCCAATGTTGGGGGGTAGATCGATAGAGCCTTGCAGCAATGCAAGGCCTTGATAAATGATAGAAGTCTCGATGAATAATCGGGATACAGAATCCGGCTTACAAGCCTGCTGTTTTATTCTTCCCCTTGATATTCTTTTTTAATAAAATCAATTGCTTTGAGGCTTCCCAATTCTTTTGCTTTAACAAATTCCAAATAAGCCGCTTTTTTATGATCCAGTTTTTGGAAACATAAACCCCTATTGAAATGCGCATCGGCCATTTTAACATAATTCAGATCTATGGATTTTTGATAATCCTCTGATGCATCCTTATATTTTCCAAGGAAAAAACGGGCAGTACCTCTGTTGTAATATGCATCGGCAAGAGTTGGATTAAAACCTATCGCTTTATTGCAATCTTCAAGCACTTTTACAAAATCTTTTTTATTTCCCCATGCAGTGCTCCGGCGATAATATGCCCAATCCCAAGTAGGGATTTCCTTAATTGCCTTATTACACAAATCAATAAGCTCGTCCCATAATTTATCAAAAACAGCACCTTCAATTTTCTCACGATATGCATCGATGAGTTCTTGGTTTTTCAGATTTTGTTCGATTAAAATTCTTTTGTTTTCGAGCAAGGCTTCATTTTTTTCAGTTGCAGTCACATCTTCTTTTTCAGGTTCAACAATTTCTGTTAATATTTTAGGTTCCTCAATAGTTTCAACTTTTGCTTCATTAGAAATTGGCTCTTCTAATTTTTTCTGTTCATCCAAATTAACAACTTTAGTTTCTTCCAAAATCACCGAAGTAACCTGATCTTCTAATTTTTGATCATTTATTAATATAGGTTCTTTTTTTAATTCATCTATACTAACCAAATCTTTTTCAATAATCTCTTCTGATTTTGAGTCATGTATAATTTCAGATAAAACCTGAACTTCATCTTTTTGTTCCGTGAGTAATACTGGTTCTTCTTTGATTTCAACAGTATTAACCAATTCTTTTTCAATGACTTTCACTTGCTTAATCTCTTCTGTCATTTCATTTTCATGTGAATGCTCAACATTGCCAATCACCTTTTCTCGGACCCTTTTTTCCTTTCTTTCTTTCTGCTTTTTGCTGTGCTTATCAAGGGCATTATATAAATCTTTGAGAATATCTTCTTCCTTGCGTAATTGCTCACCTTTTTGGGTTAATTCCACTTTTGGTTCAATATTCTCCGGTTCTTCAATGTCCTCAACCATTACAACAGGTTCTTCTTCCAATTCTTTTTCTTTAATCTCTAAACTATCGTCAGTTTTATAGATTATCGGTTCTTGTTCAATCACTTTGTTATCATCGCCCTCAGGTAGCACTTTCAGTTTCAGTGCCATTTTCTTAATCAGAAGCATCTGCTCATTTTCAATTTCAGACTTCTTCTTATCAGTAGTTTTCAAGATATTGTCAACTTCCTTTAATTTGGAAGTGTCAGAATTATTAATTAATTCAACAGCTTCTTCCTGAATTTTACCGTTACGATTATTGGTTTCGACTTTTAAATCTACTAAATCTTCACTAATTTCAGGTACAATTTTGGTAAATTCTTCACTGGATGTACTTTGATTGTCCAATAAACCAGCTTCTGTAAGGTATTTTTCGCGATATTTTGAATTTTTAAGATTAGCTCTTTCATCGCCTGTAAGCATTTTTTGCTTTTTAATGGTCTTAATGTTTACAAACTTATCGCCACTTTTAATATCACCATATAGAAGTTCAATTGATTCTTCAACAAATTTACAACATTCGGTAGGGCTTGCAACGGCTTGCTCTTCAGATAATACAATTACAATCCAACCCAGTTCATTAGCAAATCGTTGCCTTATTCTATCTTTTGCTTCATAATCTTTCTGTATATTTTCAGGTACATTACTTAATGTATAAGGTTCTTCGATTTCAATAGCAACATTTAATTTCGGCTTATCAAATTTTATCACAAAATCAGGCACATATTCAAGTTTTTTTGCCTCATGAACAACTTTAACATTTTCAAGTATTTCATCCGGGAAATATTCTTCCAAAAATAGTTTAAAACGTTTTTTTGCAGGAGAATACTCATTATGCACAGCAATAATAATATCATAACTGGTTTTGAAAAATTCCTTTACCTTTTCTTTTTGATATTCTTTTACTTGTTTTTCGTCCTTATTTTGTGTATTTACTTTTTCCTGTTCACTTTTTAATTTTTTATAAATTTCTTTGTGTTCAAGATATAACTCGTAATCACGTTTGTATTGCTTTTCAAGCTGACTGTGCTGAACAAACTCAAAAATTGTTGCCACAAGCGAAATTAATGCAATAAAAAAAGTAATATAAGGGACATACACATTCCATTTTACAAAAGCTGCAAAAACAATAAATGCTGTAAATGAAAGTATAAATATTACTGTACCAAAGTATCTACGTCGTACCGGCGCAGGTAGTAGCATAAGTTTAGGCAACCTGGGTGCAGGTATTCCTTCTGACCTTATTTTTTCGACCGAAAATGGTACCACGGTATAAGGATAATATTCCTTCATAATGTTCTGATTTGTAGTATTATATAACTTAATATTATAAATGCGTAATAATGTTATATGTACTTATCAAAATTCATGCACTTTTTTAGTAAAATTTGTTAATTTCATCTAATTCAATTGTAAAATGCTCAATATAAGGAATATAAAATTTAAAAAAAAAATATTTTTTTTTTGAATAGTCTATTATTATTTAATTAATGTTTAAATTTATTTACAAATTGAAAAACACAGTACATTTTTAATTTTCTAAAAATAGAAATGAAATAATTTACTATGAAAATTTTTATATTTAAATAATTAATGCAAAGATATTTTAAGTCAATTTTTCATTTAAAAAACGCATAATACGTTTTTCGTGCCACAAAGGAAATTTGAAATGATAATTTGTCATAAAACCAACGTGGCCGCCATATTCAGGGACTTCGAAATAAAGAAAATGATTACTATTCGCCTCAGTATAAGGATAACATTCATCTGGTAAAAATGGATCATCTTTAGCATTTATCAATAAGGTAGGAATAGATATTGAAGTCAGAAATTGTTTGCAGCTGCATTTGGCCCAATAATCTTCAGCATCTTCAAAACCATGAATAGGTGCGGTAAAAAGATTATCAAATTCGAAAAAGCTTTTTGTTTTTATGATATCCATTCTATTCATATTTAATGCGTTATTTACTTTCATTTTATCAAGCGCTTTTTGCTTTAATGAACGTAAAAATCTTTGTAAATATATCCAGTTTGAAGCTTTGCTCAGATGAATTGCAGAGGACTTTAAATCGCAAGGAACTGAAATTGCTATTGCAAGCTTCACAAAATCAGGAATATCACGGCCTAATTCTCCAACATATTTGAGTGTAATATTGCCGCCCAAGCTAAATCCTATCAAAACAATTTTTTCATATTTAAGTATTTGTCTTGCATGATTTATTACCGCAGCTAAATCATCCGTTTTGCCACTATGATATGAACTTAGTAAATGATTTGGCTCACCACTGCAACCTCTCAAATTGGTAGCAATTGCATCAACTCCTATTTCATTTAAAATTTTAGTTATTCCTTTTATATATGGTTTATGCGAATTTCCTTCGAGTCCATGGGTAATAATTGCAGCAGTTTTAGAATCTACCGAAGACCTATCAATATCAATAAAATCATGATCATTCGTTTCAATTCTAAACCTCGTGTAATTAATATCTTTCACTTTTCGAAAAAGTGCCGGCATAATTGTATTCAAATGATTATTTCTAAAAATAAATGGTGGATTGTAGTCCGTATTTTGAATAAAGGGCATAATAGTCAATTTATTAAATCTCATTCAAATATCATCACGGAGATGAAACAGTTAGGTAAAAGGCAAACTCAAAAAAACAAACAAAGTTAAGAAAATAATAATTGTGCGGACAATCAAATCCGATAAAGGCTAAATTCAAATAATCACTGTAATTAATTTATTGAAATGCAATAAAATCAGGATACATTTTAAGTATTTGAAATGGTTTTTTCACAAATTGTAAAATTTAGATAACGGTGATTTAAATTTAAATTATATAAATTTACATTGAATAAATAAAGTACGAGATGGAAAACCAGAAAATTGCAGTTGTAAGTGGTGCAAATAGAGGAATAGGAAAAGAAATAGTGAAACAACTATTAGAAAAAGGATTTAAGGTAATTGCTACAGGGCGCTCGATTGACGATATAAAACAGGTTGCAGAAGAACTGGGCCAAAATGTTGTTGCAGTAGCAGTTGATGTATCTTCGGACCAAAGTTGCGAGCGGTTTTCTCAATTTTTAAAAGAGAATTACAAAAAAATAGATGTGTTGGTTAATAATGCTGGAATAATGGGGAAAAATCCAATTTCGAATTTTGATTTGACCCAAATTGAAAAAGTGATGAATACTAATTTATACGGAGCAATAAGGCTTTCAAAGGCTGTATTCCCATTTTTAAAAACCAGTAATGATGGTCGTATAATTAATATTTCAAGCGGGATGGGTGAACAAAAAAGCCTGGATGGTAGTCATGCTGCCTATCGATTATCGAAATGGGCATTAAATGGATTTACAATTATGCTTGCCGACGATTTGAAAAATACCAATATAAAAGTAAATGCGATTTGCCCTGGATGGTGTAAAACTGATATGGGAGGATCTGAAGCACCTCGCTCTTCAGCAATTGGAGCTGAAACTGCCGTTTGGCTTGCCTGTGAAAATATTATTCCAAATGGAAAATTCTTTAGGGATAAAAAGGAAATTCCTTGGTAACCTATTAAAAAAATTCGTAACTTTACTTTGATGAAGGAAAAAAGGTCTCTCCAAATTAAAAACCAAGCCTTCAGATTTGGAGCTTCCTGGATAATTATCATTAGTAATGCGGGATTACTGCCTGCCTCCAGGCGAGTTTTTAGTACTAAATTCCTCACTTATTAAATACTTGCCTATTTGTAGATAGCCTTCTTATATACTAATGGTATGATGTGCTTTTTAAAAGGCTAGATACCTTACTAATTTGTCAATCATTAAACATTTTATTTTAATAATTATGAATTTAAATACCATCAAATTTTCAAAAGAAGGAAAAGCTGATTTTATAGGCACACTCAGAGGAAGAGTAAATGAGTATTTTAAGATGAAGAACATTTCAAAATATGCCAACTCCAAAATAGTACTGAAGACTATTTTTAATCTTTGTTTATACTTTATACCATATGCACTTATCTTGTCCGGATTATTTACAAGCAATTTGATTTTACTGCTCTTATGGCTTACAATGGGCTTTGGCATGGCAGGCATTGGAATGTGTGTGATGCACGATGCAAATCACAGTGCATATTCTAAAAATGGAACAATTAATAAATTGCTTGGGAACTTAATTATTTTTGTGGGAGGTAATGCCATCAATTGGAAAATACAGCACAATAGGTTACATCATGGATATACAAACATCGATGGAATTAATGAGGACATTTATTCAGGCAGTCTGATGCGATTTTCGCCACATCAAAAGAGATTTAAGATTCATCGCCTGCAACATTTCTATGCCTGGTTTTTTTACGGATTAATGACTGTAAATTGGTCAACAACTAAAGAATTTAAACAACTCTTTGATTATAAAAAAAGAGGATTGATTGATGAACGAAAAAGGTCTTTTGCCTATCTTTTGATCCAATTGATCACATCCAAACTTTTCTATCAGTTTTATGTTTTGATCATTCCTATCATCGTATTGCCAACTGCTTGGTGGATTATTTTAATATTCTATTTAATTATGCATTTTGTGGCTGGATTGACTTTGGGTATTGTATTTCAAACTGCACATATTATGCCCGATTCGGAATTTCCATTACCTGATGAAAGTGGGAATATCTGCAATAGCTGGGGAATACACCAACTATTAACTACGTCAAATTATGCTCCAACTTCAAGATTTTTTTCATGGTTCATTGGAGGGCTTAATTATCAAATTGAACATCATTTGTTTCCAAGTGTTTGTCATATTCATTACAGAAACCTCTCTCCTATTGTTCGACAAACGGCAAGGGAATTTGGTGTTCCATATCATACTCAACCGAATTTTGTTTTAGCAATTTGGAATCATGCAAAACTAGTTAGATTGTTGGGAAGAGCGTAAAGCAGAAAATTGAAATTATAATAATGATCTTAATTTATGGGATTTGCATTAAAAATAAAAGCTTCACTTTAGGTGAAGCTTTAACTACTCATAATTATTTGTATGTCAAATTATGCTAGTCGAACATTAACCGCGTTTAAACCTTTTTTACCTTCCTTAAGTTCAAAAGTTACTTCATCATCATTTTTAACTTTGTCAATTAACCCGGAAATGTGCATAAAATATTCCACTCCCGATTCATTGTCCTTAACAAAACCGAAACCTTTAGTCTCATTAAAAAATTTTACTTTACCTTCTTTCATAATCTAATAATTCAAATAATTTAATACAAAATAAATTAAAAAATATTGGAAATCATATTTTTTAGTTCACTTTTTTTATAAAAACATCATCTTATTTGGATTCTTTCTAATTAACGATGTCGAAAATTATTCTCTTCAAATTATCAAAAAAGCCCTACAAAACAGTAGGGCTTTCATATTTCAATAAATTACTTTTCTAAAGTTATTACATTTTCAATTCCTACCAAATTAAAGGTCTATTTTCTGGTTTTACAAAAAGAGAATCACCTACAGCAATTTGTGGGAAAGCTTTATAAAATTCAGGTAAATTAAATAATGCACCGTTTACACGATAACGGGCTGGTGAATGTTCATCTTCCTGAACTCTTCGCAGCAACGCTTTTTCGCGCATATTTGTGCGCCAAACCTGAGCGTATCCAAGGAAAAAACGCTGATTTGGTGTAAATCCATCAATTGCTTTTGACTGATCTTTTGCTTGTTCAGTCATTGCAAAAGCATTGAAAGCAACAGTTAAACCTCCAAAGTCAGCAATGTTTTCGCCTAAAGTAAGTGCTCCATTCACATGGAATGTATCTTTTACAAAAAAACTATTGTATTGGTTGACCAGAAATTTTGTTTGTTCTTCAAACTTTTTTGAATCTGCGGGTTGCCACCAATCGCGCAAATTACCTTCTTTGTCAAATTGTCTGCCCTGGTCATCGAATCCATGAGTCATTTCGTGACCAATCACCATTCCAATAGCACCATAATTTACTGCATCATCGGCATTTATATCAAAAAATGGAGGTTGTAAAATAGCCGCTGGAAAAACAATTTCATTCAAGTTTGGATTATAGTATGCATTTATGGTTTGTGGTGTCATTCCCCAAACGCTATGGTCAACCGGTTTTCCAATTTTATTCAGGCTATATTGAAATTCAAATCTGTTGCTTTGCAAAACATTCAGAACATAGCTCACTGTATCTGTCTGCAAACCAGAGTAATCTCTCCAATTATCGGGATAACCAATTTTAGTAACAATTTTATCCAATTTAGATATTGCCTCTTTTTTAGTTTCAGTACTCATCCATGTAAGATTTTCCAAACTAAGTTTCAATGATTTTTTTAAGTTACCAACCAATTCCAACATACGTTGTTTTGCTTCTGGTGGGAAATATTTCTTAACATACATTTGACCAATTGCCTCGCCCAATGCATCGCTGGTATTGTCAAGGACTCTTTTCCAACGAGGGCGCTGTTCTTGTTGGCCTGATAAAAACTTATTATAAAATTCAAAATCAAGTTTATCAAATGAACTACTTAAATATGAAGATGTTGCATTAATCAAACGTCGACGAAGAAAAGTTTTCCAATCTTCTATCGAAACTGATTTTATCATTTTATCAACCTCCTTAATATACTCAGGTTGATTGATATTAAATTCAGCAATATTTGAATAACCTATATTTTTAATAAAATTAGTCCAATTAAAATTAGGAGTTAATTTTCCAAGTGCTTCAATTGTGAATTTGTTATATGTTTTCTGAGGATCTCTGTTTTGCAAATGAGTATTGGATGCTTTTGCCAATTGCATCTCTATTTTAAAGACAACATCAGCATTTTTAACAGCTTTGTCTTTACTATCACCCATTAATTCAAAAAGTTTGCTTAAAAAAATCTGATATTCTTTGCGAATTTCTTTACTGCGATCATCCTGATTTGTATAATAATCACGGTCAGGCAAACCAAGACCACTTTGATAAATTTCTGTAAGCATAACAGAACTGTTTTTTGCATCAGGCTCGGCAAAAATATAGAAAAAAGTATTTATTCCATATTGCTGAAAATGAGCTATTAAATTCTGTAATTCATCTTTATTTGTTATCTTATCAATCATATCAAATTCAGACTTCAATGGAGTGAGGCCTTCTTTTTCGAGCTTAACACTATCCATTCCTGAATTGTAAAAATCACGGATTTTTTGTTCAATTGTACCATTTTTTGCGACAGTATTTTTAGAAACTTCGTCAATTATCGTTTTCAATGCCAAACGATTAGCATCATCCAGTTCATCAAATGAGCTGTAACTGGTTTTTTCTGCAGGAATAGGATGACTTTTCATCCATCCACCATTTGCATATTCAAAAAAATTGTTACCCGGACGAATGGTTGTATCCATATTGCTGGGGTTAAGACCTGTTTTAGCCGACTGTTGTTGTGAATTTTTACAGGAAAAATGCAACATTGTCATGATAAAAACGATCAAAAATAAGTTAGATATTTTTTTCATTGTCATTAGTTAAATTTTTAAATAATGGCGGCAAAATTAGTATAAATTTCAGCATTTAAAGTGTAACAAATCAAATAAATATAAGGATTTTTATCATGTTCGAAGGCAGATCTGCATTACTAATTTGAATTTACTTCGCACGGTCTGGATAAGAAGGAACAAATCGGAAAATTCTAGTAAACTAATTAATAAATTGACACATTTATTATCGTGTAATAATGGAAAAATGCACCAATATTGGCTATATTTGTGGCGTATTCAGACTTCGATAATATAAAATATCTTAAAGTTACCAGCAAAAACTATAAAAAATAGGATTAATTAAAAATTGGGGAATATACAAAATGAGAAAATCAATTATATCAATACTTTTCATTGTTCTTTTAACAGATTGTATCATAGCTCAAAACATAATGATTAGCAATGCATACAAACCCAATGAGCCGTCAATAATTATTGATCCAAAAAATACAAATGTATTGGTAGCTGGGGCAAACTTGAATAATTATTACTACAGCAATGATACCGGATATACATGGACAGCGCAGAATCTAACTTCAAGTTTTGGAGTTTGGGGCGATCCTGCAATTGCAGTTGATACAGCAGGTAGCTTCTATTTTTTCCATTTGTCAAATCCTCCCAGTGGAAATTGGGTTGACAGAATAGTTTGCCAAAAATCGACAAACAAGGGTGAAACCTGGTCCGATGGTTCTTTTGCAGGATTAAATCGCAAAAAAGTGCAAGATAAACAATGGTGTGCTATCAATAGAAACAACAATCATATTTATATTACATGGACTCAATTTGATATCTATGGCAGTTCAAATCCCAGGGACAGCAGTGTAATCCTCTTTTCAAAATCTGTTGATGAGGGTATAACATGGTCAATGCCAATTAGAATTAATAATAAGGCTGGTGATTGTATTGATGATGATAACACTGTTGAAGGCGCAGTTCCTACAGTTGGGCCAAATGGTGAAATTTACGTAGCCTGGGCTGGCCCTGATGGCATTGTTTTTAACAAATCGGAAGATGAGGGTGATACCTGGCTAAAGAATGAAATTAAAGTATCAACAATGCCCGGTGGTTGGGCTTATTCAATACCAGGTATCAGTAGATGCAATGGTTTACCAATTACTGTCTGTGATACAAGCAATAGTCCTAACAGGGGCACAATTTATATTAACTGGTCCGACCAAAGAAATGGGGTTTCAAATACTGATATTTGGTTAGTTAAATCAACTGATGAGGGACAAACCTGGTCTACTCCTACTCTAGTCAATAATGATAATACAAACCATCAGCAATTTTTTACATGGATGACTGTAGATCAAACAAATGGATATCTATATTTTGTTTTTTACGATAGAAGAGCTTATTCAGATAACAAAACAGATGTATTTGTTGCCTTATCAACAGATGGAGGAAACACATTTATCAATCATAAAATAAGTCAATCTCCATTTCTACCTGTAAGTTCTATTTTTTTTGGCGATTATACCAACATAACTGCACACAATGGCATAATCCGTCCAATTTGGACCAGGTTAAATAGTGGACAATTAAGTATTTGGACGGATATTACCAAATTAAATGATATTCTTTCTTCGACAAAAGAAATAGAGATTTCAAAAAACATATTGGATTTTGAGAATTATCCAAACCCGTCAATTAATTCTACTTACGTTTCATTCAAGCTACATAAAAAATCAAATATTGACCTTTCAATTTTGGATATAAAAGGGAAAGAAATCAAAAAAATAATATCAAGCGAAAAAAGAGATTATGGAAAGTATATAGAAAAAATTGACTTAGACCAACTTGGCATTTCTTCAGGAGTATATTTTATAAGGTTGAAAGTTGATAATGAAGTTAAAACACTTAGACAAATCATAATTAAATAGATAAAATAAGTATTCCTCCTTCCTTTTTTGAGGGAAAAATCACAATTCTTGCGAATGGTAAATTACCTCACCTTTTAACGTAATTTTTAAAACACTACCAACAGCTCCACTGCCATCTAGTGGTTCGGAATAATAATTCACTTCTATCTGAACTTTTGAATTTTTTATTATTGGCTTCAGCCTTTCAATTTCATTAAACCCCATATTAAAAAAAGAATAGCCATTTTCTGTTTTAATTTTAATTCCCCAGGCAACTGAATCCCAGCATTCATTAGGATCTGGGGAACCGTTAAATCCCACTGTTTCTGGTTGAAACTTAGTTGAATAAACTTTAGTTATTATCTGTGCTTTTGAGTTTGAATAGCCCATTAAAGCGAACAATAAAACAAGAATTATGGATTTGTGCATTTTTGTTTTTTTATTCATCGATGATTTTTTTAAGGATTTCCATAATTCGAAGATTATTGTTTTTCAACTTAGAATTTAATATATCAGGCAATTGGATAGGTTTTAAAAGTAACCAAATTTAGATATCTTATACTGAAAATGGATGCAAATTTAATTGAAGCATTCAGTAAAAAAGAACTGTACAACAGATTTGTGAATTGAAAGCTAAAAGTGTATCTTGTATTAAAATTGAAATTAGTTTTATGGATAAAATTCCGAAAATTTTATTTCTCCTGCTTTCTACTTTCATTATTCTAACAGCCAAAGCGCAAAACGACAGTTCAGATATGAAATTGGATATCGGCTGGACGCGCGATAAAAATATGAATCTTTGGCCAATAGTCAAATACAAAAAAGATACCTCCATTGGATTTGTGAAAACGGATATTTTATTTTCCATTTATAGTTATAGCCGAAATCGGGAACTTAAAGAAAAATATTCGCATTTTTATCCTTTGTGGCGCAAAAAAAGCAATATGGACGAAAACGATTTTCGTTTATTTTCAATATTTTATCCTTCAGTTTACCATCAAAATTATGACTATACCACAGGAATCAAATCTTTTAATTTTTTAGAAATTGCACCGGGAATAAGTGTTCTTGGTTTTTCAAAATCAGCCGATGGTTTATTTATTGATCATAATCTGCTTTTTTTATTGTGGTTCAATAAAGATGAAGCGAAAAAATCTTCGTACTTAATATTTTTTCCTGTTTATTGGTCGTTTAAAAACCCACAAAAAAACACGAATACTTTTTTCCCATTATGGTCAACAGGAAATTCAAATAGTGGCAAATCAAAATATACAGCGATAAGTCCAATATTTTGGCATTTCGAAAAAAACAATAAAATAACCAATATTTTATTTCCCATTTTTTGGAATTACCGAAGCAAAGACAGTGTTAATAACTCAAAGTCCAATATTTTATTCCCAATATGGTTTTCAAGTTCAAATAATTATCGTCAAAAAAGAGTCCTCTTCCCTCTCGTATGGCAATTCAAGAAACCTGAATATAAATCGTATACATTTTTGCCTTTATATTCTTCAGGCAAGGATTCGGCTGGCTTAAAAAAATTCCTGATGGTAACACCATTGTATTGGAATATTAAAAATGATAAAGAAAGAACCAAAGCTTTTTTGCCAATTTGGATCTCATTTACCAACGATTACAAGAAAAACCGATATTTATTGCCATTTGTATTTTTCCAGAAAAACAAGGGATATCGTTCATTAACAATTTTCCCGTTATTCTCGTATGGAACCGATAGCACAAAGACCCGAAAACTATTTGCAGTAACGCCAATATTCTGGCATTTTAAAGAAAATGAAAAAACAGTGAATACCATTTTCCCAATTTTTTGGGATACTAAAATACAACTGGGTGATAATCTAAAGCACAAAACTGTTCTGTTCCCGATATTTTTCAGATTTCATGACAATTTTATAAATAACCTAACCATTTTCCCAATTCTGTATAAATTTAAAAACCAAGAATATCATTCATTTACATTATTGCCGTTACTATCATATGGAAGATCTATTGATAGTACAAGAAACCATTTTTCAATTGCCGCAATTTACTGGCAGTTTAAGCAAAGAGACGATACATTCCATATTCTTTTTCCAATTTGGTGGAACCGTGACCAGATAAAATGGGATGGAAAACATTATTCGAATGTGATTTTTCCGATCTTTTGGTCATTCAAAAATCCAGAACATATCAATAAAGTTATATTCCCAATAGTCTGGAAAATGCGAAATCCATATTATAAGTCTTTTACCTTTGTGCCATTATTTTCATATGGACATAGTCCTCAAAGGGATCAAAAACACATTATAGTAAGTCCCGTTTTCTGGCATTTAAAAAATGGATATGTAAACACTACCACAATATTTCCGATTGTGTGGCACACAAAAAGTATTGGGGAAGTGCCTTTCAAGCGCAATATTGTATTCCCTTTTTGGTGGAGCCATAGTGACAGTTTAAACAATTATCGGATTTTATTTCCGCTTGTCTGGAGTTTTAAAAATGAAGATTATGCTTCTAAGACTTTATTTCCATTGTTTTCAGCAGGAAAAAGTATGGATGGATTTAGAAAATATCGAATTGTGACACCTCTTTTTTGGAGTTTTACTAGTAATGAAAGCAATAAAACCGTATTATTTCCATTTTTTGATTCAAAAACATATTTTAACGGAAATAAGAATTTTGGAATTTTATATTTTTTGTTTCGATTTAAAAAGGAAGATGACCGAAAACAAGCCGATTTTTTGTGGCCAATATGCCAATCTAAATCTGAGTCTGACCTAAAATATTTTCGGCTGGCTCCAATATTTTGGTACAAAAAGTCTCTGGAATCGAAATTTATTTCAGTTCAACCATTCTATTATCAAATCAAAAATTCAGATTTTGCTGATTATCAAATACTTTGGCAATTGTTTGTCTTTAAAAAAACATATGGAAAGCAAAAATCATGGAATTTTATATGGAAAACCATTTATTACGAAAAGTATCAACCCAAAGGGCACGAATTCAGGTTTTTATATTTGCTATTTGCTGATGTAAAAAAAGACAATCTGGTTGAAAAAAGTTTTTTTCCATTCTACTACTTTTCAAAAGAAAGCAACGGTAACCGATCCTTGTCTTTGTTTTTTTATTTTTATAATTCATTCAGGAGACAATTACCCAACACAACAGAATTTTACAAAGAAGAAAAAATATTTTGGTTTATCCGGCTTCGATCCAATTATAAAAGGCTTAAAGCAGAAGGAAAACTATAGTTTGAATAGATTTAAATCAGTGAGACAATTATTTTAAAAGTCGAAGACGCATTAAAATTATTCAGTCGAACTGATCCCGAAAGCGTAGCTTGTAGGGATCTTGGGTCTTATTCCACGCTGCTTGCAGCGAAATATAAGAAAATATTTCACTTCAATACTTCGTCCGCTTGCGACGAGGTAGTTTATTTCAATAAAATTGTAACTTTCGCTTGATCAATGCAATTACCACTAAAACAAAATAATTAGTACTTTGGACTTTTAAAACATAAATTATGAAAATGAATAAATTAAAAATATGTACCACATTGCTCGTAATGATATTAATTTTTCAATCATTTGCCCAAACCACCATTGATATTTCTAAGTACAATTGTTTGTCGGCACCAATTAAATACACTGTTGAAGGAGAACAAAAAGAGGGATTATTATTTTTCGTTAATTATAAAGACAGAGAAACGCCAGTTCTTCAATATTCCAATGCTTATATTTTGAATAAAAACGGGCAAAATATTCAGATAGCAGGCGACAGCACGGCTTTCACAAGCGTTTACGAAATGAAAGTATCAAAAAACAGCATGTATCTGGCTGTTTATATGGTTGGCGAAGGACATCCATGGATAGAAATTTACGATTTGCAAAAGATGATCAATGTCCAAAAGCAAGATATGATTGCTGATATTAACCCATATCCCGGAAATATTGATTTGATAGGCTGGCAAAACGAGAGTTTGATTATCGAAAGTGATATCAATTTATTATTAAAAAATGAAAATAAAGACTTATCCGATAAGGATATATTTGCTAAACCTAAAAAATATTTGTTTAGCCTGAGCGATAAAAAGTACAAGGAAATCAAATAGAATTTGAATTTATTTTTTACTCGATAACGATTTTTAAAACTTAATAAAAATGGATAGAAAAGAATATAAATCTTTCTATCCATTTTATATTTGGAATAACACGAAGCGAAGAATATCAAAGTGTTTGCCCTTTAAATAATTAAATTAGATTCTAGATTTAGCTAATTATTTGCTTATTTTATCATTTTAGATTTGCCTGCAAATTTGAAACTAAAAGTCTCCATCATTTTCTATTATAAGCATTTATAAAGTAATATACAGAATCAAGGGCATACAAAAAATGTATAAATTATATAAAACCATTTCATCAGACAGACCAAATTCAAGTATTTTAGTTGAACTTGAAGATTGCTTAAAACAATTGGATAATTTCATTACATTGAATTCTATCACACTAGATGAAATAATAAAAATTACGGTATTTCTGGATGCAAGTTCAAATTCTGAATATTTAAAAAATAAAAGTACTTTAAAAAAGGAATTTGCAGTTTATTTTAAAGATGATGTACCAACCATCTCCTATATCAGTCAGGGAAATATTGTAAACAGAAAATTTCTTTTAGAAATTCTTAGTATTGATGAATATGCAAAAAATCAAAATATATCGATACACCGAAAAAAATATAAAAACCTGAATTTAACAAGGGTAAAATATACCCATTTCGATGAAATTTATATAAATGGAATAACTGGTAATTTGAAAACGAAGAATTTTGAAGATCAGGTTATTCAATCGTTCAATAAATTGGAATCTATATTAGGAGGAGAAAAACTCAGTTTTCAGCATATAATTAGGCAATGGAATTATATTGAAAATATTACAGGTTTTAGTAAAGAAAATCAAAACTATAAGATATTTAATAAAATTAGGTCAACCTATTATGAAAAAAACAATTTGAAGGAAAATTATCCGGCAGCAACTGGAATTGGAATGAAAAATGGAGGTTTTGTGATGGATATTATTGCAATTACCAACCTTGAAATGCACAATATAAATAGCATTGATAATCCCAAACAAATTAAACCCTACAAATATTCGAGCACTGTAATTCAGCAAACACAAGGAGAGAAAATTGATACTACACAAAAGCCCAAATTTGAAAGAGCAAAATTCATTAAAAATGATTTTATAAAAACACTTTATATTTCAGGTACAGCTTCTATCCTTGGCGAAAAATCAGTTTATAAAAATGAAATTCTCTTACAAACAGAAACTACCTTGTTTAATATCCAAGAGTTGCTTGATTTAAACTTAAAAAACAATTCGGGCAATATTATTAAAAATCAGTTGCAAATAAACAATTTCAGGGTCTATCTTAAAACATATTCAAACATAAACGAGATAGATTATTGCTGTAAAAAACAATTTCAAAATATAGAACCAATTTACTTAATTTCAGATATTTGCAGAGAAGAACTTCTCATTGAAATAGAGTGTATAGCCGAATAAAATAATATATAAAATGATTTGATATGAACTTAAAAAAAATTACGATAATTGCATTAATTGGATTTTTGGTATTAATTGCTTTTATGCTTTTGAATCAAAATTTAACAATCAATAATGAACTAAAAGTACAATATCCGTTTAGAGAAGCATTATTTCCAAAAGAATTTCATGCACCTTCTTTTTTTTGGATAGATAATGACCAGAGTATCAAGCAATGGGAAATAACAGTAAATTTAAATTCCAAAAATAATTTTTATTCAGAGGTGGTATCACAGAATACCTGGAAAGCTAGAAAGACTTTATGGGATAGCATAAAAGTATTGTCCGAAAATAAATTTATCGAAGTAGTGATAAAGCGAAATAACGACAAATCATTTTTTAGCCAAAAAGCGACCATCAAAATAAAAATATCAGAAGATGAATTGGGGGCACCAATTTTATACCGGCTAATTCCTTTGCCTTTTGTTTTTGCCGAACAAAATATTAATCAAACAAGTTATGAACTTTATAATGCATCTGCTGAAAAACCTATGCATACCGTATTACAGAAATTTCCGGTTTGCGGCAATTGTCATTCAGAATCAAAGGATGGAAAAAATATTGGACTGGATTTCGATGCTGTAACCAGAGACAAAGGTGGATATTTTATAAGCAAGTTAGATACCATCACCACTTTTGATAAATCGAATTACCTATCGTGGACAAAACTTCAATCCAAGATTACCTTTGGTTTATTTTCAAAAATATCGTGGAATGGTAAATATGTAGTTACTACAATTAAAGATAGAGTTATATCAGAAAAATTTGAATCAACATTGAAAATGGGATATTCCCAGCTGTTTTTTCCTGTAAATGGAGTATTGGCAGTGTATGACAGGGAAACAGGGCTGCTTAAGGAATTACCCGGTGCCAATGATCCTGAATACATCCAAAGTAATGCAGTTTGGACTCCAGACGATAAATATTTGATATTTGCAAGGGCTAAGGCATTACCATATCCTGACTCTACTGAAGTATACCGGACTTTTATTACAGATAAAAAAGTAATCCAGGATTATGTTGATCGTAAACGAAAATTAAAGTACGAATTGTATAAAATTCCATTTAATAATGGTAAAGGCGGCAAATCCGTTCCAATCGAAGGAGCTTCAAATAATGGAAAAAGCAATTATTTTCCTGCTGTATCTCCCGATGGAAAATGGTTAATCTTTTGTCAGTCCGAAAATTTTATGATGCTGCAAGAAGATAGCAAATTGAGAATTGTACCAGTTGAAGGAGGCAAATCAGAAGAATTGTATTGTAATTTATATCAAATGAATTCATGGCACTCCTGGTCGCCAAATGGGAAGTGGATTGTGTGGGTGTCCAAATATTTATCAATCTATTCTGATATGTTTATTTCGCACATCGATGAAAATGGAAAAGCTTCAGTTCCTGTTCTATTGGAAAATTCAAAGCGAAACATGTGTGCAACTAATTATCCCGAATTTATTAACAGGGATATCAATTTTACCTTTGAAATGAATTATAAATACATCAATACATTCGACATTGAAAATTATTTAAATGCCAATAAGCTTGATAGTGCAAAAATTGTTCTCAACCAATTTTTAAATCAGAATAGCATATTAACCCCAATTGAATGTTACGAATTATCTGAAATATATTCAAAAATAGGTGATAAAACAAAAGCAGATGAATATATGAAAAAAAGCAAACAACTTGAATCTGTTTATTTTAAGGGATTTTAATACCAAATCCAATATTGAAAAATAATTCACAAAAAATATTATCTGTTGCAATTAATATGAATAATTTTTAACTTCATTTTTTAATTTATTCTTATTATTTATTCATCTAAAGTGATATTTTATGAATGTGAAAAATTTATTATTTAATAGTGGCTATACTGTTGCTGACAATGAGCTATTGGTGCATGATGAAAAAGGAAATATTTTTGAATTTTTGAATAAAAATAATTTCACTATAGAAACAAGTAAAGGTTTTATAGATGAAAATAAAGCAAAACATATTATTTTTAAAAATACTTCATATTCTGGTATAATCGAAGTTATTCAAAATGAAAATGAAAAGGGATGTAGTTATATGTTAAAAAGTTAGAAATTAGACATTTATCTCATAAAAGAACTACTGATTTTTTAAATTTTGTACAAATTATTTGAGGCTTCTATTAACAAAAGATACTATCCTTTAAAAAGATAGTATCTTTCAGTTATCCAAATAATTATAAAAAGTTACAATGCTTACTTCTTAGTAAAATCAGATGGTATTTCAAATAAAGCAGCATCAGGTGCAGATTCACTGATTGTAGTAGCTATCATACTCATAGTCATTCCTTGTGCAGAAGTTTCCATTTTGAGCATAAGACCTTGCCAAACCCATAGTTTAATATCTGCTCCATCTTTGTTCATTGAATATACCTGACAGTTTTTTCCAAGAAATTCTTCATCGCCTATTTTTGTTGCTCCTTCTTTTGTTAAAGCTTCATCAGTTGAATAAAAGTTCATTTTTTGAGAATTTCCAGTAAGGAGCTCAGATTCAGTGTATGTTTTTAATGTCATATCCAGATTATAAAACTTATTATTTTTTGTAATACTGCGGTTATGCATTTTCGTGCCAAACATCTCCATTTTTGTTTCGGTACATTGTTTATTTCCATTGTCATCGAAATAAATGGTAATCGGGCTATTTGAACCCATCATGGACATTGTATAGGCAATTGAACCTCTTTTCATCGGATAATTTACCGAAGTCTGAGCCAAAAGTGCAGTGTTTAGGATAATTCCCAGGATTAAAATTAATGACGTTTTTTTCATGTTTAAAAAATTTAGTTTGTAATAATTAATATTTATTTAAATCGAGTTTTATTAATACAAAGATTATTTAAAATATTATTAATTCAATTGGCTCTATTTAAGTACTTTGTTGGTACAAATATTTTGTTTTCTCATATATAAGAATATTCAAATATCACACTACTGTTCCAATTCTGAGACTTTCTACTCTTTTTTGTAGGACACCTGTATGTTCTAACCGATTTGTTG
>JANYKN010000147.1 GCA_025361565.1 Bacteroidota bacterium | reverse complement strand
ACTGATGTATTTACCTATACAGTTTGTGACTTAAATGGTGATTGTTCTACCGGAACAGTAACTATTACCGTAACTCCGGTAAACGACACACCGATTGCGGTAAACGACAATCCAACAGTAAATGAAGATGGTACATTAAATGACAACGTTGGTTCAAATGACACAGGTTTGGGTGATACCCCAGTTACATATGCTGTTCTGGTTGATGTAACTCATGGTACACTGACACTCAATACAGACGGTACGTATACCTATATTCCTGATCCTGATTATAATGGAACTGACATATTTACTTATACAGTTTGTGATGCTAATGGCGATTGTTCAACAGGAACTGTGACTATAACTGTAAATCCAGTAAACGATACTCCTTTAGCGGTTGATGATATTCTAAATGTTAATGAAAATGGAACGCTAAACAGTTCAGTTTTCGGAAACGACTCCGGTCTTGGTGATGTTCCTGTAATTTTTGCCAAAACAACGGATGTTAGCCATGGAACTTTGACTTTTAATTCAGATGGAACTTTTACGTATATTCCAAATATTGATTTTATCGGAACAGACAATTTTAGCTATACCGTTTGCGATTTTGACAACGAATGTTCCACAGCTTCAGTAACCATTAATGTTCTGGTGCCAGATCATATTCCAGTGGCAGTTGATGATCAGATATCGGTGGATGAGGATAATGTGTTGAGCAGTAATGTTTTTGGGAATGATACAGGTTTAGAGGATGTACCAATAACTTTTGCTATTACATCAGATGTTTTACACGGAACATTAGTATTTAATATTGATGGAACCTTTACTTATACGCCTGATGCAAACTTTAACGGTGAGGATAGTTTTGCTTATACAGTTTGTGATGCAGATGGTGACTGTGCCAGTGGAATAGTTACAATCACTGTTAATCCTGTAAATGATCCACCAATTGCTGAACCCGATTATTATATAGTGAAAATGAATGCAAGTATCTCACTTTTAAATGTTTCGGATAACGACCATGATGTTGATGGTGATTTAGTTCCTGGTTCTGTTGTTGTTTTAAAGGTACCAATCAGTGGTAGCACAGCTTCTGTTGATAATCTTGGTAATATTAATTATTCGCCTGCCCAAAACTTCTTTGGTATTGATACCATTCCTTACCAAATATTTGATGCTGAAGGTCTTTCGGATATTGATACAATGTTTGTAACTATTGAAACTGAAATAAGCGTTACCAACACTTTCTCCCCAAATGGTGATGGAATCAATGATGTATTGTTTATTCCAAATATTGATGATTACAATAATGAAATATTTATCTATAACCGTTGGGGTAACGAAGTTTTCCATCTTGTGAACTATAAAAATGACGCAAATGCTTGGGATGGCCGTGCACAAAATAAAACTAAGTTCGGTGGTAATGAAATTCTGCCTGTTGGGACTTACTATTACATCCTGAAAATTGATGGTAATAATAAACCGCTTAAAGGATATATTTATTTACAATATTAAAATAACAGAATGATATTTTAAAGCTTAAATGAAAAAAGCATGAAAAAGAAAAATCGAATTTTAGTAGCAATAATCAGCCTGTTGTCTTTAATAACATTGCAAGTCAATGCACAACAGGATGTTATGCTGACACAGTATTCATCAGCCCTGCAGTTGACCAATCCTGCATATGCAGGAACTTCAGGCAGGTTGAATGCCACTGCGGTTATACGAAATCAATGGCTTGGTTTTGAAGGAGCGCCTAAAAGTCAGGTACTTCTGATTAATTCGCCATTTTTACGTTACCATTTGGGTGTTGGTATTACATTAATCAGAGATGAAATTGGTCCAACCAAACAAACTTTGTTTTATGCAAATGTGGCTTATAATTTCAACCTAACTGAAAATGTTAAACTATCGATGGGCTTAAGTGGGGGTTTTAATGTTAAAAAAATGGATTTTGCTGCATTGGCTCCAGTTTCTTTAAATGATCCGGCTTATAATTTAACCAATCAAATGGATTTTTTACCAAATTTTGGTACAGGAATTTACATATATTCACCTTCATTTTATTTGGGCTTTTCTACTCCAAAATTAATAAAGAACACCTATAAGGAAGCTACTGCAAATGCCACAACAGGTGGTGATGAGCAACATTTCTTTATTATTGGAGGTTATTTATTTAAAATTAATGAGCTATGGAAAGCCAAACCATCATTTTCGTTGAAAATGGTAAAAGGAGCACCACTTTCAGTTGACATAACTGCAAATGCAATATATAAAGATAAATTCTGGTTTGGCGCCATGTACAGGCTTGGCGATGCGATTGGAATTATATTCCAATACCAGATTAGCGATAGATTAAGAATGGGATATTCTTATGATTTGCCAATTTCAGAAATGCATAAAAACACCACCGGTTCGCATGAAATTTTGATTAGTTATGATATGGTCTTTAAGGATAAGAAAATTGTTACTCCAAGATATTTTTAATCAATGGGTGGGGAAAAAATAAAACAGAATTTCATAAATATCTGAATATGTGTAGAATATATAAATCAATTTCAATCATAATTTTAAGCCTGATTTTATCAGTTTCATCTTTTGCTCAATCAGGCAAATTAATAAAAGCCGATAAAAATTTCAACAATTTCAATTATCTCAAAGCCATAGAGTTTTATACTGAAATTGCCAATGGCGGATACAAAGCCACAAGCAAAGAACATGTAACTACAAGATTGGGCGATTCCTACCGCTTGATTAATGATACTAAAAATGCTGAAATCTGGTACAAAGAAGCTGTTATATTGCCCAATTGCGATACCATAAATTATTATAATTATGCCCTGGTTTTGCGATGCAATAAAAAATACGATGAAGCCTCAATCTGGATGAAGCGCTATTTAGAAACTAATCCAAATGATAAAGAGGCAATTAAAGAATTAGCCGGATTTAAAGGTTATTCAGCATTAATGGCGGATTCGAACCTGATTACTGTCGAATTTATGAGTATAAATTCCAAAATGTCTGATTATAGTCCGTGTATTTATAAAGACAAAATTATCTTTGTTTCATCGAGAGATACAATTTCTGCCCGCAGAAGCTCATGGACCGACGAACCTTTCTATAGCCTTTATGAGTGCCAGATTGATTCAAATTATAAACTAACCAGTTATAAAAGGCTTTTTGGAGAAGTTAATACAAAATACCATGAAGGCCCAGTATCTTATGATAAAAATTCAGGCATTTTATACTTTACCAGAAACAATTTTTTTCACGGCAAAAAAGGCGAAAGCAAGGATAATTCAAATTATCTGAAAATATATCAGGCTATTAATAAAGATGGAAAATGGGAGGATATTAAGGAATTGCCTTTTAACAATGATGAGTATTCCTGCGCCCATCCTGCTATTTCTCCTGATGGTAAAAAGCTTTACTTTATTTCGAATATGCCTGGTGGATTTGGTGGAACGGATATCTATTTTTGTAACAAGCAAGATTCTGGTTGGTCAAAACCAATCAACCTTGGGAAACCCGTAAATACTTTCGGAAATGAATTATTTCCAACTTTCTCAGAAAATGGTATTTTGTATTTTGCATCAACTGGGCATCCTGGTTTAGGAGGTTTGGATCTTTTCATGTATACCGATAATAAAATTGTAAATCTTGGATATCCTATCAATACAAGCTACGATGATTTTGGACTGTGTACTGAAAATGGTGAAAAAGGTTTCTTTTCGTCAAACAGAAATGGAGGTTTCAATAACGATGATATTTATTATTTTAAAATGAACCAACCACCGGTTGCTAAAAATGACAAGGCAACCATTGAAATTATAGCCAATAATTTCAAAGTTGATACAGTTTTAATTAATGTGCTGGCAAATGATTTTGATATGAATAATGACATAGATAGTGCTAGTGTTCAGATTATTAGCAGAGCCAATAAAAAGGCAAATTCTCAAGTAAATTCAAAAGGAAGAATAGCTTATTTGCCAGAACCTGGTTTTAAAGGTGTTGATACATTAAAATATGTGGTTTTCGACCGCACAAAAATGTCTGATACTGCTTTTGTTTTTATATACATTTTTGGAAAAAACCCTCCGGTTGCCAGACTTGATAGTGCTACTGTTCAAAAAAATAGTAAAGACAACGAAATCAACGTTTTAATTAACGATTATGATAAAGATGGCAATCTGATTCCTGATTCAATTGAAGTGGTGACTGACCCTAAAAATGGTAGTGTGGAAGTTGTTAAGGGAATGATTAGATATACTCCTAATAAAGATTTTTCAGGTAAAGATTATTTGGTCTACCAGATATTCGATACGAATGGTTTGACTGATACGGATTCCCTGCTAATTAATGTGCAAATGCTTTTTATGGGTAAAGTGGTTACTGATAACCTGGAGCTAAGCCTCACCATCAATTTTGAAACCGGAAAATGGGATATTTTACCACCAGCTGCTCTGCTACTAGATTCTGTGGTAACTATTTTGACTCAAAATCCAACCATTGAAATTGAGCTTGGGGCACATACCGATTCCAGGGGAACTACAAATGCCAATCAGGTACTTTCAAAGAAAAGGGCTGAATCTGCTGTTGCATATATCATTAGCAGAGGAATTGATCCAAACAGACTGGTTGCTTTTGGATATGGTGAGAGTGAACCTTTAAACAGATGCAAAGATGGTGTTCCATGTAGCAAAGAGGAATATGCTAGAAATCGAAGAGTAAGTATAAAAGTTACAAAATATTGAATATAGTTACGATTTGTTTGATGGTTGATTGAAGGTGAAAAAGCCTGTTTTGATTTAACAGGCTTTTTCTTTGCATTCAAAAATAGGTTTTAGGTTTATGCACCAACAAAAACCATATTCGAAAATTCACCTTTTGAATTTTTAATTGGTATCATTTTCCAATCGAGTTCTTTGCCAAACAGATTGTCTTTATACAGAACAGCTTGGTCTTGATTTATTCCCTGAAAAACAATGCCCTGGTTTTCAGATTTAAATTTGTTGAGTAAACTTATTTTATTGCTTTCGTAACTTTCTGTAAACCATTTTGATGCAAATGAATTCACCCATTCAACATTTCCTTTCGAATCTGTTATATATACCTGGAGGTCAATGTAATTGAAAATATTGATTACTTTGACCAGCTGATCTTTTGATGAATTTACTACTTCGCTTTGCAATAGGATTATGCTAGAAACTTTTTTGATTTTATTACCATAAAAAACGATGGTAAAAATAAGTAAGCCAAGCATTAATACAAAAGCAACAATAAATATATTCCGTGTTAGCTTTTGATGTTCAATCTCTGCGTTGGTTAAGTAATCGGAATGAAAATTCATCATTGAGGTTATGCTATCATTAATATCCGGTTTTTTTGAGTCAATTTGCTGAAATTGAGTAAGTTTAGTTTCTGGGAGAATAGTATTTGAAAAGCTCAGCAACATGAAAAGTAAAAGGATTGTAAGTTTTTTCATAGTGTTTAAATTTTTCTCGAAAATAGTAATTTTTTTTTGATATTAAGAAAAGTATAGTTGACTTAAAATTCTTAAACCTATTTTAATATGTTAAAATATAGAACTTTAACTTAGTTAGGTGAAACAAATATTTGAGCTTATAAATTTTTGAATACTACGAAAAAATCACTTTAAAGGGAATTAGTATAAATTTGCTCCACCATTAAAAGCGAACTATCCCCATAACTTAAAAAGCGGAAATCATTTGCAAGGGCGTACCCGTATATTTCTCGCCACTTCTCTCCCACTACGGCTGATATAAGCAATAATAGTGTACTCTGTGGTTGATGGAAATTGGTAACTAATCCATTGATCACTCTAAACGAATAACCCGGCACTATTATAATTCTGGTTGTAGCCAATAAATTCGTAAGTTTATTTCCAATCATATAATTCTTGATGGCTCGAAAAGAAATATTTGAATTAGTATTGCATTGATTTTCATATACTTCCCACTGTTCAATAAAGAAGGGGTTTGGAAGGTTTTGGGTTAGTTTTGCTCCAATCCAATAAAGGCTTTCCAAAGTTCTGACCGAAGTTGTGCCTACGGCAATAATTCTTCCTTTGTGGTTTATTAATTTATCGAGCGTTTCTGAAGTTATTTCGAAATGTTCCTCATGCATTTCATGGCCTTCAAGGGTTTCACTTTTAACCGGACGAAAAGTGCCGGCACTTACATGCAATGTCACATATTCTTTAATAACACCTTTCTTTTCTAGCGCTTCTTCAACGGTCGTTGTAAAATGTAATCCTGCTGTAGGTGCAGCAACAGAACCTTTTTGTTTGGCATAAATCGTTTGATATCGTATTTTGTCTTCCAATTCTGCTTTTCGGTTCAGGTATGGTGGCAGCGGAGTACTTCCTGTGTTTTCAAGAATATCTCCAAAGCAGATATTCCTTTGATTTGGGTTTTCCGTATTTTTCCAGCTAAATTTAACAATTATGCTATTTGAAGTATTATTTGATTGTAATTCAGATTCTTGTATTGATAAATCAATTTTTTCGACACTGAGTTGGTAAAAATTTCCTTCGATTTCAACCTGCTTTTGAAGAATTTCGTTTTTCCACTTTTTTAAATTTCCTACCAGGCATTTCCATTCACATTGATTTTGTGCTTGAAAAGCTAGGTTGTAATCTGATGGTAGATGTGGTTCCAGACAAAAAATCTCAATCCTTGCTCCTGTTTCTTTTTTAAATTCAAGCCGGGCTTGAATAACTTTGGCATCATTGAAAATAAGCAAATCTCCTGATTGCAATAAATCAGGTAATTGATTGAATAACAATGATTTAATATTTTTCTCAGAATAATATAATAGTTTTGACCTATCCCTTATTTTCTCCGGGTATTTTGCAATTTTTTCATCCGGTAAGTAATAAGTAAAATCCTCAATTCGTATGTTTTTGTAACCTGTTGCCATAATCGGGTGCAAAATTAAACTAATTTTATTTGTCGCCAATTGTTCTGTACATTTGCCTTTAAAATTGAATATTGATTAATGAATATTGGCTAATATTTCAATACCATAAAATTTTAACAAAACTAAAATATAACAAATGAAATTCAATATCGGTGATAAAGTTCGTTTCTTGAATGATGTAGGCGGAGGAAAAGTGATTAAATATGTTGATGATGAAACCGTTGTGGTATTAAATGATGATGATTTTGAAATCCCGGTTCCTACCAATGAATTAATCCCTGATCAACCCACAAACTATCATAAATCATCGGATGACAATAGTGTAAATAGCAATAAATCAATAACAAAACCAAAAGAACCTATTGTTAAGGACGAAGTAGTAAAAGAAGATGGAACAAATGCTTTTTATTTGGCCTTTGTGCCTGTCGATACTAAGAATGTAACGGATAGCCCATTGAAACTCTTTTTAATCAATGATAGCAATTATCAGGTATATTCCAATGTTTTGTTGCAATATGGAGCTATGCATGTTAGTCATCCAAAAACAATTCAAAGCAATACCAAAATGGAAATTAAATTATTGGCTAAAAATGATTTAAATGATATTGATTCCATTGCAGTACAAGTTATTTTTTACAAAAACGAGCCTCATAAAATATTGCCTATAGTTTCGCAGAATATCAAAGTAGATCCACTTAAATTCTATAAGCAAAATACTTTTATAGAAAATGATTTTTTTGATGAAAAGGCATATCTCATTGCAATATTTGAAGAAAGCAATCCTTCAGCTGCATTTCCTGAAATAAAGCTTGAAGAATTAAAAAGAGCTTTTCAGGAAAAAGAACATGACAATATTAACGTGAATAAAAAACAGGTTTCTAAAACCTCAAAATCCTCTGAAATTTGGGAGATTGATCTTCACATCCACGAATTATTGGATGATTTTGCCAACATGAGCAACAAAGAAATTATCGATTATCAAATGGATTATTTTCGTAAAGAAATGCAAAATGCAATCAATGAGCGTGTTAAAAAAGTGATTTTTATCCATGGAAAAGGCGATGGCGTTTTAAAAGGAGAAATTAGGCAAGAATTGAAAATGAGATATAAAAAATACCAGTTTCAGGATGCTTCTTTTCAACAATATGGATTTGGAGCTACTGCGGTTTATATTAGCTAACAATCGATCTCCTTTAAGCAATATTGCTTTTAAATTTTCAATTTGCAATTACTAATTTAAGTTAATATGATGAATAGCGATTGGGCAAAAGAATTAAACTTGGCAATAACCATAATGGATGCAGAAGGTACAATAATTTACTTGAATGATAAAGCTGCAAAAACATTTGAAAAAGACGGTGGAAAAGATTTAGTTGGTAAGAAGTTGCAGAATTACCATACTCCTCGATCAAATGAAATTATTTCGAAATTATTAAATAACAAGGAAACCAATACTTATACCATCGAAAAAAATGGAATTAAAAAGCTAATCAATCAGACACCTTGGTACGAAAATGGAATATGTAGGGGTCTTGTTGAATTTTCGCTTGAAATTCCTTTTGAATTGCCCCATTATATCCGATAGATTTTTTTGTAAGTATTAAAAGAATCTTTGTATCGGATTTAGATTAGCTTATAATATGTAAAGTAATAAATCTTATCTAATAACGGATTTTGAATGCAACCATCTATTGAACAACTACTTGCCCTGTCATTCCACTATGGAAAGAGCAATGGTAGTTATAAGTTCCTGCTGTAGGAAATGTAAATGAGAAGGTTGCACTATTGCCCATACTGCCACTGTCGAACATTGGAGTATTGCTCGTCACAGTATGCGCTGTATTATCTTTATTAGTCCAAGTCACAGTTTGACCTGCCGACACAGTTATTATTGAAGGCGTGAAACTCATGCTTTCTATAAAAACTTCATTAGCTGGAGGCGTTCCAGATGTTTTTGGTGTAACGTATGCATCTTTTGTGCATGATGTGAACATAAGGGAAAAGCTCATTGTTATTGCAATGATTGCCATTCTAATTTCTTTTTTAGCGTTCATAGTTTTTATTTTTAATGTTTTTCCAATTAAATACTTTAAATCAAATCTGGCTATTAAACCAAATTTTGATAAACAAAAAATTATATATTTAGATATAAAGATATGTAATTCCGTTATTATGATTTACTTATTATTTAGAAATATGTTAAAATGAATCTCGGAATTCGCGAAGTATACATAGGTTTCAAATTCTTTCTTTGCAATAAATTTAATTCCAATTTAGATTCAATTAATAATCAATAAGATGTAACGTATTTTATTGGCGAAATCAACATTATGAAAATATTCAGAATTTGTAGTTGAATTGCTTTTTGCCAATTGTATTTTCATTGAACCTTGCGCCAAAAACATTATTCTGGATATATTCTATGAGGAAATTTTAATTATTGTTAAATACGAAATTGAAAGAAAACCAAATTCAACTATTATATAAAAAATTATTACTTTTGCCCTTTGAAGATCATATCTGAATATAGATATTGAATTTTAATAATTTAAAAATAACCATTAAAAAAAATCATATGCCAGGAATGGAATTTTTTGGTGCAGAAGAGCGCAAAGAAGTATTGGACGTTCTTGAAACGGGCGCTTTATTTCGATACAATCATGAGGAAATGCGCCATGGAAAGTGGAAAGCACGAGAACTTGAAGCAGAAGTCAGAAAATTTACAGGTGCAAAATTTGCCCATGCTGTTTCTAATGGATCGGCTGCTGTGTTGGCTGCTTTGGCTGCTGCGGGCGTTGGTCATGGACACGAAGTAATTGTACCTCCATTTACCTTTATGGCTACCATAGAAGCGGTTCTTTATGCAGGTGGCTTACCTGTATTCGCCGAAATAGACGAAAACTTGTGCCTAAGCGTTGAAGGGATTAGAAAAGCCATTACACCCAAAACAAAAGCGGTGCTTTTAGTCCACATGTGCGGTGCCGCAGCTGATATGGATGGTATTACTGCTCTTTGCAAAGAAAAAAATCTGATATTGGTTGAAGATGCCGGACAAGCTCTTGGAGCTTTTTATAAAGGTAAATCAGTTGGTCTGTTCGGGACTTCAGGCTCATTTTCACTCGATTTTTTTAAAATTGCAACTGCTGGCGAAGGTGGTTTATTAATTACCAACGATGAGCAAACCTATAAAGATGCTGATTGTTACTCAGATCACGGACATAGTCACGTTGGTGATGCACGCGGAATGGAACCACATCCAGTGTTAGGATTCAACTTCAGAATCAGTGAATTGCATGCTGCTGTTGGATTAGCACAGATGCGCAAAATCAACATGATACTAAAGGCTAAAAAAGCAAATCAAAACTATTTGAAAGAAAAATTATCTGTAGTTAAGGGTTTGACATTCAGGCCAGTGCCAGATCCTGAAGGCGATAGTGGTACATTCCTGAATTTCTTTTTGCCAACTACCGAATTGGCAGGTAAAGCAATGGCAGAATTTGGAAAATCAGGAGTTGCAGGTTGCAATTATTGGTTTACAAATATGTATCATTTTATTAATCAATGGGATCATGTTAAAGGACTGAAATCATCGGCTCCATTGGCTATTCATGATTTGGGCGCACCACAAGATTACAATAATTTGCAATTGCCTAAATCTCAGAATGTTGTGGGTAGATTGATTTCTTTAGGAATCCGAGCCACTTGGACTAAAGAACAAATGGACGAATTGGTAGTTAAAATGATAACAGCAATTCAAAAAGTGATGAATTCCTAATTCAATTAGAATAAAAGAGGCCTGATTTTTAAAAATTAAATGAAAGAAATAGTGTATAAAAATATTAAAAACATCGATAAAATTGTATTCGGAACTGGAAGTTTCGATCAATTGGAAGATATTATAAAGCCAAAAAGATTATTAAACAACAAATTTTTCGTTTTTCTGGTTGATGATTTTTTTAAAGGTAAGTATCTTGAAAAAAGAATTCCTAGTCAGGGCGAAGATATTGTTGAGTTTATTTATTGTGGAAAAGAAGAACCAAAGACCGGACAAATTGATATATTAAGAGACAAAATCCTTGCTTCAAAAGGTTTACCTTCAGGTGTGGTAGGCATTGGTGGCGGAAGTATCATGGATATAGCCAAAGCTTTATCGGTTATGTTCACCCAGGAAGGTTCATCTGTACTTTATCAAGGTCTAAATCTTGCTAAAAACCCTGGAATCTACCATGTTGGTGTACCTACAATTTCTGGTACTGGAGCTGAATGTTCTACCACTGCTGTATTAACCGGACCAACTAAAAAATTGGGCATTAAATGCGAATATACTCCATTCGACCAGATTGTTCTTGATCCTGAATTGACACTAACTGTTCCAAAAAATCAATGGTTTTATACAGGAATGGATTCTTATATTCATTGTATTGAATCGGAATCGGGTCGTTTATATAATACATTTAGTAAAGCTTATGGGGATCAATCGCTTGTTCTGTGTAGAGAAGTTTTTTTAGGCGACAACAGTGGTCAAACTATGGAAAATGGAGAAAAACTTATGGTTGCTTCTCTATTTGGTGGTTTGAGTTTAAGTTATTCCGAAGTGGGTATTTGCCATGCACTTTCGTACGGATTGTCGTATGTTTTAGGCTCAAGGCATGGTATTGCCAATTGTATTGCATTTAATGTTTTGGAAGATTATTATCCACAAGGGGTAAAAGAATTCCGTGAAATGATAAACAAGCACCATATTGATCTGCCAATTAATTTGTCTAAAGATTGGACAAATGAGCAACTTACAAAAATGGCTGAAATTTCTTATGCACTCAGCCATATGTGGGATCATGCACTTGGTGTAAATTGGAAAGAAAAAGTTTCGATAGAGATGATTATCAAATTATTTAAACGAATGTAAATTAGCAAATCATATTTTGATTTAACTTAAGATCAAATACATAATGAATAAAAAAATTGTAAAAGTAGGAAATATATCATGTGGTTCCGACGAGTTGTTTCTAATCTCTGGCCCATGTGTAATTGAGGATGAATCAATTATGATGAAAACCGCAGAATATCTGAAAAGGATTTCTGAGAAACTGAACATCCCAACCATCTATAAATCATCATTTACCAAGGACAACCGCAGTTCATTGCAATATTACAATGGTCCGGGTTTGGAAGAAGGTTTAAAAATGCTTCAGAAAATCAAAGAAACATTTGGTTTTTCGATTTTATCCGATATCCACTACCCTACTCAAGCCAAGGCTGCTGCTGAAGTTTTGGATATAATCCAAATACCGGCCTACCTTTGTATGCAAACTGAATTATTGGTTGAAGTTGCAAAAACCGGCAAGGTTATTAACATCAAACATGGTCAGTTTTTAGCACCCGAAAATATGGCTAAACCAGCTCAAAAGGCTGTTGAGGCTGGTAACGATCAAATTTTATTGACCGAAAGGGGTTATACTTTTGGTTACAACGATTTAATTGTGGATCCACGTAGTTTTTATGAGTTGAATAAAATTGGATATCCGGTTATTTTTGACGTAACCCATGCCATTAGAAAATATGGTATTCCAAGTGCAGATCCTAGCGGCGGGGCAAGGCAATATCTTCCAGTTTTGGCAAGGGCAGGCGTGGCAGCTGGTATTGACGGCATTTTTATTGAAGCACATCCTGAGCCTGCAAAAGCACTTTGCGATGCAGCAAGTCAATTATGCGTTACCGATTTAGAAGAATTTTTAAAACCAATTATAGAATTTCATCACTTAGAAGTTAAATATAGAAAATAGAAATTATGGAATTGTACCTAGACAGTGCCGATTTTAATGAAATTGAAAAGGCTTTTAAATTAGGGTTTTTAGATGGTTTAACTACCACGCCCACTTTCATGCACAGACATGGAGTAACCGATGTTGATGCTTTAATCTTGAAATTGGCAGATATTGTGCCTGTTTTGCAAGTGGAAGCTTTAGGTAAAACCGCTGAAGAGATCTATGGTGAAGCTCATCGTCTCATTGATTTAGGACTGCAAAAAGATTCTTCTGTATTTAAAATTCCAATTTCGCTTGAAGGTGTAAAAGCATGTAAAATGCTTAGAAACGAGGATATCCTTGTTAATGTGCATCTGGTTTATACCCTTCAGCAAGCCTATATGGCCATGCATGCCGGTGCATCATATGTTTGTCCGCTTGTTGGCCGTCTTCAGGATCAAGGCCATGATGCATTGGCACTGGTAGAACAATGTGTTGAGGCTGTAAATTATTATGGCTACGACTCAAAAATCATGTTCTCATCAGTACGAAATATTGAACATGTTCGCAATGCGATCAATATTGGTGTTCATACTATTACAGTTCCTTATAAAGTACTTCAGCAAATGCCTGAAAATAACTTTACTACTCTTGGAACTGAACAGTTTTATGAACACACCAAGTTAATGACAGTAAAAGTTAAGGATGTAATGAGCAATGTTAATCCAATTGTTAAATCCGATACAGTTTTACAGGAAGCAATTATTAAAATGACTGAATACGGATTTGGTTGTATTGTGATTGTAAATGGTGCAAATGAAGCACGCGGTGTATTTACAGATGGCGATTTACGTCGTTTGTTACAGAAAGGTGGCAGGGATGTTTTACAACAAAAAATGTCTGATTTAAACTATAATACACCATTAACAATCGAAAGTGACGAATTATTATTCAAAGCCAACGATTTGTTCAAAGTACATAAAGTTGATAATCTTTTGGTTACCGAAAAAGGTAAACCAGTTGGATTATTGGATATTCAGGATATTTAATTTTAGAAATTGGAATTTTGAATTTAGAACTTGAAAATCATAAAAGTTTTCTTTTAATTTCCAATAACTAATTTCTAGTTTCAGTTAAATTAGACAAGATAAATGATAAACGAAATACAGCAGTTGTTTCAAAACCAAGGGGGCGAATTTATTTCGTCCCCTTCTTTTATTCAGGAAAAGCTTAAAAATATAAAAGCTTATATATTTGATTGGGACGGGGTTTTTAATTCAGGTGCCAAAGACGAAAATAAATCAAGTTTTTATTCCGAGCCTGATTCAATGGGGATTAACCTTTTAAGGTTTGGATATTGGCTTGCTAATAATCATAATTTACCTTTTGTTGCTATTGTAACCGGTGAAAATAACCAAACAGCGATTAAATTGGCCGAGCGTGAGAATTTTCATCATATTTATTTCAGCTTCAAAAACAAGGCAGTTGCTTTTGATCATTTTCTGGAAACTTTTGATCTGAAAGCCGAAGAAGTTGCTTTTTGCTTTGATGATGTGCTTGATTTTCCAATTTCACGTAAATGTGGCTTGAAATTTATGGTGAGGCGCCATGCTTCGCCCCTTTTTATAAAATATGCCATTGAGCATAAATATTGCGATTATATTACTGCTCAGCAAGGCGGAAACCATGCCATTCGCGAAGTATCGGAACTGATTCTTGGTTTGCTTGGTCAGCATGATTTAGCAGTTAATGAACGTACCGATTTTAGCAAATTATACACCGATTATTTGGATCAGCGCAAAACAGTGAATTTCAGAAAACTTCGTTTTGAAGATGGAAAGATTGTGGAGCTATAATTTCTATATTGTACCTAAGTTAATTGTTGATTATGATTCAAGTATTAATTTTTTCAAATTTAACATCTTTGTTCTGTTTTTCTTTTTCTTTTCCTTGATGAAAAGAAACAAAAATCAAGACAAAAATATCCTTTTCGGAGCATTTACTTATACTTGGAGCACGGCCGACGGATTTTTGTCGCAGAACGCCTATAATCCTCTGCAATTTCAGTTATTACGGCAACCCCTTTTTTTTGATTCAAATGAGCAATAACATAGTAATAATTCAATATGCGAAAGTAGAATTAAAAAATATCCTTAATCATCTCTTTCCCTTTTTCCTGAAGTTTAGAAGGATCAATATTGTCCATTTTTTTGTATTCCGAATTGACTATAGTTGGTAATTCAAGTAATTGTTTGCCAGCTTTTGTTTGTTTGAATGCTTTGTACCAATCAATTTCACCAAAATAATTATAAAGGAATATCGAAACCAATTTACCGATGAAAAGATTATCATAAATACTCTTTAGCGCTTTGTCTTTTTTTCTGTCCGCTAAATATGCTTTAACTTCATTGATCGCATCTTTCTCATTATCATTAAAATATTTACTGTTTTGTAATTTATCCAAATAAGTAATTGCCTGCTTGTTGTCTTCCTTGTTAATAGCCACATATGCGCCCGCAAACCACACCAATTCATTATCGGCACCTAAAATTTTTGCATCTGCTATAAAAATTTCAAAATCGGATATCGCCAATTCATTTTTATCATTATCTTTCATTTTAGATCTTACAAAACCTCTAAGTAAATTGGCCAGAGCGTGTAATTGTATTTTTTGTGCTTCTTTGGTTTCTACTTTTGTGCCTTCGAACAATACTGGGAATGAACTATACTCAAATTGGATGTTATCGTTGTCAAGTGAATTTATGCTTTGGGTTAAAGCTTCTTCGGCCAGGTATTTCCAAGTGTTTTGCATATAAACAATGCCTTTGATCATTCCTGAAATGGGTTTTATTTCTGTTTTTTCGAGTTTTTCAATATTCAGTTTGGACAATTCGTACAATTGCATTGTCTCAGGTAATTGTTTGGCAGTCATCAAAACAGTTGCTAAAACCAAATGTTCTTTTGAATTATTCCATTTTAGTGCTTTTATTAAATCTTGATTTTCAGCATCATTAAGATTGTTGATATAAAGTAAAATTTCCATTAAGGTTGGAAAACTATCTTCATCGGTATTTTTGAGTTCTTCTTTTAGTTTAGAGTAAGCTCTTAATATTTCCAGACCATCGGATATTGAGATATTTTTGCTGCTATCCTTTGCATCCAGTAAAGTACTTATTAAATAAACAGTGTATTTTTGAATATTCAGACCGCTAACTTGCTTTTTTTCTAAGCTATTGTACAAGCTGTCCAGACTTTTAACATTAATATCTTCTGGAATCGATCGTAGTGATATTTTTGCTCCCCTGTAAATATCCAACGAAATGTTGTCTTCAAGTTTTTTATGTAGTTCTTTTCGTTCTTTTTCAAGCAAGTCTTCTTTTTTTCGGGAACAGGATAGGTTTGCAAACAAGATTATTGCAAAAAGGGCAATAAAAAGGCTTTTCATTTTGATTGCATTTTAATATTATTTTACCAGATATTCCAGCGCTTCTTCTTTGGTATCGAATGGAATTAATTTAGTTTTTACCAAGGAATTATAACCATTAAGCAATATTTTTTTTATTCCTGTAATGCCAAGCACAGTCGTTTTTAGAGTTCTTTTGTCAAAAACTTCTTTCCCAAGTTGACTTGCCCTTTTCATAAATTCGGAACTTCCATATGTTCCCCTGAAATCATTGACAGTGATAAACATATGTGTTGTAGTTTCATACTCCCTTTTTACCGATTCAAGTACTTTTAGCATATCTTCAGTTGTTTTGCACTGAGTATAATCTACATAAAGAATTTTTTTTCCTTTATAGGTAATATATGAAAAGCTCATTTTATTTATTTTTAATTGATTTAAGCAAAAAGTTATTTTACAAGATATTCAAGTGCCTCTTCTCTGGTATCAAAAGCTACCAGCTTATTACTGACAATTGCATTATAGGCATTTAACAATATTTTTTTTATACCGGTTACACCCAAAACTGCTGTTTTAAGTGTTCTTTTATCAAGAATATCCTTTCCAAGCTTGTTTGCTTCTTTCATAAATTCGGAGCTTCCAAAATTTCCCCTGAAATCAGCAATAGCAACAAATGTTTCTGTTGTTCTTTCATATTCACGCCTCACTTCATTCAATACTTCTATCATTTCTTTTGGGTTTTTACAATGTGTGTAATCAACATACATGATTTTTTTCCCTTTGTGGTTTATATATGACAAGCCCATTTTGTAATTTTTTAAATAATTGATTTTAAATTTTTAAATGTATGGATTACTCACAAAAATAAAAAACTTTTATTGAAAGTTTGTGCCCATAACAATAATTTGAAATGTTTTTCATTTCTATCTATATAAAAATAGTAAAGCCATCTCTATCAAAACGATAAAGATGGCTTTAAATAAGAAATCAGAAAAGTTTAGTTAAAATCAAGTATTACTTTCCTTACAAAGTATTTACTTCCTTGACCGATTTGGATATAAAACTCTCCTTTTAAGGCTTCAATTTCTTTTGAATATTTGCCCTGGAATTGTTTTAAATCTTCTGCAAATAATGCTTTTCCTGTTTTGTCAATCATCTTTATTGCAGTATTGTCTTTGGATGGAAGTTCGAAATTAATCTGCATCTTGTTGTTATTCATCATAATGTTGAAATCCTTAATTTCCAATTTCTTGAAATTTTCTTTAAGTTTTAGTATGGATAAATCGGCTTTTTCAGGATCGAGTACTTTTAACATTACCTTTTTTTCCTTTTTTTCATTCCTCATTACCCGCTTTGTATCAGTTATTTCCTTACCGTCTTTATATGATTTAACTATTATGATGGTTGAATCGCTGTTGTCATGCATACCTTCAGCAAACATTGGTGGTCCCTGGATATCTGAACGGATTAAACCATTATTGTCAAATTCATATCTGAACACTTTTTGACCACCCATGTCCATATCTTCATCCATAATAATATGTTTTTCAATGAACAAGCTATCATCACTGTCGTTTCCATTAATTTTTTTGATGTGGACTATTTTTTTTCCATGGGGATGTCTCATTATCATTACATTATCATCATCCATGTTCATCATGTCATCATCGCTTGTAATGAAAACCATATTACCATGATTTAAACAATTTTCGAGGCTATCCATTTCATTTTCAACTGTTACCAAAACCATTTTTTCTTCTTTGTTGATATTTGATGTATCTCCATCGTCAATTTTTATATTAAAAGTTTGGCTATGAGCCATATTTTTATCGCCTTTAACTCCATATTTTTCAAGTATTTTGGCAGGATCTTCCCCTTCTTTTAATACAATTGTGGTATCCACTTTGGTTATTTTACCATTTTCTTCTTTGTCAATTTTAATGACAATCTTTTTTTCTTTTTTCTTTTCTTCTTTATTCTGTGCATTTATTGTAAAGTTAAAACTCAAAGCAATAATTAGAAAAAGAAGTGCAATGTTTGTTGGTTTCATAATATTTCATATTTTAGTTAAACAAATATACTCTGCAAAGCTACTGGTTCGGGCAAAACTTCTTAGTTAAGCTGCGGTTAAAAAACCTTAATGAAAAGTTAAAGTTGAAACGAGTAATCATATAAATTCATAATTTTGAGCCATGAGTAAAAAATTATTGATATTGATTATTGTTTTAGCCGGATTTGCATTAGCCGGAATCATTTATGTGCAATTATATTATATTAAAATTGCTTTTGAACAAAATGAGGTGCATTTCGATCAAACGGTTAACGATGCACTTCAAGCTTTTGTTGAAAAATTAGAACAAAGAGAAACTATCGAAATTATTCATTCACAGGTAAGAAGAAACAATCATAGGCATGACAGTATTAATTATGACAATCCCAAATCAAGTATAAATAAGCCAATGGTTTTTGAATTCAACGATTCTATAGTGAATAAAATGATTTTTATTTCTGAAATGGAAAATGCAATTGTTGATGTTCAATTAATTGATAGCAATGTAGTTACAGGTAATGGGAAAAGAATTCAAAATAAACATACTGTTCAAACCATCAGAAAAAAGGATGGAACTCAAATAATCCACACAAGTTCTACAAATTCCGATGATACTTTGATTTTTATTGATCAAAATGGACTAACTACCCATTTTAATTATAAAATGGACACATCCAATGTTTTTGTTGTTAAGAAGGATAAGTATAAGGCAAAAACTGAAAAGGTAAAAGGCCTGATTCAAAAAATGGAAGGAGAAACCGAACAGAAAGTACGAATGTTCCGTAAAGAGATTGATTATAAGATAATTGACTCCTTGTTGAAAATTTCATTACTCGAAAAGGATATTACTCTACCATTTGAATATACAGTCTTAAATGCAGCAAATGGAAAGGAATTGCCCGAATCGAAAGGATTTGACTCGATAAATGACTTTAAAAAATACTATACCAACCTGTTTCCCAACGATATTATTCCAAAATCTGATAATTTGGTGGTTTATTTTCCAGGCAGGCAAGATCATCTTCTCAAATCGCTTTCGATACTTTTGCCTTCGTCCCTGTTTTTTAGTTTGATAATTATTGTGGCTTTTTCAATTAGTATTATGATGGTTATCAGGCAAAAGAAGATTTCAGACATTAAATCTGATTTTATCAATAACATGACGCACGAATTTAAAACGCCAATTGCTACTATTTCGTTGGCTGCCGATTCAATAGTAAATCCAAAAGTAATTGATGATAAGATTAAAATTGAGCACTTTACGCGAATTATAAAAGAAGAAAACAAACGCATGAATTTGCAGGTTGAACGGATTTTGCAAATGAGTTTATTGGATAAACGCGAAATGGATTTAAACCTTAATTTACTAGATGTTCATGATATTATCGAAAAAGCTGTTGAAAAAATGGGTATGCAAATTTCGAAATACAATGGAATTATTGATCTTTCATTGGAATGTGCAAATCCGATGGCAGTGATTGATGAAATTCATTTTATAAACGTAATCCATAATTTGATTGACAATGCATTAAAATATTCCGTAGGTTTGCCCGAAATCAAAATATCAACTCATCAGGTAAACCATGGAATTGTAATTTCTGTTGAAGATAAAGGGATTGGATTGAGCAAAGAAACGCAGTCGAAAGTTTTTGAAAAGTTTTACAGGGTTTCAAAAGGCAATATCCACAATATAAAAGGTTTTGGATTGGGATTAAGCTATGTAAAAGCTATTATTGAGGCTCTTGGAGGGCGAATAAGTGTGAAAAGTGAAATCAACAGAGGCAGTCGTTTCGATATTTTATTACCTCAAAAGCAAAAGGACAATGGCAAATCAGTATAGTATATTTTTGGTCGAAGATGACTTGAATTTTGGGGGAGTTTTAAAATCCTACCTCGAAATGGACAATTTTAACGTCACTTGGGTTGATGACGGTCAAAAAGCCATTGCTACCTTTAAAGATTCTGAATTTTCAATTTGCATTTTGGATGTGATGTTGCCCAATATGGATGGATTTACGATTGCTAAAAAGATTAAAGAATTACGTCCGGATATGCCACTTATATTCTTAACAGCCAAAACTTTAAAAGCAGATATGCTTCATGGTTATCAGTTGGGTGCCGATGATTATATTACCAAGCCCTTTGATTCGGAATTGCTTTTGTATAAAATAAAAGCAATCATTAAACGCAATAAAGACGAACATCTTGATTTAAAAGAAGAAATATACACCATTGGAAAATATACTTTTGATTACTTTGTCAGGCAGATTACTTATAAGCATATCATTATTAAATTATCGCCTAAAGAAGCCGATCTATTGAAAATGTTGTGTCTTTCGAAGGATAAAGTTCTGATGCGTGCTGAAACCCTTAAAACCATTTGGGGCGATGATAACTATTTTACTACCAGAAGCATGGATGTGTATATTTCAAAACTCAGGAAATACTTGAAAGATGATCCAAATGTTGAAATTGAGAATATACATAGTAGTGGGTATCGGTTGATAGTGCAAGAAGAAAAATGAATTGGAATGAAGTATATTGCAACTAATTGGTGAATTAATTGAGGCAGGCAAAGCCTGCAAACATATAAACGGCTTAGGCAAAGCCTAAGCCGAACAGAGAATAGAAATAAAATCAATATAAAGCGCTATAAAAGCTTAACTTACCAAATTTTTATCCTGCTTTTTTCATCACGATAAAGAGGATCAGTTGGTTTAATATCAAATGCTTCATAAAAATCATTAATGTTAACTATTGGGCCAATTACCCTGAATTGAGCCGGTGAATGCACATCAGTCATTATTTGACGGGCTAATGCTTCCTTCCTTCTGTTGACCATCCATGCATATGCATAACCCAAGAAATACCTTTGAACCGGCGAAAGCCCATTGATTTTTTTACCTGATTTGTACTGATGAGTCTTTTTAAAAGCTTCTAAACCCATAACTACTCCTCCTAAATCGGCAATATTTTCGCCTAAAGTGGCTTCTCCTCTTACGTGCATGCTGTCAACAGCAATGTAATTGTCAAATTGTTGGGCCAGCAATTTTGATCGTTGAGTAAATCTAATGCTGTCTTCTGTAGTCCACCAGTTGTTTAAGTTTCCGTTTTCATCGTATTTTCTACCCTGATCATCAAATCCATGAGTTATTTCGTGGGCAAATGTAGAACCACCTATAATTGCATATAAAACAGCATCATCTGGTTCCATCCCAATAAAACCGGGAACAATTATATTACATGATGGAATGCAAATTTCATTATTTGAAGGGTTGTAGTATGCATTGTATGTTTCAGCGGTCATTCCCCATTCAGTTCTGTCAACCGGTTTGCCATATTTTTGGATATTGTAGTTATAGCGGTATTTATTGGCACGCATAATATTTAAAACGTAAAAATCATCATCAACTTCTAAACTAGAGTAATCGCGCCATTTATCGGGATAACCCAATTTCATTTGAACTTTTTCAAGTTTCTGAAGTGCTTTTATTTTGGTCGTTTCGGTCATCCAATCCAGGTTTTTGATATGTTCCCTGAAAACATCTTTTATGTTGTTACCTATTTCGACTAGTTTTTCTTTGCTATTTTCAGGAAGATAATTTGCTACATATTCCTGACTTACAATTTCGCCTAAAGAATTTTCTGTTTGTTCTACTACTCTTTTCCAGCGCGGCTGTTGTTCAGTTGTTCCGGAAAGTATGGTTTCATAGAAATAAAAGTCTTGATTATCTAACGCTTTATTTAAATAGGATGAAAATTTATTTATTAAGTTCCAGCGCAAATATGTTTTCCAATCATCCATTGAAGTTGCCTTTAATTCCCTATCCAATTGCTTGAAGAATTCTGGCTGTCCAACTATCACAGAATCAACTTTTTTTAAGCCCAAATTTAGAAGTAAATTGTTCCAATCAATTGAAGGGGTGATTTTATTGAATTGAGCAATAGTAAATTTATTGTAATTTTTATCAGGATCCCTCAAATCTTCAATTTTGCGTGAAGCTTTGGCTAGCCTTATTTCCAGCGATATAATGGCTTTGCAGTTTTTTTCGGCAAGTGCTGGTTCATCTCCAATTAATTGAAACATTTTAGAAATATGATTACTATATTCCTGGCGAATTCTAACCGTTCTTTCATCCGAATTAAAATAATAATCACGATCTGGCAAGCCTAAGCCACCCTGATTTAGCTGGCAAGCATTCTTGGAGCTGTTTTTATCATCCTGGCTAACATTAAACCTAAAGCCCGGCGATGCATAATACATATGCATTTCACCAATTACCTGAATTAGCGAACTGAGATCATTTATTTGTGCAATCTTTTTAAATTCTTCTTCCAGAGGCTTGATGCCAGCTTTTTCAATAGCTAGCGTATCCATTCCAGTCCTGAAAAATGAACCGATTTTTTGTTTGTTGCTTCCTTTTGGTGCTTGTTTATCTTTGGCAGAATTTTCACATACTAGACGCAACAGGCTATTCACACTATCTTCGATGGTTAAAAATATGCCGTTGGTTGACTCGGAAGCAGGAATTGGATTGACCTTGAACCAACCATTATTGGCATAATTATAAAAATCAACTCCAGGGTTGATACTCGTGTCACGATGATCAATTAATGGGTCTTTAATTTCAGTTGTATTTTTTGATTGACACCCTAATATAGCGGCAATTAAAAGAATTAGAAATAACGTTTTGATTTGCATAGGATAAGTTTTTCGTTTTTTAAAGGATATTAATTTGTGTTCTATTCGAAAATTATAATTTTAGAACCTAAAGATAGTTTTCTCTTTTCTTGTTGGCAATGATTTATTATGATATTATTTGTTTTTTTGTTGTCTCTGTAAAGAAATTTCAAATATTATTTGGTGGAATTCGCAATTTTATCGCAGATATAAGACAGAAAACTGAATAACTGGTAATTTTTTTTGAAATTAGTTTTTAATTTTAGAACAAATTCATAACTCAAAACATTAATCCAATTCTACAATGAAAGAATCACGTTTTTACCATATAACCAAGGATGGGCACTTAAAAAAATTGGATACCGCAGCTGAAACCCTTGCTATAATGAATAGCGGCGGCTATGTTTGGTTTTCAATATACCAACCAACTATTGAAAAACTTACAGAATTAAGCGGACCCCTTGGACTTCATCCACTTGCTGTTGAGGATTGTTTGGATGATCATCAAATTCCCAAAATTGATATATACCCTAAAAATACTTTCATTCTTTTCAATGCCTATTCTTTTGAGGCAAACAGATTAAGAATTGATGAAGTGAACTTGTTTTTAGGCGATAATTTTTTGGTTACTGTTAGCCGCAATGCGCTTTTTGAAGAAAAACAATTTGAAGATATTGAGCGGATTATATCAACAAATACCAAAAATGTAAAAAATGGCCCGGCTTATTTAATGCATATTTTGCTTGACAAGATAGTTGATCAAAAATTCATTGCAATTCAAGCCATTGAAGAAACACTTGAAATTTTTGAAGAAAAAATGGTTGTAATACCGGTTTCTTTAGACTCAATGGAATTACAATTGTTGCGCCGCGATATTCTCGCACTTAGAAAGAGTATTTTTCACGAAAGAGAAGTTTTAATTATTATCTGCCGGAAAGACAATAAGTTAGTTCCCGAAAATATTGATATTTATTATAAAGATATTTATGACCATCTGAATAAATATTTCGAACTGGCCGAATCATTTCGTGAAATTGTAACGAGTTTGAGTGAAATATATTTATCAATAGTCAGCAACAATATGGCAACTGCCGCACAAAAAACAAATGTAACCGTAGAGCGTCTAACTTTTATAACTACTATTTTTATGCCTTTGACACTATTGTCTGGTATTGGAGGAATGTCGGAATATTCGATGATGACCGGGTCTGTGAGTTGGAAAATATCTTATAGTTTATTTCTTATTGGAATGGCGTTACTTGGAATTTCTACTTTTTATATTTTGAAATGGGTTGATAGAAGGAAAAAAGGATTTTAGATTTTAGACTTTCCAAGTTTTAAAAACTTGGAAAGTCTCCCAAACCTACAACTCCAATCCCATCTCCGCCGGATATCTAACCTCATAACTAAAATTCAACCTTTTGTTTTCCGATGGTGGCAATTTGATTGTCCATTTGATGATGCCTGTATTTTTATCCTGCTCCGCTCCGCCCATTTCGATATATTTTACGTCAATTTCGCGTGAATTTGTAACCGGAACCTGATCTTCGACTGTAAGTTCAATTTCCTGTTTTTTGTTGTTCCTCAAGCTGATTTCCCAAGCAAACATTTCTACTTTTTTGTTGCCAAGCATTTGGTTTTTATTGTATTCGTCATGTTTTTCGCGTTTAACAATTACGTTTTTATCTCTTCCTAATGAAAATACCAGTGTATCTTCAGGTTTGCTTATATCCAGCATTGATTTGCCAACAAATGTGCCTTCAAAAAACAAGTTTACTTCACCACTTAACAAATTGTATTGTTCCCAATTGGCAATCTGTGCCATTAAAAATGCGGCTTCTTCCAATTTAGGTACACAGGAATATTTATAAGTTGCAGGTATATTATAGTCAATCAAATCGGCTGAATAATTTTTACCATTCGATGGAATTGAATATTTGGTTTTTAGGGTAAATGAAGTATTGGTAAAGTTTTTAGAATTGAGGATGTTATTGCCCATTGCCGAATTATTATTGTTTAATATCCATTTTTCCAATTCTGGTTTGGTTCCGCTTTTAAGTGGTTCGCCAGTTGATAATATTAAATCAACATTTTCCCAATCGCAACCTGTATTTTGATAAACTTCGGCTTTGTAATTTAATTCAAGAGGAGAATCTACATTTTTTGCCCTCAAATTATATTTTGGCACCCAACCGCAGCGATCAATAAAATAACTAAGCGTTAATTCTGTATTTGCCTGCACTTTGGATGCAATGGTTACAATTACTTCGCTGGTTTTATTGGCTTGCTTGGAATTCAATTCAGTTAACTGGTTATTTATTTTGACTATTTCAAGATTATATTTAGCAATCTTTTTGTTGATTTCCAATTGATTGGTTTTAATTTCAGTTAGCTTTTCGCGATAAAATTCAGCAGCTTTTTTAAGCTCATCAATGTTCACCCCCATTTCCTCGCTCGAAAGTTTTTTATTCGACAAAATCAATTCTTCTTCCTGCCTGAAAACTAACATCATGCTTTGCTCCATTTCAAGGTTTTCTGCAAGCTTTGCTTTTTCGGCTTCAAGGCTTTTTACTTTTTCGCTGCTGGTCAATTGTTCCAAAAAATTGAACTGATGAACAACCGATAAAATGGTAATATCCATATTGCTTTTTAGTTGAATACTGTTGATATCGATATAAGGTGATAACTGTGTAAACATAACACTTGTTGTTCCTTTGGGTAGTTCAACATTTGCTTTTCTTATTTCTTCGCCACCTCTTAAAAATACAGTTACGCGGCCTATGGTGGAGTTTACTTTTAAAGTATCTTCGCTGCCATAAAATTTGATGGCAATAATGATGAATACGGTTAATAGGATTAATTTTTTCATAAGTTTATTTTTTATTTAGATTTTAAATTTATTTTGCCGCAATGGCGCCAAGACGCCAAGAAAATCAGTATTTTAAATGCACTTTATTTTAATTTGATAACTAAAAGTCAGTACTTTTTTTTCAAGTGGCGCAAGTTCCAAATTCCATTTTAGTTCTCCTTTGTTTTTATTGTAATTTGCATTTGAACTTTCTAATAATTCAATATCATAATTTTTAGAATAGCTTAACGGTATTTGGTCTTCAAGCTGAATATTTATTTTTTCAGTTTTGTTGTTTTTAACAGTAATTTCCCAGGTATATGATTCCGTTTTCTCATTCTTTAGCATTTGTTTTTTGCTAAAATCTTCTTTTAATTTGCGGTCAATCATAACAGATTTGTCTCTGCCCATTGAAATGTCAAGTGTATCATTAATGTTTTCTGTATCGATAGTTGAGTTGCCGATATAACTACCTTCGAAATAGATATTTACCGATCCAGAAAGTAGATTAAGATTTTCCCAGCCAGTTAATTGGGCAAGCAAAAAAGCCGATGGTTCCATTTTTGGCACAGTAGAATATTGAAAATGGACAGGAATTTCATACTTTTCAATATCAACTGCATACTTTTTATTATCCGAAGGGATTGTGTAAGGTTTATCCAGCGCAAACTGAACGCTGGTTTGGTTTTCCCTAATTTTATTTAAACCTTCCAGAGTTTTGCTGATTAGTTTTTTCTTTGATTCTTTATATTTACTTCTTACACCTCTGATTTGGAGCCCAGAAACTTTGCCAGACAAGATATTTTCTGATACTAAATTTCCATTACCATCATTTACAAGCGTTGCAACTGAACCAGTCATATCTCTTTTCCTTGTTGTTCCATAGCCAACTACAACAACTTCATCAAGTGCCATTTCCGAAGAGGCTAAGCTGCAATTCACATTAGTTCCTGTAATTGGCAATTCTTCTGTTTCCATGCCTATAAATTGAAATATCAGTTTTTCGGATCCCTTTGGAACTTTTACCGAATAATGTCCTTCCATATCCGTAATTGTGCCATTTGCTGTGCCTTTTACAAGAATGGTAACACCAGGAAGGCTTAAACCATCATCGTTGCTGACTACAAATCCAGAAATTACCATTTCATTATCCACCTGGATCGGATTCGAATAGTCATTTTTCAGATTTTTATAATAGTCAACACTGTTTTGATAATTTGAATTGTCACTGTAAATGTGGCTTTCGTTATAATTTTCGTTTACATTTAAAGTCCAGCTTTTTAATACTGGCTTGGTTCCACCCAATGAAGGGTTTGAACTTGAAAGGATTAGCTCAACATTGGTCCAATTATCATCGGTATTTTGATAAACATCAGCTTTATACATCAAAGTTGCAGGATTATTGACTGATTCTGCACGTATATCATATTTAGGAATCCAGCCTGCATCGTTAATGAAATATTCAATATTGAAATCTTTTTTTCCGGCCTCTTTTGCATATACAACTACCATCACTTGGCCTACTGGCTTCTCTTTTTTCAAATTCAGTTCATTCAATTGGTTGTTTATTGTTGCTTTTTCAATATCAATTTCCTTTTTTCTGTTTTGTGTTTTATTTTTTAACAATACTATTTCTGATAAATGATTTTGATAATATTCACATGCTTTTTCAAGCTCTTCGGTTTTCATAGTTCTCTTAACACCACCTAAAACCTGGTTTTCTTTCAATAATTCTTCTTCGTTTTTCAAAACAAATAATGTGTTTTCCAAAACAAGTTTTTCATTTTCCAAACTATCATTTCTTTGTTGTAAAATATTGATTTTATGGATTCTATTCAATGAATCCATATAATTTACATTAAAACTTACAGATTGTATTACAATAGTTGAATCGGATTTCGCCTGTATGCTTTTTTCATCTATCTGACTCGAAATTTTTGTGAAATTTAATAGATTTTGTCCTTTGAGTAGAACACAGCTGGCTTTTCGTTTAATTTGCGCACCTCGCATAAAAACCACTACTTTTTCAACTTTTGAATCCACTATTAATGTATCCTGTGCCTTTGATATTGTGTTGATCAATAAGATGATGGCGGTGAAAAGAAATATTTTTCTCATTTTTATTCTTTTAAATTATAGGCTGATTACCAATAAGAGTAAAAAAACAATACTGACCCTTACAAGAGTTAAAAAAATATTTTATTTTCTATTTTTTTGCTGACTAATTTATAGGAATTCCAAGAAATAGAAAGTAAAGTTTAAGTGAGTATTTTTTTGGTTTTAATTATCATAATATCAGTGTAATGGGAATATTTTTTGTATAGATTTGTATAATATTTTGTACATTATGTTATTATTATCTCTATTTTTTGTATTTTTAAAAAAACCTTTAATATACAGATATGAACTGGACCGAAAGCGATAAAAAACAAATGCAAGAGAAAGGCATTGGTATTCAAAAGATTGCCAATCAACTAGATCATTTAAAAAGAGGCTTTCCATTTTTGGATATTATTAAACCTGCTACCATTGGTGACGGCATTCTTCGTTTAACAGAAGAGGAAATTCAAGAATTGATTGATAAAAGTAAGATAGAATATCCCAAAAACAAGATAATAAAATTTGTTCCGGCATCAGGCGCAGCTACTAGAATGTTTAAGCATTTGTATGATTTTAATTCAGTACCAGACAAAGAAATGATTTTGGAGGATAAAGGTTTCAATTCCCCATACCATTTTTTCTCAAACCTTAGCAGTTTTGCATTTTATGAGGATTTAAAAGAAACCATCGGTTTAATAAAAAAAGAGCTTAAAGAGGAAGATTTTATAGCTATATTTAAAGGCCTTATCACTGAAAAAGGGCTTAGTTATGGAAATTTGCCCAAGGGATTGTTAAAGTTCCACTCATATCCCGAAGGATCTAAAACGCCAGTTCACGAACATCTTGTTGAGGGAGCTTTATATGCATCATCAGTAGGAAAAGTGTTTTTGCACCTCACAGTTTCTAACGAACATATGGAGCTTTTTCAAAAACATATTGCAGATACAATTCATGAAGTTGAAAAAAAATACGCCTTAAAATTCGATATTTCTTTTTCTGTTCAAAAAAGTTCAACCGATTCTTTAGCTGTAACAATGGAAAATGAGCCATTCCGTGCCGATGATGGTTCTTTGTTATTCAGGCCTGGTGGGCATGGGGCACTTATCGAAAATTTAAATGAGCTTGATGGGGATATCATTTTTATCAAAAACATTGATAATGTGGTTCCCGACAGATTAAAAGATGAGACGATTAAATATAAACAAGCATTGGCAGGATTGTTATTACAAACAAAGGAAAGAATTTTTAATTATTATGACAAATTGGGCAAAGGCGTTCAAATAAACAATAAATTGATTGTTAAAGTTGAAGAGTTTTTGAACCATATTCTTTGCACAGTTTTTCCAAAAGAATATGCGAAGTATAGTATTGAACAAAAAGTACAGTACCTGCGTTCAAAATTAAACAGGCCAATTAGAGTTTGTGGAATGGTAAAAAATGCAGGTGAACCAGGTGGCGGCCCATTTTGGGCAACAAATCCAGATGGAAGTATTTCGCTGCAAATTGTCGAAAGTTCACAAATTGACCTGAAAAATCCTGAGAAAAATACAATTGTTAATCAATCCACGCATTTTAATCCGGTTGATTTAGTTTGTTCAGTAAAAGATCCGACGGGGAATAAGTTTAATTTACTCAATTTTGTAGATAATGAAACTGGTTTTATTTCTAAAAAATCTAAGGATGGTAAAGAGCTTAAAGCCATAGAATTACCAGGTTTATGGAATGGTGCTATGAGTAATTGGAACACCATATTTGTTGAAGTTCCTTTAATTACTTTTAATCCGGTTAAAACAGTTAATGATTTATTACGACCGGAGCATCAATAGTTTTTAGCATGAAATTTGTTGAATTATTAATAGTTAAATGAATTATTATTCTAATTTGAAGTGTAATACTTGTATTTGCCAGATAATTAATAGATTAACTTTTGAATACATAAATAGAACTTTTATTGGATATTAAGCAAATTTAAAACTGTTAAATAATGATTACCCTATTGAATTAAAATTAAACTGAAATTAGTTCAAATTTTTTATTATTTTTAGTCCATATTTTAAAAATGTAATCAGATGAATCTTTTCTGCTACCTGAATTTGATTTGGTTTTAGTAGCAATAAGTTAATCAAAAAAGATGCAGTTATAAGTGAAGGATATGCAGAACAGATTTAAACAGAGAATTATCTCTGTAAGTCAAATGAAATAACTAAAAAATATTCGAGTGAAAAATAGCTACGACATAGATGAATATTTCATTAAAGGGATAGAAGTTATCTACGAAAATATCATTGCTAACGGGATTAATTTGGTTTATATCGGTAAATTTAACCACAACATCATTAAAATGTTCAGTTCAATGGCCGAAGAAGATATGAAAACCGGTGCCATTGATTTGGGAACTAAAAGACGGGTTTATCATACTATGGTTGAAATTCTTCAGAATATGAACCGCCATTCAGATGAAATTGCCGATGCAAGTCACGTTGGTCGTGGTTTATTTATGATCGGAAAAAAAGCAAGTAATTACTTTATTATTACTTCGAACCGAATTAAAAACAGCAATATAAAATCATTAAAAGATTCTATCGAAATTATCAACAATTCTACACTTGAACAACTTAATGACTTATATACTAATCAATTACGATTTGGTAAAATAACTGAAAAAGGTGGTGCAGGTTTGGGTTTGCTTGATATTGCGCGCAAAACAAACAAATCGCTCCAATATAATTTTATACCAATTAATAAATTCTATTCCTATTTTATATTGAAAGTAGTTATTGACAGAAGAAAGATACATTGAGAAAATCTTTTTTCTACTTTGCAATACTAACAAATTTAAAAACACTTTGCAGAACACCGGATATTTTATAAATGTCCAGTGTTTTTTTTTATCAATTGACTATCGATCCTTTATCGTTGGGTATATTCTTGGAAAGCTTAAAAATCATTTTGAAACACTTTAAAAAACTCTTTTACAAATTAGCCAATATACTATTTCATTGATAATCAATAGTTATATTGTATAAATATAACTATTGTGCAATAATTCTTCGCTGATTGTAATCGTTTGTTCCCAATTCCTTTTTTACTTTTAATCCAAATAAATATAAATAATTATGAGTTGTAATAATTGTCCCTCCAAGGGAATCTCAAATATAAGCAATACTGAAGTAATTAATAATGATTATGGTATGCATAGTCCTTATGACTGGTTAAATAATTTTCCGGATTCAATGGATAAATCAAATCTGGTAGAAATAAGCTTTAAAAATAATCGCAAGGAGATTTTTATCAACAAAAATGAAATAAATATTAAACGTGGTGATTTTGTTGCAGTACAGTGTGATAATGGCCATGGGGTTGGTAAAGTATCACTGACTGGAAAAATGGCTGAACTTCAGCTTAAAAGAAAAGATCCTCAACTAAAGCCTGAAAAAATTATTTACCGCAAAGCAAGCTTTGCAGATATCGAAAAACTCACAAAAGCAAGGCTTAAGGAAAAGACGGTAATGATAAAAGCCAGGCAACTTGCCAATTCCTTGAGCCTGGAAATGAAAATCAGTGATGTGGAGTTTCAAGGTGATGGCAGCAAAGCTACCTTTTATTATATTGCAGATAACAGGGTTGATTTTAGAGAGTTAATTAAGCTGTATGCCACTGAATTTGAAGTAAAGATTGAAATGCGTCAAATTGGTGCACGGCAGGAATCTGCGTTAATCGGTGGTATAGGCTCTTGTGGGCGTGAACTTTGTTGTTCCTCCTGGCGAAACAAATTGGACACAGTTTCAACCCAGGCAGCCCGGGTGCAGGAATTGCCTCAAAATGCCGAAAAACTTACGGGCCAGTGTGGAAAACTTAAATGCTGCCTGATGTATGAATTGGATCAATACATTGAAGCACACAAAGATTTTCCTGATGTATTACTTGAACTGGAAACCGAAAAAGGCATTGCCTACCCGCAAAAGAAGGATTTGCTTAAAAAAATAATATGGTACAGTATAGGTGCAAAGCACTCTCCTGACCTTATTGCGGTGACACTTGAAAGGGTTAAAGAAATTATTCAACTGAATAAAAAAGGGATAAAACCGATCTCCTTGAATGAAAAAGAACATAAGATTTCGGATTATATCAATGCTGAAAAAGAGAATATTCTGGAAAAATCGATGTCGATTAAGTCCGCTAAACCAAAAAAACATCGCTCATCGTTTAAAAGTAAGCCCAAGATTGGGTAATTAAAATGTGACTAATCAAAAAGTTGGAGAAAGATAACTTAGTAAAAGGAATCTTTCTCCTTCAAATATCTTTTTAATTGTGTCGTTATTTAGATATTAAAATTAATCTTTCTCAATTAATATAATTACCATATTCTAAGCACTTTGCCTGTATATTAATAGTAAATTCTTCATTAGGCATAAATTCTTCTGCAATTTTCGATAATTCGTTCAAGATGTAAACATGCATCTGAATTTCTTCTTTATTGGCTGAATTCTCCTTCATTTTTTGAAATTTTTCAATATCGTTTATTGTTGATTTCGAAAAATCGCTCATCAAATTTTTAGCTTTAATGGTTTGGGATACTTTAAAATAATTTCGAATAAAATCAACGACATTATAATTATAAGGTGCAAATTCTGATGGAAAGAGGTCTATACATTTATCCATCACATCAACAGACTTTTGGTCTTTTTTTTCTAAAACCAGCTGGTTTGCAAGTGTTGAAAATATACTCCGATAGCTATTTATTATTCTTTTTTGGTCTTTAGATAAATTGTTTTTTTTGTAGTTATTTTTATTGAAACCGAGTTTCTCAAAGAGCTTGGAATATAAAATATCAGAATTAACCTTACCTGTTGAATAAGGATCTTCATTTTCTGTTTTTAAGGGTGAAATTTTATATGCTAATGCTTCATTTGAAAAATATTGATTTAAACCCATATAACTCTCATTTCCAACACTAAACGCAAAGTATAGCGGTCGTTCAAAATTATTGGTGGCAATTAAATCAAGCATACAGAATTCAGCAACGGTTAAATAGTTCTTGTTTAGATGAATATATACTGCAGAGTCAATTTTTGTTAAATCTTTCTGATATTCTTTTTTTATATTTTCGCGATTTATTTTAAAATACAGTTCCTTCGATGGAATTAAGTCAATTAATTGATTATCATTAGTTTTATATTTTGTTTCTTCATCTTTTGACGAAACATAGTTGATCATTTCTTTAATTGAAATGGGATCTTTTAACTTTTCTATAATAAAAAAATACGGTTTTATTTCGTCTTTGTAAATTGTTGAATCCATTCCAAGTTTGAGTGGCTTTGCTCCTGCCCTATAATTTGCCAAATGATTTACATACCGGCTAAGATTTAATAAACTGACGTTTACAACCAAAACGTCTTTTCTGAAATTTTCAGTTTCCTGAACATACAATAAAGGGTATGTATCCATATCGCCATTGGTGAAAAGTACTGCATTTAAATCGCATGAGTTCAGGTAATTCCTTGCCATTTCCAAGTAAAAATCGTCATATAATCCAGTCTTTAGCTCTTTTTTAGCAGTTTCTTCATTTTGAAAATATCGCAAGGTCAAAAAGCCATTCATTATTTCGTTAGAATAGACGTTAAAACTGCTCGAAACAAAAGTTTCAAATAAAGGATTTTGCTTGTACAATTTGGAATAAGTATTGTTGGCCAGATGTTGATATTTAAGGTATTGAGCTAAAATATCCGGGTTAAGCGCATTTTGACCATTTGGTAATTTCCTGAAAGCTCCAGGATTGCCAAACTCCGAAAAATTAAGTATGTTTTTTGCAGAACTACTGTAGGCACGGGCTAAGGCATTTAAAAGAGTATCCGACAAATTATCTTTATTGGCAAATTCCTTAATTACATCATTTTCCCAACCCTCGTATCCCCAATATGGAACCATGGCTGAAAAGGTAATAGCCGAATAATTTTGTTGCAACGATTTATTTTCGTCATCAATTATTCCGCTGCTGTTAATGGGAAAATTGATAGTTAGATACTTTTTTGATTTGCTCGACCAATAAAGTTCATCCTTTATTGGTTTATTATCATTATAATTTACGGTTCGTGCATACCAGCCGTCAGGTTTTTTGGCCAAAGCAAAGATATTTTCATTTTCATTCAAACCTGGCAAATAGTGGGTTAGAAACTGTTCAATAACTTCTTCGTATGCCGGATAGACTGGCATTTCTGTTTTTTTTAGGTTTTGAGAGTTTATTACTGCCTGAAAATTAAAAAGCAAAAGAATTGAAATAAGTAGTAGGCTTTTCATAATCTTAAAATTTAGAAACATGATTTGGGTTTCTAAAATTAAGAAATATTGAAATCATTTATATCAATTCAAGCATTTATTTTATTGGTTAATTGTGGTTTAACTATTTTTATAATGAAATAATGCAGACCATTCAGCATTACGAATAATTGTTTAAATTAGCGTTATAAAAAGACCTGAAGATACGAATCTAAAACATAAAGTATTTAAAAGTGATTGTGATAACCAATCTTTCTATCATCCGCCTGTCCTGCGCCCTTTTGGAACTTACGGATTTATAAAAAAATTATTTTTCACGGCTCTTGATCTGTAAACAGATAGAAGTTTTTACAGAAAAATAGCACTAATCACTTTAAAAATAGAATATGAACTTTAATAGATTCGTATTTCAGGTTTTTTTCTCAGGTGAAGATTGTTTTATTTATAGTTTCGAGTTTTCACTCTCTTAGTTCCAAGTTCAAATTTTCTAATTTCTGAAATTATTTTGCCGGATTATTCAATACCCCAACAAATAGCAATTGTCCGGTAGCATTGTCTTTTATCATAAAAATAAAAGGATGATCCGCTTTAAAATAAATAGTTTTTTCTTGTTCAGATACGGCTGATTTAGTGACCATGATAACGGCAGTGGCACCTGCTGCCTCTGTACCTTTTTCAGAAACGTCTACAAATGCCTTATGAATTACTTTATCAATTTTTAAATCTTTTTCACCAGTCATTCCTGAAAAATCTGCAAAATCGGTAAATGCCTGTGGCATGCCCATATTGGATAGAACCTGGCTTAATTCAAATTCGGCAGTCATAGTAAATTTGGGGAATTTGAGGTTTACCTTTTCTGGAGATAGTTGATTACTCAGCTTTATAAATCTTTCATAAGTTAAAGCTTTTGATGCTTCATTGAAATTGTCTTTTGAGCGAGGTAGAAAAATCAACATGGATGCCTCTCCTTTTGAATAAGGAACCGAAACTACTTCAAACAAATCATCAGAAGTATATGGCATTTTATATTCGGCATTCATGAATTTGGCTTTTGTGTTAGTTTTATCGTTTAAAGTAAAATTATCTTCTTTGGTATTCTCCTTATCGAATTCTTTACCCCAATCTCCATAAAAATAAATGGCATTTACAAGAACCATTCTGGTATTGGATTTTAAAACTCCGGGCTTAATCAGATCTTTTATTTTATTGTTGGTTTTGCTTTCGACCCATTTACTGATTTTTTTAGCTTCAACATCTGGATTGACTTTAAAATTGCATTCATTTAGTTTTGCATTATATGATTTGTTCAGCAAATTGATATATGGTTGCTGGAATTTAAATCCTTTTTGCATCCAAAGTGAATTTGCTATATTCAGCTTGATGTTTTCCTTTTTTTCAATAAGTGACTGGTTTTCACCGAATTTTTGATGATAAGCCAATGTATTTTCAGTTTGACAAAGCACATCGAGCATTTGCTTTTCTGTCTGGCTTTTAGCACCTCCGGTTGTCATAAAAAGAGCTGTTGATATGGAGTAAGGTGAAAAGAATACGTTTTTTGTGTTTCCGGTCAGTTGTTGAAACAAATTAAGGGCGAATTTATTGTTGCCTTCGGTAATTGTTTGAGCTTGTGCAAATTGTATAAAAACAACTGTGATTAAAATTAGGATTAAGTTTTTCATTTTTAATTATTTATGTGAATTTAAGATAGAATATTGATTATTGAATTTAGTTATAAATATATTATTAAGATGAATAAACTTTATATTTCCATAAAATATTTATTGAAAATGAATATTTCTTTGTTTTTTTATGCTTTTAGGAGCAGGCGTGTTCGTATGTCGCAATTATTTGACCTCAATTTGCTCAGTACGAAAATTGAGTGTTATCCAATTATCTACAATTCATTCTTTTCTTTAATCTTCATAAACATTAAATACTAAGGGCGAATAGCATAAATTTCAATAACTCATAGTATATGAGAAGGTTAAATATTTTGATAGAGGTTTGGGTAAGACTTCCAATTTTTGGGTTTGATATTAAAATGAGCATATTTAATCCTTTTAAAAGGCTCATTTTCGGCGGTTTCCTACAAGATCTTCAACATTTTTTTTCTTATTATTCCACTAGTGTCCACTAAAAAAAACTTAAGTTCTTTGAAATACTTGTAATTCGTAGCTTCTATCGCTTTTTTACTACGTGACGATTTGAATTATTATGTTCGTATAGAAAAATACAACTATATGAACAATGGAAAATTTGTTTTTGCTCAGTTGACAGAGTTCTTGCCAAGAAGGAAATTTGATGGTTTTGTATCAAAACATTCCGGCAACAAATATGTTAAACATTTTACTTGTTGGAACCAAATGCTTTGCATGAT
>JANYKN010000132.1 GCA_025361565.1 Bacteroidota bacterium | reverse complement strand
AAATGGTGCAACTCTTTCGGGCGGACAAAAGCAGCGCCTGGCTATTGCACGTGCATTATACCGCGATCCTGAAATATTGTTGTTGGATGAAGCCACTTCTTCCCTTGATTCTGAATCGGAAAGCTATGTGCAAAACACCATGCAAGAATTAAAAACCCAAGGCAAAACAATTATTTTAATTGCCCACAGGTTAAGCAGCGTGGTAAATGCCGATAAAATTGTGGTGCTTGAACAAGGCAAAGTAATAGAAGAAGGTACTCACGAATGCCTTTTTGATAAAGAAGGGAAATATTACCAAATGTGGAAACAGCAGTTTCCAGTACTGGTTGGTGAAAAATTAATTTAAAGGATAAAAGCAAAGATGTGCACAAAACAAAATCATTCAAAACTTAACACTCATAATTATGAACTTTATCAAACAAATTGAACGCATACAGAAAGCCGACAGGTTAATATCACACCAAAGAACAGGAGTGCCCGAAGAATTTGCTCAGAAGTTAAATTTAAGCAGGGCTCAGTTATACAGGCTGATAGAGCAGATGAAATTATTTGGTGCACCTATTAAGTATAGCCGTACCAATGAATATTTTTATTATTCCGAAGAATTTGAAATGAAAATTAATTTTTCATTAAAAGTGTTGTCAGAAAATGAAGAAACAGTTATTTATGGTGGTTGTAATAACCTTATAAACAATACATATCTGGTAATATCCAATAATTTACAAGCATTTTATTCTTTTGCATAAAATATTTAGAAAAATACTTCCGTCTATGGAAATGAGACGGAAGCCAATTATTTTTACATCATGGTTGCAACCCAAAACAATTTTAGTATTAACTTTAAAAACTTATTTTTATGAAAACATTAGAATTGAAACAATTTGGCGTTCTGGAAATGGATGCGTTGGAATTATTTGAAAGCAATGGAGGAAATCAGCCAGTAGCTTCTTATTTAACATCTGAACAAATTGCAGCAGGTGGTGAGGCAATTCGAAATGCTGGAGCATTCATTGGCGGATTTATTATGGGACTTTTTAGTCTCTGATAATAAAATGATTTTAGCAACAAAATAAATTAGTAAATTTAAATGATTAACATATGGAAACAAGCGATTTAAATATTTCAGAATTGGAAATTTTGAGTTTTGATGAAATACTAACTATAAATGGTGGTGAAAATTCTCCCGCTTATAACGCAGGTTATGCAGCTGGACAATATGTGCAAAAAGTTATTGCTGGAGTTGGAATCCTTGAATTTTTCTATCTCTTGTTATAATTTTAATGGCTACTTATCTGGTTTGCTCTAGTTAATTGGTCTTAAATATTGTCTTAATAACAATTACTCCTTATTTTTCATGAATTCATAAGGAATATATATGCAGTGACTTGTCAAATTTAACCAGGAGTATAGCAGATAAGCAGCTTATAATAAATATTGAGGATACAAAAAGTAAACTTTAACCTTTTTAGCTAAAAAATGGATACGGTTATAAATTATCTTAAAAATCCTATTTATTGTGGCAATAGAAAACCAAAAATAATATATTTATTGTTTTTGGTTTTCTTTTATATTGTGGCAGTGATTTTAATTTCTATGGTTATTGCAATTATTAGCAAACTATTCCATATAGAGCATAAAAAAATAGAATTGACTCCCATGATGAAAATATTGGGTGGAGTTATACTTGCTCCTATTTATGAAGAAACTCTTTTCAGATCGTTGCTAAAGTTTAAAAAAAACAACATCATTCTGTTTATTTCTACATTATTAGCTGTAATAATATTTTTAGTTCTCAAGTCAAAAATAATACCTGTAATTATATTATCAATTTTGATATTAAGTCTGCTTTCTTTATTGATTGCTTTTTCAAGAAATAAAATTGAATTGTTTATTGTCTCAAAATTTAAATATTTCTTTTATGTAACATCTGTATCTTTCGGATTAATGCATGCTGTTAATTTTACCGGGAACATCTATATAATAATTGCATTCTCATTTATTCTTGGAGGTCCACAAATAGTTTTGGGGTTTATTTTAGGCTTCATCCGAATGAACTTCGGTCTTTTTTACAGCATTATTTTCCATATGATTGTAAATATTTCTATACTTTTAACTTTATTTCAAGCATAAATTTCAAGCTTTATATATTGAATGAAAATCTAATACAAAATGAAAAAAACAAAATCTATGGCAACCTTAAGCCTAATGCTTTTCACAATATTTGTAATATTTAGAAATGGCTGTGCCACTGTTAAAACTGACAAAAAATCCAATCAAGCCAAACAGCAGCAAATCGAATTAAAGAAATAAAGCCGAAAAAATGACAGAAACCGCCATTGAAACTGACAACAAACCTGCTTTTTCATTATGGGGCAGAATTGCCTCACTTATTGTTTGTTATATAATATCTGGTGGTATTTTTCAAATTATAGGTATGTCTATTGCCAATATCAAAGCAAATGTGTTGGCTGATTTTAAAGTGTTGAGTGTTTCCGAGCATTTAATGATGAATTTTCTTGGCTTTTTGGCATTGATTTTTGTTGTTTTTATTTTCAGGAAATATGCCGATAACCAATCCATCAAATCGATGGGGTTTTCTTTGAAAAACAGGCTTGTTGATTTTGTGATGGGCTTTGTAATCGCTATCGCGGTTATAGGTTTGGGTACACTCATTCTAATTGCTTTAAATTTTATTGAACTTACTTCATTTCAATTCGATTCTTATTCCTTGCCTGTAAGTTTCTTGCTATTTGTGATTGTAGCATTTAATGAAGAGCTACTTTTTCGTGGATATATATTGAATAATTTGATGTTGTCGATGAATAAATATTATGCGTTACTTATAAGCTCTTTAATATTTGCTTTATTGCATGCAGGAAACTCTGATTTATCATTTTTGGCTGCCATCAATTTAATACTTGCAGGCATTCTTTTTGGTTCATCTTATATTTTTACTAAAAATATTTGGTTTCCTATCAGTTTGCATTTGTTTTGGAATTTTATTCAAGGTCCGATTTTAGGCTATTCTGTAAGTGGGCTAAAGATAGCTTCGTTATATGAAATTAAGCTAACAGGTAGCAATTTATTAAATGGTGGCGGCTTTGGTTTTGAAGGTTCAATTATTTGTACAATATTGGTTTGTATAGCTATTGCAGCGATAATTAGATTTTATTTAAAGATTTCGTTGAAACAAAGTAAGCCATCTATAATTGTTAGCCAACCTTTAAGTATTTGATTTATTAGTTAAACTTCAAGCTGTTCTAAAATGATTTTTAGCCACATTGATTCTTCTTGCTAAACAACTGAATTCTTTATTTTGAATGGATAAATTTTAGAAATTTTTTTTCCTGTATTTTAGCTTTAGAATTAGAGATGTATTAACTTAACTATTTGATTATGAATATTAAATTATTAAATATCAGCGTCCTTCTTAAAGGAAAAAATCTTTTATATTTTATTCTTGGTGCACAGTGTTTTATGCTTATCATCTACAAATTTGGATGGTTAATTGGTTTTCAAATTTATTACTTAATCAATTAGTTTTAAAATTGTAATGAGCAATATATCATAAAACAAGTTTTAAAATTTCAGATCAACATAAAACAAAGCTATTTTCGGTTGAAAACTGAAAATAGCTTTGTGTAATCATAAATTTATATAAGTTTTTAAAAAGTAATCCTATACTGTACCATTGGAAATAATCCCAATTGGTAAATCGTAGTTATTTCGCCTTTGCTGGGATCATATTGTTGGTATAATGGATTCTTAGAGTTTGTAACATTCTGGATATCAAAAGCCCATTCCTGTGTAGTTTTCTTACCTTCAAGTTTGAAAGCCAAACGTATATCTGCTCTGAAATAATCCTTGAATTTTTCCGAAAAAGCAAGTTCATCATTGTAAACTGTTGTGTTTTTCAATTGCGATTCTTCCAAATCAATTGGAGTATATTTTTGTCCTCCTGCTAAAGTTACACGACCATCACAAGTAATCCATTTCCGATATTTGGCATTTTCTTTTTTAGCTATTTCAACTTCGTTACCAATCAGTAAATTGGTCACATATTTAGAATCAAAGGCAGTTGAGCGCAAAACATTGTCGCTTCCTTTGTATTTCGAATCAAACAATGATCCGGTAAACAAAAAATAAAATCCTTTGTCAAGAAATTTTTCGCAGGTAAACTCCACACCATAATTTCTTCCGGAGCCAGCATTTATTAAGCTATCAGGTATACCCCAGCTAAACGAAGAAGAATTAAGCATAGAATAAGAGCTTGATCCAGATTCAACGATAGATTGGAAAATATCCTGATAATAAGTTTCTAATTTAACATGCAAAGTGTTGCTGATATTATAGTCGTATCCAATTACAAAATGTTGCGATTTCATATAGTCCAATTCTTTGTTGGGCTGTATGTTAATATTGGGGGCAATTTCTACTTTTTGAAAGAAAACGTATGTTGGTGCTGACTTGCTGTGTATTCCATATCCAAAACTGATGGTTTGTTTTGGTGCAAAATACCACTTCAAACCAATTCTGGGTTCTACTGAAAAATTATTGTTGATTCCCAACGATTGATAATGTACACCTGCATTGATAGTTAGCACATCAACAGGCTTAAACTGATATTGTGCATAGGCCATATACTCCATTGTGTAGTCAGCTTCATCAACCCGGTTTTTAAACCTGCCTTCATCATAAAGGAACACACTGTCTATATAGCTGAATCGCTTTTGAGTAGCCTGAACTCCCAATTTTATATTATTTTTTGAATTCAGTTTTTTACTAAAATAAAATTGGGCATTTAAATCAAAGTTTTTGTAGTGCTGCCTCATCAAATCATAGGTTGATCTATCTACAGGGCTTACCGAATCAACAATAGTATGGTTTGATATTGTTGATGCCGATAAACTCAATTTGGTATAAGTATTTTCATCAATTAAATAAGTATGGTTCAATCCAACAACAGCCATGTCGTTTTTCGAATAGACATCGTAGTTCTTGTCGCCATACATGCTTTCGTCTACATTGGCGGTATCTTTTGTGCTGTTCACAAAGTCAATGCTGTTAATCCCACCAAGACCGAAAATATCGATAATTCCAATTGATTTTGTCGGAATATTTACCTTAAATGACAAATCTGCATAGTTAGGAATAGCCGTTCCTGTTCCAAAGTTTATTCCCATAGCTGACATTAATTCTAATGTGGAATACCGTGCATTGATCAAATAAGATGCTCTTGAATTTTTTGATAAAGGTCCTTCGGCGCCAAGTTCAAGTCCATTAAAACCAATTTGACCCAGAAATTCGTGCTTTTCGTAGTTTCCATTTCGCATTTTAAGATCAAAAACTCCTGATAACGCATTTCCATATTCAGCTGGAAATGCTGAAGTCATAAAATCTGAATTTGACAAAATATTATTGTTCAACATACTAACTGGTCCTCCCGTGGCTCCCATTCCACCATAATGGTTTGGATTTGGTATTTCAATCCCTTCGAGCCTCCACAACAAACCGTTTGGTGAATTACCCCTGATAACGATATCATTAACTGCGTCATTTGCAGTGCTAACTCCTGCATAATTTGATGCCATGCGGGCAACATCGTTTCTTGCACCGGCAAAACGCTGGCTTTCCTCTACAGTAAAAGTTCTTGTACTTATTGTTGCCATTTCATTGTTTACCTGGGTTTTGTCTTTTTTGCCCTTAATCACAACTTCTTCCGTTCTTATTACTTCTTCTTCCATTTCAACATTAAGTACCAGTTCTTTGCCAGTGCTTATGCTCAGGTTGTTTAAAAAAATTGGATGATAGCCTAAAAAGCTAATTTGCAGGCTCACCCTTCCTGTTCTTATACCTGTTATCTTAAAATATCCATCTGGATTCGTAACCGTTCCAATTGTTGGATTGGAGCCTTCTATGATTACATTTACTCCAGGTAGCGGACTCTGTGTTTGTTGATCGATTACCCTTCCTTTAATGGTTTGGGTAAAATCCTGAGAAATTACTAATTGGTTAAAAATTAAAAATAGGATGACCAGAAAGAAAGCTGGTATTCTTTTCAATTTTAGAACGTTTAATCGGATTGACGGTTTGTTTTTTGTTTTCATTTCTGTTTGTTTTTATTTAGTATTCTGTCTTTGGTTCTATGATTTAATTTATTTGTTTATTTTATACATTGACAATTTCGATCGTAATTACCCCTATTCATTTTTTATTTACAAAAAAACGAATGATTATAATTTCAGCATAAAGTTATTCGGTGAACATGGAAAACAAATCGGTGAATGAGTAATAATGGGGATAAATCATATTCTGATTTTTTCTTAATTATTTGATCTTACTAAATCATATGAAGTAGGAATATTTTTATCTTTACCTAATTGGCAAGAATTATAAATGGGAAACCAAAAAAGTGAGATGGGTTTAAATGCAAATCCATTCAATCTTTGTTAAAAAAGTATATGATATTATTGATTGCGTCAAAGTTAGTGTATGCGAAATAGAATGCTTCTAAATAAATTCATACTTGTACCTAAACAGAATAGTCTGAATGATTTATTAAAAATCCTATTCATCGGATTGCTTGTAATCATTGGAACATTTCCTGAAAACGACTTAACATTTACAACAGGAATAGACCCACCATTAGCCTGGGTCTATAATTATCTCTATTATCATGGATTAATTGTTGGCAAGGATATCATTTTCCCACATGGTCCTTTGGCTTTTTTTATGTATCCATTACAAGAGAATATTTTAATTGAAACAATAGTTACATCATTTCTTAAGATTTTACTTATTTTTAATTTGCTTAAATTATTTTATAACAGTGGAACTTCAAAATGGAGCCTAACGTTAATAATTGCCTATTTTATTTCGATAATTGCCAACTTTAATCATCTGATTTTAACAAATATAATTCTACTTTACTTCAATTATTATCACACTAAAAATACTGGCTTCAAATTATTGGCTTTTGTTTTAACTGCATTTGCTTTCTATGTAAAGTCTTATGTTGCAATCCTATCTGGAATTATTACTTTTTCATTTCTAACCTATTTCATTGTTTCAGATAGGAACTATAAAAAACTTGCAATTGATATAATTACAATTTTGGGATTATTATTATTATACTGGTTACTTATGTATGGAACTTTCTCAGGTTTTATAAAATATGCAACAGGAATGTATTATTTGGCACAAGATAATTCCTCTGCTGCTTCTTATTATCCCTACAACAATTGGTGGCTACTTTCCATTTTTTTATTGATCATATTTTCAATTGCTTATCTCAACAAATCAAAATCATCACTTTTCTTTTTAATACTAATAAGCCTTAGTTTATTTGCCGCATGGAAACATGGTATGGCAAGAGAAGATTTATCGCACGTTAAAGGATTTTTGGTTTATCTAATAATTGTATTATCTATTTTAGTAATCTCAGGAAAAGAGAATATTTTTAGGAATTTGACATTTTCAATGGTAGCAGTTTTTTTGTTGATTATCAACATGGCAAATTCTGTTAACTATGTATCGCCTAAATATGATTTATTTGGCATAAATAATTTTATTGGCTTGATAACGGATTTTTCAGGGATAAAATCCAGTGCAAATAGAATCATATGCAATAATACATCAAAAAATAAGTTAAATCAAGCTATTCTGGATTCTATCAAATCAGAAACTGTTGACGTGTATCCATGGGATTATACAATAATATCTACCAATAATTTGAATTGGCAGCCCAGAGTGGTTATACAAAGCTATGCTTCGTACAATTCCTGGCTGGACAATCAAAATGCGAAACATTTCATTTCAGATAAGGCTCCAACTTTTTTTATTTGGGAAATAAATAAAAATGCCGGTGATATCAATGCTGGGAAGATGGAAAGTATCGATTATAGAGCCTTGCTAAATGATGAGCCACAAACAATATTGCAGATTTTAAGAAACTACAAACCATTTTACAACGATGAAAAATTTATGATTTTTAAAAGGCGATTAAAGCCTTTAAAGATAAGTAAGGCAATTGTCGGAAATTTAAAAACCAAATGGGGCAAATGGATTTCGGCTCCTAATGCAAAAGGAGATTTATTAAGGGTCAAATTGAGTTTTAATAAAAGCATATTGCAATGTTTAAAAAGCTTTTTATATAAAGATGAGCAATTTTGGATTTACTTAAAACTATCTAATGGATTAATCCATAAATATCGCATTGTACCTAAAAATGCAAAAGATGGAATTTGGATAAATCCATATATATTAAACCCTGCTAATCATTTTATAGAGCCAAATGTAGAGGAAATTCTTTTTAAATGTTCCAATCAAAATATCATGACTGATAGTTTATTGATTGAATGGGAACAAATTGATTTTGAAGACAAAAACTATATTTTGCAATTTTTTAACAAATCTTTAGAGCCAAAAGCAAAAGAATTCGTTAATTCAATGAATAGCTATGAAAACGAAAGCATAATAAACTGGAGTAAATTATCAGCATCCAAAATTATAAATAAGGACTTTTTTTCTGGTTCAAAAGCACAAGTTCTAACTCCAAATTCCTATTCTGGAGCCTATTCTTGTACAATGGATACCATTCCGTTCTGCAATTTACAAATTACAGCTGATTGTTGGGTAAAATCTGAAAAATATAATTATTCAAGGCAAGTTATTCTTGTAATATCAATTGATGATAATAATGGAAATATATTGTGGAAGGCAGTACCTGTAGATGATCAATTGATTGATAGAATGCAATGGAATAATATTTTTAATGCAATTTACTATAGTCATGCAAGGCTTAATTGTAAATTAAATGCTTATCTATGGAATGCAAGTAATACAGATATTTTGATTGACGATTTCAGGATAACTGTTAACAGCTATAATCCATAGTTAACATAAGATTTATAATGCGAAAATCAAAAAAAATAAAAGCCTCACAAAAATGTAAAGCTTTTATTTTTAAAATATTAGAAATTATAATAGCAATCTATTCAATTCCCGCGTACAATTTCATAAACTGAACACGTTCAATGGCAGCAGGATTTTCGAGATTGATACTGCTCAATTTTCCCCTAAAAGCATTGATGTTTTCAAAATGATGGCGATCCATCCAATCGTTTATGCCAGCTAGCATGGTTGAAATAATATCAAATTTGTGCAGGTACAATGCCGATACTATTTGCACCGTATTGGCTCCGGCCAACAAATGTTTTACAATAGCTTCATAATTGTGTATTCCGGTGGTTGCTGAAAGATCACAATGAACTCTGCCCGAAAGAATTGAAATCCAACGAAGTACTTGTCCGTATTCCATATCGGAACTGTAAATATTACCTGGGCTTAAACTGATTTTTTCAATATCAATATCAGGATTATATGGCCTGTTAAATAGAACCATAGCCTTAACACCGCTCTCTGAAAGCTTTTGAAGCGACTGTGCAAGCGATGTAAAATAATAACCCAGTTTTACTGCAATTGGGATAGTAATATATTTTTTTACTTCCTCAATAATGTCATAATATATTTTCTCGTTATCTTCAGGGCTGCGCCTAAAATCAGAAGGTAAAATATAAATGTTCAATTCAAGTGCATCCGCTCCTGCATCCTGTATCCTTTTTGCGAATAGATGCCAATCATAGCCTGATACGCAGTTGATACTGGCAATTACCGGAATATCTACCGCTTTTTTAACTTCGCTGATATAATTCAGGTATTTATCTATCGTATTACTTTTGGCATATTCGTGGATGTAAGCATATGCCTCTTCATAATCATAAATCCGTTTGCCAAAAAAGCTTTCGGGAGCCTGTGTATATGTCTTTATACCATTATCTTCCTTCTTTATGTAATTTTCTGTTTCATGTTGTATTTGTTCTTCGAACATTGATTTTAGCACAACTGCCCCGGCACCTTTTTCTGCCAATAGCTTGATATTTGCCAATGAATTGGTTATGCCTGAGCTGCCAACAATAATCGGGTTTTTAAGTTTTAAACCCATGTATTCGGTATGAAGGTTTGCCATTTGGGTATTTTTTTAGGGTTGTTTAATTTTAATTTAATGAGCTAAGATATAAAAAGAAACTCAATGAGTATAAAGAAATAAAATAAAAAATTTCGCGAAAAGAACCTATAATAAATTTGCATAATCAGGAACTTCTGTTAAAAATGCATAGCTTTTCTCCAAATAATCAATTTTGCAAATATAGTGCTGTATTCCGTTTGTAACCATCAAATAATCAACTTCAAACTGCATATTGTATTTCGAAATCTGATCAAAAACTTCTTGTGTAATTTTTACTTTTTCGGCCTTGCATTCAACAATCATTCTAGCTTTTCCATTCCTATCATAAACAATAATATCCGAACGGAAAAACTGTTCTTTTCCTTCCAGTTTTTGCTCAATACATATTAGGTTTGATGGGAAATTCTTTACATTTATAAGGTAATGAATGGTGTTTTGTCTCACCCATTCTTCGGGTGTTAGTATTACATATTTTTTCCTTATCGAATCAAAAATATATTTTTTCTGATTCTTTTCAATTATTTTGAATTTGAAGTTTTCAGGTTGAAGATTCATTTGATTCTTTAAACTATTAAATTCTTTAATTATGAGCTTGGAAATTATAATGTAATTTATCCTTCTTTATAGTTTCTAGGATATCGAGCTTAAGCTATTGAAATCAAAGACTTCCAAAATGTATAAAAGCCGCTAATCATTCGATCAGCGGCTCTTCTTATTCTATTTGAAACTGCAATAATTCAGCGACAGTTTTTTATAAGCTATTGTTCTGCAGCTTCAGGATCCAGCATAAATTTATCTACCAAAATTCTTCCGCAATGTTCGCAAACAATAATTTTTTTGTGCGATGCAACATCCAATTGTTTTTGTGGAGGAATTTTATTGTAACAACCACCGCAAGCATCTCTTTCAACACTAACAACAGCAAGGCCATTTTTAGCATTTTCGCGAATCCTTTTGTAAGCCTTAACTAATCTTTCTTCAATAAAAGTTTCATACTCCTTTGATTTCTCAATTAGTTTTTGTTCATCTTTTTGATTTTCCGAAACAATATCATTCAATTCTTTTTTCTTATTCATCAAATCTTCTTTCTTCTCAGTTAGAATTTCCTTTGAATCTTCGATGATTAATTTTTTATCGTTAAGTTGTTCAGTATATTCTTTGATTCTTTTTTCACTCAATTGAATTTCAAGGTTTTGAAACTCAATTTCTTTAGATATTGAATCAAACTCACGGTTATTCCTAACCTTCATTTGCTGATCTTCATACTTTTTAATTAAGGCTTGCGATTCTTTTATTGCATTTTTCTTTTCGGTAACCATCACCTGAACACTTTTAACCTCGTCTTCAAAGTTTTTGATCCTAGTTTGCAATCCTTCAATTTCATCTTCCAGATCGCAAACTTCAAGTGGTAACTCGCCTCTTAATTTTTTTATATTATCAACCTGTGAATCAACTTTTTGTAATTCGTATAATGCTTTTAATTTCTCTTCAACTGATATTTCTTTTTTTTCGGCCATGATATTCTCTTTAATTGCAATATTTTAAAAATAACTTATTGGATTCGTGTTTATTTCTGAAAAATGAAACGCAAAATTAGGGAATTTTTTTGTAAGAATATCATAAAATAATTCTTTTGTATATTGCTCACTTTCAAAATGTCCAATATCTGCGATCAATATCTTCTTTTCTGCATCAAAAAACTGATGGTATTTAAAATCTCCACTGATAAAGATATCAGCACCGTTGCGAATAGCATCTTTTAATAATGTGCTTCCAGCTCCGCCACAAAGTGCAACTTTCTTTATTTTTTTATTTAAAAATTGGGTATGCCTGATAACAGGAACCTGGAAAATTTCTTTTAACTGACTTAGAAATTGTTCTTCATCTGTTTCTGTTAACAATTCCCCGATCATTCCCATACCTAATTGATTAAACTCATTATCAAGAGGATAAATATCATACGCAACTTCTTCGTATGGATGATTTTCGATAAGCGCTTTGATAATAGATGATTGCAAGTATTTAGGGAATATGGTTTCAAACCTTGTTTCTTCTTCGAAATGGATTTTGCCAATTTCACCTACAAAAGGATTTGCTTTATCAGAGGCCCTGAATGAACCTTTTCCAATTAAATTGTAACTGCATGAATCGTAATTGCCAATATGCCCTGCTCCGGCATTAAAAACAGACTGTCTTACTATTTCAACATGTGAATTGGGGATAAAAGTGACCAGTTTTTTTAAAATATTTTTTTCAGGCTGCAATACTTTGCATGAAGTTAATTTTAGTTTTTCAGAAATTTTAGCATTCACTCCCGAAATAACACTGTCGAAATTTGTATGTGCTGCATAAATGGCAATGTCATGCTTAATTGCTTTAATTATGGTTTTTTCAATATAATTTTTACCAGTAATTTTTTTTAGCCCAGAAAATATGATAGGGTGGTGGCTTATTATCAGATTAATTCCTTTGTTAATTGCTTCATCTACAATTTCTTCGGTTGTATCTATAGTCAAAAGCGCAGCATTGCATATTTCCTCTTTATTTCCAATAATTAAACCTGCATTATCATAATCTTCCTGAACAGAAAGTGGTGCAAACTGTTCCAGTTCATTAATAATATCTTTGATTTTAATCATTTTATCAGAATTGATAACAAATAAATTGTTGGAAATTGGAAATATGATCAACTTTAATAAAGATTTAATCAATCCATATTTGAGTTTGAAATTTTAATAAAAACTAAAGTTCTTCTTTAATTTCCAGTAATTTTTCACGAATATCTTTTAGAACTTTAATAATTTCAAAATTATTAACTGCATCGTCCTTGTTTTCGCGGAGTTTAAGTTTTGCACCTTTCAAGGTCATGCCCCGTTCTTTGACCAGATGATAAATGATATGAAAGTTTTCGATATCCATTTTTGTAAAAAAACGGTTTCCTTTTTTATTTTTTTTCGGTTTAATAATTGGAAATTCTTTTTCCCAATATCTTATTAATGATGCATTTACATTAAATAATGCGGCAACTTCACCAATTGAATAGTATAACTTGTCGGGAGCTTTTTCTTCATTTTCCATATTGGGAGCAAATAAATTTTGTAGTTTTTTCTTTAAAGTTAGTTTTATAGAAACAAAATTATTGTTTATTTTATGTAATCTTCAATTATTAAGTTGGAATATCAAAATAATATAATTCAGATGTTTACAAATTTAAGATTTTCAAAATTAAAACAAATAAAAATCAAAAAAGTAATGGGCAATTAGCAAAAAATGAAAGAATGGAAATCTATGATATTTAATCAAGGCTTACACCGCCCCTTGAAGAATAATGGATCATTTTTTCATATTGATCCGGTTTTAAATCAGCGAAAAAGAAATTCACAGGATTTACAGGATTATTATTGACAGAAACTTCATAATGAAGATGAGGAGCCATAGATTTCCCAGTATTACCAGCAGTTCCAACATAATTTCCTCGTTTAACTTTTTGTCCGACTGAAACTAGAGTTTTATCAAGATGGGCATATTTTGTAGCAAATCCATAGCCATGATTTATTAAAACCATTAATCCATCGCCTCTTTTTTCACCAACAAAAGTAACGGTGCCATCTGCTGTGGCAAAAACCCTTGTTCCTTCTGGAACACTAAAATCCATACCTTTATGGTCTACTGGTGTTTTATAGAAAGGATCTATTCTTTTGCCAAAGCCATATACAATAATTTCAAGATCTGTATTTTCAACTGGTTGAATTGAAGGAATATTTACCAACATCTTTTCTCTACTATCAAAATCTTTTGCAAAATTTTTATATTTATTTTCATTTTGATTAAACTGCAATAATATACTATCCAATGCATTGCCAATATATTTGGCTATATCCAGAGAACTGTGTCCCTGAAATAATTCAAGCATTGTTTTTATGCTCGAAATGCTGTCTTGTTTATTGTCTTCAGGGTTAGATTCAAGTACTGCTTTGTATATATTTTCGTCACGTTTTTCAAGATCCTTTAATACTTTTTCAGTCTGACTAAATCTTTGAGAAAGATCAATCAGTGCTTCATTACTTTGTCTGTTTTCTCTTCTTATTTTTCTGGTAGAAGGAGTGACAATTATATATGCTGAGATTAATAGTATACCAATTGAAATCATAATTCCTGCAATAATAACACCAATATATTCCCTTACAAATCTCGATCTAAAGCTTGTTTCATGAGCTGTATATTGCAAAGATTCAGGATCAAATTTATATTTTGTATGTGCCATAAAAGGTCAATTATTGTTAAAGATGATGAATTATGAGTTTGCAAAATTAATGAATTATGATTAAGCACGAAAGAAAATTATTATGAATTATAATAAAGCTATAAATAATTGTATTTCTTAAGTTTAGTTATAACAATAATATAAAAAGATTTTTTTTATCAATTTTTCTGAATTTAAATTTGCCGAAATAAAATTTAGCTTTATATTTGCACCCGAATTGGGAGTTTAGCTCAGTTGGTTCAGAGCATCTGCCTTACAAGCAGAGGGTCACTGGTTCGAACCCAGTAATTCCCACTAATAACAACAAGGGTTTCAGAATATTTTCTGAAACCCTTGTTTATTTGGGTACACACAGACCCCCCACATAATTCTTTCAGAATACTTCAGAATAATATATTCATCAAATGTAAGGGATAGATTGGAACTTCAAATTGTAAGTATCCTATTTAATAATATCGAATATTGAATTGCCTAATATATGAGGAATTGAATTTGTAAAAGAGATTAAAAATATCCATAAACTATAAATTACTTCTATTTTAACAACATCTTTAATTGGAAATAACAATCTGAATTTTTTATGCCTTTTAATTCATGTCATTAAGTTAATCCAACGAGAAGATCATTCCTCAAGACTAAATAATTTACTTCCTATATATCCAAATTCCATAGTAAACATTACTTTTGCCATTCATATTAAATCCGAAAAAACGAAACAAAAATCTAAAATAAACATCTTCAATTGATGAAAATATATCTTACCTAACTTTGAATTGTAATTTAAAAAATAGGAGCTTCTTAAAATAAAATGATTGTGAGAAACAATTTATTGTCATTTAATGAATGAATATTTTAGAAAAATCAAAACAGGATGAATTATAATTGCTAATAATAAAGAATTTATGCGCCTTCTTATCTTTTTTCTCATTTCGTCCTTTTTTATTTCATCTACAGTTTATACCCAAACAAGTATAAAGTCTATCTTAATTTTAGGAGATTCTAATTTGAAAGGCAATTTTGGTGAGTTCCTTCAAAAAAAAATACATGAATCAGGAAAATATGATGTTCTTTCAATAGCAATTGGTGGTGCTGGCTCAAAAACATTTCTTCCACCAATGAAAAACCAATGTTGTGGTTATAGGGTACGTCAAACTTGTGCAGGTGTGGCTTTAGTTAAATCAAAAAAGACCAAGGAGACTAAAGTTCCAATCCTTGAAAGAGCAGAAAAACCAACATCAGGAATTGTAATGAAATGGTATGGTGGCAATTTACTTTCTATTATGAATGTATGGAAAACAGATGTAGTAATTTTAGTTTTGGGTACAAATTTTTTAAATGCGCATGAAGAACTATTGAATATGATTAAATCCTATAACGAAAATATTCCGATAATTTGGATTGGTCCCTTTGATAAAAGTAATTCAGTTGGCAGGTACACTTTAATAGAAAAAGCATTAAAGGATAAGTCAAATTGTTTACTTGTTAAGTCAGATTCTATTGTAAATAAATTAGGAATTGTACCAACTCATTTTTATGGAACAACAGCAAAACAAGTTGCTGAAGCGATATTTATACAATTTAAACCTTTTTTGAATACATCTTTGACAATTGAAAATAATAATTGGTTAAAAAATTATTACCTTCCTAATGACGAAAGTTTTTAACTTATAACTTCTTACAATTTCAAGCCTTTTCGCTTCTGTTCCATAAGCAATTTACTTGTACCATTCAAAACTGGTTTTTTAGGTGTGATTTTTCAATTGACAAAAATGAACTACCTGTATAGAAATTTAATAAGTTTGTACTGTATCAATCATTTTTACTACAAATAATGAGCTTTTATAAACATTAATAAAATTTAAAATTTCTTCATAAATTATTGTGAATTAGACAATAAAAAAATAACATCTGAATTAGGAATTAACAGATATTAAAATTTTAAAAGATGAACATGAGGTAATTTATAAAGTGCATAACCTTTTGCATAACTACTTTGGCTCTTGATTCATTTAAATTACTATCATAATATTGGGATGAATTAAAGAAAGCGTCGTACTATTTTACAATACCACTAGGGATAAAATGTCAGATATGGCTCAATGAATATAACACAGATACTAGCGAAGCAATGATTCAGTTATGCATGATAAAATTAATGCTTAATAGAATTAAATAATAAAATTTAAACAATTTCTTAATAAACTTCCAAATAAATGCTTCATTTTCTTTGTTGGAATGAGTAATTTTGAGCAGATTTTGAGCAAAATAAATGCTGAAAACTTAAAATCTGTACGAAAAACCTCAAAGAAAAGCAATGAACGAAACAGGTGATGAAGAAATAAGCAAAGTGATAGGGGAAGGTGCTGATAAAGAAGAGCTGTTATCTCAATTTCTTAATAATGTTACTCAACTAAGAAAATCAGATGATATCGTTGCCTATCCAGCTATTTCAAATGATTTTGATACAACTTCATTGTCCGATTATCCTGAGCTTGAAGTATCTTCACAATTGTTACAGAAAATCGCTACATTAAATAGTATTGTTGCCAAACTTGAAAATAAGCCGTTACCCAAAATCAATGAAGCATCTTTAAGCAAAAATTATAAAATTGATTACAGGAAAAGCCTGAATTATGAGCAATTGGTAGCAACCGTCAGTACTAATGGCCCTGTATTGGTAATAGCTGGAGCAGGTAGTGGAAAAACAAGAGTTATTGTTCACCGATTAAGTTTTTTGATTGAGAATGGTATCAGCCCGAACGAGATTCTACTGCTTACTTTTACCAGAAGGGCCGCCAAAGAAATGATATCGCGCGCCGAAGAACTTTTACAAAACAAACTGGCCGAAAAAATTACTGGTGGAACATTTCATTCTTTTGCCAATCATGTTTTACGTAAGTATAGCAACCTGATTCAATTGCCAAACAACTTTACCATAATCGATACAGGAGATTCGGAGGATACAATAGATTTAATCCGAACCGAATTGAAATTTGATAAAACAAACAAAAGTTTTCCTAAAAAAAAGAGAATCTACGAAATCATTTCTTCTGCAAGGAATAGAAATATGACTGTAGCTCAAGTAATTGAAAATGAATTTACTGGATTGATTCAAGATATTAAAGATATTGAACTGATTTTTCGTGGCTATACAAAGTATAAAGAAATTAGCCAGATTTTTGATTATGATGATTTAATGGAAGTGCTCAGGGACAAATTAAGAGATAACCTGGATTTCAGAAAAAGACTACAAAAGGAATACTCATTTGTAATGGTTGATGAGTTTCAGGATACTAATATTTTGCAAAAGGAAATTGTTGATTTTATTGCGGCTGAACACAAAAATATAATGGTGGTTGGCGATGATTCACAGAGTATTTATTCCTTTAGGGGAGCAAATTATGAAAACATTTTACGTTTTCCAGAAACTTATCCAGATTGTGTTATTGTTAAAATACAACAAAACTACCGGAGTAATCAATCCCTTTTAAATTTCACCAACGAAATTGTTCAAAATGCCAAAATTGGATATAAAAAACGTCTGTATTCAAGCAATAGCAATGTTTTTAAACCGGTAGTCAAAAAGTTTTACGATCAGGAACTGGAAGCAGAATTTATAGTTTCAAAAGTGATTGAATTAAGAGAAAGGGGAATTGAACTTAAAAATATTGCAGTATTAAACCGTGCGGCCTGGCATTGGACTTATGTTGAACTTGAATTGCGAAAAAGAGGAATCCCTTATATCACGGTTGGAGGTTTATCGTTTCACGAAAAAATGCACATTAAAGATTTAATTTCCTATTTGCGTATTTTGGTAAATCCTTATGATGCAGTAGCCTGGCATCGAATATTGAAATTATTGCCCGGAATTGGTAAAATCACTGCCAGTAATATTGTGAAGGAAGTGAGATTGAATAAAGGAAAAATCAATTTGGGCAGTTACCAGAAGAAAAAATTCTATCATGAAATTAATGAACTGGCAACTACTTTTCAAAATGCATGTGATGAAAAAATTGGGGTTGCACAAAAATTGGCAATCATAAATGACTATTACCTCCCTATACTCAAATCCCGAGAAAGCGATTACAATGTAAGGATACTCGACATTGAAGTTTTTTCTGATTTGGCAGTAAAATACGACGATTTACAGAAGTTTCTTTCCGATTTTGCACTTGAGCCACCTTCCAAAAAATTTGGCGACAAAACAACTCCGCTTATTGACGAATCTGAAGATAAGCCAATGACTTTATCTACAGTTCATTCATCAAAAGGATTGGAATGGTATTGTGTTTTCATTCCACATACTTTAGATGGACTTTTTCCTTCGGTAAGGGCTATTAAAAATATAGAAGAAATTGAGGAAGAAAGACGTCTTTTTTATGTTGCATGCAGCCGAGCCAAAGAAGAATTGTACATCACTATGCCTTCATATGTAAATACTTATAATGGTTTTTTATCTTATCCATCCCGCTTTTTAATTGAAATAGATAAAGATAAATATGAATATTTGAGATAATCTTTCTATAGATGATAAAAATCATTAAAATCAATTCAATTGAAGTCCTGTTTTTAACGATTAATCATCTGAAATAATACTATTTTTGACATCTATTGGGTAAGCATAAATGTTAAAATGCCCAAACATATAAGAATCAAATTATCAATAAATTAATTTTTATAATATGAACAGATCTTTCTATGATTCCAAAATTAAACCTGGATTAAAAGCCTCGTTTATAACACTGTTAATTTTATTTGTTTCTCTTAATGTTATTTCTCAGGGCGGAGGTATTAAATGGTCCGTCGATGGAAATTCCTATTATTATTTAGAAAAGAATGAACTTTTCCAGAAAACTTTACCCGGAAATGTAGCTAAATTAGTTATTTCCAAACAACAACTCACACCTAAAGGAAGCACAACTCCGCTTGGAATCAGTTACTATGCTTTTAGTAATGACCAGCAAAAGGTACTTCTATTCACCAATACAAAAAAAGTTTGGCGTTTAAATACAAAAGGCGATTATTGGATATTGGATATGAAAACAAATGTCCTTAATCAATTGGGTAAAACGCTTCCTTCATCGTCATTGATGTTTGCCAAGATATCTCCCGATGGAAAATCTGCTGCTTATGTTAGCGGAAACAATATTTATGTGGAAGATTTAGCTACTTCGCAAATTAAGGCATTAACTACAGATGGTTCTGTAACCATGATTAATGGAACTTTTGATTGGGTATATGAAGAAGAATTTTTCTGCCGTGATGGATTCCGTTGGAGCCCTGATAGTAAGTCAATTGCTTATTGGCAAATCGATGCAAGAACCATCAAAAAGTTTTATATGATAGACAATACCGATTCTATTTATCCTCAATTAATCCCTGTAGAATATCCGAAAGTTGGTGAAAAACCATCATCCTGCAAAGTGGGTGTGGTAAATATTGCCGATGCAAAAACCAAATGGATAAATATACCCGGCGATCCTGAACAAAACTATCTTGTGAGGATGGAATTTATACCAGCTTCAAACAATTTACTTATTCAACAGCTTAACCGTAAACAAAATGATAGTAAACTTTATATTTCTGATATTTTAACGGGCAATTCTAAAATAATTCAAGAAGAAACAGATGCAGCCTGGGTAGATCTTTATCAGCCTGGAAATCCTTATTCCATTGACTATACCAATGATTTTATATGGTTTAACGATAATAAAAATATTCTTTGGGTTTCAGAAAAAGATGGATGGAGACATTTATATCTGGTTTCTTTAGAAGGAAAGCCCGAAAAGCTTATAACCAAAGGTAATTTTGATTTGATTGATTTGGAATACACTGATTTTAAATCAGGTTATGTTTATTATATGGCATCGCCTGATAATGCAACGCAAAAATATTTATATCGTACCAAACTAAATGGTAATGGTACTCCTGAATTACTCAGTCCAACTGCATTAAAAGGGACTCACGATTATTCGTTTTCTGGTAACGGTAAATATGCAGCTCATACTTTCTCTAATAATTTTACCAGACCTGCCCGTGAGTTTATAACCGTAGCTGATCAAAAAGCACTGATTGAAAAAGAAGGTATTGTTGCCAGATTGGATACACTTCAAATAAAGCCTACAAGGGAATTTTTCAAAATTAAAACTGCCGATAATGTTGAAATGGATGGCTGGATGATAAAACCTACTAACTTCGATCCAAACAAAAAATATCCAGTAGTATTTTATGTTTATACAGAACCAGCTTCCGCAACAGTTACAGATACATATGGAATTGGCCGTAATAGACTTTATCTTGGAGATATGGCTGCCGATGGTTATATCTACATTTCTATCGACAATCGCGGTACTCCTGCACCAAAAGGCAGGGAGTGGAGAAAATCTATTTACCGGAAAATTGGCGAAATAAACATCCATGATCAGGCCATGGCAGCAAAAGAAATTTTAAAATGGAGTTTTGTCGATCCTGAAAGAATTGCAGTTTGGGGTTGGAGTGGTGGCGGTGGAGCCACTTTGAACCTAATGTTCCAATTTCCTGAAATCTACAAAACAGGTATTGCAATTGCTGCTGTTGGCAATGAACTTACATATGATAATATCTATCAAGAGCGATACATGGGTCTTCCTCAGGAAAATATGCAGGATTTTGTAAACGGTTCTCCTATTACTTATGCCAAAAACCTAAAAGGAAACCTACTTTATATTCATGGTACCGGAGATGACAATGTTCATTATCAAAATGCTGAAATGTTAGTAAATGAGCTGATTAAATACAACAAACAGTTTCAGTTTATGCCGTACCCAAATCGTACACACAGTATTTCGGAAGGGGAGGGCACTTCAAGGCATTTAGCTACACTTTATACCAATTATTTAAGAATGTATTGTCCTCCGGGAGCTAAGTAATTTCATAAAATTAAGTAGAACATAAAAAGATCCAGGATTAAATGCCTGAATCTTTTTATGTCAATTTTTTTGTGAATTCAATAAGAATTTCAAATGAGATCTTTCTAGACAATTTCATAACCTTCAACAAAGGCAGAAAAAAGTTTGGTCAATTTCTCCTCGGCTTGACCAGCAATTTTTATTATTTCTTTAATATCTACAGGTTTCAGGTTATCCGGGTCGCATTCATCGGTTATTACCGAAATGGCAGCGCAAGGCAGTGACATATGATTAGCGACAATTACTTCGGGAACGGTTGACATACCAACTACATCAGCACCAATATGTTTTAGAAACCTGTATTCAGCTGGCGTTTCGAGGTTAGGTCCTGAAACGGCAACATATACGCCTTCATTCAACTCAATATTTAAATCTTTGGCTAAAGTCCTGAATTTTGAATTCATCTCAGGAGAATAAGCTTTGCTCATATCTGGAAATCTGGGACCCATCGTTTCTATATTTTTACCAATTAAAGGGCTGCCCGACAACAAATTAATATGATCATTAATGAGCATCAGCGATGCTTTTTTAAAGTTTAGATTCATCGCACCGGCAGCATTCGAAACCAAAAGATATTTAATTCCTAATTCTTTCATTATCTGGATTGGGAATGTAATTTCTTGCATCGAATAACCTTCGTAATAATGGAAACGGCCTTGCATGGCAAGCACACATTTGTTTTTCAACCGACCATAAACCAGCCTCCCTGAATGGCTTTCTACGGTTGAAATTGGAAAATTAGGGATATCAGCATAATTAATTGAGTGGTAGATTTTTATATCGTTAACCAGCTTGCCTAATCCTGTACCTAAAACTATTCCAATTTCTGGTTTCCCAACGCCCTTTTCCTTTAGAAAAGCAACTGTTTGCTTTATTTTATCAATCATCGAAATATAGTTAATTATAACTCATTTTAAATCAACCCTGAAAAAGTGTTTTCCTGAAGTGCTTATCCAGATCAAGTTGTCATTTTGAACAGCAATATGTTGTATTGAGCTGGATCGTAGCTTTTTATCATTGGTAAATTCCCTAATATTTGCATTGTGTGGATTGTAACGGATTAGTCCATTTTCAGAAGCAATCCAAACCATTTCGTCAGACGTGAAATCGAGTTTGAAAAATCTACTAGATCTATTATTTAGTCGCTGTAGATCGAAGTTTTTCCATTTGTATTTGTTGGATTTGCCTATATTCTCCTCATCATAATAAAGCATTAAAACAGCTTTTTTATCCTCGTCCCTTCCAATTGCCCAATATTTTCCTTCATTTTCAAAAAGTCCGTAGGCTGTATAGAGATCAGATTTCTTTTTCCATTTCGAATTTTTATTCATGGTATAAAATCCATCGGATGTACAAAGCCAAATGGTAGGCGTGTAACCGTACTGAATGGCATAAATAGTAGCATCAGAAGGACTTTCAATATTTTTAACAATTCCGGTTATCGTATCATAGGCAAAAATTTCACCACCTGAGGTAGTTAATAAAACATCAACATTACCATTTTTATTATCGGGATTAATTGAGATGCTTGTAATCAGATAATTATCAGATTTGCATAGCGATTTGATATCAATAGTTTTAGAAATTTCTTTTTGGTTAAACTTAACGAGCACTCCATTATAAGTTCCAAACCATTTGTTTCCGGATTTATCAGAAGCCAAAGCATTGATACAATATAGTTCAGGCTGAGATTTATCGTAATAACGAATGAATGAACCCTCACTATAGGCATAAAGTCCTTGTCCTGTTGCAAGCCAAACTACTTCTTCGTTATTCGATAATATGGAATTGATGGTTTTAATCTCAGGTGGTAGTACAATTTCCGTAATGGTAGCCGTCTGGGCTAATGCAAACAATGATAAATTACACAAAAGTGTGATTGTCAGAATTTTAAAAATAATCAGGCTTGATTTAAAACTCATAATTTAATCATTCAAAATGCGTATATTCATATAATAAATTTCAACTACTTATTTTAAACCAATATCTATCATCCATTAACAGATCTTCATCACCGGCTTTTAATTGAATGGAATATTTTCCAGGGTCAAAATTTTTATTTGGAATAATAATCTTCAAATTCTCCGATGCAACAACTTTTGATACGGTATAAATTTCAACATTTAAAGAATTAAAAAGTTTTAGTTCAACCTTTTCAACGTTATAATCAAAAAAGTCTTTGCTTAATTTAAATTCAACATAAATATCAGGTTTTTGCCTGACAAAATACTTAACATATTTCTCAGCAACCCCCTGAGATGTAAGATAAATTTTGGCTTCTTCAGATGGATTTTCCTTTTCGTAATAAAAATAACAATCAACATTCACTTTCCTTATAATCTCGCCCAATTCCTGAATTTGTTCAGTCTGAATTTTCAATGAATTATTGCTTTCAACCAACTTTTTTTCAATTTCCTCTTTTTGTCTTTTCAGAACTTTTAATTCAGTGGTCGACATTTCACCTTCTGATTCTATTGATTTTATCTGACTTTTTATCTGATTAACTTCATCATTTAATTCAACATTTTTTGTCTTTTCATCTTCAAAATGACTAATCGATTTTTTGAGATTGTAATTTAATTTGCGGTTATCAATTGTGAGTTTCTCGTTTTTAGTTTTTTCTTCCAGCAACCTTTCCGCTAAAACTTCTTTTGACATATTTAATAAACCTTCAAAATCATGTGTATCATCTGCATTGGTTTTAACGGGATCGCTGCTTTTATTTATTTTGCTTTTTTCTTCTTTAATAGTCAATAATATTTGGTTTAAGTTTTCTTTGAGTATACTTAAATTCATATTGTCACCTTCAACAACATTTTCAATTTCGCTTATCGTTTTGTTATATGCTTTTTCAAGATTATCGTACTTTTTATAGATTTCAAGTTGCTTTTCGTTTAATCCTATAGTTGAACTATCAACCAACTGGTTTTTAGGATTTAAAGTATCAATATCCGTTTTGTTTTCAGAAACTTTTTTATTTTGAAATAAAAAGATGCCCCCAAATATGATCACAACCAAGAGTAGCCCTATAATTAGCCATTCTAATTTAATTCGTTTTTTTTTAGCCATATGTTCTCCGTTTCGAACAAAGTTAATAAAATTGTGCAGGATCTGTAGGTTTTTTTCCTAACCTACAATTCTAATTAATTCTACTGCAAAAATTATTCATTTTATTCTTTTTTTGAAAAAATATTTTAGTTCATATTTTCATTTAAAATTTGTGCAATGAATTTTTATTTTGTTTTATAAATCTTCAATCAATTTTGTAAATTAATAAAAAGCTGCCCGATTTTTGAGTAAAGGTAGGTATGAAAATACAAAATATAGTCGATTTTTTTAAGCAAAACAGCGAGATGTTTAAGCTAAATTACAGTAATGCTATAAAATTAGCAAATGCTGATGCTCTTCATGATTTGAGAGTAAGCATTAAAAGAATTAACACATTGACAAAGATGCTGAATTATAGAAAATCTGCTAATTACAGACTGAAAAAGTCATTCTATTCTTTGGAATTTATTTTTAAAATAGCAGCACCTGTTAGAGATTTTCAGGTATTGGCTGATTTGTTAATCAAATATCAAATAGAATCAAATTTGGGTTTTGAAAAACTTATTTCAAATGTTAACGATATTAAAATCATTGCTATAAAGAAATTCTTCTTTTGTGCAAAAAAGATTAATTACCTAAAAGTTTTGCGTTTTTTCAAAATTATTGAACATCGCTTAAAATTATTAAGCGAGAAGGAATTGCAAGATCAAATGGCTGGTTTTAAGAGTAATCACATGATTCTCCTGTCAGAATACAGCAATCCAGAATCCAAAACATATAATCTTCATTCTGCTCGAAAAGTAATTAAAGATCTTGGATATTTAATGGAAATGTCTGAAATTGTGAATGATGATTTAAGAAATCAATTTGCAATCTATAAAGATGCAGGAAGATGTCTTGGAGATTGGCATGACAGGTTGGTACTGCAAAAATTCCTTAATGACTGGTCTAATAGTCATCATTCTGACATCGGAAATTTGGATATCATCATTAAGCAAGTATCCGACGAAAAAACAGCACTAAGAGAGCAATATTTTTCAATTCTGCAAGCCATTGAAATGAATGCATAGCCATACTGCCTAAATTTTAATTCACAAATTAATTTTTCATAAAGTATTTTGAATGATTTAGCTTTATGATTTTCTATATATTTGTGTTTTTAATATCAAAAAACCATATTATAAAGTAAAAAGTGTTTTTAAATTCAACGATTATTGAGTGCGATTTAGAAATTTTGGATTATTAAAATTTAACAATTAAAACTTCTAATAGAATGATTTAATTCTAAATTATTTCTTTATAAATATAAACTAATTGAAATAGTATGTCAGACGAAGGAAAACTTAAATTAGCAACCGATTTAATTGATTTTATCCAGGCCAGCCCAAGCCCGTTTCATGTGGTACGAAATATTAAAGCTGCCCTGATTAAACAGGGATTTCAGGAATTATTGACTGGTAATAACTGGAGTCTTCAACGTGCCACAAAATATTTTGTTTCAAAAAATGATACTGCTATTGTTGCTTTTGTAACCGGTACAGGCAAAATTGAAGAACATGGTTTTCGAATTATTGCTGCACATACAGACTCTCCGGGTATTAAAATAAAGCCAAATCCGGAGATAAAGAATGGAGCAAAATATTTAAAATTGAATACAGAAGTTTATGGCGGACCAATCTTATCTACATGGTTTGATCGTCCGTTATCAATTGCTGGAAGAGTTTCAATTTTAAGCGAATCTTCATTTTATCCGGAAACCAGATATGTAAATTTCAGAAAACCAATTTGTTATATTCCAAACTTGGCAATTCACCTTAATAGAGAGGTTAATGAAGGACTTAAAATTGAACGACAAAAAATGTTGCTTCCTATAATTTCTACTATACATGAACAATTTGAAACTAAGAATTATTTGTCTCAAATTATCTCGGAAGAATTAAAAATTGATGCATCCAAGATTCTCGACTATGATTTATTCTTATATGATGTAAGTCCCGGCTGTATTGTGGGTCAAAACGACGAATTTATCTCATGTGGTAAATTAGATAATTTAGCGATGATCCATGTTGGTATTCAGGCACTTGTTGATAGCGATCCAATAGATCCTTGTCAGGTAGTGGTCTGCTTTGATAATGAAGAAGTTGGCAGCTTGTCAAAACAGGGTGCAGGCTCTCCGTTTTTGAGGAATGTGCTTCAACGCATATCTAACCAATTTAAAAATGATATTGAGTCTTTTTATAGGGCGATAAGCCACTCATTTATGATTAGTGCTGATATGGCGCATGCTTTGCATCCTGGTTTTAACGAAAAGTATGATCTGGTAAACCAACCAGTTATTAATGGTGGACCAGTAATTAAAACAAATTCGAATCAGAAATATACAACAGACAGCGATTCATCTGCTGTTTTTGAAATGCTTTGCAAAAAAGCAGGTGTTCCTGTACAGCGATATGTAAATCATTCAGATGTATTAGGAGGATCTACCCTTGGAAGTATTTCATCTGCACAACTGGATATGCGGTCGGTAGATATTGGCAATCCTATGCTTGCCATGCACTCCATAAGGGAATTGAGTGGCGTAGATGATCATCATTATTTGTTAAAAACTTTTGAAGAATTCTTCAAATAAGGATATTTTTAGTTGATCAATATCAATTCTCTAAAAACAAAAAAACCTTGCTTATGGCAAGGTTTTTTGGTGACTCGTCTGCGACTCGAACGCAGGACCCACGGCTTAAAAGGCCGTTGCTCTACCAGCTGAGCTAACGAGTCGTGCTTTTTATTAAAGCGTTGCAAAAGTAGATTTATTATTTTTATCATCCAAATTTGAAAACGCTTTTTTTTCAAATATTTTCTCATTAATTAAAATCCAAGTCTTTATCAGCCTGAATTTCAAGAAGTAATTGAATTGACATTTTTAATTTTTTTTCATTTTTTGTCCTTATTGATAGTAAATCAACGAATTTAAAGTTTGTTGAGCAGATTCATTCTTTCGTTCTCTCATCTTTAGTTTTATAAATTGCCTATCTATTAGATACCTGATATTTCATACATTTTAGCTCAGAATGACACTTCTTTAAATGTATTACATAAATAATAAATTTATAGTTTTGGATAATTGATTATTTTTGCGGCCTTTAAAAGCAAATATGGAATTACAATATCAAAATAAAAAAGTAGCTTTTCATACATTGGGTTGTAAACTTAATTTTTCGGAATCGTCAACCATTGCGAGGGAATTTACAGAAAAAGGATATCAGCGCGTAAAATTCGAAGAACATGCTGATGTTTATGTAATTAATACCTGTACAGTCACTGAGCAGGCTGATAAAAAATGCAGACAATCTGTTAAAAAAATCATCAAACAAAATCCAAATGCCTTGGTTGCTGTGATTGGATGCTATGCTCAGTTAAAATCCAAAGAAATTATGGCTATTCCAGGAGTTGGAATCGTTTTGGGTGCAAATGAAAAATTCAATTTGTTTCAATACATTGAGCAACATGAAAAAACACAACAAGGTGTTGAACATTCGTGCGAAATTGATTCGGTAGTAAAGTTTGATCCTGCATATTCATCAGGTGATCGTACTCGTTCTTTTTTGAAAATTCAGGATGGTTGTAATTATCCATGTACTTATTGTACGATTCCAAATGCCAGGGGTAAAAGCCGGAATGCAAATATTGTTGATACAGTAAATCAGGCAAAAGAGATTGCAGTAAAAGGATACAAAGAAATTATTCTGACGGGAGTAAACATTGGCGATTTTGGAAGATCAACTGGCGAAAGTTTTTTACAATTGATTCAGGAGCTTGATAATGTCGAAGGAATTGAGCGTTATCGCATATCTTCAATTGAGCCAAATTTATTAAAGGATGAAATTATCGAATTTGTTTCAAAATCACGAAAATTTCTGCCTCATTTCCATATTCCTTTGCAAAGTGGCTCAAACGATATTCTTGCATTGATGAAGAGAAGGTATCGCAGAGAAGTTTTTGCCGATAGGATTCTAAAAATCAAAGCACTTATGCCATCAGCTTTTATAGGAGTTGATGTAATTGTTGGTTTCCCAGGAGAATCGGATGAAAAATTTAAAGAAACTTATGATTTTTTGGCTGGTTTAGATGTTTCATTTTTACATGTTTTTTCATATTCTGTAAGGCCTGGAACTCCGGCCGCGGATATGCCTGAAAAAGTTTCAAGTAGTACAATTCAGGAAAGGAGCAAGGTTTTGCATCTATTATCTGATCATAAACACCAAGATTTCTACATACAAAGTATGAACAGGAATGAAATTGTACTTTTTGAGGCTAAAAATGAAAGTGGAAAAATGTTTGGCTTTACCAGAAACTACCTGAAAGTTGAAACTCCTTTTTCTAAAGATCTTATCAATCAACTGATCGAGCTCAGATTGGAAAAATTAAGCAATAAAAATTGTTTTAAAGTTCAATTTTAATAGATGCGTTTTGCTGTTGTTATATTTCAAACTTTCAATGCAAAGTATCTTTTCTATGCGAATTAGTGTTTTTCAATAATTGTGTAATAATTTTATTCTGCAAAATTATTTATACTTTCGCTGCTTCATAATCCAATATTTGGATAAATGGGCAGCTTTATTAATTTATTTGTCTAACAGACAGGTAATTCTAAAAAAAATATTATTAAAAAAAGCAAATTAATCATTCATCTTATCTGTCATTTTTTATTTAATTAGATGAGTAAAATGAGTATGTATCAAGTATTTAAAAAATATTTTAATAAATAACTGTAATTCTAATTAATATGTATCCCACACTAACTGATTTCTTTCACGATGTATTTGGTATCAATATTCCGATGCCTATTCAAACTTATGGCTTTTTTGTAGCCATTGGCTTTTTAGTAGGTATCTTTTTAATTGCCTTAGAACTTAAAAGAAAGGAAAAATTAACAGTATACGTTCCATTCACAAAAAAAATATTGATAGGTGAGCCTGCTAAAATTTCGTCGATCATACTTTCGGCAGCAGGAGGCTTTGTTATAGGATTCAAATTGCTTGAAGCGGTACTTCATTACGCTGATTTTGTGTCTAACCCACAAATTTTCATTCTTTCAATGCGGGGAAATATTTTAGGAGGCTTTATTGGAGCTGCATTTTCTGGATATTTGACATGGCAAGAGAAAAATAAGCAAAAGCTTGATAAACCAAAATGGGTTGACCAAACAACATATCCACACGAACTTGCAGGTAATATACTTATAGTTGCTGCTATTTTTGGCCTTTTGGGTGCAAAGATTTTCCATAACCTTGAAAATCTTGATGATTTTATGGCAGATCCAATTGGATCACTATTTTCATTTAGTGGATTAACTTTTCTTGGTGGTTTAATTGTAGGTACGGGGGCAGTTCTTTATTATGCAAAGAAAAACAATATTCAATCACTGTTTTTATTAGATGCAGCAGCACCTTCGCTTCCACTTGCATATGGAGTTGGACGTCTAGGTTGCCAAATTTCTGGTGATGGCTGCTGGGGAATTGCCAATCCAAATCCAAAACCAGGTTGGATGAGTTTTCTACCTGATTGGATGTGGTCATATAATTATCCGCACAATGTTATTAATTCGGGTAGCAAAATGCTTGAAAATTGTACCACTGCTCATTGTCATGTACTAGATGTGCCAGTTTTTCCTACTCCTTTTTATGAAACAACCATCATGGTGGTTGTCTTTTTTATTCTTTGGGGATTAAGAAAAAGAATTCAAATTCCAGGTGTTTTATTTATGCTGTTCCTTACATTTGCAGGTATGGAACGCTTACTTATTGAACAAATAAGGGTGAACAATAAATACGATATTTTTGGCTTTGGAATTACTCAAGCTGAAATTATATCAAGCATTTTGATCATTTTAGGAGTTGTCGGAGTGATTCTTTTTTACAAAAAAGGCAATCAAATTAATAATTGGTTGAATTCCAGAATGAAAATGTCAGAAACTGTTGAACCTAAAAAGTAATCGATGGATTTGCAAAATATTTGTTTTCATGCGATTGAGATTATAAAAGTTACCGGCGTTTATATTTCTTCCGAATCGCAATCTTTTGATAAGAATAAAGTGGAATCGAAAGGTTTGCACGATTTTGTCTCTTTTGTTGATAAAACTGCTGAAAAACAATTAATTGAAGGATTAAAACACCTAGTTCCAAATGTAGCTTTTATTGCAGAAGAAAATACTGTTAAAACCGTTGATTCACAATATAAATGGATTATTGATCCATTGGATGGAACAACCAATTTTATTCATGGTTTAGCACCCTATGCAATAAGTGTTGCTTTAATGGATGGTAGTGAAATTATATTGGGCATTGTTCATGAGATTTCAAGGAATGAAACCTTTTATAGCTGGAAAGCTGGCAAAGCTTTTTTAAATGATAAAGAAATTTGTGTTACAAATACCTCAAAAGTTAAGGATTCTCTCATTGCCACTGGTTTTCCATATTATGATTATGAATGTATGCCTCAGTTCCTGAATTCGCTCGATTATTTTATGCGGAATTCGCATGGCCTGCGCAGACTTGGTTCCGCTGCAACTGATTTGGCATACGTGGCATGCGGACGTTTTGATGCATTTTATGAGTACAGTCTTAGCCCATGGGATGTTGCTGCTGGTGCTTTTATTGTTCAGCAAGCTGGTGGAAAAGTTTGCGACTTTAAAGGGGGCGATAATTATATTTTTGGGAAAGAAATTATTGCAACCAATGCAAATATTTATGATGAATTTCTTGATAAAGTAAAATCTATTATGATATAAGTTATTACAAATGAGTCAGATAGATTTAGCATATTCAAAAGTTGCAATCGTAATTTTAAATTGGAATGGGAAACATTTTCTTGAAAAATTCTTACCTAAATTAATTGAATATTCGCTTCATGAAGATGTGAAAATTTACATTGCCGATAATGGTTCCACTGATGGTTCCATTTCTTTTTTGCAGCAATTTTACCCACAACTTGTTCTTATTCAGTACCCTGAAAATTATGGATTTACTGGTGGATATAATAAAGCTCTTGAACTTATTCAGGCAAAATACTTTATTATTTTAAACTCAGATGTTGAAGTCACTGAAAACTGGATAAATCCAGTGATTGATTTTATGGACAAGCGGGATGATGTAGCAGCTTGTCAGCCTAAAATCAGATCATATGCACAAAAGGATCATTTTGAATATGCAGGTGCAGCCGGAGGGTTCATCGATAAATATGGTTATCCTTTTTGTCGTGGGCGAATACTTAAAGAGCACGAAATTGACAGTGCTCAATATAATGAATTAGATGAAATATTCTGGGCTACAGGTGCCTGCATGTTTGTTCGTGCCGAATCATTTAAATTGGTTGGTGGATTTGATGAAGATTTTTTTGCCCATATGGAAGAAATTGATCTTTGCTGGCAATTCAAAAATAATGGATTTAAAATTTTTTATGTGCCCAATTCCACAGTATTCCACGTTGGAGGAGGAACTTTACCCAATGATAATCCTAAAAAACTTTTTCTGAATTATAGGAACAATCTTTATCTTTTATATAAAAATCTGAACAGGAAGCAGTTATTTATTACCTTGTTCAAACGGATGGTATTGGATGGAATCTCTGCAATTTTATACTTGCTAGGCTTTAAATTTTATTTGTTCCTCATTGTTTTTAAGGCGCATCTAAAATTCTATCAAATGATTCCAAAACTGCATAAAAAAAGGAAAAAGAATTTATTAATGTTGAATCAGTTTAATGAAATTTATCCCAGAAGCATTGTTTTTGATTATTTTGTAAAAAAAAGACACTATTTTAGCGACTTGAATTTTAGACGTTAATGGCAGTAATTCAAATTGAATCGTTTCCTTTTTGCTAGTTTTCATTTTTAATTTAATAATTGATGTCAGACAGTATCATTCTCATACCTACCTATAATGAAATTTTAAATATAGAGGCTATAATTCGAAAAACCCTTTCGCTCGAATCTAAATTTGATTTGCTCATTATAGATGATAATTCCCCTGATGGAACTGCAACTGTTATTAAGGAACTTCAAAAAGAATATCCAGAAAGGCTTCATCTTCTACAACGTGCAGGTAAACTTGGCTTAGGAACTGCCTATATTGCTGGTTTTAATTGGGCGCTCAACCATCAATATCTATATATCTTTGAAATGGACGCTGATTTTTCACACAATCCTGATGATTTAATGCGGCTTCAACATGCTTGTGCAATTGAAGGCGCAGATTTAGCGATTGGTTCCAGATATATTTCAGGGGTTAATGTGGTTAATTGGCCTATTGGAAGGGTTATTATGTCATATTATGCTTCAAAATATGTGCGTATTATAACTGGGATGAAGATTATGGATACTACTGCCGGTTTTAAGTGTTATAACCGTAAAGTGCTTGAAACCATTGATTTTGACAGAATTCGCTTCAAAGGCTATGCTTTTCAGATTGAGATGAAATATACCGCATTTAAATTTGGTTTCAAAATAGTTGAAGTCCCCATTATTTTTACTGATCGAAAGAATGGTAAATCAAAAATGAGTGGTGGTATTTTTAATGAGGCACTTTGGGGAGTAATAATTATGAAATGGAAAAGCCTTTTTAGAAAATATCAAATAAAGTAATTGGTTGATACTAGATAAAATATTTTTTTAAATTACTTTATTTATTCGATTTCATTTATTCATCATAATTGAATATATATCAGAATATTCTGATTTTCAATTTGTAAAGTTTTGTTAGACTAAAAATATTCATCGCTTACTCAAAACTACTTCTAATTATATACTTTCTCTCAAAAATTGATATAATTAACTTATTCAATCCATAAAATTAAGTACCCAACCAATCTTATTTCATTATTTCAGCTAATTGTTTCATTTGCACCTTCTTCAAATGGATTTACAATTTTTGCATCTTTAAAAATAGAGCCTTCAGATTGTTTTTTCATCTTTTTAAAACCCGCAATCCATAAAAATATAAAGAAAGGAAGGAATGTAAATAAAAGCCATCCATTTTCCGACATCAAAAAGAAATCATAAAATCCGTGCAGGAGAAAAGGCATAAAAAATGCAAGCCATAAATATTTTGAAGATTTATCTTCGTTAAATCGAGCTAACCCAAAATAAAATCCCATTGTTATTCCAAATAAAGCATGTGCGGGCACTGCGGTAAAAGCTCTCAATACTCCAATTCCTCCGCCACCTCCAAACACGTAAAAAAAGTTTTCGACCGCGGCAAAACCAAGAGATATAAATACTGCGTAAATAATACCATCGAATAATTCATTAAAATTCCGGTTTTTCCAAATGATAAGATAAAAAGCCAAAAACTTGAATAATTCTTCAGTAAATGCGGCTACTATGAATCCATCATAGAATGCTTTTGCTATTGTGTTTTCAAGCACAATAATTTTGTCAAGACCAACTTCAATAAGTATAATTGGGATAGTTATAATTGCACCTGCAGCCAAGGCTTTCATCAATAAACCCATGGGTTCTTTTTCATACTTATCTCTATAATAAATGTAAATTAGGATAAGGATGATCGGGGCAAATTATAAGCCCTAAAACAAAACGCACAAAGAAAAAAAGCGCAATGAATTGATTATGACACGAATACAAGTATTGGAAATAAGACGATTTGTACATTTGAGTTAATTTAGGGTTAATGATAGGCATAAAGTTGCAATAAGTTTA
>JANYKN010000113.1 GCA_025361565.1 Bacteroidota bacterium | reverse complement strand
ATCTAAACAATATTTCTGAAAAAGAAGTTGCTTTTGTCGTCAATAAACTTAATAATCGACCACGAAAGTGCCTCAACTACCAGACTCCCCATGAGGTCTTTTCTTTAGCTAAATGTGGTGCACTTTGAACTGGAATTCACCTCTTTTCTAAATCGCCAATATCCGGAAGAGATATATTCTTCAATGGTCTATGGGTAAAGGGATGCTCAAATATCCTTTTGAAATTGTTATCATATCCAAATTTAGCGACATTACCATTTTTATCAACTCCACAAAAAACACCGCCAGCACTAGTATTAGAAACGTAGTTCTGGTTGTTACCAAAATTTAATTCATTAGAAACTATAACAATTTTATCTTCATACCTTAAACTCAGAGACCGGATGGTGTTTAAGGAATACGGATATATATCGGAAAGAATCGACGACTGATTAATGCCTTCTTGAATAATAAAGTCTCTTTTGTATAATGATTTTAATTTATTAATATCTTGCAAAACTTCATCTATGAATATTTTACCATCCCTAATTTTACATTTCCTAATGTTTCTCCCTCCACACGAATAAATAGATGGTTTGATAAAACAATCTATTTCTTTATCCGGCAGAATATACGAATAGTTACTACTATTTATTAAATTATAATCAGCGTCATGAAATTTCCCGTGCATGCATCTTAGCATTGTTTTCGGCATTTTTATGCCTTTCATAAAAACATCGTACATATTTTTATCATTATACGCCTCGGCTAGATAATTATTGTTTAATGAAGGCATTATGTAGTTGTAAAAGATGTTCTGGGGAATGTATCGACTGCTGTGAATATCGTTTAATGATGCATAGAAAGCATGCCATTTAGGATTTAGTTTTATATTATATTTTCGCCAATATATTTTCGCTTCTTTTATTGATGGATGGTTAAGATCCGGGACGGTAGAAGTGTTTTTATATGCAAGATTTACTTCTTTGTTGCATGCTAATGTCGCATTCCATCTTCTCAGGAAACGGTCAATTTTCTTATATGCCAGTATGATTCTTTTTTTCAATTCTCACCCCTAAATTAGAGTTTAAAGTAAATAAGTTGTTAGATCATATCATAATTTTCATTTGAGAATAAAATTAATTATTAATATTACTATAATTATAGTAATATTAATAATATTAATCGGAGAATATAGAATGAAGAACTTGGTTACAATTGTTATTCCAACTTATCAAAGATCTGCCCAGCTCAGACGAACTATTGATAGTTGTTTAAGCCAAACATATTCAAATATTGAAATAATTGTTGTTGATGATAACTCCCCTGAAACAGAATACCGCAAAATAACTGAAAAAATCATGCGACTGTACAACAACAATAAAAAAGTCAAGTATATTCAACATGACAAAAACAGAAATGGGTCGGCTGCAAGGAATACAGGGTTATCCAATGCGCGAGGTAAATATATCACATTTGTTGATGATGATGATATTCTTTATCCAGAAAAATTATCGAAGCAGGCAATTATTCTTGATAATAGTGATATTCAAGTTGGTGGAGTTACATGCGGATACGAACATTTAAGAAAAGGTATTCATTGCAAAGTTAACTATTCGACTAAACGTGGGAACATGCAGAAATACATCTTTTTAATCGAATGGGGAATCGGATCAAGTTCAGTTCCCCTTTTTAAAACAGAAGCAATGTGCAGAATCAATGGCTATGATGAAAATTTTACCAGACTTCAGGATTGGGAAATGCTTGTTCGTTTTTTTGAATTATATTCAATGGAAATGATTGATGAAGTCTTAATTGCCATAGATAAAGATGATCGTCAAAATGAGTACAATCTCCAAAGAATCATCGATATGGATTGCGATTATTTAGAAAAATACAAAAAAATAATTAACCGATATGGATCTGAGTATGAAAACGAAGTTGTTCGAACTCATAATCTCTTGATTGCGATCAAAGCATGCAAAGTTAGTAAGCTGAAAATCGCCTTAAATTACACAGCCAAAGCAAGTGTAATAAAGTCATTAACGCTCAAAGAACAATCTGTATTTCTTTTATATATGATCTACTCAATACTGCCATTTAAGGTTTTTCTATCAACTGTTTTTGGGAAAGTTATTGAACGTGTAAAGTGATCTGGTCAAGTAAAAACGGACACCTGGTTAAGCTGCTTTAGCCAAAATAAAATTATTTTCAAAATCATTTGGATTTTTGTAATCCAAATAAGAATGAAGACGATTGCTGTTGTAAAACATTTCGATGTACTGGATCA
>JANYKN010000111.1 GCA_025361565.1 Bacteroidota bacterium | reverse complement strand
ATACATGGGTTAATGGAACAGAATCCAGCGGCTGGGTAAACAACAGTGAAATTAAATCCTATCAAATAGTTGAAGGTTGGACAGGTACTCCTTCATTGATAACTTTAAAAGATTATTATCTTAAGGAGATTGACCCTGGGGCTAATAGGGATAATCCGCCTGATGGTGGGGGTATTTATATGGTTAATGGACAAGCGGTTTCTATTCCTAGAGGTATGCCAGTCCCACCTGGCGCTAAACTTATGAAAGTTGGAGGATTTGAAACTCAAAAATCATTGGATTTGATTAATCAAAATGGGGGTATTGAAGCTGTGACAGGCTCTAAGCCACTTGGACCTGTAGGAGTTGGCTTAGGATTTAAAATTGCAATTCCTTCAATAGCTGGATACCCACCTTTGAGTTATTCGTATAGTTTTGGATATATTGCAGATATACGAGGAATAGGAGTTTACGAAACCACTGGACATGCAAAATCAGGATGGGCATTTTCATTCGGTCCTGAATGTTTCTATGTTCATGGGATTAACAAACCTGCAACTATTTTTACTATTAAAGATGAAGGATATACTGGTTCTGCTGGTGTTGGCCGATATGGGCTTGATGTTTCTACAGACCGTGAAGGATCTTCCTATTACCAAGTTGGGTTTTCAAATCTTGGAATGGGTGTAGATTTAAACATGGGAACATGGGAAACAAATACCGTGATTTATACAAATAGTTTACTTTATAATCATTAATTATTCTGATATGTTGAAAAATATTAAAACATTATATACCATAATTGCAATTGCCTTTTGTGCGGTATTTCTTATTTGTAATATATACAACCAAGAGAAGGTAAGAAAAGAAGAATTCTATCAAGAAAAATCAAAGTTTTATTCAGGGAAAGTCAAAAACAAATTTATTGATAGAGATAAACATGAATATGAGACTACTATATTGACTACTAAATATGGAGATTCAACAATTATATGGAATCAAGATAAAAGTGGCTTGTTCGGATTTATTGAAATAAATGATAGCATTGTTAAATTGCCGGATTCTTATAATTTAAATATATTTAGAGATTCCGTATTAGTTAAAACTTTTGTTTTGGATTGGGGTTTTGAGCAAAATTAGCAAGTTGGCGAAATTATTTTAATTTCATTGATTGGCTTATTATATACAATTAGAGTAAAATTGAACTATATGTAAAAGTAAGATTATACCCAGATCATACTCAAAAAAGCCATAATATTTTGATTAATAATATTTTTTCGAAAAGAAACAGGAATGAATAGAAATATAGTTAAGTGGATAAATAATCGAATTAGAGAGCTATTGATATTTTGTCTGATAAAAATTCCAAATTTAACATTTACCATTTTTATAGGAATTATTATATTCGGGGTAGTTGAAATATTTATAATTTTTGGTGAATCTTATAATATAAAGCAAATAAAAGATTGCCATAAATTTACTATTGGTAATTTAATTTCAAATGATAGGACATTAAAAAATAGAGAAATAGATTTTGAATATTTTGTTAATGGATACAGATATACAGGTATCAGTAAATCATATCCTTTCCAAATTCCAATAAAGCAAATTCTAGTTTTGTATCCATGTGCAGATCCTTCTTTTAGTCAAATGATGTTAACTCCTGAAGATTTTAAAGAATATAATTTACCTTACCCTGATAGTTTAAAATGGATTTTGCCTTATATTGAAAATAAATAAGCTTCTTTTGGACAAAGTATGCCCACATCTAGTTCAAATCCCCGACTTGAACCAATTATATTTAACCAAATAATCCTTACATTTGAACACGTTCTTTGAAATACCAAAACCTGCAAAATCAACTACATAGAAGTGTAGATAACAAATTTAATTTCACCAATTCCTTTCCAGCAAATCTCAACCCAGGAAGTACCCGACCCCGCATCCGCAAAATTGCGTTAAAAAACTGCAAAGAGAAGGGCGTTAAAAAAAATTGACGTTGCCAGTACCGACAAACCAAGTTGAAAAAATATATACGGCAACATTCAAGTTTTTAGCCCGAAACGGCGCAGTTTTAGCAAATTTTGCGGCAGCGGTGATTTTTTTGTTACTTTTTTCATGGCAGGAAAAAAGTAAAAGAAAAAACGAAAGCTTTTTATGACAATAAAGTAGCTAGCTAATATGCATCAAGCCATTTTGTTAAACTCAAAAAATAATCCTTACATTT
>JANYKN010000084.1 GCA_025361565.1 Bacteroidota bacterium | reverse complement strand
TAAAATCTGACAAAAATCTGATAAAGATTTTTCAAATGTTAAGTATTGATGTGCATTACCCAAAAGAACATCAAAACAAGATTTCTGTAAAACATTAGAAGCTGAGGAACAAAAATCAATTGCAACCTGTGAATTGTTTTCCCCACCCCAAAACAAAGATGTAACTGCACTATTCATGCAAAATTCTTCTCCATCTTTTAATTTAGACAAAGCACACCATTTATGCACTTTATTTAATTCTTCTTTGGTAAAATTATTCATATTTCTTATATCTCTATCTTTGGCCAAAACTATAAACTCTTTACCAAATCCACCAAAACATGCTCGCCTTGAACTAATATCATCACTTGATATTTTGTCACAAAAATTAAATGCTTTATTAAAAGTAATAGGATTAGGATTACCTAAATTTGCCCCTGCAGCTTCAAAAAGATGTGGGGTTAAATATGCATAACACATTTCTTTGGCATCCTTGGGAACAATATCTAAAGAACACGGTGATAAAGGATTCGTATTAGAAATATATTTAGGTCTTTCTTTTTTCCAAGCAACTTCATCATGAAAACCTCCACCTATCATTTCCATAATTGCACCACCTACACATTCGGAAGATTCTCTAAAACCAAATTCAGAGGTTCCATTTTTCTCGCACATCTTCATAGTCTTTTCTAAATTATAATCATTATAAGCAAGTACTCCATGCCCTAAACCATGAAAACACATTGTATACGCCCCAGAACCACCTGGGGCTTTACGGCAAACATCAGCAATCTCAGATAATGCTTTCTCTCCTTTATCAAAAAGAATACCCACAACAATAGTGTGTGAACAAGCATTGCGAAAATCTTGTGTACATTTATAAATACCATTGATACCCTCCTGTTTATATAAAACATCACCTATCTTGTGACCAAGAAGATGCATGTCTATGCCAGAAGCTGGCGGAATAATTTTGAGCAAGTCAAAAGCATATTCTGCCCCTCTTTTTTCAGCCAGGGCAGAAAAATAATCAGACATTTCTTTAAAGTTTTTAATATTTTTACTATTAAAATCAGTCAGATCTAAACTCAAAGAAGAAACATCTTTCTGGGAAGAATTTATTTTAAATAAATTAACATTAAAAATACTTTTAATAAGAAAAAAGTTGATGCAAACAAGCACAAAAACTATTACCAAAAAATAATTCTTTTTAAGAACATTAATCATACTAATATTTTACCACAAAATTAAGATTATTTTTCAACAAATATCATACCAGCTGGTGTCTTGGAAGCATTACAACCATAACCATAGAGTCCAGTACCCTTGCCTAAATCTGCCTTAATTTCTTTAACTGATTTCGCGGGCACAACATATATATGACTTGCATCTATACCAATAGAAAGTTCAGCATCGCCATCATTTTTTAATTTTAAAATTGCACCATTTTTTACTTTTATGACCAGTGGATCGGGATTACAATTAGTAAGATTCAAAAATTCAGATACTTTTGAAATACTTGTTGCATAGAAAAAGTGTCTCTGTTTTTCTGCTTCCGGAGCATCATTCTTTATACTAAATAAATATTCTTTCTCAGTTCCAGGAGCAGGAGCCCAATTTGACGCAATTGGAGAACCTAAATTTTTATCACCCAAGGTATCAGAAGGAACACCTACTTTTTGCTTAAACAAAAGCAAGGCTAGAACAACAGCCACGAGAACCAAAACAATAACTAAAACCTTTTTTAAATTAGACTCTTTCATATATTTATAACAATTAAACTAATAATAACATAAATTTTTAATAATTTCTTCTTAATACATCAACAAGCATATTCAACACAAACATACCCGTTACTATTTCCACTACAACAATTTGGTTCTGACCCACACAGGTTATCAATTATGGGTGCGTCGTGTCCATTTGCCCAACAACCGTAAGATCCTTGACTATAATAATAACTCTGGCTGTAGTAATAACTTTCTGAATAACTGTAATAATAACTCTGGCTGTAGTAATAACTCTGACTATAGCTGTAGTAATAACTCTGGCTGTAGCTGTAGTAATAACTCTGGCTGTAGTAATAACTTTCTGAATAACTGTAATAATAACTCTGTGAATAATAATAACCTTGACTGTAAATGTAACAATTATTTGTCAAAGCAGCATTTGCATCATTACAATCAGCCCCCAAAGAAGTAGCAGCATATCCTGCTGGACAACTTGAGTTAGCAGAATTTACACCAGTCGGACTACCAACAGTCCAACCGTCACCATCTGCATCCACATAACACGTCACTGATTGAGTAATAGCAGCATTATTATCAAGTGGATCAATGGGTCTAGAGTAAGCAGTAGTTATACGAACATAACCAGATGCAGTTGTATTCGAATTATAATATTTAGTTGCTTTGGTTGCTGTATAGCCATCATTGTCGGCATCAATATAAAATAGATAACCCTTTTTTAACGAAGCCCCAACTCCTTTTGGAATAGTAATTGAACCATTCGCGGATTTTGTCATGGAATAACCCGGATTCATAACAAAAGTTGCGCCAGAACCCAAAAGAAGATTTGTTGCAGCTGACCCATTTCCAATTGTTAAATTACCAGCATCAACACCATCAATAGTCGCCGGGGTACAAGATGTCTGTGTTAATGTAGAATTTCCAGCATCAGTAAGTCCAGTACAAGGATCAGACCAATAGAAAGGAACATTTCCAGAATTACCAGCACTATCGGTCGCGGTAAATGTAGTTTTATAAGTATTTACATGAGTATCATTTACTACCCATGAAGCAACCCAAGTATTGGTGCCAGTACCATCATCTACAAAATTTAACGTCTTTGTGGTTTTATCTAGTTGTGTAGAAGATAAAACAGAAGCTATTGTTCCGGCGGTAGAAGTCACCACAACTTTAAGTGTTTGGGTATCGCCCGGATAAACAACTAATGGGTTAATATCAACTGTAGTAAAACTTACAATAGAACCAGAAGTAGAAACTCCATAAACTATTTCTTGACCGTGTGGGGGCATAGGAAAATTTGGATCTGGTGGAGTTCCATTCCAAGAAGGTGGAGCTGGTTGCTCTGGGGTAGTACTTCCCCCTCCACCTCCAGTAATTTGTTGTATTGTGTTTTGAACAACATCAATTGCTTTCCCTACAACTTCAGGATACTTAGCATCTTCTTTTTTAACTACTGGAATCAATTCTGGAACTTTTGTTTCTGGAATAAGACTATCTAATAATTTAGTATCAGATAATGCAACTTTCAATTCTCCATGAAATGTCCCAGTTAAAGAATTTGTCCTATTACCAGTTGCATCATCAAAAATAAGACGCATCTTCGGAAGCGGAGCGAGGTTTTTATCTGAAATCGTATAAATATATACATTATCTACAGCACCAATATATGACTCATTAAAACCCTTTTTAATATCATACGATGTACCAACAAGCAATGAGTCAGTTCCAGGAACAATAATTTTTGTTTTAAAAATTCTAGTTTCAACAGGAACATCATTATATTTAAAAACTATTTTACCATCCAAAAAGGTTGCAGAAATTTGCTGCCATTCATTTGTCTTCACATATCTTTTTGTAGTTATTATATCTGTACCATTTTGTCG
>JANYKN010000078.1 GCA_025361565.1 Bacteroidota bacterium | reverse complement strand
AATCCATTTTTCGGCCGACATTTTGACAACCGAAAAATGAAGGCACATAACATTTTGTAGCCGGTCATTTGCCCTTTTGACGGTTTCGTGAGCGCGAAACCTCTGTGAAAGGGCAAACGACGGCTACAAGTTACCGTTATGCAGCATTTGATTAAAAAAAGCGTAAACGAAAAAATAAATCATATTGAACCAGCAATTAAAATTTAATCATTAAAATTTTTTGGCCAAAAAGTCCTTTTAGCTAAAGGCAGGGTGGATGCTGAAAAACCCTAAGCAAAGAGTAAGCATATAAATTTAATATTTTTTGTTATGGAAAAGATTCAGAAATTAAAATTAGACAAGCTATGTAAAGTTGAATTAGAAAAAGTTGAATTAAGTAAGTTGACTGGTGGATATGTTAGCGCGGCTTGCTGCTCTGGTGATTGTGGTTGTGGTTGTTTGTATCAAGGACAGCCAGGAGGAGCAAGTCCTATGACTAATTTAAATGCAAATTACGACATTCGCATATCTACAGCTTGCTAAATCTGATTATTAAGTGTCTGTTTAAATGCTAATAATTGTTTAGTTTTTCGTAGAGATCTTAGTTCTTGAATTTCAATTTTTTTAAAAAAATCTTTGTGAAAATATACGATTAATAATTTAATAAACAGACACTTATTGTAATTCAACTTGAAATTAGTAAGTTCCCTACAGAAAAAAAATACTTTTTTAATAAATGAAAATATTAAGAGATATGGATATTTCAAAATTAATGAATCTTATATTGAGGAGACCAGATTAATCCTACTTGAATAGCAATACAATATTAATAAGTCTAATTTACTTTAACCAATGAAATCGACATATTTTATTTCAACAGAAAATGGGAATTATTATTATTTAGATATAAATAAAAGAATTTCAGGATATGCCCATCCATTGTTTGCTTGGTTGCATAATTTTGAAAAACAAAATAATACTTTTGATAAGGTACCCGACACAATTATGCTTGAAGGTATTGGGCATTTTGATAAAGAAACTATCCAATATTATATAAAAAAGCATAATTTCTTGAAAAAATACGGATTATACTCAGATCGAAATCAGGAAATTGATTTAAACTATCAATTATCACCTGATGTTATTGAATATCAAATGGCAAATTTAGTTCAGCTTACATTCGAAATAACTGATGCCTGTAATTTGAATTGCAAATATTGCGCTTACAATGATTTTTATAATGATCACGATAAAAGAGAAAATAATTATCTTTCCCATGAGGCAGCAAAAAAAATAATTGATTATCTGGCAGAAAAATGGAATTCGAGTTTAAACAGTTCTTATAAAGGTCTCACGTATATTTCGTTTTATGGTGGTGAACCCTTGATGAACGTCCCTTTAATAGAAAAAATAATAAATTATGTTAATTCCCTGAATTTGAATAGAAGTATTAAATACTCTATGACGAGTAATTGTCTTTTGTTAGACAAATATGAAGAATTTTTAGTTGATAATAAAATTCATTTATTAATAAGTTTAGATGGAAATGAATACAATAATGGATATAGAGTTGATCATTCAGGAAAAAGTACTTTCAATAAGTTATATCAAAACATCAAACATTTAAAAGATAGCTATCCCAGTTATTTCGAAGAACAAGTTCAATTCAATGCAGTATTGCACAACAAAAATTCTGTAGAAGAAATACTTTCTTATATAAAAAATGAATTTGGAAAAATTCCATCAATTGGTGAATTAAATGGTTCAGGAATCAGAACTGAAATGATTGAAGAATTTAATAAAACATACAAAAATTACAGATCTGATATAAAGAAATCGGAACATTATGAAGAGCTAACAAATGATTTGAATGTAAGTTCTCCGGATGTTAAGGATTTTGATATTTTTTTAATGATATATTGTGGTATATTCTTTGATTCGTATGATGATTTATTTATTGATTGCGAAAATACAAATATAAATAAACGACCGACAGGCACCTGTCTGCCATTTGGAAAGAAAATGTTTGTTACTGTGAATGGTAAAATTTTGCCCTGCGAAAGAATTGGGCATCAATTTGGGTTAGGTTCTGTTACAAAGGATTCCGTTAATCTTGATTTATCTTCAATATCTGATATGTACAACAATTACTTCCAAAAGCTGAGAAAACAATGTGGCAATTGTTTTCAATCTCATTCTTGTATTCAATGTATTTTTAATCTTCCCGACATTGATGAACTACATACCAAGTGCTATGGTTACACAAATGAAAATAAATTTTTAAAATATTTATCTGAGATGTTTACTTTTTTAGAAAAAAAACCGGAATATTACAAAGATTTTATTGATAATTTGGTATTCCAATAAAAAATTGAATTAAATAATCATGAAAATTTAAACAATTATTATTCTAAAATTTATATAAATGATTAGTAAAAGGAAATATTGGTTATATCTTGATTCCTATAGCTTTATACTATCAAACGAAAAGATTGCGATAATTTATAACAGTCTATCATCTTCTAAAATAGAAGTAAGCCTTAATGGGAAACTTGGAGAAATTATTAAAGATTTACAATTGCCTAAAAATATGTATTGTGTTGGAATAGATGAAACAGAACTGTGCGATAAGCATATTGGCGAATTTGTAAATAATTTAAAAGATCTATTTTCTGGTGATATTGTTGAAACTTCTTTATGTAAAGAAAAACCGACTGTAATATATCCTGAACTGAAACTCCAAAATCAAGTAAAAACAATAGATAGTTTCGACAACCCTGAAATTGGAAGAAATTATTTAACCTATTTAAAAGAATTAACCATTTATGTTACAGGTGAATGCAATGAGAACTGTAATTGTTGCAAAAGTGCATATAAGCAAGCTTTGTTTTGTACAAAAAATTACAATACAGTAGATTTCACAAATTTAATTGACCTTTTAACAAAATTAAACGGAACAGGTATTGGGAATATTAATGTATTAGGAGGAGATATGCTAAAATATCCCAAAATAGATGAATTGGCATCGTTACTAAATAAGATTCCGATTCGAATAACTTATCATATTCATTACAAAAATATTTGTAATTATTTCGAGAATATCCATAAATTGACAAATGAAAAGAGTTCAGTCTCTGTTAAGGTAAATTTTCCAACTGAAAAAGAAATAATAAATATTGTTAATACTAAATTGATAAAGCAAAATATACCTCATAACTGGTGTTTTTTAATTTCATCAGAAAAAGAATATGAGGAATATGAAAAAATCTGCTCAAGTACGAATATCGAAAATACAGAAATAGTGCCTTTATTTACTGGAGGTAATATAGATTTCTTTAGAAATAATGTATATTTAAACAAAGAAGATATTAATGCAATCAATGTGAATAGAAGAGAATTGTTTATGAGAACAGTAATAAATACTAATAATTTTGGAAGACTAACCATTATGTCTGATGAAAAGGTTTATTCAAATGTAAACTTCCCTACTATTGGGCGTATTAATCAACCTCTTTATGAGTTAGTACAGAATGAACTAAAAGGAGGAAAGTCGTGGTTAAATATCAGAGACAAAAAACCTTGTTCAGAATGTGTTTACCAATTGCTTTGTCCTTCGCCAACAAATTATGAATACACACTTGATAAAGTTAATCTTTGTAGTATAAATGATTAGAAACAAACAATGAGAATTTTCTGTCCATAAATTACTTGATACAAATGATTTAGGTTCAAAGTGTTTATGAATGATTTGCAAATTCTATATTTACTAACAAAAAAAAATATTATTATGAAAAAACTATCTCTTTTAATTTCCTTTTTTATTCTATTATTTGCGTGTAATTCAAATAAAAAAGAAGGAAATAAGACAGAGAACAATGCTGGAATATCTGAATTGTCTAACACTGAAAATAATAAATTAGAAGTGGGAACCTTTGACATTAGTGAAGAATCTTTTGGCAATGTAATTGGACTAAAAGGGCGGGAACAAAAATTGGATGCCCTAATAAATCCAACCGGGGCTGAAATGCTTATTAAGAAGGATTTTTTGATAATTGCTAGCAATACAAAAGACAAAATGTTTAATATTTTTTCTTTGCCGGATTTTAAACTTGTATATTCTTTTGGGGTTAAAGGGGGTGGCCCCAACGAATTCGTTTATCCACTTCTTGTACAAACCGATGAAGAAGATAAAATCTGCTATATCTATGAGCAAACCAATGAAAAACTATATTGCATTACAGTCGGCTTTAAACTGATTAAGAGCGACATTAAATTCCCAAAAGGCAAAATTCGGGAATCTGCTTTAAGACAAATACATGTTATATCAAATAAAGAAATGCTTTATGCCTCTGCTGCTAGTAGTGGCAAAAAAATTTTCAGGTTCAATTCAGATTCAGCAAATTCTGAAATTGAAATAAACAATCTTGCCCTTGATAAAAAGTACAATAGCTGGGCCGCATATGAAGGAAGTTTCGGTGTAAACAAAAAAAAGGATCGTATGGTATTTGCTTATAATTACTTTAGGGAAATAAAATTCCTAAATCTTGATGGAACAAAAGAGAGAAAACTGGTTTTGGATTACGAAAAGCCCAGATCCGGTGATGCTGTAACAATGCTTGCCCCTACAAATATGACTTACTATTGGAAAATATACCCATGTAATGAAAGTGTATATTTTACCTATAGTGGAAACACACCTGTTAATTGGAAAAAACTTATGGATAAAGGAGAAGAATTCATATATATTGAACAATATAATTGGAACGGAGTACCATTGCACAAATTTAAATTAGATCATTTAGGCTATTTTTGTGTAGATGAAAAAAGGAATAAACTTTACTTAATCTCAACTGTTTCAGAAGAGCCATTTTATGTTTATGATATATTGAAATAAGCTATAAAGAAATGAAAACATTTTATTATTCATTCTTATTCTTATATGTGCTTGAAATGCAAATAAAGAATAGAGAAATTTAAATGAGAACCTAACTAAAAACTCAGATTTAGCAAAACAGTCAATTCACGTTTTGAAGAAGGAACCTATGAACTTAAAGAAGATTCATTTGGCAGTTTAATTGAGCTAAAAGGGGTTGGAACAAAAATTGGATGCCATAATAAATCCAATTGGGACTGAAATGTTTATTAATGAGGTATCTGTTAGCTTTTGAAAGTTAATTAATTGGCAAGAAAAAACGCAGAATCAGCTTGGCAGTTTGAAAACTCGGGGAGTCCAGAAAATCCTGACTTTTTGAAAAGTAGAAAATAAGCGTGTTTAGGACTGTCCGCTAAATTTGAAAAAGTATTTGGTTCTCTGCATGTATGACTCTATTGTTGGAGAAAACCCATTTTCATGTCAGAACTATGACTTCCAGAATAATGAAATACGGCTGCATAACACTTTGTAGCCGGCCATGCCGCAGGGTAACTGCGGAGCAGAACTGAAAACCCAGTACAAGCTGCGGCACGGCGGCTACAAGTTGCCGTTATAAGCAATCCAGATCTAAAAGTGCTACGTATAAACTGAAAGGAAAAATGAGGCAATAAAAATGACAGAACTCTTCATTTTTAATGACAAAATTGAAAGCTTTTTCCAATTGCTTGGTGAAAAGGAGAACGACATTT
>JANYKN010000036.1 GCA_025361565.1 Bacteroidota bacterium | reverse complement strand
TACAGCGGTTTCGCGCCGCGAAACCGATGAAAGGGCAAACGGCGGCTACACAATGTTATACCCTTTTTCTCTATATTCATTTATGGGATAAAGTAAGGTTTCTTTTTACTAATATCTTCCACCTTTAGAACAAATGGTCCTGATACTTTATCAATACATCTATTGTTATTCCAATGTCGAAATGGTTTTGTTTCAAATTCCAAATAACCAATAATTGTATCATTTAATTTAATCTTCTTTTCATTTTTGAGTACTAAATTCTCGTATACAAATGTCGGACTAAAAAAAGTGCCATGATACTTTTTATCTCCATCAGGATAAGATCCACCTATGTCAGTGGCATAATTCATTTCTAATTTATATTTCCCATTATTAATATAATATGCTACAAAGCAATCTGGATTTCTATAGAGAATCGTAATCGTATCGTTGGAGATAAATGATTCCATAGCAAAATAACTTATGTCAGAATATTGGAGAAGATTATCATAAAATCTTTGAATGGTTAATTCTGATATATTGATTGGATAATTATGCGTTTTCATGAATGAAACATGAAAAAATGAAATATCCAATTCTTTATTGATTCTATATGGTTTATTGATATCAATTCTTTCGAGTTTGTTTTCATTTCGACAAGAAATAAATATTAGAAAAATAATTGATATATATTTCATATTAAATCTAATAATGTCAAATTTGTTTAGTGCAAATGTATTCAAATTCTCTTATTCGTAAATTCAACCTGATTCCTAAAACTCCCGCACTCCTTTGCTTAAGTATTTAACGGATCTTTCCATAATCTCAAATTGGGTATAACGAACATGTGTAACCGCCGTTTGCCCTTGTACAGCGGTTTCGCGGCGCGAAACCGATTCAAGGGCAAATGGCCGGTCTACACAATGTTATGGGCTTGTTTTATTTTATTAATTTAGTTGAAAGTCATTAATAATACCCAGCTTTTCTAAATAAAAACTTCTTCATTCTATTTATTAAAATTGGTTTTCTTCATTTTTTTTCTTTTTAGCCAATGTAAATGCTGTAATGGCAAAGAAAAGGCATATTGTGCCAGAAACAATTAAAGCAAGTTCAAAAGTTTCACTCCCTGAAATTTGTTTGGCAATTGCATATCCAAAAGAAAGGCATGCTAAAAATATAAGAAGGAAACCTATATTTTTTAATTGTTTTGCACTCGTTTTCATATTATTATGAATTAATTCCTACTGGTCTGGCTTTTCGGATATGCCCTGTTTTTTATAGCGGTTTCTATTTTCCACTTTTCAATCTTATTCAACTACTTTCAAACATCTTTAGATTCCATATCTTTTTTCTTTTTTGAAAGTGCAAGAAGGTAGATTCCAAAAAATGTGAGTACGATTCCAATTGGTAAAAATGGGATGAAGTTAGTTTTGCTTGTTCCCGATGTATAAGCTATAAAACCAAGCATGAAAATCATCCCAATTGCAAAACAAGTAAACCCAATAATCTTTAAAGTTTTTGCCTTAAGTTTCATTATATCTGTATTTAAATGCTTCCTACTCATTTGGCTTTTCGGTAACTCCCCGTTTTTAAAATGGTTACTGGTCTCCATTTTTTATTTAATTTTTGGCTGTTTTTGATGGTAAGTTCTTTAGCTTTCATAGTACGTTTTGCCTTTTTTAGTTGCCCATAACGAATATGTGTAGCCGCCTGTGCCGCATTTTTCATAAATCTCAAATTCTGTACAGCCGATTCATGCGGCATGGACGGCTACACAGTGTTATGTGGCCTTTATATTTCGGTAGCCATTTTGTCGACCGAAATATGGGATTTCGCCAATCAAAGTGGCAAACGCCCTAAATGCTGTTTTTTTTATTTTTCCGTTTTTAAAAGTCAGGCTGGGCCAAAACTACTAAATTTCCATGTTGTCTGGCCGTTTCTGCGTTTATTTATTATTCCGTTTTCAAAATGTTTGGCAAATTATGAACTTTTGTGTTTTCAAAATGCTAAACCGATTAGTCGTTTATTTTCACCAATTGATTATTTTTCAGGCATTTAAAAATATTTTCTTTTTTATAGTTTTCTAAAAGCCTGGCGGATTTGGACTTATAATATTTTCAAACCGTTGAGCCAATTACGCGTTCATTTTTCTATTGTTCAGTTTTCAAAAAGCCAAACAGTTTATGAACTTTTGTTTTACCAAAAAGCTGAACCGATTATGCGTTCTATTTTTATAAGCCAATTCAATCTATTTCAGTTATTTATAATATTATTTATTGTCTCGGCTCTGTAAAGTCCGACCATGAAAAAGTATTCCGGATTCAAGAATCCAATGAACTTTTGTCTTTTATTTTTTTTCACTGCCACATAACGGCAACTTGTAGCCGTCGTTTGCCCTTGTACAGCGGTTTCGCGACGCGAAACCGATTCAAGGGCAGATGACCGGCTACAAAATGTTATGGGCATTTGTGATTAAAATTTATATCCATAATTTATTATATTTTATCTTTTTATTGGCAACTCTGGTGTAAGCAACTCATCCAATGGTGTCCAACTTGCTTGACGAACTATATAATACATTTTAAGATCACGGTTTTCTTTCAATGAGATTTGGTCAATGTCAGGTAATTTGTCTTGTTCAAGTATCCCTGAAATTTCCATTAAACGCCCATGATTTTCTACATTCCAATTTGGGAGTTCTTTCATTTTTTCCACGTAAACGTCTATTCCTCGATAATTAAACCACCAATACCCATTCATGCTCCAAGCAATTCCCCTAAGTTTTACCATTTTGCCAAGCTGATCTTCAAGTTTTACCAATCTTGGTTGGCTATTATTAATATAGTAATTATCACCTGTTTCAGTTTTTTGAATTTTCCCGTAAACTTCCACCTGTTTTCCAATTTCTGAGTCAGTCCATTTGTTTAGTCCGCCCAATTTTAATTTCCATTTTTCTGATTTGATAAAAGGAATTTCGTTTTCATTTTTTGCAATTCCAGATAAAAGTGCATTTTCATCGATAAAGTCATTTGGAGCCCATTCAATAGGGGCTATTTTTTTCCCAGAGATTATAATCAATCTGTTTTGAAAATAAAACCCTGTTGTTTGAATCAGGATATCGGCTTCTTTATAAGCCTCATCTGGAACGCCAACAAACTCGCCGGTTTCGTAAAGTCGAAAACTATATGTAGAACCATATTCAAGTACTGGAAGTGGTTCTTTGCCGAATTCTCCGAAATATGGCGAAACAGGAATTTGAATATCGCTTTGAGTTGGTTTGTCATTTATCATTTGGATCATTAGATTTGGTCCATCAGCATAGCCTTTATCTGATCCATCAACAATAATTCCCTCAACAGTTAAACTTGTACCAAGTTTTACTCCAAGTTCACCAACTAATTCGAATTGTTTATCTGGTTCTGTGAGATGAACAGGAATTTTTTTGTCCTGAGTCAAGCCTATATTGCCAATTTCAATAAATATCAAAAATAATATTAGTATTTTCATAGAACTATTTTAATTGCCTATAACGGTAACTTGTAGCCGCCGTTTGCCCTTGTACAGCGGTTTCGCGGTGCGAAACCGTCAAAAGGGCAAATGACCGGCTACAAAATGTTGTGGCCACGTTGTCTATTGTTTTCAGCCAATTGTTAAATTTACTCTTTTACCGAATCCAATTTCTACCAATCGATACAAAGTCGATAACTGAATGTCGCTGTGCCCGTTCTCAATTCGTGAAATGAAACTTTTCCTTGTTCCCGTTTTTTGGGCAAGTTGTTCCTGGGTCATTTGCGCTTCTTTTCTTGCTTCCCTAAGTATTTCACCAATTGCAAATGCTTTGGCCTTTATTTCAAATTCAGTCCGTTTCAAGGTACCTATTTTACCATATCTTTGGTCAAGGTGTTTGTCAAAAGTCACGATATTTTTCATTTTTTTTCCTCCTTCTTTTTAAACTCAAAATACTCTTCTTTAATCTTCATTGCTTTTTCAATTTCGTCTTTTGGAGTCTTTTGTGTTTTCTTTTGAAATCCGTTAAAAAGCACAATTAAGTTTCCTTCGTCAAAGCAGCAGAAAATCCTATAAATGTTGCTTTCAAACTCTATTCTTATTGCAAAAATTCCTTCATAACCTGTTATTTTTTCAAAGAATTTTTTAGGGATTTGGTCAGCTACTGTAACAAGAAATAAAACATAGTCAATTTTATCTTTAACTTTTTCTTTTAGCGTATTAAAGAAGTCCCAGTAATAGTCTTTGAAATAGATTAGTTGACGTTTTTTATCCATGAGGCAAAGTTAACGAATAATGGTACAAAAACCAATTTATTTTTGAAGAAGTTTTTTATTTGTGAGGATCCGTTCAAATTGGCCACAACGAACATGTGTAGCCGCCTGTGCCGCAAGCTTTTACTCTTTTTAAAATTCCAAACAACCGATTCATGCGGCATGGCCGGCTAAACACTGTTATAGGCTCAGTCGTCCTCCAGGCGAAAAACGATTAAATGCCTTTT
>JANYKN010000178.1 GCA_025361565.1 Bacteroidota bacterium | reverse complement strand
TTTGTTCTTTTCATTTTTATCACAATGATTCATTATCGTATATTCTTCATTGTTTTCATTACAACTGTCATTGTTGGGATAGTATATTATTTTGGTTTTATTAAGAGTCTTGTTATAAATGATAAATTAAAGCCTTCTAATCCTAATCTTCGCGAGTCCATAGTATTTACATTTAAAACAAGACTCTTAATAAAACCAAAATAATATACTATCCCAACAATGACAGTTGTAATGAAAACAATGAAGAATATACGATAATGAATCATTGTGATAAAAATGAAAAGAACAAATGTATTCCGGTTAAATGTTACAATTACACTTAGAATTGTGATGAAAAACATCACCTTATCGATCCATTTTAAATCATTATTTTCTTTTTTAAAAAAATAAATCAACAGCCATCCTAAGCACATGGTACCAAAGCTCTGCACTGTTGGTGTAAAACCCATAGCTGCGTGTAAAAAAGGTAGTCCCTTATCAAACATTGGCCGGACAAATCTGGTTATGTGAGCTAGCCCAAAAACGTAAGAATGTATTACATATAAAAGCCCTAATAAAATGTGAAATCCTAAACCCCAATACAAATAATAAATATTCTTCGGGTTTTTTGCAACCAAGATAATGAAAAAGATACCTACAATAGGGAAAAATAATAAAAATGAAAAATGAATGAGGTTGACAAGATATGTCAGTAATAAGCCTGCAAAAATGATTAAAAGGGCTAAAAAAGAGTTTTTCGGTATTTTTTGATAGGATCCGAAAAATAAAAGTATCGTTAAAACGATAATGACTTTTTCTAAAGGAAATCTAAAAAGTGAATTTAAAGTGCATCCAAAAAACAATATGGTCATAAATATAGATTCACATTTTTTCATTTGGATTATATCAATTTCAGTTAACTTTTAAAACGCGAAAGAAAGCACTAATAATTTTCTTTAAGTTTTCAATTTCAATAACCTCAGGACAAGTGAAAGTATCAGTAGTATTAGCTTCAAAGGAGTTTTGAATAATATATTTTTTGTAATCTTCTACATTGTTAGGGGTTGATTTAATCTCAGTTATTAATTCTTCCAGGTTTTTATATTTTTGAATATCTGTCCATGTTAACATTCTGCAATAATTGATCCTGTTGAAAAAAGTTGGAGAAAGAGTAATGGACGGTATTCCCATCAAAGCAGCTTCTAACGCAATTGTTCCAGTAACGGTGCAAACCAATTGACTATTCTTGATTAATAAATGAGAATCAGTAGTTTCTTTAATAAGAATAACATTAGGGTATTTTAAAAGGGTTTTAAAGAATTTGTACCCTCGGTCACCAATGGCATTTGTGTGCTCCTTTATGACTATTAACCAGTCTGGTGGTAAAACCCTCCAAAAGTTAATAACGTTTTCTCCCTGATCTTCAAAATACCTGCCGAGAACATCAATTGAACTCTCTGGCTGCTTATGAAATCCTAAAAAGATATATTTTCGATCTTTAATAGATTCAAAACTATGTTTCTTAAGTAATTTGTATGTTTCTCTATTCAATTCTTCTTGAACTGTGACTTGAATTCGTAAAAATGGCTCAACAATAACATTTGGATCAGCTTTTTCAATATTTTCATTGGTGAAATAACGTTTGATTCGATTTAATCTTCCTAAAAAAGAGCTATTCTTTTTTACAAGCTTATCATTAATTGCTAAATATGAAGGTTTTTCTATTGTAAAATCAGCATTTGGATCAATAATTTCTGTTGATAAAGGTTCCTGAATTATCGATTCGAATTCATCTTGAAAAAATGCAAATCTTTCCCCAGGTATTCTAATCGATGTAAAGGAAAGGTAAGAACAATTCAAATGAGGGAATTGATTTATTAACCTGCTAATTAATATCTCGTGACTCCATGTTCTTTCGCCAAAGATATATCGAATTTGGTGTTTATTTATGAAGTCATAAATTGGTTTTTGTATATTAGTTAAGTAGTTAATTCCTTGTTTTTTAATATGTTTTAAAACTCTGTCGCCATACACTATTTCGTTTATTTTAATATCACAAATAGGAGCATTTGATTTGTTAAAATATTCCCGATTGATTAAAAGTAACTTTTGATGACCATATTCTTTTATCAAAAAACTTTCTTGTTCCTTTTTTAAAACAATCCAATAAACAGATATTCCATTTTTTTCTAAGCCTCTTGCTATATAATGATAGAGTATGGTTTTGTAAAAATTTGCAACAAAACATACATTCATTTTATTTT
>JANYKN010000165.1 GCA_025361565.1 Bacteroidota bacterium | reverse complement strand
AGGTGCATTTAATATTATGCAGAAATGTTCTTATTTATTTTGATAGAAATTTACAAAATAAAGTGCAAAAACTTTTTTATGACAGCTTGATTGATGGTGGCATTTTATGTTTGGGTTCAAAAGAAAGTTTACGGTTTTCTGAATTTCATGAAGAATACAGTGAGTTGGATAAACAACAACGAATATTTAAAAAGAAATATTAAAAATGTATCGGCTAAAACATACTGAGCGTGCGACAAATTTCATAATAAAAGGAAAAGTTGACGTTGGACTTTTATTGTATATCAACCCTATAACAAGTTCTACCTAAGTTATAGCCCCTTTTTAAGGGGTTGGGGTTGACCAATATAAGCTATTTGACTTCTCTAAGATCAGTTATTAAAACTATTTTTCTTACCGAATAATAATAAAATAAATGAATTATGAAGCAATTGTAATAGGGGTTTCTTCTGGCGGAATGAATGCGATGAAAACCATGTTTCCTCTTTTGCCAAAAGAATTTAATATTCCAATTATTATTGTACAACATATAAGTGCGAATTCTGAAAACCTTTGGATAAGACTTTTAAATGATAAAAGCAATCTCGAAATAAAAGAAGCCGATGAAAAAGAAAAAATTGAACATGGAAAAATTTACATTGCTCCACCTAATTATCATTTGCTTGTCGAAAAAAATAAAACATTTTCATTATCTATAGATGAACGTGTAAATTTTGCAAGACCATCCATTGATGTGCTTTTTGAATCGGCTGCCGAAGCTTATAACAATAAATTGATTGGAGTGATACTAACGGGCTCAAATAATGATGGGACAAAAGGCTTGAAACTAATAAAAGAATACGGTGGTTTAACAATTGCTCAGGATCCGTCCACAGCAGAATCCAGCTTTATGCCAGCTTCAGCAATTGCAGCTATGCAGGTAGATTATATTTTATCCCTGGAAGGAATAATCAATTTATTAATAAAATTAACCCAACTCCAACTTTACAAATAATAAAATGGAAATTACATTTAGTAGAAAAATATTATTAGGATTTATTGCTTGTGCTTTAATCCTTTTCGGAGTTGCAATTTTTACTTTTAAAAATAGTGAGAAATTTATAGCTTCAAATGCGATGATAAATCATACCAACTTGGTATTGTATGAATTTGAGCAAATACTGGTTACTTCCATTGATGGTGAAACAGGCATGCGGGGCTTTGTTATTACTGGGGATGATAATTTTCTGGAACCCTATTTAAATGCCAATGCAAAAGCAATTGAACATCTTAATAAAGTAAAGGAATTAACAAAAGATAATCTTAATCAGCAAAAGAATATTGAGGAACTTCAGAAAGAATTTAAAAAACAAAATAGTTATTTCAGCAGAAGCATAGAAATTCGAAAAAAGGATTTTGCAAGAGCGAGGGAAATTGTTGCTTCGAGTGAGGGAAAACGAATAGAAGATAGGATAAGAGAAATAATTGATAGGGCACAGGCTATAGAACATTCGTTAATTGCCGAACGAAAAAAAGCCAGTGATAGCGATGCGGGAACTTTTAATGTTGTTTTTGCAATCCTTATATTGATCATTGTTGTTATTCTTATTATTGTATACAATATAGTTACTACAAATTTAAGAGCACTGGAAATAGCCGAAGCGGAAACCGTAAGTAAAAACTGGCTACTTACCGGTAACTCGAAGCTTAGCGAAAAATTAATAGGAGTGCAGCATATAGAAGAGCTGGCAACCAATTCAATTAGTTTTTTATGCACATACCTAAAAGCAAATATAGGAGCTGTTTACATCTTTAATGATAAAGAAAGTACGTTGGTGCTTCGCGGTCAATATGCCTTTGCATCTCCTAAAGAAACAAAAGAAAAATTTACATTAAATGAAGGGTTAATAGGCCAGGCGGCACGAGAACAGAAACCAATTTCTTTAACGGATATAACCGAAGAACACATACGTATAACCTCATCTGTTCTGAATGCTAAACCAAAACATCTGCTTGTTACTCCTTTTTTGTTTGAAGGTAAAACACTGGGTGTAATAGAAATTGGCAGTCTAACTAACTTCAGCGAAACACAAATTGAATTTATTAATGTTTCTATGGACATTATTGCCATTAGCGTAAACTCAGCTATTGACAGAAAACAAATTTTGGAATTGCTTGAAGAAACACAAATTCAGAGTGAAGAGAAGGAAAAACGGACAGCAGA
>JANYKN010000087.1 GCA_025361565.1 Bacteroidota bacterium | reverse complement strand
AAAAATGCATAATATGCCTAAGGTACCCGATAGTTCGAAAATCAAAAAATTAGACAAGAAAAACTTTAAAAATATTATTGGCCGCGGAGTTGTATTGGTCGATTTTTGGGCACCCTGGTGTGGCCCTTGTCAAATGATTGCTCCGGTTTTAAACGAAATTGCCGAAACCGAAAGCGACAAAGTAACCGTTGCCAAGGTAAACGTAGATCATCAGCAGGAATTGGCCGGGAAGTTTAAAGTAAAAAGCATTCCTACCATGATTATGTTCAAAGAAGGCAAAGAAATAAACAGGTTTGTGGGATACAAACCCAAAAGATTTTTGATGAAACAGGTCGATTTGGCAAGTGCATGATAATCAAAACAATAAAATTCAAACTACAATTGGAACAATTAGTTTAAATGCATCACAAAAGAAAATCTAATTTTGATTATTGTTACAGCCAACAGGCTAAAAATCAGAATTTCCAATCCTCATAAAGTAGTTGTAATTGCCTCAATAATTGAATTTAAATTTTTATAAATTATAACTTATAGTAACTAGAAATATTCTGGGCATAATATAGTTTTTATTTATTTCTGAAAGATAGTCAGAAACAGAATAGCTAATTCGTGCTTTGCTATCAAACAAATTAGTTGCTGAAACCTCAAATCCCCATGGGCTTTTTTTGTGCTGATAATATATCGAAACATTTGCCATATCAAACCTGTTGGTTTGTCCGGTAGTTTGGTCTTTGTTATGTTCAATAAAGTAATTGGCGTTTAAAATCATTCCTTTTAAAAAATCATATTTAAATGAAAACGTAGGCTTACCAGTAATCATAGCGTTTTTTCCTTCCGCTGAAATTAATTGACTTTGCCCAATTTGATATCCTACCGAAATATTTGGCCACTTTTTGTAATTTGTCCTTATTTCGGGCATATACATTTGGTTTATGCTTCTATAACTGGCCATATTTCCATTAATTTCCTGCAAATAATCACTTAGTCGAACATTTAAATTGATTACAAACCTAAACTTTCGCACACCTTTACTAACACTCGAACTAAAAGAATAAGAAGTTTCAGGATTGTTTAATAAAACCGGGAAGTTATAGTGTTTTTGTTCTTCTATTTTTGTCTGATAAAGAATCCCCGAGATTTTTTTATTAAAATCGAAGCGTATATATAACATCAACTTTCTGAACATACTAAAAAGTGAATAGTAAACAGAAGCAGTGTGATATAGTTCATTTTCCAGTGTTGGATTTCCCTTCATAACCGAATAATAGTTTTGTAAACTATAATTTTCGGTCAGGTTTTGGCTTTGCGGAAACTGGCTTTTTATCTGATAGTCCAAATTTAGATCCATTGTACTGGTAAACTTAAATTTAAGCGAAACATCAGGCAAAAAAGCAATTTTTTGTTTTGCAGTTTTCGATCCTTGTTCTATATCCCACAAAAAGTAATGCGTATAAACGCCGGCATTAACAATGGATACACCTTTTTTAAATTTGTAATGGGTACTGATAAATAAATCATTAAAAAACAGGCTCATTTGGTTTCCAAAGCCAGACTGACTGAAATCGACGGTGGAGCCATCGGATAATTGTTGGTTTTCCGAAGTGGAATACGTATCGTTTACATAATAATTCCCTACAGAAATATTGATCTGGCTCAGGTTGGTAATGTTCCAATAATGTTTGGCAATCAGGTTCAATCTATTCGAGATTCCACCATTCAACTGGTTTATCCGATAAATAGAATCGGCAACCAAAGGCACTAAACCTTGGAGCAAAGGCGATTCTGAAATCCATTGTTGACGTGGCGATTTATTGTTGTAATTGTAGCTAATGCCCGCCGATAAAGCCCTGTCTTTCGATAATTTTTTATGCCACTCTATATTTTGGGTCAATGCAACGGCTGCATTATCAGAATTTTGTTTAAATTCTGAACTGATATCGTCAATATCAGAAATATCCTTCTTATAGGATATGTCTTCTGAATATTTTACTTTGGTCATAAAATAAAATGATTCCATATCACTTGGCGTATAATCAAAAACAACTTTGGAATTTCCAAACTTGCTTTCTGTATTCCCATTTGTGCTGTATAGTTCTTTATAGCCCGATTCTCCAAGAAAATATTCTTTATCAGTCAATCTTTCGCTACCCGATTTGGTGCCCGATCCAATGGCATAAACCGAAAATTTGAGTTTATTGCTCAATTGACTGTTTAAATTCAAAGCTCCAAACAGGTTTTCGCGGCTTGTATAGTCTTTGGATTCAATCAGGCTGTATAAGTCACTATCGTAAACACTGTTTCCAAAAATCCCGTCTCGCATCATTGATCCATAGCCTCCATTAAAATCCAATGCATTGCTATAAGTAAAAAACTGTTGGCCGGCATTGTTAGCATCGCCAATAAAATTAATATTGGTTTTTGGGCTGTAATAAAATAAATTGGCATGACCAAGGTATTTGTCCTCAAAATCTGAACCTGCTTCAACACTTCCAAATGCAAATTTTTTCTTGTCTTTTTTTAGCTTAATGTTCATGGCAAGCTCTTCGCTTTCGTCAAAATCCCTTAAAAACCCAACCGATTGGTATTTGTCGACAAAATCAATACCTTTTACTGCGTCAGCTGGGATATTGTCAACAGCCATCTTGGTTCCGCTACCGAAAAAATCCCTGCCATCTACGGTTAACTTGGTTACTTTTTTGCCCTGAACCGTAATTTGTCCATTCTTGTCCATTTCTATCCCAGGGAGCTTTTCAACAATGTCTTTCAGTTTGCGCTCATCACCTGTTTTAAAGGCTTCAACGTTGTAACTTAAGGTGTCGTGGTTTTTTGTTACTGGCTGTTCCATAATTACAACTTCACCCAGTAAATTATTCGATGGCTTCAGTTTGATAGTAACATTTTGGATAGGGTTGTCAGGCAAAATCTGATAACTGAACTTTTCGTAGCCTAGAAAAGTGACTGAAATCTCGTAGACTGTTTTTTTTGACAATAGCAATTTATAGCGCCCTTTCTCATCGGTAATGGCAAATTTCATCCCTTCGCTTTTATCTTTCGGAATTGCAATAACGTTTGCCCAGGGAAGCGGGTTTTGGAGGGAATCGGTAACTATCCCGGATATCGACCTTTCTTGTGCCCAAGTGCTTAAGAAAAATAATGACAAAGCAGTAGTAAAAAAGATTTTGGTTATAACTGTCTTGATATTCAAAGTTATGGTATTAATTAAACGAAGCGTTTTGAAAAGCATTTATATCCATATCGTAAAATTCTTCCAATGTTACCTTTTTGCCTTTGGTTGGTTTTTCAATTTTATAAGTGGATTTTGGTTTTAAATCAATGCTTTTCAGAATATAGCTTGCATTTTCATAACTTAGTTCAACTATTAAGCCAGGCAATCCACCATAACCAATAGGCCCGTGTGGAAAAGGCAAATCAATGGTATACCAGGCTACCACAGTTTTTTTAAAAGTGCCAGCAGCATTTCTTGTTTTTCGTATGGTAGTAGCCTTAAAGCAATTAAATTGTCCTACTTTTTTTGTTTCATTTACTAAATCCCACTTTTGTTCATTTGCACTTTCAACGATTAATAGTATTTTACCGAAAAACTCCATTTGGTGCAGTTTTTCATTGCTTTGCAAATTGTTGTATCTTATTCCGTCACCATCTGCACTCATAATTGCCAAATCAAGCAAATCATTAGAGGCTTGTCCCAGTCGCTCGGTAACTTTAAATAACGATTCTGTTTTTGTAAAAATCAATTGATATTCCACTTCGGGCATGATAAGTGAAATTTGTTTCTCATGCTCATTATGAGATTCCAACATTTTCTCGGAAATTTTAGTGGAATCCATTTTTATACCTAGATACTTTTTGCCATAATAAGCAACCATGAAATCATTTTGAGAATAGATTATTTGATTTGGAACTAACCAATAAAAAAAAACCAAAAGAATTTGAATTCTAAACTTAAATCTTTGCATAATGTTTATATTTTATCAAATTATAATTTAAAAAACTATCTGAATTTTATATCAAATTTTTCAGATAGCTTTTTCATTTTAACTATTAGCTTTAATTAACCGACGATACACATAAATTATATAGTCGTTGTCCTTCTGCATAAGCATATTTAAAGGTATAACCCATATCCACTAGACTATAAGTATACATCCAAGCATCATTTGCACATTGTTCCGGTGTATTTCTTTCTAGGATTGGTTTAGGACAATTCACTGTATTTCCAATAGAAATGGAAACATTAATTACTGCTTTTGTTAATGCATTCTCGATTTTGATTACTTCTTTTTTTTGTTCTTTACTATCCGATGCATAAGTCATCGAAACCGAAACACTGCAAAAAATTGCAATCACTAAAACAAGTTTTTTCATACAAAATTAATTTATAAGTTAATAAAATTGATTAATTTTGTACCGGCTAAATGCCAATACAATTCTAGGCATCCGGATATATGTTTGCGCATTGGTACCGGGTGCCTTTTCGTTTTCAAAAGTAATTTTATGAAAATTAAATTCCTATTTAATTTTCCACTTAATTTCACTCAAACTGAAAATAAATATTCCGTTTTATTTGTTATGTGGTTTGAGTATGACATTTCACATACAGCTATGTATTTGAATAATAAACAATTACCCCCCCCCTTATCAATAAAGATGCCAATACCTGTAACCGAATTTCATATGGACTGTTGTATTTATCACACATACAACAATATAGATACTTATATTATTTAATGATATGTAATTAGATTTCTTTTTGACAAGTTATTTTCTACTCGAAACGCTCATCCGAATAAGTGCTCAAGTAGCAGATAATAAAATTATTACGTTGTTTACTATTTCGGAATATTTGAGAATTTGACTATAAAAAAAATTAGGTCGATATCATTTATTATAGCAGGTAGCTAAATCATGGCATTCCTAGGGTATATCTATTATTCTTCTAAAAAAATGCATAATATGCCTAAGGTACCCGATAGTTCGAAAATCAAAAAATTAGACAAGAAAAACTTTAAAAATATTATTGGCCGCGGAGTTGTATTGGTCGATTTTTGGGCACCCTGGTGT
>JANYKN010000076.1 GCA_025361565.1 Bacteroidota bacterium | reverse complement strand
CGCGATGCACGAAAAACTAATTGTTTCCCATCAGGTGAAAAGAAAGCGCCGCCATCGTATCCTAACCCAAAGGTTACCTGTTTCTGATCCGATCCGTCAATATTCATGGTCCATAATTCCAAATCGCCGCTGCGGTTGCTGGTAAAAACAATTTTATCGCCTTTGGGCGAAATGGTGGCTTCGGCATCGTAACCAAAGGTATTGGTAAGTTGCTTAATGATTTTACCGTTTAAATCGGATACAAAAATATCGTAGCTATTGTATACCGCCCAAAGATACTTGCCTTCGATTTTAACGGATTCAGGACACTTGTCCCCATTGAGGTGGGTTGAAGCATAAAGAATTGTTTTATCTCCTGGAAGAAAAAAACTACATGTAGTTCTGCCTTTGCCAGTGCTTATTAGCGGCGGTTTGTAAGTTGTATCAGCCGATGCTTTGCTGATATCCATATTAAAAATCTGATCGCACTGCAATCCCCATGCTTTGTTATTGCTTTGAAAACTCAGGTTTTTACCGTCAAAACTAAAGTAAGCCTCCGCGTTATCTCCACCAAACGTGAGTTGTTTCATATTTTTTAAATGCGATTCCTGAGCATAAACACTCAAAGACATCATAAGGCACATCATGATGAAAAATCGAGGCATAGGTTAAAAATTAATGTGTTTAGAAAACTTAAACAAGTCTATTTGGGAAAAGTTGATATGATTGATGAATAAAAATCATTTTTAAAGACACAAAATGGGGTGGGAGTGAATATGTTTAACAATTAAAATGGATGTAAGTGCTAATAAATAAAATATATTTATAAAGGAATATACTTTCTCAATGAGTTATTATTTATTAATTTATAAATTGGTTTTACTGAAAACGCTGTTTTTCGATAATAACTTCCATTTTGTTTAACTTTGTGGGGTATTTAGTCTATAAAATCAAAGCAGAAATAATGATTGAAGGCAATGGCCACTTGCTAGTAACTTATGTTTTAATTATTTTATATTTTTAAATAGCTGATTGTTATTTCGAACGAAGTGAGAAATCTCAAAGTCAAATTGTTTCTCGGTTACTACTTATTTTAAATATGCTTACAAATGAACTTTCAGCGAGCTATTTGTAAAATATTTCCTAACTTTTCTTTTATTGCTTAAAATATAAATTATAAGCTCCTTTCGAATATACTTCTAAATTACCCCCGTTAATTTTATATTTAAAAGCATTGTACAAATTAGTAGTCGTATATGATTCCCATTCAACATATTTGCAGGCAATTTTTGTAGTTCCCAACAAAGTAATTTTAATTGAATCATTGATAGACGAAATCGAAAATTTACCCTGCCCACTATTACAAACTCCTTTAAAAGATACAACATTCGATGAATCACTAAAAACAATAGATATAACTTTTGTAGCATCATTGGGATAATTGATTACAGCATTTGTTCTGGTATCTTGAATATAAGATAATATCCACTTGGTTTTTAATAAGGAAAGTTGGTCATTATTAAAGCTTTCTTTATGACACCCGGTTCCAATCAAAACTACAACGAAATAGAAAATCAGGCCAGTTTTCATATATAATCATATTTACTACTAGATGTTTAAATCTGTAAATAGTTGCGTAAACTAAACCTAAATATTTTAGGAAAGGCCTTATTTTTTAAACACACTATCCGAAATACCTTTATTTATTTGATAGTTGGTTAACACAATATAAATCTTTCCCTTTTTATTTCCTTTGCCAGTTTCCTCTTTTTTGTTCCCACTCTTATTCATATTGGCTGTAACACTTATTGGCATCTTAAACTTTTTTACATCTACTGAAAAGATCATCTTATCGGGTAAACCATATTCAACCTGGCTTCCATAAATATACTCCGTACCAATAGTTCCGTTTGACTTGGTGGTAAGTTGAGATTTTAAAATAACACTTTGTATCGGATCAATCCAAAATTTTGCAAGAATGATGTCACTTGTGTCAGATAAAGGTATCATATTGACAATGATTGCTTGAATCGTATTAATTTTTTCTTCACCTTGTATTATGGATGTAAATGAATTATTGTTAGCCAGTATTTTTGAAAGCTGATCGAATCCCTGACGCGGAACAATGGCTATTCCTTTGGATTCCACTTTGAACTTATCCTTTTGTTTGAAAAAAATTTTTACATGAATGGGTAGCATTCGAATAAACGGCATATCAACTTTTATATTTGCCTGGACAGCATAATCATTCACTTTCTGCAAATTGCCATAAACTGCTTTTAAATAAGCATTAGCGTTGCTTTGTCCATCTATTTGTGCAATGGATAATAGCGTTATGCAATAAATTAAAATACATTTATATAGCCTCATGATAAAATATCTTTGTTGTTGAACTTATAAACTGCAATTGACAATAAGCCAACAATATGTATTAACAATATTCCGCTCGATTTAAGAATTTTCGTGACCGGAATGGGATCCTCAAAAAAGTTTCGCCATG
>JANYKN010000072.1 GCA_025361565.1 Bacteroidota bacterium | reverse complement strand
CAATGGTATAAAATTGAATTAATTGCTTGCAGGTGTTGGACATCTTAAACCGAAAACTATCGACTTTTCATTTTTTTTTACTGGATTCCTACCAAGCTCGGAATGATAAATGCTAATTTATTGACATTCTACTTCGTAATTCGTAATTCCATGTACGATATTAGATATTTTTCACTGCATTTATTACAGGCTTTGCCTAACATCTGCTTTTCTTTTTACTTTACAAACTTTTATAACTTCAGAACTCCTGATCCTCAAAAAACAATCATTTCGCGATTTTGTAAATAAGCCTAAGATCTGTTGAAGGATAACAGTAATCTGCATCGTTTAGAATTTCACAAAGCTCATTCAAAGCAATGTTCATTCTTGGATTAGACTGTGAATAAATGCACACTGTTAATGTCTTTTTTTCATAATCGCTTATAATATCACCATGACTATTTATTATACTTTTTACTAATACTCTCTTTTCATCTTTAAATCTTTTATAAATATTTTCAAATAAATTAGCACAATTTGTTTCAGCCCTATAGCATATCATTTTTATTATATTTTGAAAATGTTTGCTTTCACTATGAAGACGGTTATATCTCAAGTGTTCCGGCATGTCACAAATTTTTATTCTGCTTGGGATTTTTTTCCGGTCTGATATTAGTTTTTCTTCCTGGTTTAATAAAGCATCAAGAGCTTCTTTTTCTTCAGCCTGTTTTTTTAGTTGGCTTACTGTATTTTCTAAAGCATCCTTTAGATTTTCATCGATTAGTTTCTGAAGAATAGCTCTTCTGCGACTAATTTTTTCGCGTAATTTTTTGATATAATAGCAAAGATTATTATACTCCGGATTAGCTACTATCAAATTGCTATCTACTTGTTCTACAACGTATTGCATTAGTCTGTCGAAATCGTAATCACATCGCATGTATTTAAAGAAATTCTCCTGAGTCCAGCGGGAAAACATTGTTTTAGCTACTTCCGGCATATCTAATTTTTTGTTTGATGTTATTATGGAAGTTTGATGACCATCATCGGATAATTTTCGGATTTCACGCATTGTGAAATTGTTTAGTTCTACCTGTTTTTCGGTAAGTTTCATTTTTGTTTTGATTCCATCTTTTTCAACCATTAACATAGAAAAATCTTTTTCTGACCAGTTGTCTTTTACATTTTTCCGGTAAGTTATTACAGCGACACGGTGTTCATTCCATAATTTATTGAAGAACGCCGGACTGTAGCCTTCTCTGTCAAATATTATTGTAAATCTCGGTAAATCCGGATCATTTTCCAATTCTGTCTGGCTGTACTTTGGCTTAATTTCAGTCAGTAATTTGGGAACTATTTGAGTTGAAATCGTTTCAAGAAGTTTTTCATTTACCTGCCCGGTTACATAGAAAAAAGGCAGCCCTTCCATATTGTTTACCCAAAATTCCTGAACACCAGGAAGACATAATTTCTGACGTGCAACATGCTTTTTACCGAGTGTTGCCTTGTAACCGGTATATACATCAATATGGCCGTCTATATAATAAAACATATTATTTTCACTAACAGACCAGCTGTCTGATAATTCCGAATTCCAGGTGTCTGATTTCTTTTGCTCAATGATTTCTTTCAATTTATAACGCATACATCGGCATTCAGGTATTCGGTCAACTCCAAGCAGTTTTCCAAATTCACCCGGACTTATTTGTTTCGTCTGTTCAATATTCTTTATTCTGCATAGATATAGAAAGCTAAGAAACAATATTATAAAATCTATGAAATAATAACCTGGTTTTAGTTCTTTATAATGACTCTTATAACTCAACAAGCCGGCACTCATTAAAAATGGCAGTAAAAGCAAAACACCTGCATTTTCAACACATTCGCTTGATGTAAAATGTACTGGTGTACTTTCCAATTTCTGACGCATTGCCGATTCACGCTCATCAATACTTGTAGCTCCTATACCAAATATTGCTGCTGCAAGTATGTCATCTTTATTGCGTTGACTTGGTCTGATTACATCGTTATTGCTCTGGAGACTATTGGATGACTGTCTTTTTTTTTAATTTTCCGTTTCTAAGATGATGACGCAAAGCTCCTTCAGTTACTTCCAAATTTCTGGCTATTACACTTATTGGAATATCATTATCTATCATATTTTGAGCTTCTTTAAAG
>JANYKN010000024.1 GCA_025361565.1 Bacteroidota bacterium | reverse complement strand
ATACATGGGTTAATGGAACAGAATCCAGCGGCTGGGTAAACAACAGTGAAATTAAATCCTATCAAATAGTTGAAGGTTGGACAGGTACTCCTTCATTGATAACTTTAAAAGATTATTATCTTAAGGAGATTGACCCTGGGGATGGTGGTCACGGAACTAATTCAAGTGCATTTGAAGAAGGATTTGCGAATAATAATAACCCAAGCAGCAGCTTTGACATGTTTATGAATTTATTTGGAGTAACATTGGATGGGGCGACTTTGATGGCTGATATACAAAAGGTATATGGTGGTTCAAAAGCATTTCTTCGTGCTGCGGAATCTGCGAAAATATCTAGTTTGGTTGGTAAAGGTGCCGGCTGGATAGCCGCTGTTCCAGATGCTCTTGATTTTATTGATGAACCTACTTGGGGAAATGGAACTAAAGTCGCATTAGATATTGCAACTATTTTTGTACCCTATGCTGGCCCCATTTATGGTATTGTTGATTAGGCTACCAATTGACTACTGGAACTTCATTAACTGATAGAGTGGGTGCTGGAATTGATAGTTATGTGATAGAAAATGGAGGGCTTTTTTGGAAACCAAATTTTATTCTTCCCAAATGCCAATCACACTATTTAAATTTTTTTCCCACAACAGACTGAAAATAATTATTTTACAAGTATAAATAGGCACATTAAATTTTAAATAATTGTTAAGATGAAAATACTAAATATTATTAATAATGGTTTTGATTACATGTATTATAGAATTTGGAAGGCTTACCATAAAAGTGATGGTACATCTGGAGTTACTGCTCTTTTTGGTATTTCTCTATTTCAAAATTTCTTACTTTTAGTCCCAATTTCAAAAATTATTCGAAATGTATATGGTTCAACCTTATTTCATGAAAATAAACCAATCCTTTCAGCAATATTCATTTTAATTCAATTTGCTTTTTTGATCAGAGCCTATCTGAGGTATAGAAATATTGAAAAAAAGTTGGAGGAAAAATGGGGAAATGAAAAGGAACCTAATAAATCAATAAATGGGACATTGGTTGTACTTGCCCTTCTATTACCTTTTGTGTTATTGGTTATAATATAGCTTGATATTTTTGAATTCATTTGTTAGGGTCGAGATGAGCTGAGACTGTTCCCCCCATATGTCCCCCAAATGTTTCAAGTCTCCATATGCTCCAAGTTTGCTACATCTTATGGTTCAAGTTTTCAAAACTTGGACTAGTGCAGTAAACGTAGTGGTATAAAACATTACAGTTCGTTAATTAGTTGCTGATTATTTTTATTACATTTAAACCACGTTCTTTGAAAAACTGAAAACTAACAATTGAGCAAGAACAAAGCTTTAACCCTTGGGGCAGAAAACGTAACCCAGGCGATTGGAGCTATAACAACATACCTGCATTTACATTATTGGATAGAGGCTATACAGGACATGAACACCTAAAAGAATTTGGCCTAATAAATATGAATGGCAGAGTTTACGATCCATTGCTTGGCCGTATCCTAAGCCCTGACCCGTTTTTACAAGACCCAACCAACACCCAGAATTTTAACAGGTATTCGTATTGCTTTAACAACCCGTTGAAGTATACGGACCCGAGTGGGTATTTATCAACTACCAATTCCAGTTTTTGGGATTACTTTGACTTTTTATGGAATATGGGCACAAATGGGAGTCAAGAAGCTAGAAGTAATGGAGGCCACGTTCAGGGATATACCATCAGCAGTTCTGATAACGGAGGTAGTGGAGGCGGAGGGGATGATGACCTCGCCGCAATAGCAAATATCTCTCCAATTGTCATTGTTGGCGGCAAAGTAGATCAAGGTACTTTGGCTCAATCTTGGAGGGAAATTAATGATATATTAAATGGTTACGAAAATCATCAATATCTGAATAGAAATGGAATATATGGATTGATTTCGAGCGAAAACAACCAGATTGATTATAGGCATCAAGGGGGTGGAACAAGTAGTTCAACAGATAATTTCGCATATATTGATATTAGTAAGCAACCCAAATACTTTGTTGGATATCCACCTTTGGTGGGAAATCTAGGGTCTATTCCACAAGCTGCTAGGGCTCTATATTCTTTAGCTATTGCTGGTACCATTGTCGAATCATATGATAGAGCCAAACTTTTAATAAAGTATGCTAATGAAAGAGCAAGACTTTTAGAAAAAACATCTGAAACACCAGGTTTTCAGTATGCTATAAGGGCCGTTATTCCAGGAGATTATCCGAATGTTAGGGGAGGAACAACACCATTAAAAGTAGGTGATGTGTGGAAATTCGGCACGACAACAAAAGGCTTTGCAAGATATGGAACAAACGAAATTCCTCCTAGTCTTAAAATGATCCCTGAGTTTTATGGAAATGCCATAACAATTTTGCTTTTGGAGAAATCCAAAATATATTCTTATCTTATGTTGAATTTTAAACTACCTCCTGGAAATAAAATACTCAGATAAAAATTTATAATATGAAATTTAGATTAGTTTTTTATACAAATCAAGAAATTGATACAGCTCTGATGCAAGATCTTTCCAATATGATTGAGATCTTTTTATTAGATAAATATTACGGGGATAATATTCTTAATTATTACATTGGTATTATTTGTGTTGATCCAAAATTTGATCAGTTTTTTAAACCCAGAAGACCAAAATATACAGGAGAAATGAAGACTTCAATCAGAGATGGTATTAAATGCGAAACTGAAAAAACTCTTCAGATTGATATTAAATTAGATTACGAACATTATTTAAAGTTAGACATTGTATCTGCAAAAAAGTATTTAATTAAAAGGATTCTTGAATCATTCATTGAATTAAAACAGAATAAAAGGATTAATAAACTAGATTTTGACTTTGAATTATTTTATAATGATTTAATGGGATTTGTGGAATCGAAAGGTTTATTGTAGAATAAAATTTGGCTTAATCATTTGGTTCAAGTTCCCAACTTGAACCAATTAAATTTAACCAAATAATCCTTACATTTGATCCACGTTCTTTGAAATACCGAAAACTTGATACAGCTGAATTCGAATATGCTTTTGAAGATAAAACAGGTAATTTGACCTCGCGCAAAGACATACGCCGCAATTTAACCGAGACTTTTACTTATGACAACCTCGACCGCCTGACAGGTGCTAAAATTGGCACAAATCCCAATTACTTTAACCTGACTTATCAGGATGGTGGCAACATACTTTCAAAAACCGATGTGGGCGCTTATGCTTACAACAATGCGGTTAAAGTGCACGCTTTAACTGATATTACAGGGACCACACCCAATATTATTCCAAGCTTGCAGCAGGATATCGATTACACCGCCTTTAACATGGTGCAAAAAATAGAGGAAGGAGCGAACAAGCTCGAATTTGTTTATGGGGTTGACAACCAACGACTAAAAACCCAATTATACAGTGGTGGCACATTAACAAAAACAAAGTATTTTGCGGCCAACTACGAAGAAGAAATAACCCCAACCAATACCCGCAAAATCCACTACATTGCAGGCGGCGATGGCCTGGCAGCCGTATTGATCATGGACAATGCAAACCCAACAGGCGTAATGCATTACACCTATTCCGACCATTTAGGCTCCATAATAGCAACTACCAATGCAACGGGGACAATAGAGCAAGAACAAAGTTTTGACCCTTGGGGCAGAAAGCGCAACCGGATAACTGGAGTTACGACGGTATACCTGCATTTACATTATTGGATAGAGGCTATACTGGACATGAGCACCTAAATGAGTTTGGCTTAATAAACATGAATGGAAGGCTGTACGACCCAATATTAGCCAGAGTGCTTAGCCCAGACCCAGCCCTGCAACTGCCAGCCAACACCCAAAACTACAACCGCTACAGCTATTGCCTAAACAACCCGCTTAAATATAACGATCCAAGTGGAAATATAATGGCACTGCCAACCGAATATAGGCAGTTAGGCGTATCCAGACCACATTACCGCATTAACGATATAACCGATAATAACCCTGCGGGATGGGGTGGCAACAATGGAGTGTTACCTGCTGGTTCCGATGGTGGCGGTGGCAGAGACTGCGGTTGGACTTGGGTAGAAGGAATAGTAGCCAGTGGTTGGGTTCGAAATAGCGATATCATCAATGTTAACCCAAATAATGTCAAAGTTTTTTCAAAAAATGATGAAGCAACAGCTTTAATATATATGGTCGGTTTGGCAATACTTTCAAATAGAGAAGTTATAGGTTTCTACTCAACTGAAGGAATTATTATTTTACCTACAACTGGAAAGGCAGTTAGAAATGGTAGTTTCAATTATGGTGGGGAAACTCAAAATATAAAGATTGGGACTAAATATGAAAATGCTGCTGATGCAGCTGGGTGGTCTGAATATTTTGTTGATATTAAAACTAGAGATGGAAAATCTACATTAACTTTAAATGGTGAAACATTTAACTTATCTGCATATATTCATACACATCCTGTTGATCCAAAAGATAATTTCATATTTGATCACGAAAATGGGTATAGATATGAACATGAAATGGGATGGGGAGATAGAGACTTTAGCGAAAAATTAAAAATTCCTGCTCTTTGTCTTGAGCTTGAATTGAACCGCATTTTTATTGGCTTCGATAATGAAAATAAATCAGCTTATTTAACCAATCCTAAAAATGGTGGTCAATTCACAATTAGCGAATATATTGATTACTCAAGATTGCATGGGTCATTAATATACAAGGAAATAAGTAAATATCAATATGGTGTAGGGAATTAATTAATTTGAAAATTTGTAAATGTTTCTAAATATGAAAAAGTTTATTATTATTATTATTTCCGCTTTATTGTTCATTAATTGCGCAAAAGAAAAATTAGATTACAGAATAGAAAATCGATACCGCTTTATTACATTCAATCCAAGTTTAGTTTTGAAAAACAAAGTAATTATTGAGTCTCTCAAAAAATACATATCATTTTTAAAAAGTTTTTACCCTAATGATAGTTTGGGAACAAAATTTACATTTATATATCTTAATCTAAATCATTTAGATACAATTAAATGCTATTTAGCTGTAGAAAATTTGAACCGACCAAATATTACACCGATTGGCTTTTTTAATTTGGATGGTTACAATTTTCTATTTTCGATGGGTTATGAAAACTTTAGTTCAACAGATACTTTGTTATTACATGATTTTCTGAAAATCAACAAGATAGACACCGAATTAAATAGGAATAACTCAATCGGAGGCCCTGATAGTAATCACCCACTACAAATTATAATAACAAAAGATTCAATTTATTTTTCAAAAGAGAACTTTGAAGATCCTTACATTGGAAATAGAGATGAAATAAATATAAAAATGCAAAAGATGTTTAATAAGTAAACTTTTAATAATAGACTTTTAAATTGAGAAATGAAAAATCTAAAAATTTAATAATGAAAAAAATATCAATCGTATTTATATTCTCATTAATTATAATGTTCGGATGTAGTTCAAAATACGAAAAGAAAAGTGAAATACCTTTGGTTTTCAATAATTCATATCAAATCAAAGACAGTGTTTTGGTTGATTCTTTCAACAAATATATTAAGAAAATTAATGAAGAATTTCCAAATACTAATGAAGGGTATAGGTTTTGGGAATTCTATATACTACATGCAACTTCCTACTATACTCAAATTCTTATAAAAAATTGTAATAAAGAGTTGTTGTCAACTGCAACTGGATACTTTACTATAGGCAATGATGTCTTTTTTTTACACACTGGGTTGGAACTCATTGCAGAAAAAGATACAACATTTGTTTATAATGTAATTAAATCTAACACTAAAGATAAATATAAACTTATAGATGAATTCCAAATTCCTAAAAGAGATTCGACTGCGAACCGTGAATTTATTCTCATTGCTGATACTATTTTGATTAATTATAAATATTAGTAATTGTGGGATCTCACCCATCTGTTACGAGTCGGAGACTTGAACCAATTTATTTAACCAAATAATGGTTACATTTGAACCATATTCTTTGAAATACCAAAACCTAACAATTGAACAAGAACAAAGTTTTGATCCTTGGGGTAGAAAACGTAACCCAACAAATTGGAGTTATGACAACATACCTGAGTTTAATTTGCTTGACCGTGGCTATACAGGCCATTGCCTGTCCCGATTTTTCATCGGGAAGCATTTGAACGAGTTCAACTTAATAAACATGAATGGCCGATTATACGACCCAATATTGGGCAGAGTACTCAGCCCAGACCCTGCCCTGCAAATGCCAGCCAACACCCAAAACTACAACCGCTACAGTTATTGCCTAAACAACCCGCTTAAATATAACGATCCAAGCGGCAACCAAATGGCACTGCCAACCGAATATAGGCAGTTAGGCGTAACCAGACCACATTACCGCATTAACGATATAACCGATAATAACCCGGCGGGATGGGGTGGCAATGGTGGAGCGTTACCAACTGGTTCAGAAGGTGGTGGAGGTGGTGGAGGTGATGGATTTTACTCTTGGATAGAATTCTGGGGCGAAGTGAATGATTTACGTAATTCACCATATGGAGGCAGTTCAAGCGGACTTGGTACTACCAGGTATTTCGAATCGCAGCCTGAAGCTTTTTTAGCAGGTTATTTGTATAACGATTATCATAACAGTTGGAATCAAACAGATGGAGGTAGTAGGTCAAGTGCCGTTAATGCTTTCATTGAATTAATGACTATCAATTCCTTGACTGCTGATAAAAAGGGATCAGCACCTGATCCAGGACCTGGTATAAACGACCCTAGATATCCTGGCATACAAATATTTTATGTTAAAGGATTAGATAAAGGGTTTACTTTACCTGGAATTGGTATATTTGTAGGTAATGGTGATACTGAGGCCCATATTTCACACGAATATGGACATTATTTACAATCTTTATATTTTGGACAAGAAATTTATTACAATCGTATAATTCCGGAAAGCCTTAAAAATATGTCGCTGTATAGCCTAGGTATTATTTCAAACTCTGAATACTATAATACTTTGACCGAAAAAAATGCAAATACATTTTCTTATAACTATTTTATGGAAAAGGGAGGAACTAATCAAATTTGCCAAGTTTATAATCGACGATTCTTCCCAATATACAATTTAAACACGAATGAATTTTTGCTATCAAAAGTTTCAATATATCATCTTGGAAATTATATTCAAACAACAAATAATCAGATATTATATCCGCGATGGTGGTTACATGATTAATAATACAAAATATATGAGTATGAAAAAGAATTTATTATCATTTGTCGTTATTTTAATGAGCCTTATTTCATGTGATCCTTTTGGCTATTTCTTGAAAATAGAAAATAAATCCAACCATAAAATATATATTATGACTTCATCCGTAGAAAATGATACAACATGGTTTTCTGGAATGAGTAAATGTATTGGAGATTCTGGTTGTATTGCTTTTCCTGCTGGTGTGCTGAAAATTGATGGGGTTGGTAATTATGAGCTAGCAGCAAGAAATTTTCCAAGTCAGATCACTTGTTTTTGGTTTATTGATGAAAATTTTTTAATTCAATATAGGGATAAAAAAATAGCTGATACATCATTAATTAAACAAAAAATTTATACAAATAAAGAATTGAAGCAAATGAATTGGGTTGTAACTTATCCATAATTAAAAAACTGAGGACCTGAAACAGCATCATCTTAAGATTCAAATCTCCGTCTTGAACCAGTTTATTTAACCAAATAATCCTTACATTTGAACCACGTTCTTTGAAATACCAAAACCTAGCAATTGAACAAGAACAAAGCTTTGACCCATGGGGCAGAAAGCGTAACCCAACAAATTGGAGTTACAACAATATACCAGCATTTACATTATTGGATAGGGGCTATACAGGCCATGCCTGCCCTGAGCGGAGTCGAAGGGAACACCTAAACGAGTTCAATTTGATAAACATGAATAGCCTGTCCCGATTATTCATCGGGAGATGTTTATACGATCCAATATTAGGTAGAGTACTTAGCCCCGACCCAGCCCTACAACTACCAGCCAACACCCAAAACTATAACCGCTACAGCTATTGCCTAAACAACCCGCTTAAATATAACGATCCAAGTGGAAATATAATGGCACTGCCAACCGAATATAGGCAGTTAGGCGTATCCAGACCACATTACCGCATTAACGATATAACCGATTATAACCCTGGTGGTTGGGGAGGTAATCCTGCTACTGGTGATGGAGGTGGTGGTGGCGCATGGAGCGGTGTTTTACCAAAAGGAATTGACGAAGAATTT
>JANYKN010000001.1 GCA_025361565.1 Bacteroidota bacterium | reverse complement strand
AATAAAGTCACAACTTTTTTCAATACCGACCTTACCTACGATTTCCAGTTCAACACTCCTGATCTCAACCTTGATGGTCAGGGAGGAGATTCCCGCTGGGATCCTGCTACAAAAACCTTCTACCTTTATTACTATTACATTGGTACCGGCGCTTTAGCCCGAGTTGCCACTGAAAAATTAGTAATGAAATAGGTTTATTCCCTTTATATTAAAAGGCTGTCCCCACAGGGACAGCCTTTTTTATTTAGTTAGTTAACATTACATATGAAAACTTCTGTTAACTTATTTTTAAATCAAGACTATTTCGATTTAGTGGTGATCTGCTATAATTTATCTCCTCTGTGTACAATCATAATTCTCAGGTCATTGGATTGGGCAACAATTCGACAAGCACTTCCTTTGCATTTCTGATCAGACCTTTATCATTATTTAAGGTTTCCTTCCATTAATATAAACTTTCGTTCTTCAAACAGGATAGATTCATCGCTATATCCGGTTCAGCGATCAATTTGAATGTTATCAGTTATTTCCGGTAATTTATCGATTAGATTTTTTGCTGCTTGCTTTGCATTCTAATTTTGAATCATCAATACTGAAAAACCATCGTAAAAAAACATTTACGCTTTTTCTTACCGGCAAAAATATTCTTGTAACAATTTTAAAAGGATCACGTCATATACCCGAAAAATAGAAATAAGAAAAACTCTCGGAAGAGAAAAAAATAAAAGCCATGAAAACATCACACACTTTTACAACTTTTGCAGCGCTGCTTATGATAATGCTTATTGCAGTAGCCGGCACGAATTTCAAGCCTAATGTACATAAAGGAATAACCGAAAGAAACATATTGTTTTCAAATAGCCTCAAGAAAAATGAAAGTTACGTAAAATCAGAAAGGAAACAACTTTCAACTGATTTAACAAAGGCAAACAAAATTACTGCATTACCAGCCACAGAAGATGATTTTATTTACCTACGTTTTGAGGTAAATAAAGATAACATTAACAGCGAATCTGGTATCACCGAATTACCTGTTTCCGATTTGAGTTACCTGGGTATAGATGTAAATAAATTCATGAATGAAAGCGAAACTGAAATAACTGAATTACCAGTTTCTGAATTGAATTACCTGCGTTTCGACGTAAATAAATATATCAATAACAACGAATCTGATATCACAGAATTACCGATTTCTGATTTGAGTTACCTGAAGTTCAGCGTGAATGAGTTCATGAATGAGAACGAAACTGAAATAACTGAATTACCCGTTTCCGAATTAAATCACCTACGTTTCGACGTAAATAAATATATGATACAAAATCCGGGTAATATTGAAGAAATAGCTACTGATGAATTTAGTAACATCCGATTCGATGTGAACCGTTTTATTGAATCGGATTTGGCAAAAGAAAATGAAAATGCAGAATTACCGGTTGCTGAATAATAGATACCAGAACCACAATATAAGTAAAGAATCAAATGACAACAAGGCCCTTCATCATGAGGGCCTCATTGTTATAATATTTTTATTTCTGTTTAAAAAATTGTAAGAATATTTATAGTCTTAAATGCAAAGTGCATGTGCCCCTTTTGTTATCATACTCTTTTATTCTTTAATAATTGCATTTTGAATTACTTTTTGAAAGCAAAGATGCCATTAATCGGTAGAACCTGGAACCCTGAAGCTGGAATCCAGAACCCGGAACTTTTATCCGTCAGAAGCTAAAAATCTATCTCTGCTCAACCACCTTCCTAAATAGAACTAATTCTGTAATCATTCAGTGCGCCAAACTGCCTTTATTCAATTAAAGAAAACCGATATAAATGAAATTTAGATTGCTACTTAGCAATATCGATTATTAATTTGAAAAATAAATTACTTTTGTATTGATTGAGAAAGCCAGTTTCTTTCTTTTCAAATTTTATCAGAATAATCCGCTGAAGTATTAATTTCAAGCATTTAAGTGTACATTTAAAACTTCTAAATTCATAGTCATAGCATCTGAATGCCAATTAATTCATTAAGACCATCAATAAGAACTAAAATTATTCTGACAATAAAAACAGACATGTTGTTTGACAAAGGTTGGTTTTCAAAATTCATGGTTGTATTCGGATACCTTATGGCTTTGATTTACATCGGGTTGGGTTGTTTGCTATTTGTACCAAAAATTTATCCAGGGCTTCCCAGGAATCTGAAATTCGCATTTGCTTTGTTTTTTATCGCTTATGGCCTTTACAGGTTTGTAAAGATGCGCTCAAGGATTAATGAAACTAATGATTAATAGAATGCTGCTATGAAACGTATAACCAGGTTCTCGTTTTTTTTAGTATTTGCATTT
>JANYKN010000182.1 GCA_025361565.1 Bacteroidota bacterium | reverse complement strand
TATAAATCGTGAGGTCTTAAAAAAAAATATTTACAGCTTTTCACCATTTAAATTGCATATAGCTTGAAAATTCACTTAAAATATTTTTTTTCAACATTAATAATCCTGAGTCTATTAGGGTTTGGAGAAAAGACTTCTATTTCTTGCTTTAAGGCAGAAAATATTAAGCAAACGGAATTGATTAATACAGTCAATTCGAATGAAAAGGTTTCAAGATGCTATCATTTCAGTCAATACCTCTATTCTGAAGTTTCAATTTTAATTTTAAAATCATGGTCAGATGATTATGCTTTAATTTTCAATCAAAAAGTAAGTGTTAAATTAAAATCACAAGTTAAATTGATTTGCGCAGTAGCCACTTTAAATTGGAAAATAAATGAATTAAGTATCCCAAGAAAATCCATTGAAAATCACCATAATTCCTACAAGATGAAAGTTTTGTTTTTCAAACATAGTCTTTTATTTAAAAATCGGTATGATGTAGGAAATATTATGTGTAATTTTTTATTTGCAAAAAAATCGATAAATCAACGAATAAATCCTTTCGAATATTTAAAGGTACTAAGTATGTTGCAAAAAGGATTAGAAGGTGGATGTACATAATTTTTGGAGCCACCATGATAGGTTTTTCAAATGCTTTTTATGATGAATGCAGGATGTTAAATGACACAAGAAATTTTGTTCAAGAAGAACAAATAATTGATGACGACGATACAAATAAATAAAAACGGCACACAACATCGGGTATAAAATATTGGTAGTTAATTGGTTATTTAAGTGTATCGCCCTTGCCAAGTTTGTAACGGGCGGACAGGAAATCGCTCCGAATATCCACCAACATTTCATACCCGGTCTCGTTAGCGGCTACAGTAAAAACAAAAAATTTACCATTATGAAAAATACGTTTTTAATTTTATTATTCATCGGGATTTTGACTTCCTGTAAGAAAGAAAGTAATTCGCCCTATACTTATTCGAGCGAATCGACTATTTATTCAGAATCTACTAGTACAACGTTTAAAGAGATTCTATTTATAATTAAACCTTACATAGTTATAAATAATCAAAAAGAGTATTTAGTGGCGGAATCTATAAATAATCTCTCTTTAAAAGTAAACAATAGTATTTGGGGCAATTTCCAATCTTTAACGATTGATACTTCACGAATTGACAAAAAGATTATCAATAATTATCTTGTAAGTAACAGTTCAGTTCAATACACCGTGATAGCTTCTCAGCAATCCGATAAAGATACTCTAACGACTGCAGGAGAGTATTCAGATTTAATCAATAATTTTTTGACGTTAAAGCCTGGTGATTATATATGCCAAATTGATTATTTTGACATCAAGTTGATTAATTCTCAAATAAAAAGAATTTACCCAATGATTACAGTCCCATTGGAGGTTAAAGAAAATGTTAAAAGCTCCTATATTGGTGAATTTGAAATCGAAATAAAAAATTGATTATGAAAAATATAATTATTGTATTAATATTAGTGGGTATTTATTCTTGTGAGAATGATAAAGGGACAATAAAAGTCCAAAATAAAGTTCATAATGTTAAACTTGAAAGCGTTAACTGGGGAGATTATTCAATTACATATTCTTTGTTAACAGGTGAAGAAAGCAATGAAGTAACAATTGAGGACAAAAAGGGAACGTTTCCAAAGATCAATGATTTAAGTTTTTACATGGTTAGTAGTGGTAAACGAGTTTATCTAAAGACTAAAAGCAAATTTCAACTAGATGTTGACCACAACCTTACTATTGTGATTACTGATACCACTGCTGTACTAAATCCATCTTTATAAATAACTACGAACCGCCAGCAATCGAGTCTTGCGTAGTCAATAGAGATGTTGGTACGAAGCGCAAACAGCGGCAGTATAAGCCTCGACATTGAGCCTCGACAGGTCAATCGTCCAAGTCCTGGACGTCGGAATATCCGGAACAACACCAAATTTGCTTAGAAAACCAAGGCGAGCTGAGGCGGTTCGATCAGAGTCGAAGAGCGAG
>JANYKN010000104.1 GCA_025361565.1 Bacteroidota bacterium | reverse complement strand
GATAAGATTTCCTTTAAGGGCCGTTCAAGACTAGGACGTCGATAGGTTGCAGGTGTAAAGGCAGCAATGTCATAGCCGAGCAATACTAATTGCCCGTAAACTTTCCACTGTTCTGCTTTTTTATTGTCTCTCATGACAATAAGTCTATAAAAATATTGATGTCCCCAACAGGGGGTTAAAGACTTAAGGTGACTATAGCAAAGGGGTACACCTCTTCCCATCCCGAACAGAGAAGTTAAGCCCTTTAGCGCCGATGGTACTGCAGTTTTGCGGGAGAGTAGGTCGTCGCCACTTTTTATTTAAAAGGTCAGTTGATTCATTTCGGCTGGCCTTTTTTTGTTATATCAAATTGCCAAATAGAAACTAAAGTGTTGGAAGAATTTCAATAGGTCGGAATTAATTTAACTTATCTGCCAATTAAGCCCGAAAGATAAATAATTAATCATATTTTGTTTTGCGAAGCTTTTGATAAGCTGAATTTCCCTGGCTGGTATGCAGCAATCCAACAAAAATTAATGAAGCTTTAAGGCACTTATACACAATCTTAAAAGATTTCATGAAAATTTTGTACCTGTAGCGGTGCGTTTTGTTGGGAAAGTTGGTAACAGGTGGATTGGCTTCGGGATTGGCTTCAATAGTATTAATTTCGTTTAATAATCCGGCAATAAATTTGTCTGCATTTTTCTTTGAATCTTTATCGATATAGTTGAATATCTCTTGGGCATTCTCACTGAATTCTTTGGCAATTATCCTTTTACGGTTCATTGACCCTCCATGTTTTAATATCTTCAATAAATTCATCGTAACTTAACGAACCACTATGCTCCGCATCCCAAATAAACTTCCTGAATTCCAATGAAGTCATGCCCCATTCAGTTAAAAATTGGTCTGGATCTTGGTATTCTTCTGACTGAAGGTAAGCATCCCATTCTTCAAAGCTTTCAAATTCCATGATGTCTCTTTCTTCTTCATCTTTGTGTTTTTTTAAAAGCTTTATTTTTGGTGCAACATTCCTTACCAATTTGCTAATTTCGTTGAGTTTCGACTTATCTTCAATAAGCAAAATTTGTTTGATAAGCTTATTTTGGTATTCTGCAATTGTCATCATTTTGACTTTATTTTTATACAAAGCTAATAAAAGCAGACATGATTAGCAAATTGGCATTTGCAAAGATTATTGATGATAAACATCAAAGAATATTTCTCTTTACCAAAATTTGTTTGTTCTATACTTGTTTTTTCTTAAATTGCAGTTTTTGAAAAAAGTATAATTGCACACTGAAAATTTACCCAAAATGAAAAGAAGCACTCTCGTTTTATTATGCCTGGCGATTGCATTGGCAATTAACTCACAAAGCAACGAAAAGCGCATTGCCCTAATCATTGGCAATGCTGCTTATCAAAATGGTGGCGCACTCAAAAATCCGGTAAACGATGCCAACCTGATGGCCACTACGCTTAAGGGCCTTGGTTTTGAGGTAATATTAAAAACCAATGCCACTTTAAAAACCATGCAGTCGGCAACCGTTGATTTTACCAATAAAATAACAAACTATGATGTGGCCCTGTTTTTTTATGCAGGGCATGGCGTGCAGGTTGATGGTGAAAATTACCTGGTTCCGGTTGATGCGCAATTAAACGACAAGGTAAACTGCCAGTTCGAGGCATTTAATATCAATTTTATAAACCGTGCATTCCAGGAAAACCAAAGCCACCTGAACGTGATGATACTGGATGCCTGCCGAAACAACCCGTTCAGGTCGTGGATGCGGGGTGGTAGCCGTGGTTTCCAAGCCGTGAAAAACCAGGCAGCCGGCACCATAATTGCCTTTGCCACGCGCGAAGGCGAAACTGCTAGTGATGGAAGCGGCAACAATGGGCTATTTACCGAAAAATTGGTAAAACAAATGAACAAAGCTCAAAATATAACCGAGGTATTCCAAAATACCCGTGTTGATGTGCTTAAGGAAAGTGAAAATACACAGTGCCCGCAAGAATGGAATATGCTAACCGGCAACTTTTATTTTAAGCACGGGGCAGTTGATGTTGGCAACACCAATACAACAAACAACAACCAACCCGAAGAAGTAGAATTTAACGCTGGCAATGTGGAAATACAATATGGCAGCATAAGCATTGATTCGGAAATTGGTGGCGACCTATACCTTGATGGAAAAAAATTTGGCACTATACAAGCCAACAGTAAGGGCAACAAGTTAAACAAAATAACCACAGGCAGCCACACTATTGAAATAAAGGGGCAAGAGAATTTTGAACAAAGCGCCACCGTTGTCCAAAACCAAACTGCATATATTACTGCTAAAAGCAGTAAGCAGTTAAGCAATACAGGCGCGGCAAAAGACCTGCCCAACCAATTGCTCGACAGCCGCGACAACAAATACTACAAGATTACAAAAATTGGCAACCAGGTATGGATGGCCGAAAACCTTGCCTTTAACTATGGCAGCGGATGCTGGGCCTACGATAACAATTTGAGCAATGTAACAAAATACGGCTACCTGTACAATTGGGAAACCGCCAAAAATGTTTGTCCAAGTGGCTGGCATTTACCAAGTGAAGAAGAATTCGAAACCCTTTTAAATCAAGCCGGAGGTAGTGGCCCGGTTGCCTACAATTCACTAAAACAAGGCGGCAATTCGGGGTTTTCTGCCCCGTTTGGTGGTTGGCGCTACACCAATGGTAATTTCAACAGCATTGGGGAGACCGCCTACTTTTGGTCTTCATCGCCGCGTAGTGATGAGGATGCGTGGGGCCTGGGCATCGACAGCAGCCACTCGAGTGCAGGCCTGAGCCACTACGACCGTTCTGTTGGTTTTTCAGTTCGTTGCCTCCGGGACTAGTTGATTATTTGGTTATTTGATTATTTTTTTAATACCGCCTTTGGCGGGCGAAATTTTTTTTAAAAAACACCTTTATGGGGGCATTTAATGAGCTACCAGTTTATAAAGCGGCTTATGATTTGTTGCTGGAAATTTTTAAATTCTCTGCAAGCCTTAAACGGGAGTATAAGTTTACTTTGGGAGAGAAATTGAAGAATGAGGTAACCGATTTGTTAACAACTATATATAAAGCAAATAAAACACATAACAAATTGGAGTTGATTGATAATGCACGTGAAAACACTGAAATTGTGAGGTTGTATTTACGGGTGTTAAAAGATTTGAACGAGATAGGCCTAAAAAGACATGTTGCATTAAATGAACAGGTTGAAAACATATCAAAACAACTCGCAGGTTGGTACAATCACTCCAAATAAATTTAATAAAAATTATTAATCAGCTAAATTATGGCCGGAGTTGTTTTTTGTCTATTCAAAAGCAAGTGTGCCTTTTTTAGTCCAATAACGCCCTGGCGCTGTAAATACCTAAAGCGATGGCTTCGCTTCAGTCGAAAGCCTCGCTGCCCAAAGCAAAGGTTGGTGCCAGGAATGGAATATCCACTCATTGGCTTTACAATGTTTGGATGAGTTAAGCCGTTATTATTATGTTCGGCCCCGTTTGGTGGTTGGCGCAACAACAATGGTAATTTCAACAACATTGGAAAGAACGCCAACTTTTGGTCTTCATCGCCAAATAATGATGAGGATGCGTGGAACCTGAACATCAACAGCAACAACTCGAATGCAAACATGAACAACAACAACCGTTCTGTTGGTTTTTCAGTTCGTTGCCTCCAGGACTGGGAGTATTTGGCTGAATGGTTTATTTTAAACCAACAACCCCTCCAGCGTTCCAAACGCTGGAGGGGTTAAAAAAAATAAAAAGCAATGCAACTCAATTTATTCCATCATACATTTCAGCAATCAAAATTTACAAACGAAAGGCAATTGCTTTATGATTTGTTTCAGGCTTATTACGATACCCGCCGCAACAAACGGAACAAAAAAAGCAGCCTGGCCTTTGAACAAAATTACGAAAGCAATTTGTTTGAGCTGTTTGAAGAAGTTAGGAACCGTGCTTATAAAATAAAGCCTTCGGTTTGTTTTATCAATTTCCACCCTGTGCAGCGCGAGATATTTGCGGCAGATTTCCGCGACAGGATTGTGCACCGCCTTGTATTCAATTGTATAAGCCCAATTTTCGAGCGTATTTTTATCAACGACAGCTATAGTTGCCGCAAAGGAAGGGGTACCAGTTATGGAATAAAACGGATAGACCACTTTATCAGATCCTGCTCATCAAATTATCATGATGATTGTTATATCCTTAAGCTTGACATTAAAGGTTATTTCATGTCCATCAATAAGGATTTGCTGTTTTCCAAAACAAAATCGGTTTTGGAAAAATTCAGGCACAGGGAAGTTTCTTCCCCAGAAAGCGAGGGTTTCGCTTATAGCGAAGCCCTCGCTCACAAAGATAGCGGAGCCTTTGCTTTTAAAACAGCAAAAAAATGGAACGAAATAATTGATTTTGAGCTTGTTTATTATCTGCTAAAAAAAATAATCTATAACAATCCTGTCGAAAATTACATCAGGAAAGGAAGTATTAGGGACTGGCAAGGTCTTCCACCATCAAAAAGCCTATTTTGTTCAAAAGAGGGCTGCGGTTTGCCAATTGGCAATTTAACATCGCAGCTTTTCAGCAATATTTACCTGAACGATTTTGACCAATGGATAACCCATAAACTTAAATGCAGGTATTATGGCCGTTATGTGGATGATTTTGTAATTATCCATAAAGACAAAGAATATCTTAAAAAGCTTATCCCACAAATAAAAGAATACCTTAAATCAGAGCTAAAACTTGAACTTCACCCAAAAAAGATATACCTGCAGCATTATTCAAAAGGAATGCAGTTTTTAGGGGCATACATTAAACCTTTTCGGATTTATATAAAAAACTCATCCAAGGGCAGATTTTATAAAACATTGAAATCATGGAACGAGTTTTTTGAAAGCAAAAATGAAAATGAAATTGGCAAACAGGAATTACATCAATTTGCATCGGCAGTTAATTCTTATTTAGGGATGATGCGGCAATATAAAACTTATAAATTGCGCAAATTAATGGTTTTTAATTATTTCCCTAAAAAAATGTGGAATTATTTTTCAGTATGGAATCTGAATAAAATTAAACTCAGGTAAAAACTTTGTTTAATAACTATAGAAAGCTTAAGGAATTAAAGATATGTCATATGATTAACAATGGTGTCATGCCCCAAGTTTTAGCAAAGCGTCCTTCCCAAACTTCTTTAAATATGGCTTGGTGAAATATGGAAGGTTTTCTTCAATAACAAGTGAAAACTCCCTGGATAATTCGGGAAACTCCTTTGCAATGCGAATCAAAACCTGAATTGCATAGTATTTATTGTGCGATGGCCTCTTTGTATTAAATATGATTTTTATACAATAATCTGCCAAAATGCCCATTTGATCTTGATCAATCTGGCCGCAAAGACTTAAGGTTTTTAAGAAACCTCCAATTTGACTATCGTATTTAAAACTATATAATGAGTTAATTATCTGCCTTGTATAAGAGTGGATTAATGAAATGTCCATCATTGCAATTTTTGAAATAACCCATGAGCATCGCCAGCAATATGGTTTTTGATCAGTGAGCCCTATTTTTACAATTGCCTCAAAATAATCTTTGTTGTTTAGCGCTTTAATTTTACTTTTTTCAATGGTAATTTTAGAAGCTCTTAAATGATCTTCTTTTATTTCTTTTTCTAATTGATTAAATGGTTCCATAGGGATTATTTAAAAATCGAATGTCAATTGCAAGGGTTCCCCAACTTTTTCAATTGAACCCAAACCGGAAACCGAAAGACCCAATAGACGGACTTTTTGATCTTTCAAGTCAACTGAATTAAATATTTCGCAAGTACCATCCCACAATTGTTCCATAGTTTCTATTTCTTCACTAAAAGTTTTGCTGCGCGTAATTTGTTTAAAATCATTAAATTTTACTTTAATTGTCAAAGTTCTGCCAAATGCTTGCGCTTTTATTATCCTTTCAATTAAATCATTAGCAATTGCTTTTAATTCGAAAAGTAAATCTTCTTTTTCATATAAATCTGACTCAAAAGTGTTTTCAGCACCAACCGATTTTTGAGCACGGAATGGCTCAACCTTCCTGTTATCAATTGCCCGTGCAATATGGTAATAATAGCTCCCGGTTTTACCAAAGTGACGTATTAAATCGTATTCCGAAAACTTTTTTAAATCGAAGCCGTTAAAAATACCCAATTGGTTCATTTTTTTAGCAGTTACTTTTCCTACACCATAAAATTTTTCTATTGGTAAATTTTCTACAAATGCTTCAGCATCTTCTGGTTTTATAAGAAAAATTCCATTTGGTTTTCGATAATCCGAGGCTGTTTTAGCAAGAAATTTATTAATTGAAATACCTGCCGAAGCCGTCAAGCTGGTTTCTTGATAAATTCTATCTTTAATTTCTTTTGCGATTAAAGTAGCCGAAGGTTTTCCTTTTTTATGGCTTGTTACGTCTAAATAAGCTTCATCTAATGAAAGAGGTTCGACCAAATCGGTATATTCTAAGAAAATCTGTCTTATATGGTCCGAAACCTGCTTATATGCCTCAAACCTGGGGTGAACAAAAATAAGAAATGGGCATTTCTTTCTTGCAATTTTCGATGACATTGCTGAATAAACACCATATTTTCTGGCTTCGTAACTTGCAGCTGCCACAACTCCCCTTTGACCTAAACCTCCTACTGCAATTGGTTTGCCACGATAATCTGGATTATCTCTCTGCTCAACAGAAGCAAAAAATGCATCCATATCAACATGGATTATTTTACGCAAATTATGGTTTGAAATTTCCATATAAGCGAAGGTAATTAAAAATTGAATAGAATGTTTTCATGATTCAAATTGTCACAAAATTTAAACTTGAAATGTTAATTTACTTTAATAATTCGTTGCTATTAGTCTATTTAGTACAACCAGTTTTTTGTACTATGTCAAAAATTTCAATGTTTAAAAGGTATTCATGATGATTATTTTCAAATCTTTGTTTTAATATCAATCGGATACTTTAAAATAAAGGCGTATAAAGTTTTAAAAAATGACTAAATTTGCAAATTAATTAAAATAAAGACTTGTGATAAAGAATTATTCGACAGAAAAGCTTGTAGATGCGGTAGTATTAGGAATGCAAGAAAAAAAGGCCAAAAATATAGTGGTTTTAAACTTGAAATCAACAAACAATTCATTATGCGATTACTTTGTAATTTGTGACGCAGATTCAACAACTCAGGTTGATGCAATTGCAGGTTCAGTTGAATTTGTAGTTAAAAAGGACATGCATGAGAATGCATTGCATAGGGAAGGATTTGAAAATGCAATCTGGATTCTTTTGGATTATATGGATGTAATCGTACATGTTTTCCAACGAGAATCAAGGGATTTTTACAATCTTGAAGAATTCTGGGCAGATGCCGAGAAGAAGGATATTTTAAGCCAGTATTAAAAAGAATCATCAATTAGTCTGTCATTATTACTATTTATCAAAAAGTGAATGACAAAATAACATGGTTTTTTCGCCGTTTTAGTGATGGCATAGGAATTGAGCCTTTCTCTGATTCAATTATGGTTTTTGTTACTAATCGTATTTTGAATTTAAGGAATTAAAATCGAACAGTTTGGATGTTTGAATGTTTTATTGTTAATAAAATGAAAACCAACTTGTCGTTATAAAGGAGACAGGAAGTTTTATAGAGAAATATACATGATATGAGTGAAAACGGAAAAGAACAAAGACCTGAGCAAAATAGAAATTCATCTGGCAGACCAAAATTTAATATTTATTGGATTTATGGATTAATCGCAGTAGTCTTTATAGGTATTCAATTCATTGATTTTGGAGGCGATATAAAAGAAATTACCTGGCAGGAGTTTGAAAAAAACATGTTAAGTGCCCATGATGTAAGTAAAGTTGTGGTTATAAATAGGGACAAAGCGGAGATTTATATTAAGGAAGAAAAATTTGCTACTGACAAATATGAGCAATATCGTAAAAAAGGAATTAGTTATGGAAATTCAAATACCCCACAATTCTTTTTTACCATTGGTTCGGTTGAAACTTTTGAGAAAAAGATGGAAGAGGCTCAGAAGAATTTTGAAAGTACAGATATTGTTCCTGTTGGATTTGAAACCCGAAAAGATCATTTTGGCGATTTATTAGGTTGGCTAATGCCAATCATTATACTTGTTGCGATATGGCTTTTTATTTTCAGGAGAATGGGCGCAGGTGGTGGAGCAGGTGGGTCGAATATTTTTTCAATCGGAAAATCGAAGGCCAAAATATTTGATAAAGAAGAGGCCAATATTAAAGTTAATTTTAAAGATGTTGCCGGACTTGAGGAGGCAAAAGTAGAGATTACCGAAATTGTAGACTTTCTCAAAAATCCCACAAAATATACTAAATTGGGAGGTAAAATTCCTAAAGGAGCTCTACTGGTTGGACCTCCTGGAACAGGTAAAACTTTATTGGCAAAAGCCGTAGCAGGCGAAGCAAATGTTCCTTTCTTTTCTATGTCAGGTTCTGATTTTGTTGAAATGTTTGTTGGTGTTGGAGCTTCAAGGGTTCGTGATTTATTTCAGCAAGCCAAGCAGAAAGCACCGTGTATCGTTTTTATAGATGAAATTGATGCTATTGGACGTGCAAGGGGAAGGAATCCTAATTTTGGTTCCAATGATGAACGTGAAAATACCTTGAACCAGTTGTTGACAGAAATGGATGGTTTTGATACCAATACTGGTGTAATTATTCTCGCTGCAACTAATCGTGCAGATATTCTGGATGCTGCTTTGATGCGTGCAGGAAGGTTCGACAGGCAAATTCATGTGGAACTTCCAGATTTACTTGAACGTGAGGATATTTTTAAAGTGCATTTACGGCCTATTGCCATTGATGAAAACTTTGATACCACCTTTTTAGCAAAACAGACACCTGGTTTTTCAGGTGCAGATATTGCAAATGTTTGTAATGAAGCAGCTTTGATTGCAGCCCGTAAGAATAAGAAGGCGGTTCAAAAGCAAGATTTTTTAGATGCAATCGATCGTATAGTTGGAGGTCTTGAAAAGAAAAATAAATTAATTACCCAGTCCGAAAAGAAAACAATTGCCTATCATGAAGCTGGCCATGCTACCATTAGTTGGTTATTGGAATATGCTCATCCATTGGTAAAAGTTACAATTGTGCCTAGAGGTCAAGCACTTGGTGCAGCTTGGTATTTGCCGAAAGAAAGGCAAATAACTACTCTTGAACAAATTCTTGATGAAATGTGTTCAGCATTGGGCGGAAGAGCTTCGGAAGAAATAAGTTTTGGAAAGATTTCTACCGGTGCACTTAATGACTTAGAAAAGGTTACCAAACAGGCATATGCAATGGTTTCGTATTTTGGGATGAGTGAAAAAGTTGGAAATATTTGTTTCTTTGACTCACAAGGCAGAAATGAGTATTCATTCAATAAGCCATATAGTGAAAAAACCGCAGAACTTATTGATAGTGAGGCTAAAAAACTTGTGGATGAGCAATATAAGAGAGCACTGAAGATTCTTGAAGAAAACAAACAAGGTCTTATGGAGATTTCTGAATTGCTTCTTGAAAAGGAAGTTATTTTCAGCGAAGATGTTGAACGAATCTTAGGTAAAAGAAAATTTATTGAAGAAGAAAATGTTCCCAGAAAAATTCCAGTAATCGTTGATAATGGCGAGGATAAGGAAAATTCGGAAAAAATTGATGAGCCAATAAAAGATGTAAAAGAAAATTAATCAAATCAAGATTATATATTAAAAGCCTCATTTTTAACAGATAAGGCTTTTTTTATTATATAAAACTTGAATGTTTAAAATAATAGGGCAAGTTATGCAGCAATCCTAATGATTACTTAATCTCCCTATTATTTTATCGATTGATGCAAGCAGCTTTTCAGTAGCTCCGGTTACAGCTTTCTCTAAAGTGTCTGCCTGGTTTGTTACAGCAATTGGCTGTAATCCTTCGATTCGGGCTTCAAGCATACATCTTTTGTCGTTTGGCCCATTTTTGTGGCTGTTCACATCCGAAAGATGAGCCTCTATACGCGTGATTTTATCGCTAAACCTTTTTAATGCTTCGGCAATTAATTCACTAAAAAAAGCATTTTTAGCATCAAGGCCAGAAATGTTATGGTCTGTATTAAATTGAATTTTCATGTTTTTAATTTTTATAGTTATAAATTTTTATGAAAGACTTGAAACAATGAATTTAGTGATAATTTAGTACATTCTTCATTTTTAAGAATAAAATTGTGATTCACTTATATTGATACCAATCACTAGATTGTCATCAACCTGCTCTAGTTCAACACGCCATCCATCAAAAGTTTCTTCAAGAATTTGTTTTTGGATCAACATAGGTTTGTTCGTATTTGTAATTAGAATTTCCTAAAATTGCTTGTTCTTGAATTTCTTACCTTTTATCCACCAAATTGCAAAGCATAACCATCAGAATAGACGTAGAATTTATAATTCGGGATAATAAGTGGATTGTGAAATAAATTCGAAAATTGCTGCTTCGCATTCACTCAAAACCAGTTTATATCAGAATTTTAGAATTTATTATGTCTTTTCTTTTTCTACGCTAAGCAATTATACCCAAATTAAAAATCTTTCTGTACAAAGTTGAGAAGTATGCCATTTATTTGTGTTGCATTATTTTTGAAATTTGTTACATCATTCCCACATTTTACTACTAACCTTTGAATATTGTAAGATTGCTGCTATTAATAGCCTACCTTTGAGGATATTGACAAATTTCTTATAATCGAAGATATGCAGCTAAATAAAAATAGACTTCTCATTACTTTTCTTAAATATTTTTTTGGATTTATAGCTTCAATAATTTTATTAATCGGATTAATGATCATTTTGATATATTTTGGCGTTTTTGGTCATTTACCTAATAAAAAAGTAATATCTGCAATCAGCAACGAAGAAGCCTCCCTGGTTTATTCTTCCGATAGCATTTTAATTGGAAAATTCTTTGCTGAGAACCGGACCAATATTAAATGGGAACAAGTACCTGTCCATCTTAAAAACGCACTGATAGCAACTGAAGATAAACGGTTTTTTACCCATAAAGGCTATGATAACCGGAGCTATCTGCGCGTTATATTAAAAAGTATATTGTTTGGCGACAATAGCGGTGGAGGCGGAAGTACCTTAACGCAGCAACTGGTTAAAAATCTTTATGGACGGAAGCATTATGGGTTTTTAAGTCTTCCGATTAATAAAATTAAAGAGATTATTATAGCCTCGCGACTTGAAGATGTTTATAACAAAGAAGAATTATTGTTGTTATATCTAAACTCAGTGCCATTTGGAGAGGATGTTTATGGCGTTGAATCTGCCGCCCAAAGATATTTTAATAAATCAGCAAGTGAATTAAAGATTGAAGAATCAGCTGTTTTGGTAGGTATGTTAAAAGCCAATACATATTATAATCCGCAACTAAATCCAGCAAATTCTATTTTGCGCAGGAACTTGGTTTTAAATTTAATGAAAAAGGAACATTATCTTAATGCTGAACTAGCTGACAGTCTCCAAGAATTACCACTTAAACTTAACTATGAAAACCTAAATATGAACGCCCCGGCCGGCTATTTTGTATATCAGGTAAGGAAAAAAACAATAGAATTGTTAGATTCCATCAAAATAAAAACAGGCAAGGTTTATAATATTGAGAAGGATGGTCTGAAAATATATACCACACTTAATATGCAGATTCAGGAAATAGCATCTAAATCAGTAAAAAATCATTTAGAAGTTATGCAAAATCTCTTAGATAAAGAGCTTGAAAGCCGCAGTGTCAAAAAGCAATGGTATAAAAGACAAAAGCAACTTGCCCACAATTATGATAAAGATAGCTTGAAAAGGAAAGTTAAATTGTTTGATTGGGATGGAATTCAGACAAAAAACATGAGTAAGTTCGATAGCTTATGGCATTATTATAAAATGCTGAATGCTTCGGTACTTATTACCAATCCTAAAAATGGGGAAGTAATTACCTGGATCGGAGGCAATAATTACAGGACTCTACCTTTTGATATGGTTCTGTCGCACAGGCAAATCGCATCAGCATTTAAACCCATTTTATATGCAACTGCTCTTGAAAATGGGATTAGTCCTTGTACGTATCTCGAAAATGAAGAAAACAAATATCCGGGATATGAGGATTGGGAACCTCAAAACGCCAATCGTGAATCTACCCCTGACAGTACTGTTGCTTTTTGGTATGCATTGGCGAACTCTATGAACCTTCCCACTATAGATTTGTATTTTAAAGTGGGAAAAGAAAATCTCATGAATAGTTGCGATAAATTAAATTTTCCTCATTTTACAGAAGATGCGCCATCGAATGCGTTGGGTACACTTGATTTGTCTCTTTATGAGATTGTTAAGGCCTATGGTTCATTTGCAAATAATGGCAAAATGAATGAGCTTGTTATGATTGATAAGATCACCGATGCCGATGGAAAAACTTTGTATATGCGGGAATCTATTGAGCCATTAAAAGTTTTTAGCGCGGAAACCAGTCAGATGATAACCGCTATATTGCAACAGGTCATCAATCAAGGTACTGGAACAAAAATTCGTAACCAATATAGAATAAATGCGGAACTTGCAGGGAAAACTGGTACAGCTCAAAACCATTCCGATGCATGGTTTATTGCTTATACCCCCGATATGGTTATTGGTACATGGGTGGGAGCCAGTACTCCAGATGTTCATTTTTTCAGCGGCAATGGTTCAGGATCTGCATTGGCATTGCCTATTGTAGCTGGCGTGATTAAGGAAATTGAAAAAGATTTTAGGTTGAAAAGGAACTACCTTACTCCTTTTGGGCTGCCTAATGATATTTATTCCTTTTTACAATGTGCACCCTTTCATCAAAATGGAATCAGAGGTTTTTTTAGCAGGTTATTTGGCCCGAAGGAAAAGAAATATTATGATACAATAGTTTTGGACGAAAAAGAAAAAAGCAAGAAAGGCAAAAAAACATTTTTCAAAAGGTTGTTTGGTGGGAATAATTGATGCTTTGTTGACTTGATTTACTAAATACCTTAAATCTGCTGGTCTATTTATATATTGCTGAAATTAAACAGTTTAGTCCTCAACGATTTTGTTAAGTAAGGTGAAGCGATTTACGCTAAAACCTGTATTCTGTAATAAAAAACTTTGAGTTCTTTCAGATTTAGGGAAATATAAAAAATGCAATTCATCTTTTGTTTATCATTCACTTATACAAGACGCATCGGATTACGAGTTTTCTCTGAATTTGACGGAATGGGGCTTGTTGCAATAAAGAATATTAACAACCTGATAAAGCTACCAGGTTCTCAAAAAATGATAAATCCGTTTGAGACTTTTTTCAAAGTGGTGATTCAAAAGGGAAATTGCCATGATGCTTATAAGTATATAGGTAAAATCCTTATAAGGATATTGACACGATCCTTGTAATAGCAATGTTAATGACTATAATTTAAGGTAGAATTTTATTAATCTAATCGATTAATCCAAAGGCTGTAAGAGGAATAACAAAATCAGTTATAACATTGTAATGTGCTTTTGATACGTGTTCTGTAAATGTATTCATGTTGCGGTTTAATGCCGATGCAAACTCAATTCCCAACTTCAATGCAATTTTTTCAAGTTTTTTTAATTCTTTTATAATGGCTGCTTCACGTCTTGCCATTTCTTTTGGCAAATCGTTTTCGAGTTGTTTAATATTATTTTCAAATACTTTATTTACTTCTATGTAGAATTCGGTTAGGAGGGGATCGCAAATATAAGTTTGGGCTTGGGCAAATTTTATGGCTGCTTTTTTTTCACCTTCTTCCAGTTTTTTATCGTTAAAAGCTGCAAGAATTGATATATACGCCGGAAATTTAAGAAGTGCCTTAATTTCTTGTAAGGAAAGTTCTTTGAATAGGTTCATGTTCTATGTTTTAATAATTTAAAATTCAAATTTCTATTCATTTTTTATCACTTGAAATTAAAGTGATTTTATTTTAAATTTTATAATTTGAAATTTGCATTGTTCCGTTTTAATTGACGCCTTACTTTGTAATGCCCTTTAAATTTGAATATACTGCGGCTTGTTTTATTAAGCAATGCAAGCAGGAAATTCCGAATATACAGTTTTAACAGCAGTATAAAATAAGTTTATGTTTAGATCTATTGATAAAGGCCAAGTATTTTTAAGCTTGTTAATTTGAATGGGATTATTTAAAAAAGGGCGTCCAAAAACTACCAAGTCGGCCAATCCACAATTAATGTCATTTTTTGCTTTTTCAATTTCATATCCACCTGAAAGAATTATGGTACTTTTAAAATTATTTCGGATAATCTTCTTTAGTTCCAAAGGCACTATGGCTGATTCCACAGCCGAATGATCAGAAAGGTGGAGATATGAAATTCCAATCATGTTTATTTGTTCCGATAGATAATTGTAGGTCGCTTCTATTTCCTGATATCGTTGCATTCCGCCAGCAATACTGTATGGCGAAATACGTATCCCTATTTTTTCCTTTCCGATTGCATCGGCTACAGCAGTTACTACTTCGATTACAAAGCGGCAACGGTTTTTGATATCTCCACCATAATTGTCTTTACGGATATTGCTTATAGGTGAAATAAACTGCTCAAGCAAATAACCACTTCCTGCATTAATCTCCACACCATCAAATCCTGCTTGCATTGCATTTATGGCTGCGTTAATGAATTCTGTTTTTACGTTCTGTATATCTTCGGTTGACATTTCTTTAGGCATCGGAAAATCCTGCATTTTTTTAGAATCAGTCCAAATTTTACCGAATGCTTTTACCGCCGAAGGGGACAATATCTGAGATCCTTTAGGCATGTTTAACGGATGGCTCAGTCTGCCTGAATGCATCAGTTTAACAAATATTTTTCCGCCACTCTTGTGTACTTCTGAGGTTGTGTTTTCCCAAGCTTCAATCTGCGGTTTGCTGTAGATGCCAGGTATTCGTGCATTTCCCAAACCATTTGGCGAAATAGAAGTGCCTTCGGTTATAATTAGTCCTGCACCTGATCTTTGTTTATAATATTCCTTCATTAATTCATTAGGTCGGTTTCCAATTGCCCTGCACCTTTTTTTTGTTGACATGATAATCTGGTTTTTTAAATAAACAGATCCCAGATTAAACGGACAATTGACCATTTCAAAAGCATTCTGCTGTTTGTTTTGTGTTTTAATTATTGATTTTTTTATTTTAGTGGCAGAAAGCATTGTTCCGTCCAATAATAATTTTAGAGCCTGAGCGAAGTATGTGTTTTTCATGTCTAGTCATTTATTAGGATTAATTAATTGCTAAAAAGGTTTTGGTTTAGTAATAGCAGTTCTTGGTATTTAGAAGTGTCAATTTAGTACATCACTTTTGTTAAAGCATATTTTGCTCGGGATTTTTTAAATAAATCGTACTTTAATTTGGAATGATATAAAGCGGAATAGAAGTGTGATGAAGAACTTGTTCTGTTACACTGTCCATTTCAATGTACTCTATGCAATTCCATGTGTGACAGCCCATAACAATAATATCGGCATGCCTGTCTTTTGCAACTTCTATAATAGAAACTGCAATATCCCCTTCTGTTACCTCCGTTTGAATGGCCTTATCACCCAAATGCTGTTTTAATTTGTCTAGAAAATGATGGGATGCTTTTCTTAATCCATCTTGATAATCTGTTTGGAAAGCACCCATTTTCACATTATTGTTAAATCGCAAAACCGGTAAATGTTCAGTTGACGAATAAAATACAGGTTCTGAAATTACATGGAGCAAAATAACATCTGCACCTATTGATTTGGATAATGAGAATCCATATTCTGCTAATTTTGGTGAAGTTGGATCATAATCCAATGCTATCAATATTTTTTTTATTTTCATTTTATTTTCTTTTGTAAGACTATAAGTTCATTACAAATATTCTGAACATTAACTTTTTATTTTACGAAACGAATTACCATCTCCTTTTCGTAAATACAATCCCCAAAAGGAAACCAATTCCTATACTAATCAGGATTTGCGCCCATTTCCAATTGGCCATGTTTATAGATAAGCTTCCATGCATCATTTCTTTAATCCAAGGGCCGCCGCCCAGTAGCATAAAAGCAACAATGATTGCAGCCAAAGCAATAACATAAGTTAAAGTTGAATTAGATTTGATAATTTTTTGTGTACTCATAATTTTACTCCTTGTCTTATTAATTTTATTGAAATTGATTTATCTAGTTGTTAATGATGCTTTTGCTTATTGTTTTGTTCTTTGTTTTGATTATTGTTATGTTGTTTGTTTTGATTATTGTTGTTCCCTTTATTTTGTTGGTCATTCCGTCCATCGTTTTGTTGCTTGTTGTGATTTTCTGTTTTTCCATTATAATTTCCAACATTTCGAACTTTATCTTTATTTGATTTCTCCCATTTATCATGTTCCGGATGGTTTTTGTTCTGGAAGTATTTCTCTTCATGGCTATCGCGGATTGACAGTTGATTTGAATAATCTTGCGAATGGGAATATCTTTGCCTGTAATTGTTGTGATGCATATATGGTTTTTGTTCGTTGATAACAACTTTTCTTGAATGATAAACATCATAATATCTATAGCGTTGTGGCAAATATGACCTGGAAATCCAATTTCCGCCTTCCATATAAATGTACATGTGGCTTGGAACATAATAATACACTTCGATTTCTGGTAAATAGTAGTATTCAACATAGTCATAACCAACTGGCCCCCAAACTGGCTGGCTGCTAATGTTAATCATTAATGAGATTTGTGCATTCGCTGTTAGGCTAAACAATCCGCTGGTGCAAATTGCAAAAATAAGAATGAGCTTTTTCATGATATATTTTATTAAATAAATGATAGGGCAAAGGTACATGCGAGAGTTTTGATTTTGTTACATAATATTTTACATAAATTACATGATTCACACATGGATATATGGCACATCAATCCATAAAAAAGGCTGTCCCAAAATTATTTTTGAGGCAGCCACTTTTATACTGCAAATGTCAACATACTCAAATATGGAATCGCAAAGATGGAGATTTTCTAAGGCATTGCTATATTAAGGCTTACATTCTGTCCATATACCAACTCAGCTCTTTTTCCATTTTTTTGTAGCGAAAAATAGAAGTAATAATTTTTTGCAAACGGATAAAAGCTGTTTCGCTTTTTACCACATAATCAAATGCACGGTGATGCATACAACTTATTGCAACATCAATTTTGTCCTGAGAAGATAGCATCACAACTGGAATATCAGGATTGAAGGATTTTATTTTATCCAATGTTTCAATTCCGTTCATCGCATTTTTATTGATTCCATCAAGGTGATAATCCAAGATGATTACATCAGGGTTGTGGGAAAGGCTAGCCATGCAAAATTCGCCTGTTGAAAATGTTTCAATGATAAAATCACCATGTCCGAGAAAATCAATTTCCAGCGATTTTAAAAATAAGGCATCGTCGTCTACCAGGAAGAGAAGTATTTTATTTTCGTTTTTCATTAGTTCATATTTTTTTAAGTCTGATATAATTGCTTACATCTTATCGTTCTTTTTTACTGTTTTTGCGGTATGAAAAATAATTTTGTTAAAGGGTTGCAATGTTTATCGTTTTTGTTTATTCTATTATCAAAAATTTATGAACTGGCATTTTTGATTTTGATAAACTCTTCTTCCAATTCATTACATGCCTGTGTGCAAACGTTTCCAATTTGCAAAACCATATCATGTATTACATCAGACTGCTGCAGTGTTCCAGCATATTCTTGGACTTTTTTAGCCATGTTTTCAAAATCAGGACTAATACCCATTATAGAAAATGAAGGTATCATTTTATGAACTGCCGCATGCAACAAATTCCAATCCTTTTCTTGTAAGCCAAGTTTCATTGCCCTGATTAATGGTGGTGTTTGTTCCAGATAGAGTGATATCATTTCCATCATTAGCATGGGGTTTGATTTTGTTCGATGGATTAAATATTCCAGGTCGATGCATCTCGACTTTTTACTTTCAATCAATACATTTTCTTCCGACCTACTATATTTTACAAGTAAAGGTTTCTTGACTAAATTAACTATTTTACTGTATAACAATCTTTCGTCTACTGGTTTGGCAATGTAATCGTTCATTCCAACTGCTTTACATTTTGCCAAATCCACTGTGGTTACATCGGCAGTTAATGCGATAATCGGGATTTTGGAATTCATTTGTTTACGAATGTATTCTGTGGCTTCAAACCCATTCATTATTGGCATTTGTAAATCCATTAAAATAACATCGTATGTTTTAAATTGTAGTTTCTCAATGGCTATTTTTCCGTTGTCGGCAATATCACGTTCAAACCCAAAATCATCAAGCAATGTTTTCATCAGTAATTGGTTGAGTGCAATATCTTCAACTACCAAAACTTTAATGTTTTTGATTTCAATATCCAATTCTTCGAGCCCTGTTTCCAATTCGGCTTTGTCATCTGTTTTTAAAAAGCTCAAGGTAAAACTAAAAGTGGATCCTTCATCAATTTTGCTTATAACACGGATGCTTCCGCCTTGTGGTTCCACCAATTGCTTAACAATTGCAAGGCCCAATCCTGTGCCACCATACAGCCTTGAAGTTCCGCTCGATGCCTGCTGGAAATTTTCAAAAATATTATCGATTTTGTTTTCAGGTATTCCAATTCCAGTATCTGTAACTGAAAATTCAATGGTGGCTTTCTCTTTATCTTCGCTTAAAAGTCTAACACTTACAGTGATTTTGCCTTTTGGTGTAAATTTTACAGCGTTGCTTACAAGATTTAAAATGATTTGATGCAAACGTACTGGATCACCAACAAGAACATCGGGTATTTTGTTGTCATATTCAATTTCCAAGGCTAAATTTTTTTCCTGGATTTTTGTCTCGAATAAATGAAGCATGGCAGATATGGAAAATGCCATTTTAAAAGGTGTTTGTTCAAATGTCATTTTCCCTGCATCTACTTTTGCCAAATCTAGTATATCATTAATCAAGACTATCAATGAATCTCCACTCATTTTTATGGCTTGCAAATACTCTTTTTGTTTTGCCGTCAATTCTGTTTTCAAAACTACCTTCGTAAATCCAATAATTGCATTCATTGGAGTACGAATTTCATGACTCATATTTGACAGAAATTGCTGTTTTGCTTTCACTGCATTTTCTGCAATCAATGTTGCGCTTTCGGCTTTGCTTTTGGCTTCTTCTGCTATTCCTGCAGCCAATTCGGCAAGCTCTTTGGCTTCTAATAATTCAGTTGCAATTCTTTTTTGTTCTGTTACGTCCCTTGCAACAATTACAACACCCAACACGTTTCCAAGGTCATCTTTATAAACAGAACCATTGAAAAGAACATCAGTCAATTTTCCATCTTTATGTTTAAGGGTAAGCGGTGAGTCTGCAACTGAACCATTGGCAAAAACTTCCTGATATACTTCACGAGCCTTTTGAGGCTCTGTAAAATAGTTGAAGAAGTCTGTGCCTGTTAGTTTTTCGCGCGTCATTCCAGTTATGTTGGCCAAAGCCTGATTCATATCGGTAATTTTGCCTTTAGTATTGATTGTAATCAATGGATCGAGACTGGCTTCGATAAGACTGAGCGAATATTGCGAAGCTAATTTTAAAGACTTACCAATTGCTTCAAGTTCAATATTGGCAATTTCACTTTTTTCTTTCTCTCTTGTTTGAAATACAAGTTCTTTATCCGTAATTAGTAATTCTGCTGCACGCTTTTCTTTTTCTTCATTTTGGAAATCAAGTTCTAAGCCAGCAATTGCTAACTCGGCTGCCCGTTTTTCTTTTTCTTCGTTCTGAAATTGAAGTTCTTTATTTGCTATTCGCAATTCAACTTCGCGTTTTTCTTTTTCGTGGTTTTGAAAAGCTAGTTCCTTGTTTGCTATTCGAAGTTCAACGGCTCGTTTTTCTTTTTCGTCGTTTTGAAAAGCGAGTTCTTTGTTGGCCAAACTTAATTCCATTGCCCATTTTTGTTCAGCAATGTCTCTTGCCACTACCACTGCCCCAAGTACATTTCCTCTGTCATCCCTATAAACCGAACCGTTGAATAATACATCTGTGAGCTTACCCTTTTTATGGCGAAGAGTAAGTGGCAAATCAGCAATTGATCCTTTAGCAAACACTTCCTGGTAAACTTCGCGTGCTTTTTGGGGTTCTGTAAAATAGTTAAAGAAATCAGTCCCAGTGAGCTTTTGACGGGTTAATCCGGCAATGTTCACGAAAGCCTGATTCATATCCGTTATTTTACCCTTTGTACTTATTGTGATCAATGGATCTAGGCTGGCCTCTATTAGGCTCAAAGAGTATTTTGAAAGTAATTTTTGGGCAGTTACATCCCTTGCAACGATTACTACACCCAGTATATTTCCTTTGTCATCTTTATATACCGATCCATTAAATAATACATCGGTAAGCTTTCCGTTTTTATGGTGAAGCGTGAGTGGCGAATCGGCAACAGAGCCTTTAGCAAAAACTTCCTGATAAACTTCTCGTGCCTTTTGTGGTTCCGTAAAATAATCGAAAAAGTCTGTACCGGTTAGTTTTTCGCGTGTCATACCTGTAATGTGGGCCAATGCTTCGTTCATATCGGTAATTTTGCCTTCGGTATTTATTGTAATCAGCGGATCCAAGCTGGCTTCAATCAGGCTTCTTGCGTAATGGGATTCTGTGTACATTTTATATTTTTTATGTTGCCTCCGCAAAGTATATTTTAATTATTATGGTCAGTATCTCCAACTTCTTCAATCGGACTGCGCCTTTTGTCTTTTAATTGTTTGAAATGAGTAGGGGAGAGCCCGGTAACTTTTTTAAACTGATTGGATAAATGGGCTACACTGCTATAATTCATCTTCCATGCAATTTCTGTAATATTTAATTCGTCATAAATAATCAATTCTTTTATCCGTTCAATCTTGTGGGATATGATGAAATGTTCGATTGTTGTTCCTTGAACTTCTGAAAATAAATTGGCCATATAAGTATAATCGTACTTTAATTTTTCGCTTAAAAAGTCTGAGAAATTTGTTTTGGGCAATTCATCTGATCTGTGAACCATTTCAATAATTACATTCTTGATTTTTTCAATGAGAATTGCTTTTTTATCGTCCATCAATTCCAATCCCGATTTATGCAAAGCAATTTTTATTAGTTTATTTTGTTCTTCAGTAAGGTCTTCCATTATTTCTACCACGCCTAAATCTACCACAATAAAGTGCAATCCTAGATTTCTTAGCTCTTCCTTAACTACCATTTTGCAGCGTTCGCTTACCATGTACTTGATATATATTTTCACGCTGTTTTTGTTTTATATTATTCCAATAAAAAGTTGCTTACTCTCATTAAATCAATGCCTTTTGTTCAGGAAAATTGATTTGTGGATAGCGGTTTCTTTTGATTTTGTTCTTTATTAAGTCAAGAATATCATTTAATTAAATTGCTAAAATAAGGCAAGTGGTTAATTATGAAATAAATACACTATATGAAGATTTTGCAAATATTCATCTCAACATTTGGAAAGGTACGCCAATTTGATGTAAAAGCGTTACACAATTAAAGTTAAGAGTTACATTATTCACACATTTGTGATAAATGTCAAAAGAAATATTGTTTCAATATGTAAAAGAGGATTATGCCAATGATAGAATTCTGCCCTTTTAGACCGAAAGATCTTCAAAACCAGGCTTTGAATTATTTTGTGATTTGTTTAGCGTAAAATCCATATAGGAAGCTACTTGTGTGAAGAAGCTTTTCCTATATGGAGGTTTAATGTTATTAGTTTTTTAAAAGTGTTAAAATATTCTTTTCCCATCAATTAACCTAAGTATTACTGCAATTATTGCAATTACAAGTAGGATATGAATAAGTCCACCGGCGCTATATCCGATAAATCCAATTGCCCATAAAACCACAAGGATAACTGCGATTATATAAAGTAAATTTCCCATTGTTAGTATTTTTTAAATGATTAGAATAAAAGGATTAACAACAATGCAATAATGATAACAGCACCAACTGAAATATATACTCCTTGGCCCATGGAATGGAGTTCATGGTTGATTGAGCGCACTTCTTTTCTCAAAACTTTCTTTTCCGAAGATTTCATATTTGATTTATCCATGGTTTTTATTTCGTTTAAACGAAGTATCAACAAATTGGCTTTTACTGTTTCAGCTGCCTTTGGATCAACCAAAGAATTGGGTGTTTCTATTTCTTTAGCCATTGATTGTATTGGGTTAAAAACCATCAACATGCCAATAACCATAAATAAAAGAGTTAATTTTTTCATTTTGTATATTTTTATTGATTTGATTTAAATATTTTACTTTGAAAAAGCCTTAGAAGTAATGCAAAAAATCCAATCACAAGCAAAACAATTACAATGCTTCTGGCACCATTGCCGAAAAGACCGATTGCCCAGGCAAAAAATAAAATTGTAGCGATTACATAAAATAGATTTTCCATTATTTTTTTTGTTACTTGAATCTGTAATTTTGAAGTGCTAAATCCTTACAGAATAATCGATTGTGCAATCTAAATTGTTTATATATGATTGATTCATCCAATACATTTATTTTTCGAATTGAATTAAATTGGCCTGAATGTAATTTGATCGGCACAATCAGGACAATTAATCAATTTATTACAACCTGATTCCAATTGTAGCCTGATACCATACGTTTTTATATCGGGGAATCGAAGTTGTTCCATCACCATTGTTGTTTTGTAAATCCCATCCGGCTCTGGCACCTATCGTTATGTTGGTCATGTTGATATCAAAACCGCCAATGAAACATAAAATATTTTTACGTAGATTGTTGTTTGTAAAATTTTGCTCCTGTGTGGTATTGTCAAATTTATCCTTTTGTTTTATTAAGTATGAATATTGAGGGCCGGCCAACAGTGTCAGTTTACTGGATGGTTTTAGCGCTATAAGTAACGGAATATCAATAAAATTTGTGGTTCGATTATATTTATAACCTATTCCAGAAATATAGCTGGTTCCTTGGTACCCTTTTTGAGAAAACAGTATTTCAGGTTGAACACCTAGAAATTTACCTAAAGGGATTGATAAAAATCCGCCTGCCACAAAACCAAATTTGCCATCTGCCTCAAATTGTTCGCCCACTTCGTCGTATACATTTGAGTAATTTATACCTGCTTTTAAACCAATTTTTATCTGTGTTCTGCTACTTTGGGCGCTAATATTACCAGCTATAAAGCCGGCAGCCAAAATAATTAAAATTAATTTTTTCATTTTTTATATTATTAAGTTTATAATAAATTGATTGGTATTTCCGATTTTTTTAAATTTTTTAAGGCCTATTATTTGGCTATGTCTTTAAGGGCTTTTCCCATTTTATCCAGTTCAATGTTAAATTGTTCCTTGAATTTTTCCCATTTATCTTTTCCTTGGGCTTTGTAATCGTCCATTTGCTTTCCCATGTCACTGTTTTTTTGTTCGAGTTCAGCAATTTTATTTGCATATTCCGCAGTGGCCTTGTCTTTCTTATATTCTTTACGTGCATTAAAATCAGAAATGCTTTTGTCGTTCGCTGCAATTTTTGCTGCGGCTTCTTGCTTGTATTTTTCCATATCTGCAATATATTCCTGATTTGCTTGATCCAAATCATTGTTGGCTTCCACTATTTCATTTTCTGCTTTTTCTATCTTTTCAGCTGTAGTATTGCGGCTTATTAGAAATACAACTATCAGTATGAAAGATACTGCGATTGCTAAGATTATTTTTTTCATTGTTAAAGTTTTAGTATGTCTATTAATAATTACAAAGCAAAAGTACAGCCCTTCTGTCTGGTAAGTGTTACATAACTTTTGGAATAACTTACAATATTCACACATTTGGTGCATGAAATTATTTTTAATGATGGAAATATTGTTAGTAAGTGTAAGGATATTAGATTGTTGAATAATCCTTGATTCAGTATTTGACTTTTAAAATCGTAGGATGGATCTCAAACAAATGTTTTTTTTGAAATTAATTTGTTTTCTCCGCTCAAAATAATCTTCCTTATTTAATATAAGTCGATTTATCCATTTCTTGTTTTTTTAGTTATTTTTACCGACTGAACTTTTAGCTGATTAAAATGAAATTTGTTCATTTTAGTATCAGTAAAAAGAAATTCAATAGGAAAACAATACATATACTTATGGATAATTCAAGCGCAAGAGAGGAAATATTGCAGAACATTCGTAATGGATTAAAAAAAGCCGAATTTAAGAGAATTGATGGTGAAAGATTAGGGAACATGAATATTTATGTAACTCCTGACAGGCCTTTGGTTGATATTTTTGAAGAAGAATTAATAAAAATCAATGGAGAATTTTCATTCTGTCAAAATAAAGCAGAATTAGTTGAAAAACTAATAAAAATTCATTCCGAGCGAAATTTGGCTGTTTGCTATTCGCCAGATCCAAAATATTTAGAAATTATCAAAGAAACTGGAATACCTTTTTCAGAAGAATTTAAAAACGAAGATGAAATTAAGACAGGAATAAGTGGATGCGAATTTCTGGTTGCCCGATTTGGTAGTGTAATGGTAAGCTCGGTACTTGCCGGTGCCAGAAGGATATTCTCTTTTCCCGAAATCCATATTGTAATTGCACAAGAGAATCAGCTGGTTTTAGAAATTGAAGAAGCCCTGGATGGAATAAATGCCAGATATGGCGATAATTTGCCATCTCAAATTACAAATATAACTGGCCCTTCGAGAACAGCAGATATTGAAAAAACCTTAATTTTAGGGGCGCATGGACCAAAACAGCTTATCGTTTTTGTACTTAAAAATTAAAAGTTTTAAACTTATTGCTTTTCTTTATTGTGTTTTTGAAATGTATATTTGAACGAATGTATTGCTATTTAAATATATACATGTACAAAATTCAGTTGAGTTTAAAATTTCGCAAAATAAATATGTTAATATTATTATAAAGTTCTTTAGTTTTTGAAAAGTAGTAGATATAAATTGAGGCTAGTATAAAATATGACGATATTTGTATTCTACATTACTTAAAATTTAGTATATTTAAAGTAGTAAAAAATCAGATTGTAAATAAAAACAATAACTATGAAGGACTGGGTAAAAATTCAATCGTTTGATCGGATTCATCAAGCAGAATTGCGCAAAGATATACTTGAGAATAATGGAATACCAAGTGTAATAATTAATGAAAAGGATAGTTTGTTTCTATTGGGAGAAATTGAGCTTTATGTCAATGAATTTGATGTGGCAAAAGCAAAAGAATTAATCGAAGAATTTAATGGACTGACAAAAATTAATTCCTTTGTAGGTGAAAAGCAAATGAGAAAATACCGGGAGATTTTAAATCAAAAAGGTATTCACGCTATTTTAAAAAAGAAGGAAGACTCAAAATATATTCTCGATAATTTTGAGCTTTATGTTAGTAATGAAGAACTTGAGAGGATTATTCCATTTCTTAAAGAAGAAAACCTTCAGGGTTGGAAAAAGGTTTTAAGTTGCGAAAGTGTAAGCCAAACCAAGTACAGGACTGACATATTGGATGAAAACGATATTGAGAATTTCATTATAAAACGAAAAGATTCAAATTTGCACCTTGAGAAAATTGAGATATTTGTAAAGGAAAAAGATGTAGATATTGCAAACAGTTTACTTTCTAAACTTAATGGATGGATTTCAATCAGAACCTATAGTGATGTTAGATTTGCTGAAATGGATGAGGATATTTTGAATGAAAATAATATTAAGTCAATTATTAAGAAAGACAATACAGGGAAAGTTGAATTATTTGTTGAAGCGCACAAAGAAGAAAGTGCCATAGACATAGTAAACACCTTGAAGGAGTGGGTAATACTGAAGAATTATGTAAGTATCGAGGATGCTCAAGCAGCTAAACGGATTCTTGCTAAAAATGATATTCCTTCAGTATTTGTTAATGAAAGAGATAGCTTATTCCTGATTGGAGAATTAGAGCTCTATGTAGAAGTTGACAATAAAAGTATAGCAGAAACCATCTTAAAAGATTTTTAATTTGAAAAATAATTTCCTAAAAAGGGTAGCAACATCCGCTGTTTTTGTAGTCATACTAATAGGAGGAATTCTTTGGCACCCTGCCTCCTTTTTTGTTTTGTTTATCACAGTTGTGTTGTTGGGATTAATTGAATTTTATAAAATTGCTATCAAAAATCAATTAAAACCTCAGGTGTTTTCAGGTATAGTATTAGGCCTGAGCATTTTTGCAAGTATATTTTTAGTGGCAGCTAAAGTAATCGGAAATGAAATACTAATGATTTATGTTCCACTTATTGTTTTTATTTTTGTTATTGAGTTATTCAGAAATAACAAAGATCCATTTGCAAATATTGCTTTTACGATTTTTGGAGCTATTTATATCGCTGTTCCTTTTGGGTTATTAAGCTATTTTGTATACAATCCCCAAATTGGAATCGAATACAATCCAATTATATTAATCACCTATTTTGTTTTGATTTGGGTAAATGATTCAGGGGCCTATATTGTTGGCTCATCAATTGGGAAGCATCGTTTGTTTGAGCGAATTTCTCCTAAAAAGTCGTGGGAAGGATTTGTTGGTGGTGCTATCTTTTCTATGATTGCTGCTTATGTTGCTTCTCTTTTGGTTGTGCAGATAGGATTGGTGCATTGGTTGGCAATTTCTGTCATAACTTTTACTTTTGGAACAGTGGGCGATCTTTTTGAATCTTTATTAAAACGCGCTGCTGACATTAAAGATTCTGGGAATATTTTACCAGGGCATGGTGGAATATTGGACAGATTTGACAGCCTGCTTTTATCTGCCCCAATTGTTTTTGTTTATTTGAAGATATTTGTTTAAAAACTTTAACTTTTTTTGTAATTATGAAAATTCATCGCGAGGGATATCCTACATTAATCTTAGTTTTAATTGTCCTCATACTCCTAAATTTAGCTGTGTTTTATTTTGTTCCCTGTTTTTCCTTTTTTGGTATTCTATCTATTGTTGCATCAGGAATCGTTTTTCTGTTTTTTCTTCAGTTTTTCAGATTACCTCAACGAGTTTCCAATACTAGTCAAAATCAAATTATTTGTCCCGCAGATGGAGAAGTTGTAGTTATTGAAGAAACTTTGGAGGAAGAATATTTCAAAGACAAAAGAATTCAGGTATCCATTTTTATGTCACCTTTTAATGTTCATGCAAACTGGTATCCGATAGCAGGGAAAGTTAAATATGTTAAATATCATCCTGGTAAATTTTTGGTTGCCTGGCATCCAAAATCATCTACACTTAACGAAAGATCTACTGTTGTTTTGGAATCGGCACAAGGAACTCAGATTTTAGTCAGACAAATTGCAGGTGCTGTTGCAAGGAGAATTGTAACCTATTCAAAAGTTGACTCAATGGCTGAAAAAAATAATGAACTGGGTTATATTAAATTTGGTTCAAGAGTTGATGTTTTTCTTCCATTGGGAACAAAAATAAAGTTGAATCTAAAGGATAAAGTAGTTGGAAAACAAACTGTATTGGCAGAGTTTTAATAAAACTTAGTTTATTTGTTTGCCAAATGCATATTTAAGTGAAAATATATGCGATATTGGTGCAATAGCCTGATCTCCAATATCAGTTAGAGCATAATCAAGCGAAAAGTTATAAAAAGAAAAACCAATACCCACAGAAGGCTGAAAAGTGAGTTTGTTTTGCTTGTCAAAATCTTCAATGAGTTGAAACCTATCAACACCAGCACGAATAAATATATTTCGTAAATAACTTAATTGCAGTCCAATATGCGGATCAATACTAAGTGGCTTTGCTTTTATTAAAGAATGATGTTCCCCATCAAAATGAGAGTCTAAGTCAATTTCAGTTAGCATTGTTATTTTAGAATTAAATTTAAACTCCCGAGCAACACCAATCAGTAGTTTGGGAAGAGTAAGTTCAAGTGTGTTTGTTGGCATTTGATTATTTGTTGCAGCAAATACTTCCTCAAATAACTTTTTATTAAAAATCCACATATTAAAAGTAGAAGTGGCGTCGCGGAGTACCGCTCCAAACTTCCATTTGTAATAGTTGTATTTTATTCCCAAATCAAATCCAAACCCAAATGCATTTGCAAATTCACCCTGCCGGCGATAAATTAATTTAATGTTAGCACCCCAGTTCAGATTATGGATTTTAGTTTTTTTTGCAATGGATAAAAAAAGAGCGTAATCCGAAACTGAAAAATAAGTAATCCTGTCATAATCAACATTGCCATTTTCATCAACAAGATTCAATGTATTTGGAATGTCATCAACTCCAAACCTGATCAGAGAAAACCCTAGTGCCAGGCTATCAGATATCTTGTATGCCATTCCAATAAAATCAAATTGCGCTAAGCCCGAAAAATAATTTGTATGCATAGCAGAAACTTCCATTGAAGTTTTAAGGCTGGTGAGCCCTGCTGGATTCCAATATCCAGAACATACTCCATCTATTGAAGAAATTACTGAATTTCCCTGTGCCAGGCTTGCAGCATCAATCCCTATGTTTAAAAATTCGTTGCTGTATGTAACTAATTGTGCATTGGTAGTATAATTTCCTAAATGAATACATAGAACCAGAATTAATAAGCATTTTTTTAAATCAAAATACGATTTCCTTTTTCTATTTAAGAATATTTTCATTAATTCTATTCAATTAAATATTTAGTCACTCAATTGGTTACCTTTTAATTATTTCAAACGATAAAAATACCAATAACCATATGATAAATGTTCAAATAAAAAGATATTCTTTTAGTTTTGCAATTATTTTGATTAAATGAGCTATTTTTAGCCGCGTTTTAATTCAGGTTAATCAGTTTAAATAGCCTGTTACTTAAACATTATTTCCAATAATATTTGTTAAAAGCTTTATCTTTCAAAATTATTTATGGGTGTAAGATACATCAAAAATAAAATAAAATATTCTTGGCCTAAAACTTGTATAAAGTTTTATGAATTTATTTTCAAAAAGGAAAGTTTACTAAGATTATTTTAAGTAATGTTTGACAAAATACATAAGTCAATTTACACAATAAAATGAATAATTTTGATTATTTTGGAAATAATTATTGTATTTTTGCCAAGAATGTATTACATATTTAAATAATAGGCCCGATGTCAAGAGATAATTTTATTTACAAGAATATACCCAATTTTTTCACCTTAATGAATTTGCTTTCGGGTGCAATAGCAATTGTGTTGACATTTGAAGGCAGAAATAACCTGGCACTTGCCTCTTATTTTATTTATATTGCTGCTGTTTTCGATTTTTTCGATGGTTTTGCGGCGAGAACCCTTAAAGCAATTTCACCAGTTGGAAAAGAGTTGGACTCTCTTGCTGATATGATTAGTTTTGGTTTAGCTCCTTCTATGATAGTTTATCAATTGTTAAAATACAGTTTGCAAATTAAACAATTTTCATTTTCGTTGCCTTTTTCAGATATCTTGATTTTGTTTTCAGCTTTATTAATTGCAATATTTTCAGCCATCAGACTTGCAAAATTCAATGTAGATACAAGGCAAACAGAATCATTTCTTGGATTGGCAACTCCTGCTTGTGCAATGTTAATTGCTTCAATTCCATTAATTGCCGAATTTAATCCAATTGATCGCCTTGTTCTATTTCCGGATATTTCAAGGAATATATATTTCTTTTTAGGATTGGTGCTTTTTGAAGCGTTTATAGTAAAGCCATTTTTCCTTGTTCCTCTTGTAATACTTTTATCTTCTTTGCTGGTCCTTGAAATCCCTATGTTCTCCATGAAATTTAAAACCCTGAGTTTTGAAGATAATAGATTGAAATTTTATTTTCTTATTTGTTCTTTTCTATTTTTTATTTCAATTCAGGTTTTAGCTATCCCGCTTATTTTTATCTTATACATCACTTTTTCATTTTTTGATAATATGTTAAGTAAAAGATTGAAAAAGAGGACAGAGCAAAATCTTGACAGATTGTTTATGGAATGATCCTTTAGCGATTGTTCCAATTCGTTAAGATCAAATTTTGATGGATGTTCCAACTTCACTCTAATAGAATATTTCTTCAATTTCTTTATTGGCTAGCGCTATGCGGGCATGAGTCTAATCTTTCCTTCTGTAGAATTTCCAAATATACCCAAGCCTATCTGACGTTTTATCATCGCCTTTGAAATGCACAGCACTTTTTGGTTTATGTCCAATAGAAATTGTGTATGATTTAATAATCTTTTTATTGTTTAGGATTAGTAACTTATGCCAATTCTTTAAAACAATTATTTCTTCTATTGGGATGGAAGGACAAGAGCTTTATCAGAAAAAAAATAATAGATTAGAAGTATTGTTACAAACTGTACAACATAATTTAGTAATAATTTTTATGTAGAACATAATCAGTTACTTATCTTTTCTTGTAGATTTTGTAAAAGATCCAAATAAATCCAATCAATAAATGTCCCAGTATAACTATTGCAACAATACTAATAATTAGTTTTTCATTTCCCATAAAGGTGAATTAATAATTATTTTGAACACACTGTTTTAGCGATATAAAAAAACCAAATTAGCCATTTTTATCAGAATTATTAAATTTGTAAAAAAAATAAATGTCGAATCCTTGTGTTCATTGTGGCGAAGATTGTGCTAATAATCCAATAATTTGGAATGAAAAATCATTCTGTTGTGTTGGATGTAAAACTGTTTTTCAATTATTGAATGAAAATGAACTTTATACTTATTACAAAATTGACCAGACTCCCGGGATAAAAATTGACACTCAGGACTTCGGAAAGAAATATGCATATCTCGATAATGCTGAAATCATTAGTAGATTATATGAATTTAACGAAGGGGATTATCGGAGAATTACTTTATTCATACCTTCAATTCATTGTAGTTCTTGTATTTGGTTGCTTGAAAATCTAAATAGATTAAATAAAGGTATCAGGCAGTCGAGGGTTAATTTTATAAAAAAACAAGTAAATATTTCATTTTCCGAAAATGAAGTTTCACTTAGGCAAGTTGTTGAATTGTTAGCATCTATACACTATATTCCTAACATTACACTTGAAGATACAGATAAAAGAAAATCAAATCAGCAAAACAAAAAATTGCTTTTTAAAATTGGTTTTGCCGGTTTTGCATTTGGAAATACCATGCTGTTTAGTTTTCCGGAGTATATCCAAGGTACATTGGGAATCGACGAAAAGTACAAGATTCTTTTTGGTGTATTAAACTTGATTTTTGCAATTCCTGTGATAACTTATAGTGCTCAGGATTATTTGTTGTCTGCATTTAAAAGCCTAAAACATAGAATTATAAATATTGATTTTCCAATTGCAATGGGAATGCTCGCTATTTTTTTTCAAAGTGCATATGAGATTATTTCCAAGTCAGGAGCAGGTTATATGGATTCCTTGTGTGGATTTGTTTTTTTTATTCTAATAGGAAAGTGGTATCAAAATAAAACCTATCAGGCATTGTCCTTCGAAAGAGATTATAAATCATATTTTCCGGTTGCAGTAACAAAGCTTGATGGTGATGTAGAATTGAGTGTACCTCTTGAAAAAATCAATGAAAATGATATAATTCTGGTGCATAATCAGGAACTTATTCCTGCGGATTCCATTCTGTTAAAAGGTGATGCAAATATAGATTACAGTTTTGTTACGGGTGAATCGAAACCTGTAAAAAAGCATCTGGATGATATGATTTATGCAGGTGGCAGGCAAATTGGAAGTTCAATTGAATTATTAGTAAAAAACAGGGTTGAGCAAAGTCAATTGACAAAACTGTGGAACCAGACTGAAAAAGCTGACGAACCTGACAATTTAAACAAATTAATCGACAGGGTAAGTAAGCGTTTTACGGTTATTGTTATTGGAATAAGCTTGTTGGCAGCCATTTATTGGAGTGTTTTTAACCCTGAGCTGGTAATTAAAGCGCTTACTTCGGTTCTCATTGTTGCTTGTCCTTGTGCTATGGCACTATCAATCCCCTTTGCTTATGGAAACACTATGAGTTTTTTTGGCAAAAAGGGGTTTTATCTCAAAAACTCTGATGTTGTTGAAAAATTGACTAAAATAGATACTATTGTTTTTGACAAGACAGGAACCATTACACAAGCAGATATGCTTAGTATTGATTATGTAGGCGATTATTTGTCGGACAAAGAAATTTCAATGATTAAATCTTTGACCCGGAATTCCAGCCATCCATTTAGTAATGCAATTTCTAATTATTATAAGGATATCTCAATAATTTCTGTTTTAAATTATCGAGAAATACCTTCGAGAGGCTTAATTGGTGAATTTGACAATGTTCTATTAAAGCTTGGTTCCATCGAATTTGTTTCTGGAACTACCACTTATCGGAACGACAATAGTTCTAACGTTCACTTATCTTTTAATGGTGAAATAAAAGGAAATTTTAAAATTAGAAATAAATATAGAGAAGGGGTTGATTTACTTATTGAAAACCTGCGTATAAACTTTGATCTTCATCTGGTTTCGGGTGATAATGATGCTGAGAAACAGAAACTCACCTACCTGTTTAATACAGATAAGAATTTGCATTTTAACCAGTCTCCTGCAGAAAAAAAGGCTTACATCCAAAACTTGAAAAATCAAGGAAAAAATGTTTTAATGATTGGAGATGGCTTAAATGATTCAGGGGCATTAAAGACTGCAGATGTTAGTATTTCCATTGCTGACGATGTGTATCATTTCTCTCCGGCTTGTGATGCTATTCTTGAATCGTCTAATATTAAATCTCTTACTGAATTTATTAAATTGTCCAAATCGAGTTTGAAAATAGTCAAGCTGAGTTTTATTATTTCATTTATATATAATATAATAGGTATTTCATTTGCTGTTACCGGACAACTTTCTCCAATTGTTGCAGCTATATTGATGCCATTAAGTTCAGTTTCGGTTGTTGCATTTGTAACTTTGTTTACTTCTGTAGTCTGTCGAAAGTTAAATGTAGAATCTTGAATAGACAACATAGCATTAACATACTGATTTTTATAGATTACGATTTCCCTAACATTCTTCTGTCAATTCCAGAACCAATTTCTTCAAAAAAAGCTCCTTAAATTGAAATTACGAGTATTACATCTTAATATTTTAATATTGTCTTATTTATAATCTTTTTAAATTACAAATAAGCAAAAAATTGAATTGTGATAGTAATAAATATTCATTACTTTCGAACTTAAAATTAAGATTAATGGTTGTTATTTTTGTGTTGATAGGCTTGAGTTTGATTGCAGCAATCATTTTTTTAGGCGCATTTATATGGAATGTAAGATCTGGTCAGTACGAAGACGATTACACTCCTTCAATTAGAATGTTATTTGACGACGAAAAAATAATAAATACTGAAAACCAAGCTTCTAAAAAGTGATAAAATATAAGGTGTATGGAACTAGAAAAATTCTATTACGATAATAAAATTGTTAAACAATTTGCCTTTGCAACCATGTTATGGGGAATTGTAGGCATGCTCGTAGGATTGGTTATTGCTCTGCAATTGGCATTTCCATTCTTTAATTTTGATTTTCAGTATACAACTTTTGGTAGGGTTCGACCTGTGCATACAAACGCAATTATTTTTGCGTTTGTTGGCAATGCAATTTTTACCGGTGTGTATTATTCTATGCAGAGATTGCTTAAGGCTAGAATGTTTAGTGATCTGTTAAGTAAAATACACTTTTGGGGATGGCAATTAATTATTGTGCTGGCTGCAGTGACACTTTTGGCTGGACATTCAATGGGCAAAGAGTATGCGGAGCTTGAATGGCCAATAGATATTCTAATAGCAATTATTTGGGTTGCATTTGGAGCCAATATGATTGGAACAATGATTAAGCGCAGAGAACAGCATATTTATGTTGCTATTTGGTTCTATCTGGCTAGTTTTTTAGCAGTTGCAATTCTTCATATTGGAAATTCGATTGAAATTCCCGTCAGTATTTTGAAAAGCTATCCAGTTTATGCTGGAGTGCAGGATGCGTTGGTTCAATGGTGGTATGGGCACAATGCAGTTGCATTTTTTCTTACAACACCCTTCCTTGGTTTGATGTATTATTTTTTACCAAAAATTGCTAATCGTCCCGTATATTCTTATAAATTATCCATTTTGCATTTTTGGGCGCTGGTTTTTATCTACATGTGGGCTGGTCCTCATCACTTACTATATCAAGCTTTACCAGATTGGGCCCAAGCGCTTGGTACAACATTTTCAATCATGCTTATTGCACCATCATGGGGTGGAATGATAAACGGCTTGTTAACATTACGTGGTGCCTGGGATAAAGTCCGTGATAGTGCAGTACTCAAATTTATGGTTGTGGCTGTTACTGCATATGGCATGGCTACTTTTGAAGGCCCAATGCTTTCGCTTAAAAACGTAAATGCACTTAGCCATTTTACTGATTGGACTATTGCACATGTTCATATTGGAGGAATGGGCTGGAATGGATTTTTAACATTTGGTATGTTATATTGGTTATTACCCAAGATTTTCAATACTAAACTTTTTTCTGAGAAATTGGCCAATGCTCATTTTTGGATAGCTACTTTGGGAATGCTTATGTATTCTGTTCCATTATATTGGGCAGGTTTTACGCAAACCCTTATGTGGAAAGAATTTACGTCTGATGGAATTCTTGCATATCCCAATTTCCTTGAAACGGTTACCCAAATATTACCAATGTATATGACTAGAGTTGTTGGAGGACTCTTTTACTTTACAGGAGCTATTTTAATGGTTTTTAACCTTATTAAAACTGTTAGAGGTGGTTCAATTATTAATAATGAAGAAGCACAAGCACCAGCTCTTGAGAAATTGCAAGCAAGTAGAAGAGATGGTGAATCAACTCATCGTTGGCTGGAGAGAAAACCTGTCCGTTTCGCTGTTTTTTCACTTATTGCAGTTGCCGTTGGTGGAGCAGTTGAAATAATTCCGCTTATTGTTGTAAAATCTAATATTCCTACAATACAAAGTGTGTTACCTTATACTCCGCTTGAACTAGAAGGTAGAGATTTATATATTAGAGAAGGCTGCTATACTTGTCATTCACAAATGGTTAGACCATTCCGTTCGGAGACTGAGCGATATGGTGAATATTCAAAAGAAGGTGAATTTGTTTATGATCATCCATTCCAATGGGGTTCTAAGCGCACAGGACCTGATTTGGCCAGAGCGGGAGCAAAAGATGGGAAAATGTATCGAAATCTGGCATGGCTTTACAAGCACTTTATCGATCCTAGAGAAATGAGCCCGGGTTCAATCATGCCCAAATATCCATGGTTGGCAACACAAAATTTAGATATTTCACATCTAAAACGGAAAATTGAAGTTATGCAAATGCTTGGAGTACCTTATCCCAAAGGTTTTGCAGACAAAGCTGAAGCTGATTTAAAAGCACAGGCTGAAGGTCTTTCAAGTGAATTAAAAGCGGCTGAAATCGATTTAGCTGCGGATAAAGAAATGATTGCTATTATGGCTTATTTACATAAATTAGGACGGGATATTTCTGTTAGTCAGGCAAATCAATAATATTAATTAAATTGTAAATTTGGAAATTATGAGAATCATTACCAATTCTTTAGAGCAAATTGCAGGTTTGGATATATTGGCATCCGGCTTATTGGTAGTTTTTTTTATTTTGTTTTTATGGATAGTATATCGCATAGTCCGAACTAGTAGCAGCGATGCAAAGCAATGGGGGAATCTTCCATTTGATAACAATACTACTCATAATGAGTTGAACATGAATAATTCTAACAGCAAGGATAATTGAAATAATAAATACAGAGAACCATGGATAAGCATGATGAAAAAATTGAATTTAATGAAAAATTCGATCACAATCTAATTAAGGACCATGAATATGATAATATTCAGGAACTCGATAATCCCGCTCCATTTTGGTTAATGAGCCTGTTTTATCTTTCAGTTATCTTTTCAGTTTTCTACGGAGCGTATTATTTTTGGCTTGGAATAGGCGATCTTCAAAAAGCAGAGTACAACAAGGAAATTTCTATTGCTGAAATTAATATTAAAAAAAATGGTTCTCAGGGATTTGATGAGTCTCAAATTACCTTATATACTGATGAAATCAACATAAGAGCCGGGGCTGAAATTTTCGCAACTAAAACCTGTACAACCTGTCATGGTCCAGAAGGTGGAGGAAATGCAATAGGCCCCAATTTATCAGATGAATATTGGATTCATGGAAATCAACCCGTACTTCTTTTTCAGGTTGTAAAAAATGGAGTTCCAGCAAAGGGAATGACCCCGTTTAAAGGGCAATTGACCGAAAATCAAATCGTTCAAGTGCTTAGTTTCGTGTTACAAAGAATTCAGAAATCAAGCCCCAAAAACCCAAAACCACCTCAAGGAGAAAAGATTGGGTACTATAATAATAATTTAAATACCCAAAAGGTTGATTCCTTGAAAGTTATTAATAAGTAATAGGCATTAATTTCCCTTTCAGCTTTTTCTATTTGTTTTCTTTTGCGTTACAATATTTTCGTACCAAAAGAAAACAAGTTTATTAATTGAAGCATGATTAACGAGATTACTATTTTAAGTTTTGAAAATATCTCTGCTACTTTCTTTAATTGCTTTATCTTTCTTTTAATTTTAAAATCCATTTGAATGGAGCTTAAATAAAGATCAACCTTTGTTCCCTAAGACTGAACAGGTTTGCTATTCCTAAAATCCTACAATAACTATATTCAGAATAAAATAAAATGACAGGCCTTTCTGTTAGTCCACACTATAATTACTAAGCACAATTTGTACATTTATTATATTGATGAAAGGTGCAATTTACAATATCGATCTTGATAGTGTGAAGGATTTTTCATTATTATAGCTATCTTTAAACTTAAAATAATCAAAGTGCAATCAACTAAAAAAGCAGTTTTTCATATTAAAATATTGAATTTTAAACAGAAGAGAAAATAAAAGAGGAAGCTTAAAATTCAATGGTTAACGAATCAACTTAAAAAATAGATCCTTTAATAATTACTTCTTAAAAAATCGCAGTTTCTGTTTTGTATTCGTCTATCGAGCCTTGGATATATTTGATTTGTTTAGCTCCGTAATATTTATATTTAATGAATAAATTTTACGTGCTTCAATAAAATTTTAACACATAATCATTATGCGATATAAAAATGGAGAAATGCAAAATGTATAAGGTTTTTTACTTTTTAAAAGAGACAGTTTTAAGATTTGCACTTATTTCAGGAGTGTTGATTCTCACCATATTTATTTCGTGTAAAAGGGAAAAGGTTTCAGAAAATGGTAAAACCATTGAGGTAAAAGAAAAATCTCAAATAAACTGGATTGGGCATTGGAAAGGAGAAGGCAAGCGAGAACAGCTTGTTCGTGAAGTTGCAAATGAGTATGAGTTTATTAATCAGGATGTTAAAGTAAATTTACAATTTCCTGAAAATGTTTATTTTTTTTCCAGCGCAAATGGTCAATCTTCAGATAATGAAGAAGTTAAATTTATTGCCGAACAGATTACTTCATCTCATCCAAAATGGGATATAATTCGGTTAAAAGACCATTATCCTAGAGTAGCTGCATATTTGAAAGATCCTGAATGGGGAAAAAAATATTTGGTCGATTTCAGTGAATTTCCTGATTTTAAAGAAAAACACCAAAGTTTTGTTTTTAATAAGGAGTATAAAGATGCAAATGGCGGTATAACTATTGGTCCATATAATGAAGGGTTTTATTATGCTATATGGTATAATAAAGTTTTAGCAGCGAAAATGGGTATTCAAATTAAACAATTTGGAATGACACCAGATGATTTTATTTCATACATCAAGGCAGCTCACGAATATAATAAATCGCATGGTACCAATATAATTCCAATGTTTGAGGAAGGTTCCTGGATTATTTCTCCAATGCTTGTAAATACTATGTTTTATTCGTTGGTAGGTGATTATAATGAAATTGTAAATCCGGAATATAATCCAAAGAAACTTGAATACCTTGAAAAAGTACTTAACGTATTTGAGGAAATTGCAAAATATGATCCACTGCCCAGAGATAGAGAAAAAGTGGTATGGGCGTCAACTTTCAATTATCTTTTGGACGGACAATGTTTAATTTACGCACAAGGTTCTTGGATGTACACTATTTGGGATGGAATCGATAAAGTTAAGCTGCGCAATATTGTGCCTGCTGAGCTTCCTACCTTTACAGTAAATAATCCTGCATATATTGGCGGATACAAAGCTTGTTGGGCAGTTCCTGAAAATGCACCTCATAAGGAGGAAGCCATAAAACTTTTAAAATTTTGGGCAAGTTCTGGAATATCTGAAAAGTGGGCACGATATACAAAGTGCCCGACTGCGGTTAAAGGAAATATTACCTCAACAACTCTTGGTTTCGATCAATTTGAAGATTATCAGTTTTATATATTAAAAAAATATGGTTTACATATGATAAACCCTGTTGACAATAGTTGTTTTTTTGGTGAAAGAAACAAGAACATTGTTATACCAGTAATGGACATTCTTGAAAAAAAGCAAACAGTTGCAGAAGTAATGAAAAACATAAAACGTCAAATTAAATGATTTATATCCAGATATACTTCTCAATTTAATTATGTTTTTATTATTTTTCTTTGAAGTATTATTGTTTTATAATATCTGGTTTTCTTATCGTATTGAAAACACTCAGCGAATGCGGTAATTTGTTGGGGTACAAAAGGTACAGAATCTTTTTCATTTAATTTCCACCTTTCAACGTTTTTTGATTTGCAAAAAAAAATATTATAATATTATGGTAAGAAAAAGTTAAAAGCTTTGATATTCAATTGTATTGCTGTTTTAATTTAAGGCAATGGGCATTATAACTAAAGATTTACCAGGATTATTAAAATCGATTTTTATTTTTCCTTATTTTTATTTAGTCTAAATTGCGATAAATAAACTTTTTTTTTATATTTGCAGCAAAATGTAATTTAAGAATTAGTAATCCGAATTTCTTATTATACAATATTTAAATGAAAATAAAAAGTATATTATTAATTTTCAGTTTGTTAACTTGTTTGTATGCAAGCGGACAAAATGTATTCAATCCACCAAAAGAGATTGGAATTTATGAAAAACTCGATAGTATTTTACCCAGCGATGTCGTATTATTAGATAGGGACAGCATGAAGGTGAATTTAAGGAGTTTAATTAACAAGCCAACTATCATTTCTTTTGTTTATTACGAATGTCCGGGCTTATGTTCACCATTACTAGATGGGGTTGCTGAGGTAATTGATCACACCGAAATGGAACTTGGGAAAGATTATCAAGTTATTACCATTAGTTTTAACGATCATGATACACCTACACTTGGTAAAAAGAAGAAAAAAAATTATGTTGGATCCATAAAGCGAAAAATTGATGAATCTCAATGGATATGGCTCACCGGAGATTCATTGAATATCCAAAAAATAACTGATGCCGTAGGTTTTAAATTTAAACGGAATGGTAAAGATTTTTTGCATCCTGCAAGTATTATAGCGGTTAGCCCTAAGGGTAAGATTACAAGATATTTATACGGAACAGATTTTTTGGCTTTCGATTTAAAAATGGCCATTATTGAAGCAGCTGATGAGCGGTCTAGTCCTACGATTAATAAATTATTGAAATTTTGTTTCAGTTATGATTCAGAATCTAAAAAATACATGTTTAACATAACTTCAATATCTGGATCATTTATTATTTTACTTGTCCTTATATTTTTATTTACTGTATTATTAAAAAAACAACCTATTAAAATTAATAAAACATAATGTCAAAAGAACGAGTTGCACTGCCTACTAGAGGTTTCTTTGAAAATAAGACCAAAAAAGGGATTTCTTCCTGGATTTTTACTACCGATCATAAAAGAATTGCCTTACTTTATCTATATTCAATAGCATTCTTTTTTTTATCAGCTGCTATTTTAGGTATATTAATGAAGATTGAATTGATTGCCCCAGGAAAAACAATCATGAATGCAAGTACCTACAATAAAACTTTTACTTTGCATGGAGTTATCATGATTTTTCTATTTATCATCCCAGGCATACCAGCGGTTTTTGGTAATTTTATTTTACCATTAATAATTGGTGCTGAGGATGTTGCATTTCCAAGGATAAATTTATTATCATGGTATTTTTATGTTGGAGGAGCTATTTTAGCTTTATCTACATTGTTTTTTGGTGAAGGCACCGCTGATACCGGATGGACTTTTTATGCACCGTATAGCGTAAGGACTGGAACTAATGTTACGCAGGCTGTGCTAGCTGCATTTATATTGGGTTTTTCTTCAATACTAACTGGTTTGAATTTTTTAACAACCATCCATCGAATGCGGGCCAAAGGAATGGATTGGTTTAAAATGCCTTTATTTGTTTGGGCTACATATGCAACTGCCTGGATTCAAATACTCGCAACACCGGTTATTGGAATTACATTATTAATGATAGTTGCTGAAAGAACACTAGGAATAGGTCTTTTTGATCCATCATTAGGTGGCGATCCAATTTTATATCAACATCTTTTCTGGATATACTCTCATCCGGCAGTTTATATTATGATATTGCCTGCAATGGGTGTAATTTCTGAAATTATTCCTGTTTTTACACGCCGAAGAATATTTGGATATAAAGCAATCGCTTATTCAAGTTTAGCTATTGCATTTGTTGGCTATCTGGTTTGGGGCCATCATATGTTTACTGCTGGAATGAGTGGTCCTTCAAGGGTAATATTCTCCATATTAACATTTTTGGTTTCCATTCCTAGTGCTGTTAAAATTTTTAACTGGTTAGCAACCATGTATAAAGGATCAATTGATATGCAACCACCAATGTTATATGCCATGGGTTTTATTTTTCTCTTCATGATTGGAGGCTTAACCGGTTTATTACTTGGCGCATTGGCAACTGATACTCATTTAACCGATACTGCATTTGTGGTAGGACATTTTCATTATGTAATGTTTGGTGGTACTGGATTTGGTTTTTTTGCGGCTATGCATTATTGGTTTCCAAAAATATATGGCAGAATGTATAATATCAAAAGAGCCAAATCTGCATTTTGGGTCATCTTTGTTGGTTTTAATATTTTATATTTCCCAATGTTAATCATGGGAATTATGGGATTGCCTAGAAGATATTATGATTATCTTCCGCAATTTCAGCCATTAGAGATTTTGTCGACTGTAGGATCTTGGATTTTATTTACTGGCTTAATTATTATGTTGGTAAACATAATTAAAGGTATGAAAAGTGGATTACCTGCTGGAGATAATCCATGGAAAGGGACTACATTGGAATGGCAAACATCCTCGCCACCTATCCTCGAAAACTTTAAAATAATGCCTGAAGTTACTGAAGGCCCTTATGAATATGACAATATTAAATAAAATAATATGGAGCAAGTTATAACACATCAACATCCACACCGCGATGATGAGGCTTCGAAAATGGGAATGTGGCTTTTCCTTTTTACGGAATTACTTCTATTTGGAGGATTGTTTTTGGTATTCTCTATTTATAGGTATATGAATCAAAAAGCATTTGCTGCTGGTGGCCATGAACTTGATGTATTTATTGGAACAGTAAATACCATAATATTAATTACCAGTTCAATGACTATTGCAGTATCAATTGCTGCCATTCAACAGGACAAGAAGAAATTGTCGATTTCTTTAATGGTTTTGACAATTTTTTTGGCAATTATTTTTTTGATAAATAAATATTTTGAGTGGGCACATAAGTTTGAGCATGGATTGGCGCCTGGAACCGATTCGTTTTTGCATTTGCCAAAAGGTGAAGCATTGTTTTTTTTGCTTTACTTCTTTATGACAGGATTGCATGCACTGCATGTTATTGCAGGAAGTGTTTTTATAGGGGTAATTATTTTTAAAGTAAAAAACGGAACTATTAATAGTACTAATTTTGTACAGCACGAAAATGCCGGATTATACTGGCATCTGGTTGATATAATATGGATATTTTTATTTCCACTGTTTTATTTAGTTCATTGAAAGGTATGGAAAAAACACATAAAAATACACTTAATTATAAGGCCTATATTTTTATTTGGGTCGCTTTAATGGAATTGACTATTTTATCGGTCGCTGCTTCTACTGTAGATTTTAAAGCATTGGCTGTTGGTATTGCACTTTTCATTGCATTGACAAAATCATTTATAGTAGGTTCATATTTTATGCATTTGAAATTTGATAGTAAAATAATAACGGTCATGGTTTTAATAACACTATTTGTGTTTTTGACTTTTATAATATTAACATTTGTTGATTACAGCTTTAGAACATCTATTGTTTAAAATAATTAAATTTAGAAAAGATTATGTTTTCAGGATCATCGAGTTTTGTTGAAGGAGTAGATTTAGCCTTTTTTGTTATTATAGGTATTTCATTGATTTTTCTAATTGGTATTACGTTTGGAATGATTTACTTCTCAATTAAATATAACAAGAAAAAACATCCCAAAGCTGAGCCAACAGTAGAAAATACAAAACTTGAAATTTTATGGACTGTCATCCCAACGATTCTTGTTTTATTCATGTTTTACTTTGGATGGGCAGGATATCGCCCAATGCGTACATTTCCTGATGATGCTATAAATATCAAAGCAACAGGTAAAATGTGGGCTTGGTCTTTTGAATATGAAAATGGGAAATGGGATAGTGTCTTGTATGTGCCAATAAATAAGGCAGTTAAGATAAATCTATACTCTATGGATGTTATTCACAGCCTTTATATACCAGCCTTCCGAATAAAAGAAGATGTTGTGCCCGGTATCAACAATAAAATGTGGTTTAAAGCTGAAAAATTAGGTCAATATAATATTCTCTGTGCAGAATATTGTGGGTTAAGGCATTCGTATATGATGAGTAAAGTTGTGGTTTTGCCTGAAGCTGAATACACTGCTTGGTATAATACCAAACAAAAGGTTGATTTAAATGCAATGCCAGGAGAATTGGCTATGAAAAAAATCGGTTGCGTAGCTTGTCATACAACGGATGGTTCTAAATTGGTTGGACCTTCGTACAAAGGTCTTTTTGGAAGTATGAGAAAAGTGGTTGTTGATGGCAAAGTAATTGAAGTAAAAGCAGATGAAGACTATATAATAAATTCGATACGTAAGCCAAATTCACAGGTTGTTGAAGGATTTCCAAAAGCTGTAATGCCTGAATACAAAGATCAGGTGACAGATGAGGAAATAAAGCAAATTATAGAATATATTAAAACACTAAAATAAAAATGTTAAAGGAAATTCTTGAACTGAATAAAATCAAGATTGTGAGTGCAGTTACACTCACCACCTTATTAGGTTTTGTGATGGCAACTGGTCATTTTTCGACAGATGCAATTTTACCTGTGCTGGGTATTTTTATTTTAGCCGGAGGATCTGCGGCTTTAAACCAATATCAGGAAAGAGGTACTGATTTGTTAATGGAAAGAACTAAAAATAGGCCAATTCCATCAGGAAGGATATCTGAAAAGCAAGCATTAATTATCATTATTTTTGAGGTAATACTTGGATCTACCCTGCTATACTTAGGTTCTAATTTTTTGGGACTTCAGCTTGGATTATTGGCATTACTTTGGTACAATGGAATTTACACTCCTTTGAAAAAAAAATCTGCATATGCCGTTATTCCTGGTGCATTTATTGGCGCTATTCCACCTGCTGTTGGATGGGTTGCAGGTGGCGGTTTGCTTAGTGACCCCAATATTTTGATAACCGCATTTTTCCTTTTTATGTGGCAAATTCCTCATTTTTGGTTACTTACTCTCATGCATGGAAAAGATTATGAACAAGCAGGATTCCCTTCCATTTCTAGCAGATATTCCGAAATCCAGTTAAAACGCATTACTTTTATCTGGACTTTAGCAACGGCAGTTTCCTGCTTTTTTATTCCTGTTTTTGATATTGTAGATTCCGTTTCTCAGAAAATAATTATTGGTATTTCGACTATTGCATTAATAGCAGTGTTCCTAAAGCTTTTCAGTAATGAAGAACAAGGTTTTGCAATTAAAAAATATTTTATAATTATCAATGTTTTTTTACTTTTTGTGATGATTTCTATTTTTATTGACAAAGTAGCTAATTAGATTTAAAGTTGCAATCTTTCAATACTGTTAGTTAATTGAATGATTTTTCCTAATAGATAGTCTTAGATCTTCATTTATTATAGCTCATTTCCTGGGAGAATCATTTTTAAAATATCAAATTCCAAATCATTCCATTGCTTCCTTTTTTTTCTTAAGGATTTATTTTAAATTCGTGGCTAATTTCCATTAGCAGACTTGCGTATTTATTTGAATTGATTGAAATGAGCGAATACTTGAATGAAGAAAATAATACTTTCCGTGATAATATTTCTACTGTAAATAAAGAAGGAAAAAGAATATGGGTGCATGCCCGAAAACCAAAAGGAAAATTATATAACTATAGGAATATTTTTGGTTATTTTTTATTGGCATTTTTATTTTTGGCACCCATTTTAAAAATAAATGGTGAGCAATTGATTTTGATTGATATTTTAGATCGAAGATTTGTATTTTTTGGCATTATTTTCTGGCCTCAGGATTTTTATCTCTTTTACCTGATAATGCTGGCAATTATTGTTTTTATAATTGTTTTTACTGTTGTATATGGAAGGCTTTTTTGTGGTTGGGCTTGCCCACAAACCATATTTATGGAGCTAGTATTCAGAAAAATAGAATGGTTAATTGACGGTAATCATACCGAACAGCGAAAACTGAAAGCACAAAGACTCAATTTATCAAAAATTTGGAAGCGAACCCTAAAACATAGTATTTTTTGGATCATTTCGTTTTTGATCTCAAATTTATTTTTGGCTTATCTTGTAGGTACAAAAATTTTAATTCACATCATTACCGATCCGGTATCAGAGCACCTTTCAGGTTTTGTTTCGATTGTCTTGTTTGCTTCCGTATTCTATTTTATTTTTGCATGGTTTCGTGAGCAGGTTTGTACTATTATGTGCCCTTATGGTCGTTTACAAGGTGTATTGTTAGATTCTAACAGTATAATTGTTGCTTATGATTACAAAAGAGGTGAACCCCGAGGTGCCGCCCGAAAAAAGGAGATAGAAGCTGGAATTGTAAAAGGTGATTGCATTGATTGTAAATTATGTGTACAAGTTTGCCCAACTTCTATTGATATTCGTAATGGAAATCAACTTGAATGTATCAATTGCACTGCTTGTATTGATGCTTGTAATTCTGTTATGAAGAAGCAGAAAAAACCGTTAGGGCTTATCAGGTATGCCTCATTGAAAGGGATTCAGGATGGTCAGAAATTTAAACTCACAACAAGAAATGTAGCTTATACAATATTTTTAATTTTCATACTTGTATTTACAACATCTCTTTTTATTAATCGAGGAAGTATTGAAACAGTTATTTTACGTACACCAGGAATGGACTACCAGGAACAACCCAATAATGAAATCAGTAATTTGTACAATTTTAAAATAGTAAATAAATCTAATGAAGATATATCCTTAGAAATTAAATTGTTAGAACCAAAAGGTCATATTGTTGTTTCAGGCGAAACCCTGTTAAAGTATAGTTCAAAAACTGAAGGCATCATTGTAGTTTATTTAAATAAAAATGATGTTAAAGAAAAGAAAAGTAAATTGAAATTTGGAATCTATCATAAAGATAAACTCTTGGAGCAGTACGAAACTAATTTTGCATATAAATAAATTAACTTTGGTGATTTTTCCAACATCGAATTGAGCTAAAATTATAGTTGATTAAATTGAAATTATCGAATAATGCTGTAACTCCAAATAGTTACAATACACAAATTGAAGGTGAAATATTATAATTATGAAATTTAATTTTAACTGGGGAACTGGTATTCTGATTGTTATCATACTATTTGTCGGAATTATGGTGTCAATCATAATCTTTAGTATGAATCAACAAGTTAATTTAGTTAGCCCCGATTATTATCCCAAAGGGATTGACTATGATAAGCAAATCCTGAAAGAAAGAAATTTGATTGCGTTAAAAGAAAAAGTAAGTTATAAGAAATCAATGGATTCGCTTATAATATTTTTTCCTAAGGAATTTGATTCTAAAACAATTTCGGGTACTATTCAATTTTATTATATTACAAACTTTGAAAAAGACATCAGACAGAACTTGAATTTAACAAAAGATCATAACCAAGCCTTCTTATTGGGCAAGTTTGAAAAAGGGCGTTACATTTTAAAATTGGACTGGACCGATGGACTAAAAGAATATTATCAGGAAATCGACCTGAACTTGTAGATATGGAAATTAACTTAATCATAGCAGCCTTAAGCCTTGGCCTGGCTGGTAGTTTTCATTGTGTTGGTATGTGCGGGCCAATTGCATTGGCAATACCTCTAAATAATTCCAATTGGATAACACGCATCAGCGGGTCATTACTATATAATCTTGGCCGAGCATTTACTTATCTTGTTATGGGTGCTGTTTTTGGATTATTAAGCACAGGTTTTGTAATGGCTGGTTTTCAAAAATGGGTATCCATAATTATGGGCTCTATTATGGTTTTGTCGGTATTGTTTCCTTCACTTTATAAAAATCGGTTTAATTTTGAAAAAAGCACTTTTTCTTTTATTGGAAGATTAAAATTTAAAATGGGAGACCTTTTAAAAAAAAGAAGCCTATTCTCTTTATTGCTTATTGGGATATTGAATGGATTTCTTCCCTGTGGACTTGTCTATATTGCTTTGGCTGGAGCGTTGGCAACGGGCAGCATTATTTCAGGAGTAATATTCATGTTTCTTTTTGGAATTGGGACACTTCCAATGCTGTTTTTTATTTCAATTTTAGGAAATGTAATAAGCTTACAATTAAGAAAACGGATAACCAAAGCTATTCCAGTTATTATTGTGATGATAGGTATTTTGTTTATATTAAGAGGGTTAGGGTTAGGAATACCATATATAAGTCCATTAGATAAGAAACTTCAGATACCCGAAAAAACTGAAATGAAAATGGATCACTGCTGTACCCATTAAAAAATAATAGTTACTTTTGACCATGAATTTTTAACTTTAAATTATTATATAATGAAAAAAATTACATTCTTTTTATTATCAACATTGTCAATATTGGTTATCAGCTTGATGGCTTGTGGCGGTGGAGATCAAAGTAGTGATGCAGCTAAAACTGATTCTACAAAAGTTGTTCAAAATGCGAATGAAAATAACCCAGCTAGCCTAGATTTGAGTGCAGGGAAAAAAGTGTTTGTTGAAAAGTGTATGGTATGTCATCAGGAAACAGGTCTTGGTGTAGCTGGAACTTTTCCTCCATTGGCTAATTCTGATTATATGCTTGCAGACAAGATGCGTGCTGTAAAACAGGCAATCTTTGGTTCAAAAAAACCAATTACAGTAAATGGTGTTCAATATCCTGGAAGTATTATGACGGTATTTGAAAAAGAATTATCAGATCAGCAAGTGATGGATGTAGTTAACTATGTTTTAAACAGTTGGGGAAATAAATTAGGTACAGTTACCCTTGAAGACGTAAAATCTGCAAGGGCAAAGAAATAATTATAAATTAAAGTATTAACCGATCCAATAGAAACAAGAATTCTTTTGGATCGGTTTTTTAATTATGCTAATCCAGACTCTATCAAAATAAAAATAATCACTTTCTTAATTCGCTATATTCTACATTTTTACTACATTTGTTATCTTATTGGAAAATAAACATTACTTTTTGATTTACTTACTTGAAAAGGATTAGTTAAAATAATTATAAAATTAAAATTCCATGAAATTGCTTTTTCATAATATCGGTATTTCAGGATTGCTCAGTGCCATGCTGATTGCATCATCGTGTAGTCAGCAGCCTGATAGGGCACTGGTTATAAGCAAATTGAAAAACTCTGCCAAGTTGGCGACTGTTGAGTATATTGTAACAAAAGTGATTTCAGCAAAAGACAAGAATTGGTTTGCAAAGGATGCCTATTTTTTTGCTGAAACTGAGGCAGTTATTAAGGCTGGTATTGATTTGGAGAAGCTAAAAGAAGATGACATAAAAATTGATGGTCGTAAAATTAGCATTAAGTTACCTGCAGTCGAAATTATCAATTTTTCTTATCCTGCCGAAGGATTTAAGGTAATTGAAAAATACTCTGACGAAAGTGCCATTTTTAAATGGAATTCTATTGATGTGGGAGAAAAGGACGATTTGTACCGACAGGGAGAAGCCGATATCAGGGCAAATATTAACGATTTAGGGATTATCAAAACTGCTCAGGAAAATACCCGGATTTTATTAAAAAGAATCCTTGCAATTTCAGGATTTGATGAAATATATATTGAGTTTGCCGATAATCCACAAGGATTGGAAACCCAGGATAAGCAGTTATTGAAAGATTTGAAAGAGTATTTCTCCAAAAATAAAAACTAGAAAATGATGCTAAAAATATCTAACTTTATTCGAAAATACTGGTTTATTTTCCTTGCTATAGGTTTATATTTCCTTTTAGCTGCATTGAATATATTACCAAGAGGAATTAATATCTTCAAAAAGCAAAAGCTAGTAATTGACAATACTCCCGTTCTGATTAAAGAAATTAAGGAATTAGGTGAACTTACTACCTGCGAGTTTTATGGCGAAGTTTATGCAGATTTAAATGAAGTATATGATGATTTAATAGAAAATTCCAAAGATTCAATTTCAATGAATCCCGATGCATATTTTCAGGAATATAGTGGCTTGGAGGATTATATGTCGAAATTTTCCGGATATAAAAATAAAGAACTTGAGTTTAACTCAGCAAGTGTGAAATATGAAGCTCAATTGTCGGAACACATTAAAAAATTAGAAACATATAAAGACGACGATAAAAAGCTAAAAGATGATATAGCCATGGCTACAGATGGCAAAGAGAAAAAACAGCTTGAAACCCGCAATAATGTTTTGATTGGCAATATCCAATCTGAAAACAAAGCATTCGAAAGCATAAAAAATAATTTCAAGAATATTAGCAACGATTATACCGAAAAACGAGTTGATTTTTGGGAAAGTCGTAAAAAAAGAAATCTTGTATACATTGGCCGTGGATGGGTTAAGGCTGGAATCAATCTGAAAAATCTTACAGAAGATGACATTATTATCGATGAGGATGATTCAGTTTCAATTCAGATTTTGATTTCAGATCCAGTTATCCTCGATGCGGATATTAATCCCTGGTTTATTTATACAGATGATAAAAAAGTAAAAGGCTATGAAGTGTTTATGGCCAAAACCGGAAGTATTTTAAGTGATAAGAACTTCACCGATAAAGAAGTGACACAACTCAAAATTAAATGTAAAGAAAAGCTGAAAATTGACGCTCTGGAAAAAGGCCTGTTGAAAAATGCCAGTTCTTCCGCTACCAAAACTTTGGAGAATTTTTTCAGGTTAATTGGTTTTAAAAAAGTTTCGGTTAGATTTAAAAGTAACACTAAGCTTGTAGTTAAAGAAGTAAGTTCATAAATGGCATTCTGCCTGTAAAATTTATAGATGATAATTAAATCTGCTCAGTTTATAATGAGTAACACTGACCTTTCAAAGTGTCCAGTGCCCAATCTTCCAGAATATGCCTTTGTGGGCAGGTCAAATGTTGGTAAATCATCATTGATTAATCTTTTAACAAATTTCAGTAAACTTGCCAAAACATCAACAACTCCGGGCAAGACGCAACTGCTTAATCATTTTCTGATAAACAAAGAATGGTATTTGGTTGATTTGCCTGGTTATGGTTATGCCAAAACGTCAAAAAAATTAAGAAATATTTGGGCTGGTTTTATGAAAGAGTACCTTTTAAAACGTGAAAACCTGGTTTGTATTTTTGTTTTAATCGATATCCGTTTAAAACCTCAGGAAATTGATCTTGATTTTATGTATAATCTTGCAACCAATAATCTTCCTTTTGTTATAGTTTTTACCAAAGCTGATAAATTAACAAAAAAAGAGATGGCTGATAATTTAAAGAATTATTTTATTGGGATGTCAGATATTTGGGAAAATCCACCTCTTCATTTTATAACAAGTTCTCATTCAAAATTTGGCAGGGATGAATTACTGAACTACATTGATGCCTTAAATAGTTCAGAAGTTGCAGACGAAATACGTTATGAATCAGATTGATTTACTTTAAACGAATCTTTATAATTTGATTTCAAATATTCATTAAACTTTTGTTGCATATTTCAACAGACGGTTCTGTTATTTCAAATAAATTTTACGCTTAAGTTTTATCAAAAGAACATGGATCTTGATAAAAACAAATTCCTTTTAACAATAAAAATTAAGTTTTAATTTATTGTCATTGTCCTGATATTTAGATTGTAATATGTATTCATTTAGATATCTATCCAGTTGAATTCGTTTTGTATGTTTTGTGGCATCACTTTTTTTTTACTTTTGTAGAAAATATTTTTATAATAAGAACTCTGATGCATTCACCAATAAAATTATTTTCAGGACAAACCAGCAGACAATTGGCTGAAAAAATAGCCAAAAGTTATGGAATTGAATTAGGGAAAACTTCGTATCTAAAATTCAGTGACGGTGAGTTTCAGCCTTGTTACGAAGAAACGGTAAGGGGTAATACTGTTTTTATCATTCAGTCTACATGTATGCCTTCCGATAATTTATTTGAAATGCTGTTAATGATCGATGCTGCCCGAAGAGCTTCAGCGTACAAAATTGTTGCAGTTATACCCTATTTTGGATTTGCACGCCAAGATCGAAAAGATAAACCAAGAGTTTCAATTGGAGCTAAATTGGTTGCCAATTTACTCATGGCCGCCGGTGTTGACAGGGTTGTTACCATGGATTTACATGCAGATCAAATACAGGGATTTTTTGATATCCCGGTCGATCACTTGTATGCATCAACTATTTTTATCCCCTATATATTAAATATGAATATTGATAACCTGGTGGTTGCTTCGCCAGACATGGGTGGTTCTAAACGTGCCAACACCTATGCCAAATTTTTAAAAGCGCCAATGGTAATTACTTATAAATCTAGAGAAAAAGCAAATATTGTTGGCGAAATGAAAGTAATAGGTGAAGTTAAAGGCAAAAATGTAATTATTATGGATGACATGATTGATACTGCGGGAACACTTACAAAGGCAGCAAATATCATGAAAGAGCAAGGAGCACTTAGTGTTAGAGCATTTGCTACTCATGCTGTACTGTCTGGACCAGCTTATGATCGTATAAACTCCTCGGCTCTTACAGAAATAATTGTTTCTGATTCAATTCCATTAAAGCAACATTCTGAAAAAATAAAAGTGTTGTCAATTGCAGATTTATTCGCTGACGTAATTAAAAAAATATATAATTATCAATCAATTAGCTCCACTTTTATTAGTTAATATAATATTAGAAAGCAACTACTTTTTTGAAATATAAAATAGAAATAACGCTTATTTTTTTTTGAAAGTACTTAATAGTTACTTATCAATTGTTTAAAGTATAAAATCTTTCTTTTGAAGTAATCTTAATTATTACTACTTTTGCATCCATTTTAAAAAATAGTTATAACGTGTAATGGAAGTCAAAAAATGACTTAGGTAGCACATAAAAAAGGTAAAAATGAAAACTTTTGAGCTTAAAGGTGAACTAAGAAAAGCAACTGGCAAAGTTGACAGCAAGCAGTTACGTCGCGAAGACAAAATTCCTTGTGTAATGTATGGTGGAAAAGAAAATATACATTTTTCTGTTGAACTAAAACCAGTAAAAAAATTGGTATACTCTCATAATGTATATCTTGTTGATTTGGATATTGATGGTAAAAAACACAAAGCGATTTTAAAAGATTTGCAATTTCATGTAGTCACTGATGTTCTTACACATATTGATTTTCTTGAAATATTTGAAGATAAAGCAATAGAAATGAATATTCCTGTTGAACTTCAAGGTTTATCAAGTGGTGTCAAAGCTGGCGGTAAATTATTGACAATTAACAGAAAAATAAAAGCAAGAGCATTACCAAAGTATATGCCTGACACACTGATTGTTGATGTTACCAATCTTGCACTGGGCAAAACAATTAAAGTTGGTGATGTTGCTTATGATAATATTGAATTATTGAATGTAAAAAATACTGTAATTGCTGCAGTTAAGCTTACAAGGGCTGCTAAAGGTGCTGCTACTACTGAGGCTGGAGCTACTGCTGCTTCCTAATTATTGTAAAAAAGAACCAAGGCATTTCAGTAAGCTAAAAACTTATTTGAAATGCCTTTTTTATTTGAATCAGTTTGTTAGATTAGCATTAGGAAGGGTTAATGCGATAGGCAGGCATAATTAAAACAAGTGCTTTAATATAAACGAATTAAGTGAAATATCTAATAGTAGGATTGGGCAATATAGGTGACGAGTATAAAAATACACGGCACAATATTGGTTTTCAGGTTGTTGATAGTTTAATAGATCCTGAAAAACCGGGATTCAAACAAGAGCGATTGGCTTGGATTGCTCATACAAAATACAAGGGACGTTCGATTGTGCTATGCAAACCAACAACTTTTATGAATTTAAGTGGAAAGGCTGTTAATTATTGGCTTCAAAAGGAAAACATCGAGATTGAAAATATGTTGATTATTGTTGATGATTTGGCTTTGCCATTTGGAACAATCAGAATAAAGAATAAAGGTAGTGCTGCTGGGCACAACGGATTAATTAATATTATTGATACATTAGGCAGTCAGGAATTTAACAGAATGAGATTTGGTATTGGCAGTGAGTTTTCAAAAGGAGCACAGATAGATCATGTTCTCGGCGAATGGTCTGCTGAGGAGTTGAAATTATTGCCAGAGCGAATCAATAAAATGGGTGAAGCAGTAAAGAGTTTTGTTACAAATGGAATTGAACGGTCAATGAATTTTTTTAATGGACAATAATAAGTGTCTAGAGTACTTAGATTGCCTGACATTTTAATTTCTAAATTGCAATTCCAATTTCCAAATTCTAATACATAACCTTAGGCATACATAGCTCTAATTAAATCAAAGCACTTATTGATAAAATGGAAGATTCTAAAAAAATAAGGATTGATAAATTTCTTTGGGCCGTACGATTGTACAAAACAAGAAATTTGGCTGCCGAAGCCTGTAAAAATGGCAGGATTTTAATCAATGATTACACAGTAAAATCCTCCAGAATTATAAATATTGGCGACATATTTGTAGTGAAAAAGAATCCAGTTATATTCATGTATAAGGTTAAGGAATTGCTGGAAAACCGCGTTGGTCCTAAATTAGTTGATAATTATATCGAAAATCTCACTTCTATTGAGGAAATGCAGAAACTTGATGTAAACTCAAAACTTATCTTTGTTAAAAGAGATAGAGGAACCGGGCGCCCAACTAAAAAGGAACGTAGAGACTTAGACGAACTAGACTTTTGATTATGCAAGTTGCCCTCGAAAAAAAGAAAAATAATATTGCCGAGTATGTTTTATATATGTGGCAGTTGGAGGATTTATTAAGAGCCTTTCATTTTGATATTGAACAGCTCGAAACAAATGTTTTTACAACATTTTCAGAATCTGCAAGTTTGCGTGAGGAAATCTATCAATGGTATTCAAATCTATCACAGATGATGGAAATGGAGAATATCAAAGAAGTTGGGCATTTACAAATAACAAAAAATGTGATGCTTGATTTAAATACGCTTCATGTTCAATTGCTTAAAACTCCAGAAGAAATTAAATACAGAGAACTTTACTACAAAGCTGCCCCAAATCTGTATGAATTTCAGAAGAGAATTGAAAACAAAGATACCAACGAAGTTGAAATGATGTTCCTTGGACTCTACGGATTGTTAATGATGCGAATAAATAAAAGGAATATAACTGAAGAAACTGAATTGGCCATGAAAACTTTTAGCGATCAGTTGGCCCTACTCTCGCAAAAGTACCATGAACGCGAAGAAAAAGAAAAAACAGAGTGGATCTAGTCCTATCTCAGTTTATCGGTTAGCAGTTTTATTTCGAATGCTGGCGGTTTTCCTTGATAAAGGATATTATATACGGCTTCAGTGATTGGCATGTAAATATTATACTTACTGTTAATTTGATAGATGCAATTTACTGCATAATAACCTTCGGCCACCATGTTCATTTCTAGTTGTGCCGCTTGCACGGAGTATCCGTTTCCGATCATTAATCCAAAAGTTCTGTTGCGGCTGAATTTTGAATAAGCTGTCACTAATAAATCTCCCAAATAGGCAGAACTTTTAATGTCTCGTGTAATGGGATGCACGGTATCGACAAATCGTTTTATTTCCTGAATAGCATTGGAAATGAGTACAGCCAGAAAATTATCACCATATGACAAACCATGGCAAATTCCAGCTGCAACCGCAAAAACGTTTTTTAGAACTGCTGAATATTCTGTTCCATAAATGTCATCGGAGATAGAGGTTTTCACATACCTTGTTTCCATTAGGTTTGCGATATATTCTGCTTTGAGCAAATCTTGTGATGCGATTGTAATATATGAAAGTCTTTCAAGAGCAACTTCTTCTGCGTGACATGGACCGGCAATAACCACTGCCGAATCCAGGGGCACATTATAAGCATGGTTGAAATACTCAGCAATAATTAAATTGTCGCCTGGAACAATTCCTTTAATTGCCGATACAATAATTTTATCCTTTAGATCAATAGTAACTTCTTTTAACGCATTTTTTAAAAAAGCAGAAGGAATGGCCCAGATTAAAACGTCTGAACGGCTTATTACTTCATTGATGTCATTGCTTAAAAAAATAACTTTATTGTTCAGTTCAACAGAACTCAGGTATTTTGGATTTCGACGATGTTCCCTTATAAAATCAATGGCTTCGGTATTGCGCATAAACCAATTGATTGAATTTTCTTTTACAAGATTTTCTGACAATAATTTTACAATAGCCGTAGCCCAGCTTCCTCCTCCTAATACAGCTATTCTTGAATTTTCGCTCATCTGCTTAATAAAGTTATACAAATTCAATTCCCAAATTAATGAAAAAGATTATCATAGACAAATCACTGTATCTATTCTCCTGTCCATTTTTTGACTTCATCAATTGAAGGATTTTTTAAATCAAGCTTGTTTTTCTTGTTATAACCACATAAATCCTGATGTAGTTTAGCTGCTTTTTGTTCAGAAAGGCTTTTAAATGTTTTAAATCCAATTGTTTGTAGCACTTGGACCCAAGTTTCAGGTATTCCTGCATTGATAAATATTTCTTTCCCATCAATTTGTTCTTTTTTCTCAGCTCTCATTTGAGGGAAAAAGATAACATCCTGAATTGAAGCAGAATTGGTCATAATCATAGTTAGGCGATCAATACCGATTCCAAGTCCACTGGTTGGAGGCATTCCAACTTCAATGGAACGTAAAAAGTCTTCATCAAGCATCATTGCTTCTTCATCGCCACGTTTTCCAAGTTCAAGTTGTTGCTCAAAGCGTTCTCGTTGATCTAATGGATCATTTAGTTCCGAATATGCATTGCAAATTTCTTTACCATTTACTATTGCTTCAAAGCGTTCTACCAAACCAGCTTTTGAACGGTGTTTTTTAGCTAAAGGAGACATTTCAACCGGATAATCAGTGATAAAGGTAGGCTGGATTAAATTGCCTTCACATTTTTCACCGAATATTTCGTCAATCAATTTGCCTTTTCCCATGGTTTCATCAACCGGAACATTTAATTTTCTGGCAGTTTCGAACAATTGTTTTTCGTCCATTTGAGAAATATCAACACCAGTAAAATGTTCAATTGCCTCAAACATGGTAAACCTTTTCCATGGTCTTTTGAAATTAATAAGATGTTCTCCTACTTGAATTTCAGTTGTTTTGTTCAAATCCAAAGCAATTTTCTCAACCATTTCCTCTACCAAATCCATCATCCAGAAATAGTCTTTATAAGCAACATAAAGTTCCATTTGGGTAAACTCGGGATTATGAAACCTATCCATGCCTTCGTTCCTGAAATCTTTTGCAAACTCATAAACACCGTCAAATCCACCAACAATTAATTTTTTTAAATAAAGTTCGTTGGCAATTCTCAGGTAAAGCGTTTGATCAAGTGTATTGTGATGGGTTTTAAATGGTCTAGCAGCGGCGCCACCATGAATAGGCTGAAGTATAGGTGTTTCAACTTCAAGATATGATCTAGAATTAAGGAATTCACGCATCGAATTGGTTAATTTTGTACGCTTAATAAAAGCTTCACGAACGTGAGGATTTACTATTAAATCAATATATCTTTGACGATACCTTTGTTCAGGATCCGTAAAAGCATCGTATACTACTCCGTCTTTTTCTTTTACAACAGGCAACGGCCTGATTGATTTGCTTAAAATAGTCAATTCTTTAACCCTGATTGATGTTTCGCCCGTTTGGGTTATAAAAACATCACCTTTTACTCCAATGATGTCGCCAATATCGAGCAATCGCTTAAAAACAGTGTTGTAAAACTCTTTATCCTCGCCAGGACAAATGAAATCACGGTTTACATAGGCTTGAATTCTTCCGTGGCTATCCTGCAATTCTACAAAGGAAGCTTTCCCCATCATTCGCCTGCTCATTATTCTACCGGCAAGACTAATATCCTGGAAGTTGCCTTTTTCTGCGTTAAAATCCTTTAAGATTTCTTCACTATTTGCTGTGATTTCGTATTTTGATGCAGGATAAGGGTTTATACCTAAACTGATAATTTCCTGCAATGAATTTCTTCTAATGATTTCTTGTTCGCTTAACTCCATAAATATTTTCTGAAATTTGAAGTGCAAAGATAATTAAGTATATGATAGGTTCATTAAAAAACACAAAAAAACCATTGTCAAAATGGTAATTTTAAGGATGATTGAAATTTTTTTTAAAAAATATCCTTCATATTTTAGGTTTTAGAACTTAGTTTTTGATCATCAAATTTATTGTTACTTTAGCCAAGACTATTAAAAATATTGAATGAAGAATAGATGGAATATTAAGCCTGACGGTAACCAAATGATTGTTGAAAAGCTCAGTCAGGAGCTAAATGTTAAAAAAACTATTGCCAACATGTTGGTACAAAGAGGGATAACATCCTTCGAAGAAGCAAAGGATTTTTTTAGACCATCACTTGTTAATTTGCACAATCCATTTTTAATGAAGGATATGGATAAAGCTGTAAACAGATTGAACCATGCTCTCAATAATAATGAAAGGATTTTAATATTTGGTGATTATGATGTTGATGGAACAACTTCTGTTGCATTAGTATATTCATTTTTAAAAGAAATTCATCCGAATATTGATTTTTATATACCTGATAGATATTCAGAAGGTTATGGAATATCATTCAAGTCAATTGATTACGCTTTTGAAAATAATATTGAACTTGTAATTGCTTTGGATTGTGGTATAAAAGCCAATGACAAAATCACTTATGCCAATAAAAAAAATATTGATTTTATTATTTGCGATCATCATACACCAGGTGATTTAATTCCTGATGCGGTGGCAGTTTTGGATCCCAAAAGGATAGACTGCCAATATCCTTTCAAGGAATTATCAGGATGTGGCGTTGGATTTAAATTTTTGCAAGCCATTACCTTTGATAAAAAACTACCTGTTGAAAAATTGTGGGAATATCTTGATTTAGTGGTTGTCAGTATAGCTTCGGACATAGTTGGAATTACTGGTGAAAACCGAATTCTGGCAAGTTTTGGATTAAAGCGATTAAATGAAACACCACGCATGGGCTTGCAGGCTATGATTGCCATCGCTGGGCTTGATGGTAGGGAAATAACTATTTCTGATGTTGTTTTTAAAATTGGACCTAGGATTAATGCCGCCGGCAGAATTGAGTCGGGTAGGAGTGCCGTAAAATTACTCATTGAAGAAAACGAAGATTTTGCCACGGATATGAGTAACAAAATAAATGTCCACAATGAAACAAGGCAAGGCTTGGATAGGAATATTACGCAGGAAGCCATGTCTATGATAGATTCCGATGTATTACTTCAAAATAAAAAATCAACGGTATTGTTTAATAAATCATGGCACAAGGGCGTGATAGGGATTGTAGCATCGCGATTGATTGAAGCTTATTACAGGCCAACTGTAATTCTTACAGAATCGATGGGCTTTGCAACTGGTTCTGCCCGATCTGTAGATGGATTTGATTTGTATGCAGCGGTTGATTATTGTTCCGATCTTTTGGAAAGTTTTGGTGGACATAAACATGCTGCCGGGCTTACTTTAAAGTTAGAAAATCTTGAGAAATTCATTGAAAAGTTTGAAAAGTTTGTAACCGAAAATATTACGCAGGAACAACTTATTCCCCAAATAAATATAGACGGACGAATTGATTTTGCTGAAATTACACCGCAATTTTTCAGGATTATGAACCAATTTGCACCATTTGGCCCAGGAAATATGTCACCTATATACATTACAGAACATGTTCGAGATGCAGGATACAGCCGAATAGTTGGCAAAACTGAAGAACATCTAAAGTTGGATATGGTTGACACCCAAAATTCAAAGCAACAAGGAATTGGATTTTTTATGTCCAATCTTTTTCAATTTGTAAAAGATGGTAAACCCTTTAACGTATGTTATTCCATCGAAGAAAATGAGTTTAATGGTAAAGTTTCGCTCCAATTAAAAATTAGGGATATTCAGGTGGATGGTGAATAATGTGGGTTAGAATTTCAAATTTTTGAATCTATAACTTGGCACAAACTAGAAAAACTTGCGCCAGGTTGTAGATTCATTCTTTTATCATTAAACTTTTATCTTTTGTCTTATCTCAGTTATCATACCTCAACCACTTCCACAATTCTCTGTAATTCACTTTTTTACCATACATTAAAATCCCAATTCTAAAAATTTTGCCAGCCAACCATGTAGTTCCCAAAAAGGTAGCTGCTAACAAAACCATTGAAAGGATAAGTTCCCAAGCTGGCACACCAAATGGAATCCTCATAAGCATTACAATTGGTGATGTAAATGGGATGATGGAGAACCAAAAAGCCAGTGGTCCATCAGGATTTTGAATAATGAACTGCGCCATTACAAATGACAATATCAAAGGAACAGTTAAAGGTAACATAAATTGCTGAGTGTCTGTTTCATTGTCAACTGCCGAACCTATCGCAGCAAATAATGATGCATATAAAAGATAACCTCCTAAAAAATAGAAAATAAATCCAAATATCATTAAACCAAAAGGCAAGTTTGCCAAGGTACTCATGGCATCAGAAAGAAAATCGCCTTTTTTATCCATATTTTGCATGTCAGAAGGCACATTGGACGCCTGCATCATCTGCTCAGTTGGGGTCTTTACCACTTTTGCATCATTCATTGCAAGCTGGGCTACAGATACAATGGTCAATGTTAAAACAATCCATAAAGCAAACTGTGTAAGCGCAACCATTGCAATGCCTATTATCTTTCCCATCATTAGTTGAAATGGTTTTACTGATGAAACCAGGATTTCAACCACACGGTTGGTTTTTTCTTCAATCACACCGCGCATAACCTGGGCGCCATAGATAAAAATAAACATATAAATAATGAGGGCAGCAACAAATCCAACACCCATAATCACCTCAGTTGAGCTTATTTGTTCACTCCCGTCCGATTTTATTTTAATGGTTTTAATATCCACATTTACATTAATTGAATTTAATTTTGTTTCATCAATCCCAAGTGCTAGCAATTTTTCAGAACGTAATTTGCCTTCAATCATCGAATTGATATACATTTTAGTATTGATATCTGGCTGCATATTAGATAAAAGTTGAATATTGTTGGCAGATGTACTGTCTGGTATAATCAAAAGCGCATAATATTTTGCTTTTGTGAAATTCAGCTTTAGGTTTTCAACACTATCAATATTTACAAATACAAATTTTAATTTTTCTTTATCTTTAAAACTAGTCTTGTAATGGTTTGAATAATCAGCAATAGCAACTGTTTTCTCATCATCAGTATCCATCATTGCCAGTAATGCAGGAACAATAAAAAGTGCAGCCATTAAAATCGGTCCAAGAATCGACATAATTATAAATGATTTTTTTCGCACCCTACTTAGGTATTCCCTTTTTATGATATGATTTATTTTGCTCATATAATAATTTTATGTTTCGTTAATGTTAGATTTCGGTTAACCTTTATTTGGAATATCTTCTTCTACAAGTTTAATGAATATATCATTTACTGAGGGGATTAATTCATTTAAACTTACAATATGTCCATAAGGCAATAACTCAGTAATCAATTGGTTGGTAGTGGTTTCATTTAAAAGCTTAAACCTACCGGTAGTATTCCCGTTTTTATTGGAAACCTCAATAATTTGATAATTTGCGGATAAAGAAGCTGAGAATTTGTCAAAATTCCCCTGAAAAGTAATATCAAATACATTTGATTTATAGGTTTCTTTTATTTCATGAAGATCTCCGTCCAGTATTTTTTTTGATTTATTAATCAATGCAATATTATCACACAATTCTTCAACCGAAGCCATGTTGTGGGTCGAAAACAAAATGGTTGAACCTTTTCTTTTAAGTTCAAGGATTTCTTGTTTGAGCAAATTGGTATTGATTGGATCAAAACCGCTAAAAGGTTCATCAAATATCAGTAATTCAGGCTCATGAAGAATCGTTACAATAAACTGAACTTTTTGCTGCATTCCCTTCGATAACTCTTCAACTTTTTTATTCCACCAACTTCCAATTTCAAATTTCTCGAACCAATATTTTAATTTTTTCAAAGCATCTGCTCTGCTAAGTCCTTTTAATTGAGCGAAATAAAGAGCCTGCTCACCAGTCTTCATTTTTTTATATAGGCCACGTTCTTCAGGTAAATATCCAATTCTTGAGATGTGAGAGGAATTTAAACGTTGACCTTTTAACAAAACTTCACCGGAATCAGGCATTGTAATGTGGTTTATGATTCTGATTAATGTAGTTTTTCCTGCACCATTAGGCCCCAATAGACCAAATATTTTAGCCTCAGGGATTGATAAGTCTATATCAATTAATGCTTTATGGTTGACAAATGATTTGGAAACATTTTTAATTTCGAGGATATCCATTATTTAACAGTTTTATCATTCTTTAAAATTGAACTGAGTCCAAATATATCACTTTTTAACATAAAAGGCACATTTCAGATAACTGTAATGTGCCTTTTGCCTATTTTTATCGGATTTTTATTCGAAGAAATCTTTTACTCGATTGAAAAAATTCTTATCGTCTTCTGGTTTTGGTTCAAAACTTTCGGAAGTTTGCAGTCGTTCCAGAATTTTCTTTTCTTCTTTTGTAATAGTTCTGGGGATAAAAACATTTACTTTTACAAGTAAATCTCCTCTTCCATAACCTTGCACATCTGGAATCCCTTTTCCTTTTAGTCGAAGAATTTTACCAGCGGGTGTTCCGGGTTCAATTTTCACTTTTACTTTTCCGTTTAATGTAGGAATTTCTACCGGGGCACCTAAAATTGCATCTGGAACGCTAATGTATAAGTTGTATAATAAATCATTCTCATTTCTGATTAATTCCGCATGTTTTTCTTCTTCTATAACAATGAGCAAATCACCATTTATGCCTCCACCTGCTGGAGCGTTGCCTTTACCACTAACTGATAATTGCATCCCTTCCATAACACCGGCAGGAATATGGATGTCAATCACATCATCTTGTTTAGTTACACCTTCACCATAGCAAGTACTGCACTTTTTTGTTATTATCTTGCCTTTTCCTCCGCATGACGGACAAACTGAAGCTGTTTGCATTTGACCAAGGATAGTATTGGTTATCCGGGTTACCTGACCATGTCCGTTACAGGTAGAACATGTTGATAATGAAGAACTATCTGCTGCACCTGTGCCATTGCACGAAGTACAATTGACATATTTTTTTACTTTGATTTTTTTCTCAACGCCATTTGCAATTTCCTGCAGGTTGAGTTTTACTCTAACCCTAAGATTTGTTCCTTTAGCAACCCTTTGCTGGCTTCTTCTTCCGCCACCACCAAATCCGCCAAAGCCAAATATATCTCCAAAATGAGAGAAGATATCATCCATGTCCATATTATAGCCGGCACCACCTGCTCCCTGACTGCCACTTAGTCCGGCATGACCAAATTGATCATAACGCTTCCTTTTATCATCATTACTAAGCACTTCATATGCTTCTGCAGCTTCTTTAAATTTATGCTCAGAATCTTTGTCATCAGGGTTTCTGTCAGGATGGAATTTTAACGCCTGTTTCCTGTATGCTTTTTTCAACTCCTCTTTCGTAGCTGTTTTTGGTACTTCAAGTATTTCGTAATAATCTCTTTTCGACATTTTTGATTTTTTTTTTATGATGTCCTGCAAGGTTTATTCACCTACAACTACTTTTGCAAAACGGATTATTTTATCATGCATTACATATCCTTTTTCAACAACATCAATAACTTTCCCTTTCATATCCTCTTGTGGTGCAGGTATTTTGGTAATAGCCTCGTGATGGTCTGTGTCAAAATCTTTTCCAATAGCTTCGAGCTCTTTAACACCCCTTTGCGAAAGGAAATCTTTAAAATTGTTGTATATCAATTGAATACCTTCTATAATTGCTGTGTTTTCATCAGTTTTTTTGACCTCAATTGCTCTAAGTGCTCTTTCGAAATTGTCCATAACCGGAAGAATGTTTAATAAAATATCTTCACCAGCAGTTTTTATCAACTCCATTTTCTCTTTCAGGTTTCTTCTTCTATAATTATCAAACTCAGCAGAAAGCCTTAAATACTTATCATTTAAATCCTTGAATTTCTGTTCATTATCTTCTGTTTGAACTTGATCTTGATTCCGATCTTCAAATTGAACTTCTATTGTTCCTTCAGTTTCGTTTGCGTTGTTTTCGTTTCCTGTTTCCAATTTTTTATCTTTATTAACTTCTTCATTTATTGCCTCTTGTGATTCAATTTTATTTTTTTTTCTTGACATTGTGCTAAATTTTAAACAATTAATATATGCTCCATTAATTCTCGATACTTACAATTAAATTATTGATTCATTAACACATTAGGAAATTAATTTCAAAGAAAATTAGCAAAATATGTGTTACAATTTCAAAGCAAATTATCTGCCACTACTCAATTGTCAGACAATTTGGCATTTTTTTAATTTACTTTGTAAAAATGTCAAAGACAAGCAATAAGCCTGTCTTTGATTAATATAAATCAAACTCGAATAGATTGTCTATTTAAGCTGAGAATCCAATGCTTTCGATAATTCTGCTCCTCGAAGATTAACTGCAATTATCTTTCCGCTACCATCAATCAGAAAATTATATGGAATTGCTTTAACTCCGTAATCTGAAGCCACTTTTGAGTCATAGCCTTGCAAATCACTCACATGATATGGCCAAATTAGTTTGTCTTTTGTAATCCCATTTTTCCAATTGTTTATATCGGTATCCATTGATACCGAAAAAATGGTAAAACCATTCCCGGATTGAAAAGATTTGTCATTATAATTTTGATAAACTTTTACCAGATTGGGATTTTCGAATCGGCATGGTGCAACGAGAGAGGCCCAAAAATTTACCAGAACCATTTTTCCCCTCAATTCTGAAAGTGTATAGATAGTTGTTCCATCAATTGATGGCAAACTAATCTCCGGGGCAATATCTCCAATTTTTGGCGGTATTGGATGAATTGTTTCTTTTTGGTTTTTGTTTTCAATATTGGTAAAACCAATAAAGAGTGGGATTAAAACCAATAAAGTAATTGTCTTGAATTTTTTCATATATTTAAGTTTATCCTCATAAGGATCAATCGATTCTTTCAATTTCAGCACCAATTGCATTTAATCTTTTATCTATATCCTGATATCCTCTGTCAATTTGTTCAATATTGTGAATAATGCTTGTTCCTGATGCTGACATCGCGGCTATAAGTAGTGAAACTCCTGCTCTAATATCCGGAGAAGTCATTATTGTGCCTCGAAGTGGATACTTCCGATCAATTCCAATTACTGTTGCCCTGTGCGGATCACAGAGAATGATTTGGGCTCCCATATCAATAAGTTTATCTACAAAGAACAAACGACTTTCAAACATTTTTTGATGTATCAGAACACTTCCTTTTGCCTGTGTTGCAACAACTAATAATACACTTAATAAATCTGGCGTTAATCCTGGCCAAGGAGCATCAGCAATCGTCATTATTGAACCATCAATAAATGTATCAATTGTATAATTTTCATGTTCCTTTATTAAGATATCATCATTTATTTTGTCGATCCTAATACCTAAACGCTTAAATGAGTCTGGTATTATACCCAATTGTTCATAATTCACATTTTTTAATAAAATATTTGAGCGGGTCATAGCAGCAAGGCCAATGAAACTACCAACTTCAATCATATCAGGTAAAAGCCTGTGCTCACAGCCACCAAGTGAATCTACTCCATTAATTGATAATAAGTTTGATCCAATTCCACTTATTTTTGCCCCCATTCTATTTAGCATCATACATAATTGCTGCACATATGGTTCGCAAGCTGCATTATAAATTGTGGTTGTGCCTTTGGCCAAAGTGGCAGCCATAACAATGTTGGCAGTTCCAGTTACAGAAGCCTCGTCGAGCAATAAATAACCTCCCTGTAATTTTTCGGAGGATAAAATATATGCATTTTTTTTCAAATCAAAACGGAAACGGGCACCGAGTTTTTCAAATCCCATCAGGTGCGTATCAATTCGTCGTCTTCCAATTTTATCACCTCCCGGACGTGGAATAAAAGCCTTTCCAAATCTTGCCAGCATTGGTCCTATCATCATGACAGAACCCCTTATTCTCGAACCTTTGGTTTGATATTCAGTTGAATTCATGAATTCCATATCAATTTTGGCTGCTTTTAATTGATAGGTATCATCTCCCAATTTGGTTATTTCAACTCCAAAACCTTTCAGGATATCAATAAGGTTAGTAACATCTACAATGTCTGGAATATTTGAAATTGTAATCGGCTGGTCTGTTAACAGGCATGCGCAAAGTACTTGAAGAGCTTCGTTTTTTGCTCCCTGAGGTACCAGTTCTCCCATTAATTGTTTGCCACCAACAATCCTAAATGAACTCATATTATTTCAATTACGGAATTTATCAGAAAGGATAATTATTTATAGACTTGAATGCAAAAATTGAGTAAAGCGAAAAATTTAAAAATAAATCAATTATTTTATCAGATACTAAATTCTAAATTTTAATTGTAGCAATTCAACTTTAAATCACTTTTTATATTTGCTCTTTAGTTTCTTGTGTAAACTTTTTTCTTGATTTTTCTTGTATTATTCATTAAATCTTTTGACTCGGTTAATCTTGTGCCACTTTCAACCACCAACTTTCCATTCGAAAGTTCATTCAATTTTTCAAAAATCAATGAGTCTTCCACTGTATCTTTATTCCAAATTACGTATAGCTTTTTCATGTGATTTGTAATAACGCGCACCAGTTCATCCTGTTTCTCTTTGTCTTCGATTTTTGTAGCGGCTTTTATCAGCTTTTGCATGGTTCTTCCCAAATACTTGTATTTTAATTTACCTTCGGTATAAGGCACTGTGTTTGGTTTTGAAGTGAAAGTTTCTTCAAGTGGTGTTGGATAAGGTGAATCAATGTCCAAATCAAATTCGGCCATTTGAGCAATGTGATCCCATAATTTATGTTTAAAATCATTGATATCACGTAAATGTGGATTCATGTTGCCCATTATATTGATAATTTCCTGTGCAGCTATATTTCTTGTATCTCTGTCTTCAATTGTTTTAATATATTCTACCATTTTTTGAATATTTCTTCCATACTCTGGTAAAATCAACTTGACTCTTTTGGTACTGTATTCCATTTTTTTATTTGTTATTTAGTGCAATTTTATAAAAAAATAATTAGATTAATAAATTTATAATGAATTATTTAGCTTATTAATGTAAGTTTTGCAAATTTAAGCAACAACTGTTTTTTCCCTGAACCTTCAAACTCGATGGTGGCTTTTGTTTCAGGGAATTCTCCTTCTATTTCAATTACTTTGCCGTTTCCAAAACGTTCGTGAAAAACGAGTGTGCCTGTTTTGATACCTCCTAGAGAATTATTATTAGCGATTGAATTTGGAGTAGATCTTATTTTATCGATTTTTGAAAATTTGGAGTTGATAATTTCCAATGGCTTAACTTGTTGTGTTTCAGTTTTTTTACTAAAACTCTTGAACTTTTTTTTCTCTAATCCGTTGAATTGAATTTTTTCTTGAACACCATTGATATTTAAAGTTTCAGATTTAAAACTCGAAAATGGACTTCCAGAAATGGATTGACTTTCAAATTCTAAAAAATCAGGAGAAATGTCTTTGATAAACCTGCTTGGTTGGCAATCGGATAATGTTCCCCATCTGTATCTGGTTCTTGCAAATGAAAGACACAAACTTACTTCTGCCCGGGTAATTGCCACATAAAAAAGCCTCCTCTCTTCCTCAATGTCTGACAAACTGGTAACTGAAAATTTTGAAGGGAATAACTCTTCTTCAAGTCCGGCGATAAAAACATGTTTAAACTCCAGTCCTTTTGCCGAATGGATTGTCATTAAAGTTACTCTTTCACTTTCATCTTCTCCCGTTTTGTCTTCATTGGTAAGCAAAGCTACATTTTCGACAAATTGATTTAAAGTAACAATTTCATCATCCGTTTTTTCCCTTATGGTGAAATCTTTTATTCCATTCAAAAGTTCCTGAAGATTTTCGTGCCTGCTAACTCCTTCGGGTGATTTATCAACATATAATTCTTTAAGTATTCCGCTCGATATGGCAATTTGTCTGGCAACTTCATATGCATCAAGATTCATCGCTGAAACATTGAAGCTCTGGATTAAAGCTATAAAGGCAAGGATTTTTGTTTGGACTGCGGCGCCCAATCCCATGTTGGATTCATTTAACATTAATGCAGCTTGCCAAATACTGGTGTCATTTTGAATAGCGAAAGATGAAAGTTTATCTATGCTAGCATCTCCAATTCCTCTTTTCGGATAATTTACAATACGCTTGAATGATTCATCATCATTTGGATTCATTACCAACCTGAAATATGATAATAAATCTTTAATTTCTTTGCGCTGATAGAAAGAAATACCACCAAAAATATGGTATGGTATGTTTTTTTTACGCATTGCTTCTTCTAAAATCCTCGATTGCGCATTGGTGCGATAAAGAATTGCAAAGCCATTGTATGTAACTTGCTGGTTAAATCTGATTTCATTTATCCTTCCTGCAATCAGGTAACCTTCTTCATAATCGGTAAATGCTTCAACGATTTTAATTTTGTTTCCTACTTCTTTTTCAGAAAATACATTTTTCTTGATCTGGTTTTTATTCTTGTCAATTACACTATTTGCAGCATTGACTATGTTCTGGGTAGATCGATAATTTTGTTCTAGTTTAAAAACCTTGTTTTCGGGATAATCTTTTTTGAAATTAAGTATATTTTCAATTCGTGCTCCTCTAAAAGAATAAATACTTTGGGCATCATCACCTACAACGCAAACATTATGGTGCAAGCTTGCTAACCTTCTAATTATCTGATATTGAGAAAAATTAGTGTCTTGATACTCATCAACCAAAAGGTATTTAAATTTATCCTGGTATTTTCGAAGAATTTCTGGAAATTTTTCAAACAAGTAATTTGTTTTCATTAAAATATCATCAAAATCTAGGGCACCAGAAGTTTTACATCTATTCTCATACATCTGGTAAATTCTGGAAATCTCAGGCTTTCTCGATTGGCGATCAGTCTCTGTAATTTGCGCATTATTTGCATAAGATTTTGCAGTTACCAAATTATTTTTTGCATACGAAATTCGGCTTAAAACATCAGAAGGTTTATAAATATTGGGATCGAGCTGAATTTCTTTAACAATAGTTTTAATTAGGTTTTTCGAGTCCTGTGAATCGTATATTGTAAAACTGGCAGGATAACCAATCGCTTTTGATTCGAATCTTAATATTTTTGCAAAAATAGAATGGAAAGTGCCCATCCATAAATATTGGGCAGCTTTTTCACCAATTATTTTGGCAATACGGTTCTTCATTTCTCGTGCCGCTTTATTTGTAAATGTGAGTGCAAGAATAGAAGCCGGATGTTTTCCCAGATGCAGCATATGTGCAATACGAAAGGTAAGAACCCTGGTTTTGCCGGAACCTGCTCCAGCTATAACAAGCACAGGTCCTTCAATGTTTTCAACAGCTTCGCGTTGTACTTCGTTTAATTCTTTAAGGTAAGCCTGCACACCAATATATATAAGGAGGATAATATTTGTACTAAAATAGATCTTTGTGTAATTCCTGGAGTAGGTTTTTTGTGGGTACAAAGATAATGGCATGTAAGGAAATGTCAAAATTATTTTACGATACTTTTTTAACAATTAAAACCATAAGAGTTAATTCGGTAAGGCCTTTGTTTATGGGCACGTATTCTTAGTTTACTATAAATTATCAAAATGTTTAATTGGTCATTTGTAATTTTAATCTGTCAAAGATAAGATTCAAAGATTAATTTATAGATTTGCAAGAATATAGTGTAATTTACTAATATGAAGATAATTATTTTCTTATTCCTGTTTTATTGTATAAATAATTTCAATAGTTATGGACAGTTTATCCTTGAGGTTAACAGTCTAAAAGCTTATACCTGCATGGATTCAACTGTTAAATTTACTGCAAAGGTTACCGATGGTTTAAATCCTATTACTGATGTCGATTATAAATGGTCGTTTGGCGATGGCAGCCCTTTTGAATCGGGTCTGAACCTTGATACAACTAAGCATGCATTTACCAAAGGTGGTGGATATATTATAAGAGTAGATGCAATTAAAGGGATTGATTCTGACTATTTTCTATATAAATTTGAAGTTGCCTTAACACCAAATTTTTCAGGTACAAATTCAGATCGGAAAGATCCATTCTGCCTTGGACAACAAGTTTTTCTGACTGGCAAAATAGCAGATTCAACTTGGACATACAAGATGCCTGACTTAAAAGTAGAGGAAAATCCTTCCTTAATTTCAAATTCAGTTATAAATCAAACTAAATTTGACTATCGGATATTTAATAAAACTCAAGCAATAGCAACTGCTTTAGATATCGACACGATTGGCATTAATCTGGAACATAGTAATTTAAGCGATTTAAAAATAGAATTGGTCTGTCCAAATGGTAGTTTTATTATACTTAAGGATTTTGGTGGACCAAATAAATATTTTGGGGAGCCTATAATTGGAGGAAACCCTGATTTGGCAGGCATAGGATATAATTATTATTGGACGAACTCTCCCGATTTTGGAACAATGAATGCTGCATCACCTTCAGGTTCTTCATTACCATCAGGTTCATACGCTCCCGAGCAAACTTTTGACTTGCTTGCAGGATGCCCTTTAAATGGTGAATGGATATTGAAAATAACTGATAACCAAGCTCCTGATAGTGGTTTTGTTTTTTTAAGTCAAATTAAATTTGAATCTTCCCTATTGCCTGCGAAATGGGAATACAAACATACTTATTCATTTCCTGTTTGGAAGGGAAGCGGTGTATCGTCAACATCCAGCTCCGGACTGGCAACTGCAATACCTCAGGTTTATGGAAATCATCGCTATACATTTAATGTAAAAGATAATTTTGGATGCCCACAGGATACGTCAGTTTATAATACAGTTGAAGCTCCAACATTTACAACTGACAGTACATCAGGGCCTTTTAACCTGGTAATCAATTTTGATAATACAACAAGTTGGAAAGCAGATTATATTTGGGATTTTGGCGATGGAACCAATACCGGCCTGGGTGATACTTTATCACATACATACACTAAGGAAGGGAAATATTGGGCACATCTAACTGCAATTACCGATGATGGGTGCCAGGACACTGCGCAATCAGTTCTAATCACAGTTACAATCCCCCCATCTAGTTTTGAAGATATACCTAATGTATTTACACCCAATGGTGATGGAAAGAATGATGTCTTCAAGATTTCGGAAAGTTCTGCCGCAGGGATTGAAACTTTTAATTGTTGGATTTATAGTAGATGGGGCAAAAAAATTGCAGAATGGAACTCAATTGAAGATGCAAAAATTGGATGGGATGGAAATTTTAATGGTGGGCAAAAAGCATCTCCAGGAATTTATTATTACGTTCTAAAAGCAAAAGGGTTTGATGGGATAGAATATGAAAAGAAAGGTTCTGTTCAATTGTTCAGGTAAACTTTTTTATTCCGAAAATTTAGTTTTCAAGTTAGCATAAAACATTATGGATGATATTAAAAAAGGATCCAATCAGTTTGTTGATTTATTTTTAAATGATCACTTTATATTATTACTTATTCTAATTAATTCCATTTCCATATTTGCAGAAGGTTTTGCAGAACTCGGCATATACATTCTTTTTTATATTGCATTGGTTGATAGTGCAATAACTATTTTGTTTTCGATTGAAGCTTTTGTTAAAATCAGGCATTTTGGATGGAAAAAATACATCAAATCAAGTTGGAACCAGCTTGATTTTGTTTTGGTTCTCTTGTCATTGCCTTCAATTATATTGTTATTCATACATGGTAGCATGGAAGGATTAAGTTTTCTTTTAATATTCAGGATTTCAAGAGCATTTAAGTTTTTCAGGTTTTTTAAATTTATTCCTGGAATCAACCAGCTAGTAAAAGGAGTGCAAAGGGCATTGAAAACATCCGTTTTTGTATTATTCGGGTTTTTTGTTTTCAACTTTGTTATATCCATACTTTCCTGTTATATGTTTAAAAATATTTCTCCAGAATACTTTGGCAATCCACTAAAATCAATGTATTCCACTTTTAGGATTTTCACAGTTGAAGGATGGTACGATATTCCAGATAAAATGGTTTTGAAGTCTACAGAACTGACATCCGGTTTTATTAAATTATATTTTGTAATTATATTAATAGTTGGAGGCATATTGGGGTTATCCTTAGTCAATTCGATATTTGTTGACTCCATGGTTATGGATAACAATGATGAATTGGAAAAAAAAGTTGATATGTTGAACGAAAGGATTGAAATTCTGATTAAAAAAATCGAAGAACGCTAAAATATCCTCGTTTTTCTAGCATTTCAAACAAAAGAAAAGGTATTTCATCTAAATTTTGGGATAATATTTGAATAGAAATAGCAGAATGATTATTTTTAGTAGTTTTTATTATCGATTGATGTTCCTTTTAAATAACAGTTTTGTTGTTGCATCAAATTTGCTGACATTGTATTTTCTCTATAAATCAATCGATGTTGTATTAAGCATTCTTTAATTTTATATAAATGGAAGATCAAAAAGAATTAGTTTTTCGGATTCAAAAACTTATTAACGAAAATAAAGAACTTCAAAGTCAACTTAAAGACGTTAAAAAGAAAAATGAAGAACTTGAAGACGAAAATCAAAATTATAAAAATCTGGTTGCACAAATACCAGAGGAAAATTTACCACAAGGCCTAAAATCTTCACAAGCCACAAAAACGCTGAGATTTAAGATGGCTACTGTCTTATATTTGGATATTCAGGGATTTAAAAAAATATCAGAACAGATGAATTCCGAGGCAGTTATAGATGAGCTTGACCAGATATTCTTTCATTTTAACGAAATAGTAAAGAAATATAAAATACAAAAAATAAAAACAATTGGGGATGCTTATATGTGTGCAGGTGGAGTGCCTGTAAAAAACATTACCAATCCAATTGATGTTGTATTGGCTGCCTTGGAAATGGAAGAATATCTGGGGAACCTTAAAGAAGAATATGCAAAACAAAACAGAGAATTCTGGGATTTAAAGCTTGGGATACATACTGGTGCTGTAACAGCTACCATGCAAGGAAGAAAAAAAGTGTCTTATGATTTGAAAGGAGATACGGTTAATATTGCAACCAGAATGGCTTCGGCAAGTGAATTTGGTCAAATTAACATATCGGTAATGACCTATGAGCTGGTAAAGCCATATTTTGATTGTGATTATCATGGAAAGATGTTTGTAAAATATCAGGGTGATTTGGAAATGTATTTTCTGAAACGAATCAAGAAAAAATATTCAGCGGATAGAGATACAGGAGTTAGAGCCAATGAAATATTCAGGGTCAAATATCTGATTAGGCAATTTACAGATTTACAAGAAATTATATTAGATAAACTTGAACGCGAGTTGCCCAAATATTTATTTTACCACAACTATAAACATACAATTGACGTGGTAAATCAGGCGGAATTAATTGGATATGGCGAAGGTGTTGATGATGAAGCCATACTTTTGCTCACAACAGCTGCACTTTTTCATGATGCCGGACATACTATTGGTTATGACAATCATGAATATTTTGGAACACAAATAGCAAGGGAATGGCTACCAAAATACAATTATACTCCGGTTCAGATAGATCGTATTTGTGAAATTATTATGGCAACCAAGCTGCCTCCTCAACCCAATAATTTACTCGAAAAAATTATTTGTGATTCGGATTTGGATTATTTGGGGCGAAGTGACTTTATTCCTGTTTCCAATACCTTGTATGAAGAACTAAAAGCACAAAACAAAATGTCCTCGCTAAATACATGGAATAAGATTCAGGTAAAGTTTTTATCGATACATCATTTTTTTACCGATACGGCTAACAATTTGCGCGAAGTTAATAAACAGGCTCAAATTGAACGTATTAAGGAATTAGTGGATTGGGATTCTGAAGAGTAAAAAACAGCTATATTTTTCGATATAAACAATCGAACCATTTGTTGATTGGGAGCTTATAAAAACCCTTTATTGTTTAATTTTCATGAAATTAAGAGAATTAGATCTCCAATATTTTCAACTTTGTATTAAGATAAGCTATTGCTGTAATTTATCACTATGATAATATAAAGAACAAAAGAAAATAAAAATAGAGTTCATACAAATACCTTTAATTCAATGCTCTAAATTGCAAATCCAGAAAATTTATTTGTTATTTCAGTAAATATTGTCATGCTAGGAAAAAATCCTTGAAATACCTATTTGTTTTTGTACCACTTTTCAAATAAGGAAGTTACTAATTTGTCAAAATAAAGAGATAAAGCATTCTTTATTGAGCATATGTATGTAATTTTGCTAAATAATTATACTTGTAAAGTAGATTAAACACTGTTAATTGTAATAAAACTGTTCATGAGGAAATTTTATTTTTTAGGCTTTTTTTTATTAATGATTCAATTCGTTTTTGCACAGGAAGAATATGTGGATGCCACTGTGACAAGAAATAATGCATATTCTTTCAAGTATTATTCCCTTTTTAATGAATCAGATGAAAATCTTGTTTTATCTCCTTTTGGTGTATCAGCTTGTATGGCTATGGCATATATTGGAAGCGAAGGTAACACACAGCAGGTTATTGCACGTAATATGAATTTTATAACCCCTTTTGGTGTTCTTTTTGGATTTAAACAACTGATAAAACATTATCAAACATATAAGAATAATGATGTTAATATGTTAATGGGTAATGCCTTATGGTTTAATGATGATATTGAATTACAGAAAAAATATAAAAATCTTTTAAAGGTAAATTTTGCTGCCCATGTCGAGGATCTCCCATTTAAAGATGATGAAGAAAATAATTCAAAATTAATGAACCGATGGGTAAAAAAAACGAGCAATTACAATGTTCTAAGTATTATGAAGCCTGAAAATATAGCAAAAGAAGATCAACTTATTTATACAAATTTTGTGCACTTAAATGGAAATTGGGAAAACCCTTTTAATGAACAATTTACCAGCAAAGACGATTTTTACGAATCGGATAGTTCCAAGATTAAGGTTGATTTTATGAATCAGACTTCATATCTGCGATATAATGAAAATGATGTTTTTCAAATTTTAGAATTGCCATATTCGGGGCGAAATATATCTATGATGCTTTTATTGCCTAAAGAATCTAATTATTTAGATAGTCTTGAGAAATCATTGAATTCAGTTAATTTTGATTTTTGGACAGATGAATTGTATGTAAAATTGGTAAGTGTATCCATCCCCAAATTCAGGATTGAATTTTTAGAAGACGTATCATCAACTTTAGGATTAAATGGCTCTGAATTAGCATTTTCTGATGATGCTGATTTTTCGAGAATAGCAAAAACTCCGGTACATATTTCAAGGATTATTCAAAAAACAACTATAGTTGTCGAGGAAAATAAAAACAGTAATTTCACTGAACTCATTTTATCACCTGACCAGTCGAATAAAAGCAACGATAACAGTGTTATGAAATTTAAGGCAAACAGACCTTTTCTTTTTGTAGTTATTGATAATCTGAATCATAGTATATTGTTAATTGGTAAAGTTATTTCACCTAATTTTAATAATCTTTCAGCTGAGTATTACAATAATTGAAGAAATTTATTCCGATAAACTCCCCTCTTTGATTATATTAGGTTGAGAATGATGGAACATTCTGGGATTCTCAGTATTTTTTAATTTCCTCTTTTTAATCAATCCTTATGACTTTATCCAAATCTATTTAAAAAAAATAATCCACTATTATTTTAAATATTAATACAAGACTGTACATATTTAAATATTTTATAGAAAATTCGTATACTTTTGTAGTTTGGTAAACAATTTGTAAATATAATATACTCATTATAAATCGTAATCAAATTTCTTCTGCGATTAAACGGAGTTTTAGACAAAAAAATATTGTAGTATAATATATAAGGTCCTGTTTTTGTGAGATATACAATAGTCATATTAACTTTTTTGCTTGTTACTGCAGTTTGTGTTTTTCAACGCTCAATTTCTGATCGGACAAAATATTCAAAGCAAACTTTAATAACAAGTCCGAAAAAACCGATAACCAACAAGGACAAAAAGTTATTGCCAACAGATTTTGGGAATCCTTTTATGAGCCATTATCAATTTGGTCAGACAGATTTGCAGATCTGGGCCATAAGCCAGGATGTTGATGGGCAAATGATATTGGCGCACCGGCAAGGCATTATTATATTTAACGGCAAGGACTGGGAGCAAGTTAAAGTTCCTGCAATTCCAATAGTTTTAAAATCACTGGCAGATCAAAACCTGATTTTATTGGGCTGTGACAATGAGTATGGCTATTTGCAACGAAACCATCTTGGTGTTTACGAATATCACGTATTGTCAGATAAAACAAAGTTTCAGGGAGATATTACAGATATTAAAATAACTGATTCATACATCTATTTTTACGGCGAAGAATCTTTAATCAGGCATAACCGGAAGGATTTAAAATTAGATAAATCTTGGGTTGTAGATGAAGGTGATGTACAGAATGGAATTATCCAAATTGAAAATGATATTTACATCAGTATTAAAAACAAGGGGCTTTATAAGTTTAAACCAGATGGAATTAAACAATTTATTCCAAAAACCTACGCTATTTCCCAAAAACAAATCACATTTAGTGTTCCTCTTTCCAAAAGAAAAGTAATTGTAGGTAATTTTGGAAACGACTTATACACATTTGATGGAAATATAATTGGAGAGTTTACAACTTCTGCACAGAAGTATATTTCAGATAGTCAACTTACAAATGGTATTGATTTGTCTGATGATATTTTTGCGATATCGACTATTACAGGAGGAGCAATTATTCTGAATAAAAAAAGTGGAGATATAATTAATATTTTAGATATAAAGAGTGGATTGCCTGATAATGAGATTTATGCAATTGGGAAAGATTCAAATGGAGCACTTTGGCTTTCTCATGGATTTGGAATAACTAGTGTGAACTACAATTTGCCGGTAAAAGATTTTAACAATTATCCTGGTATTGAAGGTAATATTATTGATGTAGTTGTACTTAAGAATAAAACTTATATTGCTACTAACCAGGGAGTTTATTATCAGGATTCAATTATTGAAATAAAAGAAATTGAAAAAGTAAAAGAAAAGAAAAGTTCATATAATAAGAATCCGGAACTTGAAATTAACAAAGCAAATTTTATAGACACAGAAATTAAGAAAGAAGATGAAAAATTACAAAATAATGAAGTAAAGCCTGATAATAGCACAAAAAAAAGCATTTTCCAAAAATGGAAAGAACGTAGAGAGGAGAAGAAAAAGAAGAAATTGGACAAAGTTCCTGATAACAATGAAACAGTAAAGGAAATTGTAGAAGTACCAGTTAAAAAGGAATTACCAATAAAAGAAACTTTACTTGAGAAAACTGACAAAAGCAAGAATCCGGTCAATAATAAAAAGACTGAGAAACCAATTGTTAAAACTAAAGTATGGTCGGTGAATTATATTTTTAGAAAAATTAAAAATATTAATGGAAAATGTAAACAGTTTTGTAAGTATGACGATATGCTTTTGGTTTCTTCCAACAATGGTTTGTACGAAATAAAAGACAAAAGCTCCAGGATTATTCTTAAAAAAAATTATATTAATTATATCCTTCCCTCAAAATCGGCAGGAATATTTTATGTTGGAACCGATAGAGGAATTACTGCAATTAAAAGGGAGAAAAACAATTGGGTAGAATATCCTGAAATTCAGCCCAAAGGATTTAATGATGCTGTTTATACCATTGCTGAAGATGAAAATCAAAATCTGTGGATAGGTAATGACAATAATGTCTTTTATTTTGTGATAGGTAAAGGCTTGAAAACCATATCGTATGAAGCCCATGATTTTGGAAGTGAATACCCTGAAAAATTCTCAATCAGGCAAATCGATAATAGTATTTTCTTTTTGAGTTCCAGTCAAATTTACAGATATAATGCAACTACGAATAAAATTGAAATAAACAATCAGCTTATTACTAACAGATTACCATATTTAAGATACATTGTATCTCAACATAATATAACCTGGCTGCAAAATGAGAAAGGGTGGGTATGTATTTCAACCAAGTACAAACCAAGCAAATTTCAAATTTCATTGCTCAATTTATTTGAAAACATTCAAAATATTTATGCAGATGAAAAAAATAATTTGTGGGTTGTTGATGGTAAAAAATTATATAAAATTTTATCAAATAATGAATCTGAGAAATATCATGAAGAATTTAGAGTTTTTGTGCAACAGATTAAAAATGATTATGGAGTTTCAGTTCCATTAGACAATATAGAAATAGCTTCAGAAATAACTTCATTGACGTTTACAATTGGTGCTCCTTATTATTTAAAGCCATCAGGTACCACTTATCAGTATTTAATAAAAGGAGTAATGAATGGTTGGTCTGAATGGAATCCAAACCAGGAATTTCCTTTTTTATTGAAATCTGGAAATTATACAGTTCAGGTAAGGGCTAAAAACATTCTTGGCGAAACCAGCAGTTCTAAAGAGTATCGAATTGCAGTTAGTTCGCCAATTTGGATGAATATTTGGTTTATTATTTTAGTTACTGCTATTACCATCATGTTCTTTGCATTTATTGGGTTTCTAATACAAAAGAAACGTGAAAGAAAGTTGCAAAGAGATAAAAAAAGGCTTGAAGCTATAGTTGAAAAAAGAACAATTGAAATTGTTAGGCAAAAAGAACAAATTGAATTTAAAAACCGTGAAATAACAGATAGCTTAAATTACGCAAGCCAAATACAGACGGCTATTCTTCCTCCAATTGAAATATTAAATGAAACGTTGGCTGATTTTTTTGTTTTCAATAAGCCAAAAGATATAGTAAGTGGCGATTTTTATTGGATAAACCGTCGTAATGGACAATTAGTGGTAACTGCCGCGGATTGTACAGGGCATGGGGTTCCTGGTGCCTTTTTGAGTCTGCTTGGCGTTACTTTCCTTAACGAAATAACAAATAAATTGCAGATGCTTCGTGCCAATTTAATATTGGAATTGTTAAGAGAAAGAGTAATTAAATCCTTAAACCAAGGAGGATATAATAAAAAAAGGTTAGATGGTATCGATCTTTCATTGGCAGTTATTGATTTTGATAAAATGGAACTGCAGTTTGCAGGAGCAAATAATTCGTTATATGTAGTTAGAAATGGTTTCCTTTCTGAGTTTAAAGGAGACAGAATGCCTATAGGATTACATGCATATCGCGATAAGCCCTTTACTAATCATGATATTGAGATTAAGAAAGGAGATGTTATTTATTTATTCTCTGATGGATTTACCGATCAATTTGGAGGCCAGTATGGACGGAAATTTTTAAGTCGGAATTTCAAAGCGCTATTAACCGAAATATCTCATAATCCTTTACAGGAGCAAAGTGAACTACTCGGTGATATTCTGGAAGCTTGGAAAGGAGAGCATGAGCAAATTGATGATATTCTAATTGTTGGCCTTAAAATTTAGTTTATCTGGTTGGAACATTTCTCTACAATTGTTCAATATTTGAGATTTATGATATTTTATAACGGGATAGCCGCCAGTCTGGAACAATATTCAAAATTCATATTCAATTGGTATAATTCATTTACTTTAACGGTTTGGTAAGCAATTTATAAATATAAAATGCTCAGCATTAATACTGTTCTGTTTTTCATTTTAGAAGAAAGAATTTGAATATTTGAACTAAATTCACATTACATCATTTAAAACCATACATACTTGAGACAGTTAATCGTTATATTCACTTTCCTTTTTATTTCAACACTTTATGTGTCCCACAGCTTCAATTATAACAGAACAAAACAACCATTACAAACTTTCATAACCGGCAAAAATAAAACATCCCCCAAGCAGTCCATGACGGTGATGCCAGCTGATTATGGGAGTCCATTTATGAGCCATTATCAATTTGGACAGACAGATATACAAATTTGGGCCATTGCCCAGGACAATGGTGGCGCGATGATTTTGGCTCACAAGCAAGGTATTATTATATTTAATGGGAGTGATTGGGAGCAGGTTAAGCTTCCTTCCGTTCCAAAAGTGTTGAAACCGATGGAAAATCAAAATCTGATTTTAGTTGGTTGTGAAAATCAATATGGTTATATACAAAGAAACCACATGGGTGTTTATGAATATCATTTGTTATCAAATAAAACTGGAGTTCGGGGAGAGATCTCTGACATTAAAATCACAGATTCGGATATCTATTTTTATGGAAATGAAACTTTGGTAAGGCATAAACGCAATGATTTAAAATTCGATAAATCATGGCCGGCTACTGCTGATAATGTTCAAAATGGGATAATTCAAATTGAAAACGATATTTATATTAACATTCAGAACAAAGGCCTTTGCAAAGTCAATTCTGATGGTAAAAAAATATTTATACCTAAAAGCCAATTCTTTTCGCAAAAGCAAATTGCTTTCAGTGTTCCTGTTTCTAAGAAAAAAGTAATTGTGGGTATTTTAGGTAACAATCTTTTTACTTTCGATGGAAATATAATTGCTGAGTTTACGACACCGGCAAAAAAATATATTTTCGAAAGTATTCTTACCGATGGCATAGATTTGACCGATGATAATTTTGCGATCTCAACAATATCAGGGGGCTGCATTATCCTGAATAAAAAAAGTGGCAAGATTGTAAATATCGTAGATATTAAAAACGGACTGCCCGATAACGAGATATATTCTGTAGGCAAAGACTCACAGGGAGGTCTTTGGCTTTCGCATGGTTATGGTGTGAGCAGGGTGAATTATAATTTGCCAATAAAAGATTTTAATAATTATCCAGGTGTTGAAGGTAATATAATTGATGTTATTGTATTTAACAGAAAAACATATATTGCAACCAATCAGGGTGTATTTTATCAGGATTCTATAATTAAGTTAAAAGAAGTTGCAAAACCAAAAGAAAAGAAAAGTGTTTTTGAGAGATGGAAGGAACGAAGAAAAGAAAAGCAAAAAACCGAAAAGGATGAAGAAAAAATATTTTCAATTGATTACGTTTTTAAAAAGATAAAGAATATTGATGGAAAGTGCAAACAGTTAATTAAATATAAGGATGTGCTTTTGGTTGCGTCTAATAATGGATTATATGAAATAAAAGACAAAACCTCCAAAATTATCCTTAAAAAAGATTATATCAATTGTATTCTGCCGTCAAAATCTATTGGAGTTATTTATATTGGAACTGATAAAGGAATAACAGCAATTAAAAGAGAAAATAATAAATGGGTTGAATATTCCAAAGTGCAACCAAATGGATTTAATGAACCAATTTATACAATTGCCGAAGACGATAGCCGGAATCTTTGGGTAGGAAATGATGTTAAGGTTTTCTGTTTTGAGTTAGGTAAAAACATGACTGCCATTTCAACCAAAGTTTATGATTTTGGGAATGAATTTCCCGAAAAATTCTCAATCGTTCAAATTGATAATCGCATTTTCTTTATAAGTGCCACTCAGAATTATTGGTTCAATTCAAATACCAATAGAATTGAGGTAGATAATCAGTTAACTAATTATGGATTGCCATATTTAAAATATATTGCTTCACAGCAGAATATTACTTGGCTTCAAAATGAAAAAGAATGGATTTGTATTTCAAGTCAATATAAACCAGGAAGCATTACGGAGCGATCAAACGGAGCGATATCAGGTAAATTCCAAATTTCATTACTTGGTTTATTTGAAAATATACAAAATATTTATGTTGATGAAAGTAAGAATTTGTGGATTATTGATGGTAAAAAAGGCTTGTATAAAATTCTGGCAAATAATAATTTAAGAACAAATGATGAAGATTTTAAAGTTTTTATTCAAAGAATAAAAAACAATAAGGGCAAATTGGTTGACTTAGAGAATATAGAAATTGCTTCGGAAATAAACGCATTAACATTTAAAATAAGTGCCCCCTATTATTTAAAATCTACAGGAACTAAATACCAATACTTGATAAATGGGGTAATGAACGACTGGTCTGAATGGAACCAAAATCAGGAGTTTATTTTTTATGTACAACCAGGAAAATATACAGTTCAGGTGAGAGCCAAAAATGTAGTTGGAGAAATTTGTAGTTCGCAAGAGTATAAAATAGTTGTTAAGTATCCCGTTTGGAAAAAAACCTGGTTTGTTATTTCATCAATAGTGGCTGTTATTTTACTTGTTGCAATTTTTATCATTTTACTACAAAAGAAAAGAGCGCAAATACTTCAAAGGGATAATAAATTACTTGAAGCGAAAGTTGAAGAAAGAACAATTGAAATCGTTAAACAAAAAGAGCAGATTGAGAGCAAGAACCGCGAAATTACTAAAAGCTTAAATTATGCAAGCCATATTCAAACAGCCTTTCTGCCTCCAACAGAAGTACTTAAGGAATCATTAGATAGCTACTTTATTTTTAATAGACCAAGAGATATTGTAAGTGGTGACTTTTACTGGGTTAGCAAAATTGAAGGAAAATTGTTGGTTGCAGTGGCCGATTGTACGGGTCATGGAGTTCCCGGTGCTTTTTTAAGTTTGATTGGAGTTACTTTCCTTAACGAAATAACCAGTAAAATGAAAATGCTTAAGGCAGGTTTAATTTTGGATATGTTGAGAGAAAGAGTTATTCATTCATTAAATCAGGACAAAGATAGCACTGAAATGTTGGAGGGAATGGATCTTGCCATGGTTATCTTTGATTTTTCGGAAATGGAAATTCAGTATGCGGGAGCATACAATTCCATGTATCTAATCAGGAAAGGAGAACTTTTAGAATACAAAGGAGACAAAATGCCGGTAAGTTTGCATGCCTTTAGAGATAAACCATTCACAAACAATAACATAAAAATTATAAAAGGCGATGTTCTCTATTTGTTTTCGGATGGATTTATGGATCAATTTGGAGGTTTGACAGGAAGAAAATTTTTCGGCAAAAATTTCAGAGCACTATTAACAGAAATACACCATCATCCTATGAATGAGCAATGTGAGTTGCTTGGTGAAATTTTAGATGCATGGAGAGGTTCCCTCAATCAGGTGGATGATATTTTGGTAGTTGGGCTAAAAGTATAAATGCAAATCTAAGTTTCGATAGTTCTAATAATAAAGGCGTCTATTATCAGTACTTAATATGTTGTTTGTTAGTAAGATTAGTAGACAATATCTACAATTTTTTACAGATGAACTTGTTTTCAGCTTTATTTCCACATTCACTTTGAAATGTAATGTTTTTGCTAAGTTCAATAGCTGTACAATACTCAGAAACCTCTGCTGTCTCTGAAAATAAACCTAGGCAGGCTATACGAAGTTCCAATTTTTAATTTCTTATATACCAAGTGCTGGAAAGTCAAATTCTTTATTGCTATTCAATTGGTATTTTTTACTTTTGCAGATATGTTTGATTGAACATATCGAATAAAATATAATACACAAAATGGCAGGATCGAAAGGCGACAAATATTATAATGTTTTTCTTGATTACAGGCTATGGCTAAAAACCATAAGTAACGAGGGGATTATGGGTGAAGGCTGTTTTAGTCTACTGTTGGAAATTAAAAACTCAGGCTCACTTAAAGAAGCTGCTGAAAAACTTGAAGTTAGCTATCGTAAAGCCTGGGGTATTATAAGAAAATCAGAAAATATGCTTGGTTTTAAACTGGTAGATAAGCAAAGAGGCGGCAAAGATGGTGGACATTCGTTTTTAACCGAAGAAGGAGCCAATTTAATGCAAGCCTATCAGGAATTGAAAGACGATATTGACGAGTCAATAAAAAAAGTGACCAAGAAATTTTTTCATCGGATTAATCACAAAACCTTATCTGAAAATTAATTTGAAAAGACAAAAAGGCTTGTTGCTTGTTGGAGGTGCTAAAAGGAACGTTGGCAAAACAACAATGGTTTGTAAAATCATCGAACATTTTTCAAAACAGCAATCAATTATTGGCCTCAAATTTAAAACAATATATGAAGGTGATGGCTATTTCCATGGTAAAGATAAAAAGACATCATTCTCTGAATATTTATTGACGGAAGAGCCCAATTACGATTCTATCGAAGATACTGGAAAAATGCTCAGGGCAGGAGCCCAAAGGGCTTTTTTGTTAAGATCGAAAAGTGAATATTTATCAGATGCTTTTTCCTTTTTTTTATCCAATATAAAAAATACCGATTTTATAGTTTGTGAGTCAAACAGTTTGAGGAAAATAGTGGAACCCGATATTTATTTATTTATTAAAGATCAAAATAATCAAACGATGAAGCCCAGTGCGATAGAACTTGAGAAATTTGCCAGTAAAATTGTTTATACTAATGGGGCTGAACATAATTTCGAAGTCGAACAATTGCAAATCGTCAATTCAGAGTGGATAATAAGAGAAAATGTTTAATCAATTGATTTGTAAAAAAGAAGGGAACGTAAAATGATCCGATTTGAAGAAGCTTATCATATTGTAATTGGTTCTATTGTTGCACTTGACGATGAACATTTGCATTTTACACAGTCCTTGGGACGTGTCTTAGCTGAAGACGTAAAATCAGATATGGATATGCCGCCCTTCGATAAATCAGCGATGGATGGATATGCCTGTCGTTATCAGGATATTAGAAATGAACTTTGTGTAGTTGAAATTATTCAAGCAGGAACGGTTCCGCAAAAGGTAGTAGGGAAAGATCAATGTTCCAAAATAATGACAGGCGCCATGGTTCCCAAGGGAGCCGATTGTGTTATCATGGTCGAAGATGTTATAGAAGCCGATTCCGGTAAAATTAGATATACAAGGGAGATTCCAGATATAAATCTTTGTCAGATTGAATCAATCGATAAACGGAGGCTGAATATCTGTTATCAGGCCGAAGACATAAAAAAGGGAGATGTTGTTATCTTAAAAGGAACATTTATTAAGTCCCAACACATTGCCACCATGGCATCGGTAGGCTATACCAACGCTTTGGTCACAAAAAAACCTAAAGTAGCAATCATCCCAACGGGAAGCGAAATTGTTGAACCAGATGTTGTTCCTTCCGTTTCTCAAATCAGAAACAGCAATAGCTCTCAATTGATAGCCCAGCTTAAAAACATGGGTATTGATGCAAATTATTACGGAATTGCCGGTGACACTGAAAAAGAGACTATGGATTTTATTCAAAAAGCATATCTCGAAAACGATCTGGTTATTTTAACCGGTGGTGTGTCAAAAGGTGATTTTGATTTGGTTCCCGAAATTCTTCAAAATTTGCATTTTGAACTTTTATTTCAGGAAATTGCAGTACAACCTGGCAAACCAACTGTTTTTGGTAAACGAGAAAATAAATATTGTTTCGGCCTTCCTGGTAATCCGGTTTCAAGTTTTGTACAATTTGAATTGTTGGTAAAGCCCATGTTAAATAAATGGATGGGCATCAATGACAAACCAGTCAATCTTTCGTTGACTTTGGCTAAGAGTTTGTCGCGGAAACATGATAACCGCCTTGCATTTTTCCCTGTCAATATTACTGATGAAGGCGAAGCTATAACAATTGAATATCATGGTTCGGCACATATCAATGGATTTGACAAGGCATGGGGACTTATGTTTGTTCCAATTGGGACAAAAGAAATTAAAAAAGGAGAAAAAGTTCATGTTCGACAAATATAACAGAAGGATCAATTATTTACGGATTTCTGTGACTGATCGCTGTAATTTGCGATGCGTTTATTGCATGCCTGCCGAAGGTATTCAATTGATGCAGCATGATGAAATTCTCAGTTTCGATGAAATTTTGGAAGTTGTCAATGCAGCAGTTGAACAAGGAATTGATAAAATAAGAATAACTGGTGGAGAACCTTTAGTACGCAGAGGTATTGTTGATTTGGTTCGAATGATTGGTCAGATTAAAGGAGTTAAAGATTTTGGAATGACCACGAATGGAATTTACCTCGATAAATTTGCCAAGCCACTTTTTGATGCAGGTCTTCAACGAATCAATGTCAGTCTTGATACTATGAACCCTGAAAAATATAAAGCCTTAACACGGCTGGGCGACATAAATATGGTGTTAAATGGAATTGATGCGGCAAAAAAAGCGGGTTTGGATCCGATTAAAATAAATTGTGTAATCAAAGAATCTTCAAAGGAAAAAGATGCACAGGAAGTATCTGAATTTTGCATAAAGAATGATTTGAAAATAAGGTTCATCCGTGAAATGGATCTTGAAAAAGGGCAGTTTTGGAAAGTTCAGGGAGGCGAAGGTGGATCATGTCAAATATGCAATAGACTTAGATTGACAAGCAATGGAAAAATAAAACCATGTTTGTTTAGCGATTTGGAATATGATGTCAGGGAGCTGGGTGTAAAACAAGCATTAAATTTAGCCTTGGGCAATAAACCAAAATCAGGGACACAAAGTTTGATAAATAAGTTTAGTAATATTGGGGGATAACCTTATATTTGTTAGATGGAAACACACTATCAGGATATTTCGGTAGATTCAGAAGTAGTTAAGTCAGAAATAAAGAAAATAGCCCTGCTCAATCATAATCTGGCTATTCGCGTAGTTGCTATTCTTAATATTTTGTTTTCCATCAGTGATTATTTTACTATTCCTCAGCATTGGCAAAGTTTTTTAGTACTCCGATTTATCATTACAGCTATTTTTTTTAGCATTTATCTCCTTCAAGATAGATTTGCGATTCCTGTTGAATGGCCGGCTTTTATTGCATACTTAGGTTGTATTGTTGAAAATTCGTACATGTACAGTGTAATGGATGCTTCAACTCTTCAAAAATTCACATTTGCTTTTATTGCCACTTTTATTGGAGCTGGTATGATGGCAGTTTGGCGATTGTCATTTTCAGTTTGGGCAGTAATTGTTTCATTAATACTGAATGCATCGTTTTTTTTATTGTTAAGCCCTTTATCTATCGAAGAATATTTGTCGAATGGGGCTTTTCTTACCATGATGGTTGCCATTTTTTCTATTGTCCTTATTCATACACGATATAATCTGACTTTAAAAGAAGTTACATCAAGATTAAAACTAGAGGTTGCTTCTGATGAGATTGCAGAAAAAAACAAAAATATCACCGATAGCATCAAGTATGCAAAAAGAATCCAAAATGCGATGCTCATGCCAACGGAAAACATCAAAAAACTCACTGCCGAAAATTTTGTGTTATTTAAACCAAAAGATATTGTAAGTGGTGATTTTTATTGGTTCGACAAAATTGAAAGACCCGGTGAAGAAAATATTATATTTGCAGCGGTGGCTGATTGCACAGGTCATGGTGTTCCGGGGGCATTGATGAGCATGCTTGGAATTTCCTCTTTATCTGAGATAGTAAAAGAAATTGAAATAAGAACCAATAGAATTCCAGATGCTGCCGAAATATTAAACGAGCTAAGAACCAAAATAAAAATTTCATTGCGACAAACTGGCAAAACTGGAGAGCAAAAGGATGGAATGGATATCGCATTGTGTATGATTGATTATCGGAATAAAAAACTTCATTTTGCAGGGGCTTATAATCCCATGATCTTAATTAGAAATGGAAATTTAATTGAATACAAAGGAGATCGGATGCCTATTGGGATTCATATTGGCACAGAAAAAGATTTTACAAATAATAAAATTGAATATCAGTTAGAGGATGTTGTTTATTTATTTTCTGATGGGTTTGCCGATCAGTTTGGTGGAGATGATGGACGGAAATTCCTGATTAAAAACCTGAAGGAACTATTGTTGTCTATCCATCATGAGCCAATGGAAAAACAAAAAATATTGTTGGAGGAAACCCTTGAAAATTGGAAAAACAATTATGAGCAAGTAGATGATATTTCAATAATCGGATTAAAAATTTAATAATAGTAATAAAATGAGTCAATTATCGCACACCGATTCCGATGGTAAAGCAAGAATGGTTGATGTGGGAAATAAAGATCAACAACTCCGGATAGCAATTGCCGAGGGACATATTACACTTAATCCAGAAACCATTGCCTTGATAAAAGAAAACAATATGAAAAAAGGCGATGTATTGACAGTTTCAGAAATTGCAGGAATCCAGGCCGCCAAAAGAACAAGCGACCTTATTCCATTGTGCCACCCATTGTTAATCAATAAAGTGAAAATACACGCCATCCTTGATGAAACAGGTGTAAAAGTGATTGGAGAAGTTCGCTGCATAGGGCAAACCGGCGTTGAAATGGAAGCACTTACGGGAGTTTCGGTAGCATTACTTACCATTTATGATATGTGCAAAGCTGTTGATAAACACATGATTATTGAAAATGTGCGATTAATTGAAAAAACAAAAACTGATCTATAAACCTTGTGGATGTGCTGGAGAAAATTGCTTCCATTATATTGAAAATAATAATTGGCTTTGTACTGCTGATTATTGTCTATCTTTTGGTTGCAATCGTGCTAGCTTTGATTCCAGTCAATTCAGATTTCCAAAACAAAGCATCTGAAACCGAAATTTATATCAGTTCCAACGGTGTTCATACCAACATAATTGTTCCATCTCAATCTCAGGCATTTAACTGGAACAACCTTTTGAAGTTAAATAACAACTGCAAATACATTGCTTTTGGTTGGGGCGATAAAGAATTTTATATGAATACACCAAACTGGTCCGATATAAAATTAAGTACTGCATTTAAAGCTGCATTCTTGCCCACTGATGCAGTTTTGCAAATATATTGTATAGATGAAAGACCGGAAACTTCAAAAAATACGATAAAAATTAACCTGTCACAAAATCAATTAAATCAATTGAATGCTTATATTTATCAATCATTTGTGTTGGATGGATCTTTGAATCCAATCAAGATAGAGCCAGAAAAAATCAGTAATTCAAATTTGCTTTATTTCGAAGCCAATGGAAAATACAGTTTGTTATTTACCTGTAATAACTGGACAAGCAGGGGATTAAAAAAAGTTGGGGTTAAAAATTCATTGTGGGCACCTTTTGACAAATCGGTGTTGTTTTACTTGAAGTAATGAGTGAATGCGTCAATGATTGAATGACTGAATGCGTGAATCTATGAATGAGAGAATAAATGAATGTTAAATGAAATAATGATGGTTTATGAATTATCCAGACACACAATCAATAAGCTAGCTGGAACAATTAGAAAAATTGAAGAAAATAATTTGACAGACGAAAGGCGAATTTTATTTAAGCATTCAAGCATTTGAGCATTCACGCATTAAAAATAAACATCTTATGACCAAAGAAGAATTCAAGCAAAACAAAAAGCTTAAAATCCATGTTATTACTTTAAGCGATAGGGCGAGTAGGGGTGAATATGAGGATTTAAGCGGCCCTGAAACTGTAAATTTTATTAAAAACTATTTTACTGAAAAGGATTGGATTTTCGATATTGATTTGGAAATTATCCCCGATGATGCTGATTTGCTTGAAAAAAAGTTAATCTCTGCCAAAAGTAACAAAACCGATATCGTAATAACCACCGGAGGAACTGGAATTGGTCCCAGGGATTTTACTCCTGAAGTTGCTAAAAAGCTGATTGAAAAGGAAATTCCTGGAATCATGGAAAATATCCGTATTAAATATGGACAGTTTATACCAAATGCATTATTGAGCAGGGGAGTGGCGGGTGTAATGGGCCAAACCCAATTATATTGTTTGCCAGGCAGTGTAAAAGCCGTAAAAGAATATATGGTAGAAATTTTAAAAACATTGGAACATCTTATTTATATGCTTTATGGTATTGATACGCATAATAAACATTGATTTTATAGTTTCGAGATTTGACGAATGATAAAATACTGGAAATGTGGATAAACGCTTTCCCCCTTGGCGAAGGGGGTTGGGGGATTGAACCCAATGTCATAATTAAATGAATCAAATTAATCTATTGAAAAGATAACTATAAATTGAAATGTCCAGTAATCGCACTTACACCTTTTAAATTAAACATGAAAATAATTCATTCAATAGGAGATAATATCATAAACCTTGAAACGGTTGATTCTACCAACAATTATTTAAAAGAATTGTTAAAGGTAGAAACACCCCAAGAAGGAACTGTGATTATTACACAAGAGCAAACTGCCGGAAGAGGCCAGGTTGGCAATTGCTGGGAAAGTAATAAAGGCGAAAATGTAACCCTGAGTTTTGTTATATATCCCACTTTTATTGATGCCCGGAATCAATTTATGATTTCAAAAGTAATTTCGCTTGGGATTGTGGATTTTTTAAAAACATTTATAACTGATGTTAAAATCAAATGGCCAAACGATATTTATGTAAATGAAAAAAAGATAGCTGGTGTTTTGATTGAAAATACATTGATAGGAAATAGTATTTCGAGTTCAATTGCAGGTATTGGATTAAATATTAACCAGAAAACTTTTAGTCCGGCCTTGCCAAATCCTACCTCACTTAGCCTTGAAACTGGAGATACCTATCAATTGGAAGAATTGTATGAAACCTTGTTTTCAAAATTGAATTATTGGTATAATAAGCTAAAAACAAGTAAAGTAGATGATATTGATATTGAGTACCTATTTCTTTTGTATAGATATCAAAAACTTCATCAATACAAAGTCGGTGATGAGGTGTTCACCGCCAAAATTATCGATATTGATCAGTTTGGCAGGCTCTGCTTGTTGAACGAAAAAAAAGAACTCCTTCAATTTGCTTTTAAAGAAGTTGTTTTTCTATAAAGCTTAATTTGCTTGTGTGAAAAAACAGCCTTTATGACCCTATTAAGAATAACCTGACTGAAAAAATGAACATTGTAATAGTATTAAAACCATGCTGGCTGAAAAAATGAATATTGTAATACTATTAAAACCAAGCTGACTGAAAAAATGAACATTGTAATAGTATTAAAACTATGCTGGCTGAAAAAATGAACATTACAATAGTATTAAAACTATGCTGGCTGAAAAAATGAAGTTTGTAATAGTATTAAAACCATGCTGGCTGAAAAAATAGAGATTGCAATACTATTAAAACTAAGCTGGCTGAAAAAGTGGCGTTTGAAATAGTATTAAAACCATGCTGATTGAAAAACCCTGGAATTTTAATGTAAAAAAAAGAGCCGGAATTTTCCCGGCTCTTAACAGTCATATATTTTTTGTATTACTTTTTGTCCTCCGGCTTATCTGTACTAGCCGAATTGTCTGTTTTGTGGTTTGATCTACGTGCCCTTGCCACACTTGTCATTTGTTTAACAATACCTTCAACATCGTTAAAAATTTTATTCCAGTTCTCGTCTTTGGTGTTAAACATAATGATGGAATTCAAGTAGGTGATCAATTTCTCAATATCCTCGTTCACCGGAATTTGAGCTTCTCTTTTTTCAACAGACTCTTTGCTGTTTTTAGTACCGGCTTTAAGGTTAAAGATACTTTCGAAATTTTCTTGAGATTTGATAAGTTCAGCATACCAGTTTAAAAGCCCCAGTGTAGCCAAATCCGCTTGTAATTCAGGCTTTTTTAATTCATTGATCAATGAATTGGTGGCAGAACTTTGTTTGGAGTAACCATAAGCATGCAAACTCCATCCATTGCGGTTAATAACTTCTACCAACCTAATGGCGGCATCTTTTTTTGCAACATCAAATTCCCAATGTGTAAAACCTTCAATTACATTTCTGCCACCAACAAAGGTTGTATCTCTGCTGCCATCTGCATTGGTTAAATCCTGTGTGTGAGGATTAGCCAGTATAGCATGAATAACCCTAGTCAATTTTTCGTTGCTGGTTTCTAAGGCAGCTTTTGCCAACAACAGAGTTTCATTGATATTTTGTGATGAATTAACAGCAGTTGTTATTTGTTTGGCTGCTGTGTTTGTTTCTTCTGCTAAGAAGATGGATGGATAAAATGAAATTTTTTGCATCATATAATTTTTTTTAGTTTATAAATGCCTTCACACAAATTCACTTTCTAGGTATAGAACGTATGCTAATCTATTTATGATACAATGAATTTGTCAAGTGTATTTGCAGAAAAGATAAATGAATTTCGGCAGGCATTGGTACTAAAGGATTATTTGAACGAACATGTTTTACAACATATTTTGGTATTTGCACAAAATGAAACATTTATCATGGAATACTCCATCTAAACCCACTTCTTTTATTTAGAATAAATCTAAATTGGGGGGTAGCATTGAAAATACATTTTATTTACCTATACTTGCATACGTAAATATTTGTTGCCGTTTGGTTTTGTGTTGGATAGATTTGTGAAGAATGCAGCAAGTATAAATTTGAAAACTATAAATACGAATAACCAAAACTAAAAACCAAACAACATGAAACTATTTATTACCCATCCAAAATAAGTGCTATCTACCATATCAAGACATTGATAAACATAGGATAGCTGCCAAAAAGCATTTCTCTATTGTAAATAATAAGTAGGTCTAATTTCTATTGAAATAGAAAAGGGGCATACTATAAACCTAGGTATAATGGGAATTAAACATCAGTTCTTTTAGCCCCTTTGGGGGCAAAGATATGAAAGTCGCTGGATAACTTAATTATATTTCTATAAACTTTATATAAATTTTAATAATTATTACGATGAAAAAGAAAATTTTATTTAGATTGTGTATACTCACTATTGTTTCTATTATTAGCTTTAATATAAGTAGTGGTGCTAATAATACTACTACCAATGCAATCTTGAATAATCCTCAGGCACTTAGTACAAATGTGGCAGATCCTCCATCTGGTGCCCCAGGTGAAGCGGTATGGCTTAATGGCATTTGCTATTGCTTTTGTAATCGTCCATTGAAAGGTTGCGTATGTGTATTTAAACCATTATAAATTATATTAAAACATAATAAAAATGAAAAAGAAAATTTTAATTGGAATAAGTTTATTTATTCTCATAGTCTTACTTACATTTAATGTCAACATCCATAATACTAAGCAAGAAGTTGAATTTTCATTGAACTCAAATAGTAAAGTAGCTCTCGCATTAGGCGATCCTGTTCCTTTTCCTGGGAATTATTTCATGCATGTTCCATATAATTATGGATATTGTGTTTGTCCTTATTATGTTGCATATCCAAGTTGTTATTGTGTAATAATGGCCAATTAATGGATCCAAAAGTTAGTCTTTAATAAATTTATATTTAAGGCTAACTGTTTACTTCAGTTGAATTTGATATTCGATAATTATAATTTGAATTTTAATTTATCAAAAGCTTACTATGAAAATACAAATTAATGGAATTATTTATTTGCTATTTAGTGTTTTAATTGTTTGTTGTGAGAGCAATATTTATAAAAAAAATGAATTATTACAACTGCCAATTACAAAAACGAAGTTTATACTAAATATACCGGATACATCCACTTATGCCCATGATATATCACAAATTCTTGAAGAAAATGGTAGTTTTTATTTTTTTGGCTTGGATATTAGAAGAAATCTGCTAGATGTTTTTGATATTAAGAAAAATATTTATCATAAAAAAGTAGGATTAAATAGAAACGATAGCATAAAAATAAATGGAGTTGATATGTTTTATGTGAGTTCTTTAAATGAAATATTTCTGTTTAAAAGGTATCCCTCGACTATTATTATGACAGATAGTTCATTTAAAAACTATAATTTATTCAAAGTGCCTGATAATTTCGAATTAAATGGCAAAAATATTTTTTTAATGATGCATTTATATCCTTTATCGAAATCAGTTTACTATGAGAAATTAAGTAATAAATTATATTTTCCAATATATAATTATGAACAAAAAACATTTAAAATTAAATGGGAATTACCGATTATTGCATCTTATTCAATTAGCAATAAAAAAATAATTAATGTCTTTGCTAATTTACCTGAAAAATTTAAAAGTAGCGAGCAGGGTATAAAATATTCAATATATTATGAGTATCCCAATTTTGCATATAAAGATTCTATATTAATTGTTTCTTTTGCAAATGATCATTTAATTTATGTCTATAACACAAAAAATGGAAACTTAATATCTCAGAACAACACAAAGAGTAATTATATTGAGGATTTTAAAATATTTAATTATGAATCTAGCCCGATGCAAGCGTATAATTTTTGCTTATCGGAACCTGCATATATTAATATTATTTATGATAAATATCGAAAGATTTTTTACCGAATATGCAAACATGAACAGATATTGAAAAATGAAGGTGGAGAAAAGCATGATTTTTTTGATTGTGCATGGTCTTTAGTTGTTATGAATGATGATTTTTTGGTAATTGGAGAAATTAACATGCCTAAAGGAAAATTTAATTTTTATAATATATTACCTGTGAAAGATGGTTTATTAATACAGGATGTAAATCCAAAAGAAGGATTTTTAAGTTTTGAATTATTAGATATAGAAAACGCCATTAAAAAGATTAAAAAATAGATTTTTTTTCAAAATCCTAAAAACAGAATTATAAATTCACTAATATCAGTGGTATGAAAATAATTAAACTAATAGTTGCTTTTTTCCTCTTCTCGAATTGTATACAAAAGATAGATGATCGACAAAATAATAGTCCAGAAAGAAAAATTATTTTAAGTAGTGAAGCTCTTAAGGTAAAAATTACTTTTTTTCAAATTGTTGAATATAATAATTCAAATGAAATTCGGCCGGATACTATGCATATTCAATTAGGAAGTGATAAGATACTTATTACTCCTAAAGGTAAAGCTTATAAAGATGGTAAGTTGTTCTTTAATATAGTACCAGAAGATCAAATTACAGAATTGTTTATTTATCAAATAGAAAATGATATCATAGTATTATATGTTTATTCAGATGGGGAATCGTGTGGGAGTACTGCTAAAAGAATTTCTCTCAATCAAAATAGAATCATTTGGAGTACTCATATTTATGCACTTAATTTAGCAAGACCAGCTGTAAAAGATAATTCTGTATATATTAGTACACTTGGCTTTATTGGCAAGTTAGATTTGGTTAACGGTAAATTTATTTGGAAGCATGAAGATTTATTCGTTAAAGGTAATTATGAAAGTTTTAATGAACCAGAATTCATGAATGATAGTCTTGTTTTATTTACAAATAGAGTTCCTGAAATGATAATTGATTCTATAATAATTAATGACAAAAATGGCAAGATTATAAAAATGAATTAAATTAGAATATATGGAAGATAAAGTAATTTTAAAATATTATATGAAATACCTGGTTTTTACTTTAGTCATTTTTGCATCTTGTGGTAATATAGGGCAACCAGAGCTTAAAGAATTCAGAAAATATAATGAAAAATATTTGAAATTAAACCTTGATAATGAAGAACATTTCATTTTCATGATAAATGTTGCCTGCATAAGTTGTTCAAAAGATATTCTCCATTTATTAGATGTAAAAGGAATTAAGAAGTTGGATGTTGTTTTAATTGGAGAAATTTTAAATGAAAACAAAGAATACTTTGACAGTATTAAAAATGTTCATAATTTATTTTACGACAAGAATTCAAAGATTATAAAATATGATATTTTGAGTGGTAAAGGATTATTTATGCATATCTCAAATAATCACGTGGGAAAAATTACAAATCTAAATTCTTTTGATCCTGAAATAATTAATTATTTAGAAAAAAACAAATTTACAATAATCACAAATTTTAATAATTAAAAACAAATGTTAAAATTCAACCAAAATTTGCTACAAGTGTTAATGAAAGAATTGCCACTAGTATCTATAATAATATTTTTAATTGCAATCCATGCTTTTGCAATCACTCAATCCTCTGATATGGTCTCTAGTATAGAAATAAAAGGAACTATAATAGATGTTTCCAATTTAAAACCAATTTTAGGAGTTAAAATCCAAATTAACGATTCAATTAATTGCACTTATACTGATAAAAATGGAAATTTTATAACTAAAGTTCCTAATTACAACTGTAGTTTAATGATATTGCATAAAAATTATGTTGGAATTAAATTGCCAATGTCTACTATTAAACAGTTATATATTGATAGTAATAAAAAGATTACTATTGGTTTATTAAGAATATAATTGAAATATTTATGTCGATTCTTTTAGTTGAATTATCTTTTTTTAAATCTAGGTTCGGAATATATAATTAATTTGAAAATTGCATTATTTGATAAAGATATATTGAGTAACATAAAATTGGACGATGATAACAGTATCATAAAAGCGGAATATGTTGAAGTTATAATCTGCAAATGTTCAAAATCTATTGTTACTCATTTTATTACAAACCGAATTTCAAAGTATATCTAACAATTGATATGTTATTAACTCATTTATCTGAAACCGTTGCAAATTGAAGAAGTAGGACATTATTGAATAAATACGTTTATATAACCATCACAAGATAGAAAGCTTTTGTAACGATACCGCTTAGAATTAATTAATATTAATGCATAAACTAACGCTCAAAAATAAAGCAAAAAATAAACAAATACACCATGCAAAATAAGTAATGTATTATAATCTGAGATACTTATCATTCTATTTAAATTAAATATAGTTATGATCTTACATAAATTCATTATCCTAACTATGAAAGCTTTTCAGGAGTATATATTTTCAGATTTGATGAAAAATTATGCTGAAGAATCCATATTAAATGATTTTAAGAAAAAGTAGTTTGAAAAGTAAAAAGAAATTAGAAAATATGTTTGAATTAATTTAAAGGAGATAATTCGATTATAAGAATACTCTAAATAATATACTTAATTGACCTTACAGTACTATAAATAATAAACATAAAGGAAAACCGTAATAATTTAACTTTAAAATATGATGAACTTTAAAACAAATTTAATTTTACCTATTTTTTTTATTTGTATGTTATTTAATAAATGCAAGCCAGATAACAATACTAATAATATAATAAAAATTAATTTATCTAGTAAAAACACTAATCTGAAAACTGAAATAAAAACTATTATTGAGTTGGAAACAAATGATTCATGCTTAATTGGTGAAATTACTAGTTTGAAATATAGCAAAAATAGGTTTTATATATTTGATAGACGCATCAGTAAAACACTATTTGTATTTGATCAGAAGGGGAAATTTATTGGAAAATCAAAAAAAGGAGATGGCCCAGGTGAAACTAATAGACCTTACACTTTTTATATTGATAGTATTAAAGGGAATGTCTATCTCTTTGATCAAGCCAATTTTAAAATGTTAGAATATGATCTTGATTTAAATTTCAAAAAAGCCCAATTTCTTAAAAATACAATAATTCGGTCAATTGAGCCAATTGGAGTAGATACTTTTCTTGTATTTGTGCATGGAATTTTACCTGAAGATTTTGAGAAATTACATAACTCTGCTACTAAGCCCCAAATTGAAGAAGTATATAATTATGTTATATATTATAATAATTTTCATAATATAATTTGTAAGATGCTTCCAATTCCTATCGATTTAGCTAGATTCAATACAGAATCAATAATTTATAAACATGATAGAATTTTATTGGTTGCACCATTAGATTATAATATATATCAACTATATAGAAATAAGGTTACATCTTTATATAGAATTGATTTAGGGAATTGTGCTTTTTCCGAAGAGGAATTGCAAAAAAAAAATCTTGACTACATAATTGCCCAATCTGTGCAAGGCCCCAAGGTTAGAGCTTTCGATAATTTATTTGAAAATGACAAGTATATAACATTTTCTTTCGATTATAAAGATCAGAAAGACTTTTGTATTTTCTCAAAACAGTCAAATGAATCATATTTATCTACTAATCTAATCAGTTCTAAACTCTTACCTGTATGCACAATAAAGGGGGTCTTTGAAAATAGTTTTATATGCATCGTAGATCCTAAAGATTTTGAAGAATTCATGGGCAGATCAAAGATGCAAATTAACTCTTCTGACAAACAAGTGAGCAACCCGCTTATAGTTTTAATTAAAATTAATTAAAGAAAATGAGAAATAGTAAAGTTTGGATTTTTGGTCTTTTTATTATTGGAGTAATTGAAATATTTATTGCTATTTTAATAATCTTGAACATAAAACAATTTATTGGACAAAAAGGAATGATTGATACTATAGTTAGTAAATATAATGAACTTGAATATGAAAATGATAAGATTAAGGCTGCAAGAAAAAATGAATTTTTATCCGCAAAAATGAAAATTAATAATATACAATTAATTAATTCCGAAAATGATACATTTAAAATTTGGATATTATTAAGAAGGAGACATTTATTTATGTTGCACATGAAAATACTTGCCCTCCGTGTGTACAAGATAATCTGAATTTATTAAAACGGTTGGCAGATAGTATTGGGAATAATAGGATTATTTTTATTTATAAGACTTCAAATAAGTTACAGTTAAAGATACTTATGCAAGAAAAAAAAATCGGATTTAATTGTTTTCGTACAATCCAGAATTTCGATATACCTATGGAAAAAGATACAAGTAGATATCCCCCATTTTATTTTAAGTCGAGTAAAGATTTTGAAATTGAATTTCCTCTTCATGCCTCTAGCAATGATTCGATAAGTGATCCATACTTTAATAAACTTATAAATTATTTCAAAAGATAAAATGGCTGTGCTGGAATGCCAATTTAAAAAATCCGGCATTAATTTAATTAATTTCATATGAGAAAGTTATTTATTATTTCGGTATTTGGTTTATTTGTTATGTCAATAGGTATGATTGTCAATTTAAAGGCATCTCAAGTTGACATATTAAATGGAACCTTGAGCGAGTCTCTTGGTATTCAAAATGCATCCGCAAGAATAGTTCTACCAGATTGTAGTGGTAACGATTGCGAAGTAGGCAGTGGGAAAGATGGGGCTGGCGCTTGTTGTGCAATATTAGTTTTTAACAGAACTGAGAAGAAATCCAAACCAGTTAATTAAGATTTTGAAAATGCATGTTTGAAATAATTCATTTCAAACATGTATTTAAAGAACTTTTAACATTTTTGTCAAAACAAGTTATATAATACCAATCTTAAACATAATAAGATCTCCAGATTTTGTTGTTTTATTTATTATGATTATAAAATTTCTTTCCCTATTTCTTTATTCTTACCTTTTTATTGCTTGGAAATGCAGATCTAGTAAATATTACTTTAGTCACGTGTTTAATAAGTTATTATATAAAAGCATAAGGGTTTTAGGAATAGAAATTCTTAAATATAAGAATTCTTTATTTCTGTATAATTGTTCTCATTAATTATAAAACAAACTGAATTATTTGAAAGTCTCAAGAGATTTTATTATTATATACAAGGTTATGAATAGACGATTTAACAAACATATTACCAATTTATGGTTGGGTGTTACTTTTATTATATTTGTTGCAATTCTACGCATATACTTTATTGCGCTGTATAAAATACCAAGCCCCTCCATGTCGCCCACTTTAGAACCAGGCGATTATATATTAGTAAACAAAATGAGTTATGGCCCGCGTGTACTCAATGTTTGGAAACTGCTATTTGAAAAAAAACTCGAATACAATTGGCACAAAGGAAGGGGTGAGATTAAAAGAGGAGATGTATTTGTATTTAACTTTCCCCTTTAC
>JANYKN010000091.1 GCA_025361565.1 Bacteroidota bacterium | reverse complement strand
CTTATAATCGATATTGGAAAGTCCGAATGAATCGGTTAAAAAATTAACCTCAGGTTCGCGTTCAAACCTTGTTACTCCGTTTTCTTTCGAAAAATAGCCAATCCCTTCAAAAAGAATCGTTTCTTTCTCGTCCAATCGCTTTGAAATTAATTTTACTTCACTTAAAATAAATGCCTCAGCTTCTTCTTTGCTTATCCCTTTTTGCGACGAAATATAATTAGCCAGTAGTCCATCGGTATCAATCAAATCATCGTCGAAAGAGAGATATTTAGAGGGAGGTGCAATTGAATGATCATTTACATTTATTTCTGCTGGTTTATATTTAGTAATCAACCCACCAAATCCCGGTATTACAAGAATATCATGATTATAAAGTAACTTTTTGATGTAAATAGCTAATTCCATGGTTCAGAGTTTTGTGTAAAGGTATAAAAATTTAATTTTTAATGATAACCTATTCTAAGTTCACCTACCTATACCCTTGATTTTACAGTATTATATTTTCTCAGGTTTTAAATGATCAAACATTTTCTAACATTTTTATTAACTTCGTGAGCTTATTAGTAATTCAGCTATTGATGAAAGAAATACAGATGGTTGACCTTAAAAGTCAATATCTAAAGATAAAAACTGAAATTGATTCATCCATTATTGATGTTATTGAGAAATCAGAATTCATTAATGGATCGCAAGTTAAAATTTTTCAGAAACAACTTGAAGATTATCTAGATATAAAGCATGTAATTCCTTGCGGAAATGGAACCGATGCACTTCAAATTGCATTAATGGCTCTTGGACTTAAACAAGGCGATGAGGTAATAACGTCGGATTTCACTTTTATTGCTACACTCGAAGTTATAGCCTTGCTTGGCCTAAAGCCCATTTTGGTAGACGTGGATCCAAATACATTCAATATCTCTGTGGAAGGTATTAAAAGGGCTGTTACACCTAAAACGAAAGCAATCATTCCAGTTCATCTTTTCGGTCAATGTGCCAATATGGATGAAATCCTTTCGTTGGCTAAATCGCATAATATTGTTGTTGTGGAAGATGCCGCTCAGGCATTTGGAGCTACCTACCAAATGGAAGGCAACCGTAATGTACATGCCGGCGCTATGGGAGACATAGGATGCACATCTTTCTTTCCATCAAAAAATTTGGGATGTTATGGCGACGGAGGAGCTGTGTTTACCAATAACGATACACTTGCTGCACTGGTAAGATCGATTTCCAACCATGGTATGAAAGTGCGTTATTATCATGATCATGTGGGTATTAACTCCAGGTTAGACACCATACAGGCAGCAATATTAAGTAGCAAACTTAAGTACCTTGACCATTATAACCTGGATCGCCGGAAAGCAGCTGAGTTTTACGATAGGGCATTTTCAGGTTGTGATAAGATTCAGGTTCCTGCCCGCAATTCCAAGTCAACACATATTTTTCATCAATACACACTGATTATCAAGAGTGGAGATAGGGATGACCTAAGGAAACACCTTCAGTCAAAAGGAATTCCTGCCATGGTTTATTATCCCATTCCGTTGCATGAACAAAATGCTTATAAAAATTTAGGTTACCGTACAGGTGATTTCCCTGTTACGGAACAATTATGCAAATCGGTGATTTCATTGCCGATGCATACCGAGTTAGATATAGAACAGCTGGAATTTATTACAAAATCAGTTTTAGAATTTTATTAATGGAGAAAGATTTTTTTTCGCATCCATCTGCTTATGTCGACGAAGGGTGCATTATAGGGAAAGGTACCAAAATCTGGCATTTTTGTCATGTTATGTCCAACTGCATCATTGGTGAAAATTGCAATATTGGTCAAAATGTAGTTGTTTCGCCCGAGGTTATTCTTGGCAACAATGTTCGTGTTCAAAATAATGTATCAATCTATACCGGAGTCATTTGTGAGGATGATGTTTTTCTGGGCCCATCCATGGTATTCACTAATGTAATCAATCCACGAAGCGCCGTTAGCCGTAAAGATGAGTACAAACAAACTCTTGTTGAAAAAGGTGTCACTATTGGGGCAAATGCCACGATTGTATGTGGTCATAAAATCGGTCGTTTTT
>JANYKN010000080.1 GCA_025361565.1 Bacteroidota bacterium | reverse complement strand
TTCTGCCTGAAAAACTGTTTCCTTTTTTTTGTTTTCATAGCTGCCAATTTATTAGTTTTCAGGCACTTTCTTAATAATTCTTATTTCCTGGAATTCCAGCAAATTGGTGCCTTCAGCTTTTTACGCCAGTGGCACATAACGAACAGCTATATGCGTAGTTTTAAAATTTGGCTTGTGTTGCGCCCGCGGCAAGCCAAATTTTAAAATTATCGCATATAGCATGTTATAAGCATTTTCATTTGTCGTGGTTTAGTCCGTCAATTCTCGGTCTCAATAGATTTCTTATTAATAGATTGAATTTCAAAGGTCACACGAAAATGTATCATTGAAATTCTAATTTCTAAAAGTAATAACAAATCTTGTTACTTGCAAGACCTTTGTAATTAAATCTATCCGTCAGTTTTCCTGTCGAGGTTGAAAATCAACGAACCAAGTCAAAACAATTGGAAAATACTTTTACATATTTTTTAATATCTCAATTCTTAAAAGTATTAGCGGCGACAGCCGCTTACACTTTTTTCTTTTTTTATTGTCAATCATTGCAAAAAGGCATTGTAAATTTAAAATCGCTGCCTTTTCCAAGTTCACTTTCTACCCAAATTTTTCCGCCGTGCCTTTCCACAAATTCTTTACAAAGTATTAATCCTAAGCCTGTTCCTTTTTCTTCGGCTGTTCCGCTTGTTGTATATTGTTGTGATAATTTCCAAAGTTTTATTTGATTTTCTTTGTCAATTCCTATTCCGTTGTCTGATACCGTAATTATTGCTTTTGTGTGATTTTTTTCTGTATAAATTTGTATTTGTCCATTTTCGTTGGTAAACTTTATTGCGTTTGTTATTAAATTTCGTAAAACTGTTTTAAACATATTTATATCTGCGGTTAATATTATTTTTTCCCGTTCAAATAATTTTATCTCAATGTTTTTCGAACTTGCATTGGGTTTTAAGCTTATAATTATCTGGTTACAAATTTCTTGAAATACAATTTTCTGCGGTTCATACGGTAATTTTCCTGATTGTGATTTTATCCATAACAACAAATCATCTAATAAATTATATGTATTATGTGCCGTTTTATTTATTAAAGTTAGTTGTTTTTCAATCTTTTCGATGTCGTAATGACGAATATTTTTTAATAATAAATCTGAAAATCCTAATAATGTGTTAAATGGATTTCTCAAATCATGTGCAAGTATTGATATGAAACGGTCTTTGTCTGCATTTAATTCTATTAATTTTCTTTCACTGTTTTTTAATGCTTGTTCTGTTTGGATTTTTTGTGTTACATCTTCAAGACACCCAAGTAAAATTTTTGGCTGATTATTTTCGTCATAAATTGGTATTTTTCGTGTATGAACAATTTTAACTCCGTCGGCAGTTCTTAAATCTTCGTTTGGAATATCGACAATTTTTTTTCCATTCATTACAGAAATATCATAGTTCCTGAAATAATCAGCTTCTTCCTTTTTTTCAAAAAGCTGATAATCGTGAATTCCTATTATTTGTTCCGATTTTGTTCCAAAAACAGTCTCTAATTCTTTGTTCCAAATTATGTATCGGTATTCATCTTGCACATCTTTTGCAAAAACTGAAATTGGAACATTTTCGATAATCGTTTTGTATAGAAATAATTCATTTTCTAATTCCCGATTTCGATTTTTTAATTCTTCGTTTGTTGGCTCATCTTTCATTTGGTGTTTTTTTGTTTTGATTTGCTTATAACGGTAACTTGTAGCCGTCGTTTGCCCTTGTACAGCGGTTTCGCGGCGCGAAACCGATTCAAGGGCAAATGACCGGCTACAAAATGTTATACAGCCGTTTTTCATTTTTCTATCGTCATTGTGTAGACTGGAAAATAGGTTTTTACCCACAAAACAGTCCCACACACTGAAAACCAATTTAATTTTTTATTCGCTGTTAAAGTCAAGCCGAGTCAAAACTATTAAATTTTCGGTTAGTTCAGCCGATTCAGCATTTTATTTTTTTTGTTATTCGCTTTTAAGAGTCCTGCAGTTTTAGAACCACAAAATTCAAGCTAAACCAGCGATTCTTTGTTTATTTATTCTTTGTTATTATGCTTTCAAAGAGCCTGACAGTCGCAGATTCTCTGCATTTTCAAAGTACTTATTCTACTCGGAATCTACTTTTATTTACTTTTTGGCTACCACCCAAAAAGTAACAAAAAAGTCACCGCTGCCGTGAAATTTGCTAAAATTGCGACGCAAAAGGCTAAAAACTTGAATGTTGCCGTGAAAATTTATTTCGTTGCTGATTCTACAAAACCGGCAACGTCAATTTTTCTTAACGCCTTTTTCTTTGCAATTTCTTAACGCAATTTCCCGGATGCGGCTCTCGCCCGTTGAACCTGCGCTGATACTATTTTCTTTATTTCCTCGCGTTAGCCTTTTCGTTAATGCTGTATAACGGTCGCGGCTATTAGCAGTGCGGGATTGCGTGGCTGCGAACCTATCCCCCGTTACTGAACTTGCCTGCGGGAACTGAACTTGCAAATTGCTCTGAAACCCGCATTGCTTATGAGCCGTTGTTAGCGGTTGTAATTATTTTATTTTCATTGCGTTATCTAATTTTCTATGCATTAAAGATGCCATTGACATCATATCTAAAGCATCATTTTCCTCAATCACCCATGTTATTTTTGGCGCATGTGCTGTTGTATTTCGGAACATGCCAAAAAATCCTTTTAGAAGATTTGCAAATCCTTTATGTTCGCTAATCTCAGTTTCCGATTTCAAGTCATTTATCCTAAGTATGGGATTGTTGATTCCAAATGTCATATCAATGATTTCCGCACCATCCCCAGTTAATCCTGTCATTTGACGAATTTTATCAGCAACGCTTTTAGTCGCTTCAAACACGGCATGAAAATAATTATCTTGTAAAAGTTCTGATTTACAAAATTTTATTACATCAGGATGCACATCTCTATCCTTGAGTTTAGACATTAAGTGAGAAGCTCGTCTCTCAGCGTCTGAAATTGTTTCTGATTTTGACACTGGATAAAACTTAGCATTGTCACTAAACTCTAATCCAATAAAAGAAAGTATCTTATTTAATTCTGACCTTCTTTCTTCAAATTTCTCCTTGTTATTTATGAATCTTGATGGATGATATGATATTTGAATCAGTGTAAGTATATTATTTGAAAATCCAGTTCTATTTTGTAATTCAACACATGAATTATATAATCTTTTCCATTTAGTCATCTCAGGATTTACATCTATCATTCTGGAATCGAGGATTGCCTTAGCTAATTCAGTACCTGTCAATCCATCAGATGTATCTGCAACAACTCTGCAAATAGCTTCTAAAACACTTGGTTCAATTACTGGAAATCTCTTACTCATGATTGTCTTAATCTAAATCACAAAAGTCTTAATTCTCATGTGTTCGGTTTTAAAGTAGCCCATACAACATGATTAAAGTCGTCAAATATATATTTGTCTTTTGTCAATTCCATTTTCGGCAAAAGAACATGAACATCAATTTCGCTCTTTGAACCAATGTAGTGACCAACATGCCTCTCTGCTATAACTATTTTCTTAAAGTCGCCTTCGTCGTAGCTAAATGAAGTATCAAGGTCGAGAATGAACATATTTTGCTTTCCAACTTTTATGAGCCCTGTTATTGTTCCCGTCTTTGGAAAAATCGTCTCAAAGTGATAGTTTTGGTCAGCATATTCAATTATCACACGTTGTCCGATTGCTTGTCGATGTATAAAATATTTTTTTGTCTTGAGATAAATTATCCAAGTCAATATTAATCCGATTATTATTTGCCACCAAGTCATTCTGTGTCTTTGTTTTATTATAACCGCTAACGAATATGTGTAGCCGCCGTTTGCCCTTGTACAGCGGTTTCGCGGCGCGAAACCGATTCAAGGGCAAATGGCCGGTTACACAATGTTATACAGCCTTTTATCATTTTTCTGGTAGTCAAAATGCTTACAGTTAATGAGTTTTCACCCTCTAAACAGTCCAGCACGCTGAAAACCAATGTTTTTTATTCATTTTTAAAGTCAAGCTGAGTCAAAACTACTAAATTTTCAGTTTGTTTGACCGATTCAGCATTTTTATTTTTTTTATTCAGCTTTTTAAGAGTCAAGCCGTTTCAAAACTGATATGTTTTCAAGATGCTAAACGGATTCAGCATTTTTATTTGTTATTCTATTAACTTTCAGACGTTTCTAATTGCTTGTTTTTATTTTCATAGTTTCAAAAAGTCCGACATTTTCTAACTTTCCGCCAGTTCATGCTGCACAGCCGATTCAGCTTTTATTTACTAATTCATTAATGTTCAGCCGTTTCTAAATGCTTTTATTTTTTGTAATTTTTTAAAAGTCAGGTTGATTCATGCTTTCCTGATTTTCAGTCTGCTACGCCGATTCAGCGTTTTATTTTTTTTCTTTTACTTTTTGGCTGCCACCCAAAAAGTAACAAAAAAGTCACCGCTACCGTGAAATTTGCTAAAACTGCGCCGCAAAAGGCTAAAAACTTGAATGTTGCCGTGAAAACTTATTTCGTTGCTGATTCTACAAAACCGGCAACGTCAATTTTTTTTAACGCCTTTTTCTTTGCAGTTTCTTAACGCAATTTCCCTGATGCGGCTCTCGCACGTCGAATCTGCGCTGGTTCAATTTTCTTTATTTTCTCGCGTTAGCCTTTTTTTTCTCCCATGCTGCATAACGGTAACTTGTAGCCGTCGTTTGCCCTTGTACAGAGGTTTCGCGACGCGAAACCGATTCAAGGGCAAATGACCGGCTACAAAATGTTATGCAGCCGTGTTTTATTCTTTTGTCAGTCAGTATGTTAATAAAAAATTGA
>JANYKN010000052.1 GCA_025361565.1 Bacteroidota bacterium | reverse complement strand
CAAAGATGTAATACTTTAATAATATCATTCTATAAAACAAAAAGATTCTTTAATTTTACCACATAGTCACAGAGTTTTCTTACAGAACAATATAAATTAAGCAAGAATTGAAACTTATCAGTTTTGAGGATCAACCAGCAGGTAATAATTCAAAAGTTCAACTATTAATTCGCATTGATATAACATAACTATAAATAAACACATAGGTAGATAGAAAAAAATCACAGTAGGAACCTGTTTTTCTACTCTATGTTTTCAACTATGAGTATATGTAGTAATTTCCATTTTAACTTTTAGATATTTCTGCAACATGTTAAATCAATTACTTTTAATTACGTAAAGTGGAAATAATCATTTGGTTTATTAATAAGGTAATATTTATGCGTTGTTTATTGAAGCAAGGTTTGCTACTTCCGGTTTTTCCAACAAGGCTATTTCTAAGGAATTGTAACAGAATAACCTAATCATTTTACCCATTTTTTCTACGACGTTCGGCTAAGCCTCTGCCTTAGCCGACTTTATAATAAGAGGTTTTTGCCTCAATAAAAATAGGCACAGCCTATATAAATATTACCGACTGAGGCACAGCCTCAGCCAAACATCAAAGTAAAATATATTTATTAGAACAACCATGTTAATTCGTTAAAGTTACTAAGGATAAGGTTTTTAAGAGATTTTTCACTTCGGTCAAGAGAAAGCTGCTTTGTTATGCTCGCAATTACACTGGGTTTGTAATGGTTGTAGCCATTATAGAATGCAGTATGAGAATTTTTTTAGAACCATACGTTTTTTATATGTAAGTTAGCAGTTTTAATTTTAACCTGTTGGCCTATTAAAAGCCTGAAAAAACCTCTGTAATAAAGCATTTTAAGATAAAATTGGCTTATTGGAGCCAAACTAGTGAATGAAATTCCCATAAATTGAATTGTAACGAGAATATGCTGGATGATTTCATCAATTTGATAGGCTATTCTGCTTCACTTAATTTGTCTGTGGGTTTGTTTAAATAGTTTCCTGAAAAGTGGAATCTGACATTCGTAAGCATTTGTAGGTTTGTGGTTCGGTTTTTTTTTATAATTTGGTTAAAATTTTTTATTTTCACTTTTACTAATATTCTTTTTTAATGTCCGGTAGTTTTAAAAGTTTTGGATTTATACAATTGTTCATCCTCTATATATTGTTTTTATCTTCCTGCATTTCTTCTTCAAAAGTTAGATACCTGCAAGGAAACAAGGATAGTTTGCAAACCAAAATCAATATTGCGAAGGTGGAATACCCGGTGCAAAATGGAGATAATCTATACATTAAATTTTCGAGTACCGAACCCGTAACCAACCAGGTATTTTCTCCAGATGTATATATGCCAAATACACTAGGTTTGGAATCCAAATACAAAGATGTTTATATTGTGGATAATCAGGGAAATGTTAACCTGCCACAAATGGGCAAATTCCATGTTGGAAACTACCATATCCAACAAATAAAAGACAGTATTGAACTGAACATCCAGAAATATTTTAAACAGACAAGTGTAGATGTTCGCCTGGCTGATAATTACATGACCATTTTAGGCGAAGTAAACCGATCGGGTAGATATTTATTCGATTTCAGGGACAAAGTTACCATATTTGAATTAATAGGCATGGCCGGTGATTTTACTTACGAAGCCGACCGTAAAGAGGTAAAGCTGCTCAGGAAATTAGGCAATGAAACCATATTGGTTACACTTGATTTAACAAAAAAGGATGTTTTGAACAGTCCGTATTATTATGTTTTTCCGAATGATGTGGTGATGGTTGACCCTTTAAAAGCGGTAACCTTTGGTACCAAATCAATACCTGTTGCCACAACCCTGGCTTTGATTTTGTCATTAACTACCTCTATCCTGGTCATTATCTCATATTTAAAATAAAACCCTTTGGAACCACAAATCGAAATAAAGGAAGAAAGTTTTAATTACACCGCATTGTTTATGCGGATGCTTGATTATTGGTACCTTTTTATCATTTCGCTGGTATTGGCCATGATAGGTGCCTATTTTTTTATCAAATATACCACACCTATCTATGAAGTGAGCTCCACCATTATGATTGAAAATGAATCTCCTTCTTTTTCATCCGAAAGGCTATTGCAGGACATGGATCTTTTTTCGCAAAAAAGAAATATCCTGAACGAAAAAATCATATTGAAATCATACGATATGATCAACGAAACCCTTAAACAGTTTGATTTTATTGTTTCCTATTATTCCGATAATGGTTATTCCCTTTCCGAATTATATAAAGCCAGCCCATTTATTGTTCAATTTGATTCCGCAAATCCACAACTGGTCAATTGTTATTTTGGTGTAGAAATCCTTTCAAATAATAAATTTAAAATAGCTATCAAAGGGGAAGAACTGAATTTATATTCTTATCAAAAACAGAAATTTATTAGTTTGATAGAAAAAGTTGATTTTTCGGGAGAATATGCATTTGGGCAAACCATTTCCACGCCTTATTTTAATTTTAAACTTGTTGAAAATAAAGGGAATGCCACTTTCCCAATCCGTCATGGAGATACTTATAAATTCTCTTTTAATAATATCAATCAACTTACATTACAATATAAAGAATCCTTGAAGGTGGATTTGTTTGAAAAAGGGGTGGACGTGTTGTCCATTTCGTTGCAGGGGAACAACATTGCAAAAACAACCGATTTTTTAAACAGGCTTACGCAGGTTTACATCAGTAAAAAACTGGAAAAAAAGAACCAGAATGCCAACAATACCATCCGGTTTATCGATGAGCAATTGTTCACCATAACCGATTCGTTGACAAATGCGGAGAACCGTTTGCAAAATTATAAAAGTTCCACTAAAATGATGGACGTTGGTTTTCAAACCCAAAAATTATTTGAGCATTTATTGGAACTCGAAAAACAAAAAGCGGTTTTGCTGGCCCAGAAGAAATACTTCGATTACGCACTTAAAACCATTAAAGAAGGGGTTAACCTGGATGATATTATGGTTCCATCAACCATTGGAATTGCGGATGTGAACCTGAACAAACTTATTGTAGAACTTACAGAACTCAGCGCAAAAAAAACGACCCTGGCTGCAAATACCTCCGAAAAATCGCCGGTTATTTTAAACCTCGAAGCCCAGATTGAAAACAATAAAAAGCAAATAATCAATAATTTAAACAGTTTGATGGAAGTTTCTGAAATTTCCATCCGCGATATCAACAATCAATTGGCAGGACTTGAAGATGAAGCAAAAAAACTCCCTGCCACCGAGCAGAAGTTATTTGGTTTTGAGCGCCAGTTTACCTTAAGCAACGAGATTTATAATTTTTTGATGCAAAAAAGAGCCGAAGCACAAATAGCCAAGGCTTCAAATACTGCCGACAGTGAAATTATCGATGTTGCCAGGGGCGATGTGGCTGTAAAAAAATCGGCACGGTACAGCCAGATTTTAATTGTAGCCCTTTTGCTGGGTTTGTTGTTGCCTTCTTTGATTGTTTTTCTGATTGTACTATTGAAAGACGCCATAATGATGCGCCAGGATATAGAGGATTTAACACATATCCCCATTGTGGGAAGTATTGTGCAGTCGAAATTGTATAAACCGACTGTTTTTTTAGAGCGGCCCAAATCATCCATTGCCGAATCATTCCGTACTTTTTATACCAACCTGCAATATTTTACCCGTGGAAAAGAGCATCAGATTATACTGATTACTTCTTCGATGCCCCGCGAGGGAAAGACTTTTAATGCCATTAACCTGGCCTCGGTGTTTGCCTCTTTTGGTAAAAAAACCTGCCTGTTGAGTTTTGATTTAAGGCTTGCCAAAGTGCACCTGGCCTTTAATATTTCGGGCGAAATTGGATTGTCAACCTATTTAATTAATTACTCCAATGTAGAAGATATTATTTTTGCCTCTGGAATCGAAAACCTGGATATTATCCCTGCCGGCCCGGCACCTCCAAATCCATTGGAATTGATTGCTTCGGGCCGTACCGATGAATTGTTTGCTTTTCTAAGAACCAGGTACGAATGTGTAATCATCGATTCGCCACCATTGGGAGTGGTTGCCGATGCTTTGTTGCTGGCCAAATACAGCGATGTAAACGTAATTATTACCAGGCAAAACATAACCCGTAAAAAAGTGTTGTTGTCAGTAGTTAAAGATTTGGAAGCCAATGGAATTAAAAACAAAGCCATTCTGTTTAACGGCATCAAACAATCACGGATAAGTGGTTATGGATATTCATATGGCTACGGCTACGGATACGGTTATTACAAAGATGAAAAAGAAATTTGGTGGAAAAGGTTATTGAGGTTAGGTGAAAAATGGAAGAATGGAAAGAATGTTTCCGGAAGATAATATTTGAAAAACAGGCGGATAGAGGAATTGAAAAAACTTAAGTAACGTACGCCAATGAGAGCGAAGCGAACACTGCATTTGGCAAGGCGACAGTCACTGCGAGCAAAGCGAAGCGGTCCCAATCAATTACCCTCTGCGTTATTTTGTTTTCCTTGATTGAAGAGCTACTTAAATCAATCGAAGCAGTCCCAGTCAATAACAAGCACAGTAGCTGCAACGCCTATTTTGAATTGTATGAATCATGAATGAAAATTCAAAAAACGAAATGGAAAGTTGGTTTTGAGATTCAGTTAATCATGAATAAGTGGTTACGGTAATTACAAAGATGAAAAAGAAATTTGGTGGAAATGATTGCCGACTATAGGCAAAAAACAGAAAAAAAGGAAAAATACACCATGCTTTTTATCCAATTAATTTGTATTTTTACAAAGTATAACTTTGGTTTATCATGCAATAATAAGAAAATGATTTATGTTCGATAGAATATTAACATTAAATGACATTAAGGATGATACCGTTTTTCTATGGGGTGCAAGGCAAACCGGTAAAAGTACATTGTTAAAAAAGTTATTCCCCGATGCCATTTATTATGATTTACTTAAAGCGGATGAATTTGAAAGGTTTTCTCGCAGGCCTTCTTTATTGAGGGAAGAATTAACTCAGATTTCTTCAAGTAAAATTGTAATCATTGATGAAGTTCAAAAAATCCCACATCTTCTGGATGAAGTGCAATGGTTAATTGTGAACAACAATATTCGTTTTATTTTATGCGGTTCCAGTGCAAGAAAGCTGAAAAGAAGCGGTGCAAATCTTTTAGGTGGCAGGGCAATACGCTACGTTTTGCACCCTTTGGTAAGTGCAGAGATTCCCGGTTTTGATATCCTGAAAGCAATTAATAACGGACTGTTGCCACGTCATTATATGATTGAAAATCCTGCAAAGAGATTACAGGCATACGTTGGCGATTATTTGCAGCAGGAAATAAGTGCTGAAGCATTGGTGCGTAATTTATCCACATTTACCAGGTTTCTTGAAATTGCTGCCATATCAAGTGGTGAAATGATCAATTATCAAAATGTTGCTGCAGAATGTGGAGTAAGCGCCCCAACGGTAAAAGAATATTTTTCAATTCTCGAAGATACCATGATTGGTTATATTGTGCCGGCATATGCCAAAACGATAAAAAGAAGAATTATACAAGCTCCCCGGTTTTATTTTTTCGATGTTGGGATAACCAATTACCTTTTAAAAAGAAAAAATTTGGAGCAGGGCACACTTGATTTTGGAAAAGCATTTGAACATTTGATCATTCAGGAGTTAATTGCCTATATAAGTTATACCAACAATGAAAATGGCCTTTCATATTGGCGCACCAGCTCGCAATTTGAAGTGGATTGTATATTGGGAGATGCCAAAGTTGCCATCGAAATAAAATCATCATCCGAAGTGCATCAGCATCATTGCAAAGGATTAAAGGCTTTTAAAGAAGAACATCCCAAATCAAGGCCAATAGTGGTTTCGTTTGATAAAACGCCAAGACTAATGAATGGGATTGAAATTATACCGGCCATGCTGTTTCTGGAAAAATTATGGAATGGTGATATCATATAAAGAAATAGAAACAAATTCAAATTTGGAGGTGAGAACCAATAAAGCAGTTGAAAATAAGAAAGAAAATAATTAAGAATAAATCAAACAAACAACACAAGCATCATGTTCAAAGATAAAATACTATTGATTACCGGAGGAACCGGTTCATTTGGTAATGCAGTTTTAAAACGGTTTTTAAATTCCGAAATTAAAGAAATACGCATTTTTAGCCGCGATGAAAAGAAACAGGATGATATGCGCCAATTTTATAACAATCCCAAAATAAAATATTACATTGGTGATGTGCGTAATTTTGGAAGCATAAACAATGCAATGAAGGGAGTGGATTACGTATTTCATGCAGCAGCTCTAAAACAGGTACCATCCTGTGAGTTTTTTCCAATCGAAGCTGTAAAAACAAATGTGTTGGGATGTGAAAATGTTTTAAAATCAGCAAGCGAAAACCATATAAAACGGGCTATTGTATTAAGCACCGACAAAGCGGTTTACCCAATTAATGCAATGGGAATGACAAAAGCATTAAGCGAAAAAGTAATGGTATCGCAATCAAGGAATAATACAGTGGATAACATTGTATTTTGTGGAACCCGTTATGGAAACGTAATGGCATCAAGAGGTTCCGTTATTCCACTTTTTATTGAGCAATTAAAAAAAGGAAATGCATTAACCATTACCGACCCTCATATGACGCGGTATATGATGACCCTTGATGATGCCGTTGATTTAGTTATTTTTGCTTTCAACAATGGAAACAAAGGCGATATTTTTGTACAGAAAGCACCTGCATGTACATTGGAGATATTGGCCAAGGCATTGTTGGAATTGTATAATTCTAAAAGTGAAATTAAGATAATTGGAACCAGGCATGGCGAAAAATTATACGAAACACTGGTTAACCGCGAAGAAATGGTAAAAGCCGAAGATTTGGGCGAATACTACAGAATACCTGCCGATACCCGCGATTTGAATTATAACCTGTTTTTCTCCGATGGTAGTTCGGAAATTTCTGAAGTTGAAGATTATACTTCGCACAATACCCACCGCATGGATTTGGAAGAAACCAAAAAGCTGCTTTTGAAATTGGATATGATCCGTGAGGATTTAAATATAAAATAAGTTTGCAAATGATTAAAGTTGGTATTACCGGGCAAGCAGGTTTCATAGGGACTCATTTATTCAATTATTTGAATACCAAAAAAGAAGAAATCCAAATCGTACCGTTTGAAGATTCTTATTTTGCAGACAATGACAAATTCTTGCAATTTGTTCAAAGTTGCGATGCAATCGTGCATTTGGCAGCCATGAACCGACATGGCGACCCCAACGTAATATATCAAACCAATATCAAATTGGTTACTCAATTAATTGAAGCGTTGGAAACAACTAAAAATAAACCACACATCCTTTTTTCATCCTCTAGCCAGGAAGAAAGGGATAATTTATATGGTAAATCAAAAAAGGAAGGACGCAATTTATTGGCCCAATGGGCTGTCAATAATCAATCTGTTTTTACAGGTCTTGTAATCCCGAATGTTTTTGGACCTTTCGGAAATCCATATTACAATTCGGTGATTGCCACATTTTGTCACCAACTCACCCACAATGAACAGCCAAAAATTGAAGTGGATGGATTGATGAAGTTGATATATGTAGGCGAGCTGGTTACAGCTATTTACAAGGCAATTGTTGAGAAAATGAATTTGCATGAATTTCAGGTTCCACACACTTCCGAATTTAAAGTGACCGAAATATTGAAGCGCTTAACTCATTTTAAAACATCTTACTTTGAGCAGGGAATCATTCCCAGGCTCGAAAGCAATTTTGATATCCATCTTTTTAATACATTTAGGTGTTACATTGATTTAAATACTTTTTTTCCGTTTTTCTACAAACAAAATACAGACGATCGGGGTGTATTTGTTGAAATTATGAAGACCGAAATTGGTGGACAATTTTCTTTTTCTACCACAAAACCTGCAATAACTCGTGGAAATCATTATCATACCAGAAAAATTGAACGTTTTTCGGTGATAAAAGGTGAAGCGGTTATTTGCTTGCGGCGGATTGGAAGTAATGTGGTTTTTGAATATCATTTATCTGGTGAAAAACCTTCTTTTGTTGATATGCCAGTTTGGTATACGCATAACATTCGTAATGTGGGTGATACGGAACTTTATACTACTTTTTGGATAAACGAGTTTTTTAATCCGGAAGATGCGGATACATTTTTTGAGCTTGTTTGAAGTTTATTTCTCGCAGAGTCTCGCAGAGTCTCCCAGAGTTAATGAAATTTAGTATTAAATTGGAATGAAAACGATATATGGCAATTGTAAATAAAGACTTAGGATATGACCGAAAATGATATTTCATATGCAATTAGGGGAGCAGCTTTTAAAGAGCATTCAGCTTTGGGACCCGGATTATTGGAGTCTGCTTATGAGCCGACACTTGCTTATGAACTAAAAAAATCCGATTATGATGTAAAGTGTCAGCTTGGTTTACCTATGGTATTTGAAGACATAAAACTCGATGTTGGTTACAGAATAGATATGATAATAAATAATATGGTAATTATTGAAATTAAATCAGTTGATTTGCTCAAGGATGTTCATCACAAACAATTATTGACCTATTTGAAACTTTCCGGAATCAAATTAGGTCTACTTATTAATTTCAATGTTCCTTCGCTAAAAGAAGGAATTGTTCGAATTGTCAATAATCTATAATCGCCGGGCCACTATGCTTTTCAATGAAATAATATATAACATAATAAAAAATCAGCGAGCCTCTGCGAAATAAAAGCAAAAAGAAATAACATAATAATAATCAGCGAGCCTCCGCGAAAACTCCGCGAAACTCTGCGAGAAAAAGGCCAGCGAAAAAGAAAAAACAAATAAAATAAAAATAAAACTCCCCGAGCCTCTGCGATTAACTCCGCGAGCATCTGCGAGAAAAAGCCAAGAAAAAACATGACAAAATCACAACTAAAAATAATGACCATCATCGGCACACGCCCCGAAATAATCCGGCTCTCCCGAGTAATGGCACTCCTCGACAAATACACCAACCACATTATAGTACATACCGGCCAAAACTATGATTACGAGCTTAACGAAATATTTTTCAATGAACTCGAAATCCGCAAACCCGATCATTTTTTAAATGTAGATGTATCTTCCCTTGGTGCAGCAGTAGGCGACATTATGCGCAAAACCGAAGAAGTGCTCCATAAAGAAAAACCCGATGCATTCCTTGTTTTGGGCGATACCAATTCATGCCTGGCCGCATACATGGCCAAGCGGATGCATATCCCTATATTCCATATGGAAGCTGGCAACCGTTGTTTTGATTTTAATGTACCCGAAGAAATAAACCGCAGGATTATTGACCATATTGCCGATTTTAATCTGGTATACACCGAACATGCCCGCCGCCATTTAATAGCCGAAGGTTTGCAGCACCGCCGAATTTATTTAACCGGCTCGCCCATGTTTGAAGTATTGAATTATTACAAAAATAAAATTGAAAGTTCAGATATTTTACAACGGTTAAAACTAAAAGAAAAAGAATATTTTGTGGTAAGCACCCACCGCGAAGAAAATGTGGACAATCCAGCAAATTTGCAAAGCATTATCCATGTGTTGAACACATTGGCGCAGGAATATCAAATACCAGTCATTGTTTCTACACACCCACGTACCCGTAAACGATTGGAAACAATTGAAGGATTGGTGCTCGACAACCGCATACAATTTTTAAAGCCATTTGGCTTTTTCGATTTTGTAAACCTGCAAAAGTATGCACTTTGCACCGTTTCAGATAGTGGGACCATAAGCGAGGAATCCGCCATTTTATCATTCCCTGCCATATCGCTGCGCAATTCCATGGAACGCCCGGAGGCACAAGATGCCGGAACCATTGTTTTAACCGGTTTTGAAGCACATAATGTATTGGATTCAATAAAAATGGTAATTGACGAACATAAAGATAAAAAATACAATCAAATTCCGGCTGAGTATCAAATTGAAAACACTTCCTGTCGGGTGTTGAAATTGATAATGGGGGTTGCCAAGTTGAGTAATAATTGGTGGGGGATAAAGTAATATTATACTCGAATTGTCTTTAACTTTAATTGCTTTAAAATTTAATATAATTAAGAAACAATATAATCAGCTTGCATGTTATTTAATTCATTTCATTTTGTATTCTTCTTTGTTATAGTTACTGCAATTTACTTTGCAATACCTCATAAATTTAGGTGGTTTCTGCTTTTGTCTGCAAGCTGTTATTTTTACATGGTATTTGTTCCAATTTATATTCTGATTTTAGGATTTACCATTGTCATTGATTATTTTGCCGGTATCTATTTGGAGAAAACACAAGGGAAAAAAAAGAAATGGTTTTTAATAGCTAGTTTAATTGCAAATATTGGAGTATTGGCAGTATTTAAATATTATAACTTTTTAAATGAGAACCTCACCATTTTGTTAAAAACCTTCATAATTCAAAATCCAATACCCTATCTTTCAATATTGCTGCCAATCGGATTATCTTTTCATACTTTTCAGGCAATGAGTTATACCATTGAAGTTTACAGAGGAAATCAAAAAGCAGAACGTAATTTTGGAATTTATGCACTTTATGTGATGTTTTATCCTCAATTGGTAGCTGGACCAATTGAAAGGCCACAAAATCTGTTACATCAGTTTTACGAAAAACATTATTTTGAATACGAAAGAGTAGTTGATGGTTTAAAAATGATACTGTTCGGATTATTTAAAAAGATTGTAATCGCAGATAGATTGGCCATTTACGTAAATGCCGTCTATAATAATCCGGAGCAGCACAATGGATTCACTTTAATAGTGGCAACCATTTTCTTTGCATTTCAAATTTATTGTGATTTTTCAGCTTATTCCGAAATTGCCATAGGCACAGCACAAGTGATGGGATTTAAATTAATGACCAATTTCAATAGACCTTATTTTTCACAATCTATTTCCGAATTTTGGAAAAGATGGCATATCTCACTTTCCTCTTGGTTCAAAGATTATTTATATATTTCATTGGGAGGTAATAAAGTAACAATACCTCGATGGTATTTTAACCTTTTTATTGTATTTCTTATAAGTGGACTGTGGCATGGTGCAAATTGGACATATATTATTTGGGGTGGATTAAATGGATTTTATCTGGTTTTTGCAATAATTACTAAAAAATACAGGGATGGATTTTCCAATCTAATAAGATTGAATCATTTTCCTAAGATTAATGGGTTTTTCCAAATAATGACAACTTTTATTTTAGCTAATTTTGCCTGGATATTTTTCAGGGCAAATAATTTGGAAAATGCTGCTCTAATTATAAAAAAGATATTTACTCAATGGGGTGAATTATTTATACCTACAAGTTCAATGATGGCTTATTCATTTTTTAGTATTTTGTTTTTATTGGTTATTGAAATAAAAAGAGAATATTTTAACGAAAAAATATCATTTATGTACAACAAAAATATTGTTGTAAGGAATTTATCCTATTCATTCCTTATCATTTTAATATTGTTGTTTGGAGTTTTTGATGGTGGACAGTTTATTTATTTTCAATTTTAGATTAATAGATGGAATATAATAAATATAGCACCTTTATAAAGTTTACTTTAAAATTATTTGTTTTAATTATAATCGTTATTCTTCTTGATGGCATTATAGGAAAAACGCTAAATTATTTTTATTTCAAGCAAACATCAGGTGATTATTATCGGGCAACCTATGCCATAGAGCAAGCCACTCCTGATTTGTTAATCTTTGGCTCATCCAGGGCAAATCATCATTATGTACCTGAGGTTTTTGAAGATTCTTTGAACTTGTCCTATTTAAATGTAGGTAGGGATGGCAATTTTTTGTTGTATCACAAGGCATTATTAACGTGTATATTAAAAAGATATACCCCTAAAATGATTATTTTGGATTTCAATCCTGGCGAAATGATAACTAAAAGCGACACGTATGAAAGACTTAATACTTTATTGCCATACTATTCAAAATATCCCGAAATAGATGAAACTATTAAACTGCGGGGAAGATTTGAAGGCATTAAATTATGGTCAAAAATTTATCCATACAATTCTTTTTTGCTTAACATTATTTCCGGTAATTTAAATTTACAAAAGAAAAGCAGGCTAGACAATAAAGGCTATATTCCACTTTCCAAAACCTGGAATGAACCATTAAAGGAAATTAAAAGACAAATAGGTGATATTGATACCAATATATTGAATGCATATAAATCATTTATTAAAAATTGTAAAGAAAAAAAAGTGAAGTTGTTCATCGTTGTTTCACCGGTCTTTTATTCATATGGTGCAGATAGTTCAATTGCGTTAGCCGCTAAAATTGCAAACGAAAGCAATATCCCTTTTATCGATTATTCTAAGAATGATTTGTTTTTGAATAATAAAGAGTATTTTCAAGATGTATTTCATTTGAATAATGAAGGGGCAATAATGTTTTCTAATTTATTAGTGGACAGTTTGAATAATATGAAAAGCTGAAATAATTAACTGCGAAAATCTGGCAGATATTTAAATATATAAAGTAGTTTATTTAATTATAATGTTATCAGATAATAAATAATATGAGCAAATTACTAGTATGTATTAAATTACGAATAAATTTAAAATGTATTGAAATTGGACGATGTATTAGCAAAGTTGATTAATAGTAGATGGAGAGTGAAATAAATTTATGATTTTGAAAAAATATTTGCCATTATTTATAACCAATTACTTTGTAAAAGGAAACGAAAGAAGTCTAAAAGCAAAAAAAAACATTATTGCTTCTGTATTTATAAAAGGCTTAAGTGTTTTGTTGAGTTTTATACTTGTTCCTGCAACACTTGCCTATCTGGATCATACAAGATATGGTTTATGGTTAACGATAAGCTCTTTTTTAATGTGGGTTTCGCTTTTTGATATTGGTGTTGGAAATGGATTAAGAAATAAACTTGCAGAAGCACTAGCGGTTAAAGATTATAATTTAGCAAAAATATATTTAAGTACTGCTTACGCGATTATGTTTTTATTGGTTGTGTTTTTATTGGTTATATTTTTATCTATAAATTTTTTCCTAAGGTGGAATGTTATATTAAATGTAAATAATGTATCCAATCTAGAGTTGCAAAAATTAGCATTTATAATTTTTGGATTTTTCTTTGTGGAATTCCTTTTAAAAATAATTACTTTTGTTTTACATGCTTTTCAAAGTTCTGCACAAGTTGGTCTATTAGCATTGTTTGGAAATGTTATTGCATTTATAAATGTTATTGTTGTGAGTTTTTTATCGCACAACAATTTATTATTACTCGGTTTTTCTTATAGTATTTCTAATATATTTGTTCTAATTATAGCCACTATTTATCTCTATTCAAAAAAACTAAAAGTAATAAGACCTTCCTTAAAATTAATACAATTAAAACATTCGAAAAGTATTCTAAATACAGGTTTTAAATTTTTCTTGATACAGATTTCAATGATAATAATATTTCAAACAAGTTCTGTAATAATTGCTAATAATTTTGGACCAGAAGAGGTGATTCCATACAACTTGGCTTTTAGATTTTTTTCAATGATTTCTGTTATATTCTCATTTATAACAATGCCATTATGGAGTGCATGCACTGAAGCGTGGGTAAAAGGAGAAATCGACTGGATTAAAAAAACGGTTAATAAATTAGTTAAAATTTGGGGGATACTTTGCTTGTTTGGAATAATAATGATTTTATTCTCGAAACAATTTTTTTATTTATGGGTTGGTAAAGATATTGAAGTTCCATATATTATTTCAATTCTCATGTTTATTCAAATAGCATTATTTACATTTGGAAGTGTTTACAATATTTTCATTAATGGTGTAGGTAAAATTTATTTGCAATTGGTGTCAATGATAATTAGTTCTATTATGTTTTTCCCTATCACTTTTTTCTGCATTGATGTGTTGCATTTAGGAGTAATCTCAGTATTAATTTCAAGTATTGTAGTTAATTTTTACTCGCCTATTATTGCCCCAATTCAATATTATCGGTTAGTATATCAGAAAGCAACTGGAATTTGGAATAAGTAAAATTCAATAGTATTATATAAATATTGAAAATAGAAGGAATGAAAATAAAAACTCAAATAAATACAAATTTTAACTTATTTATTGAGTATACTCTAGTGATTTTTATAATAGCACTTACAGGATTTGAATTCTTTTTCAGAGATAATATATTGATATATTATCTTCTAGCACCTCTGAGTCTTATCGCTTTTGTTAATAATAAGTACAATATTTCAAAAAGAGCAATTATATTTCTATTAATATATGGAATAATTACAACATCTCAATGTTATACATTTGATTTGCCTTACTCCCTTGTTTTAACAGGGATGCTTAGATTTTTAATATACATTTTAATTGCTACTATATTAACATTTAATTTTTTAACTATTTTTATTAATATAGTATTTATTTTATGTGTCATAAGTCTTAATTTGTATTTTTTTTCAGCATTAAGTGATAGTTTTTATCAATTTTTAGTCAATTTATCTTCAAATATTACTCCAATAAACTTCGACCCACTTTTATCTTCTTCTAATCCTAATCAAAGCCTGATTATATATACTGTCCCTTTAGTTCGAGTATTTCAAAATAATGGACCATTTTGGGAACCTGGTATGTTTGCAGTTTATATAAATATTGCATTTTCTATGAATGTTATAATTAAAAGAAAAATGTGGAGTTATATTAATTTAATTTTTATTACTGCGAGTATTACCACACTTTCAACTACTTCATTTATTGCGACATATATAATTATTTTATTTTATTATATATACATAGATCGAAAAAATAAATCTATTATTTTACTAGTTATATTGTTTCTATCTTTTTCTTTTTTGTACAATACGGAGTTAATAAGAGGTAAAATTGCTACAAATCTTGAAGAAATTGACAGAGGATACAGTAGATTTGGTGCTATATTAGTTCATGGTATCCAGATAAAAGAGTATCCTTATTTTGGCTTGGGGCTTGCAACTTTAATTAAACAAGAAGAATTGCTTGGAAGTAGAATGGTGACACCAAATGGATTGTCTAATATTATAAGGTTTTATGGTATTCCTTTTTCCATTTTGTATTTCATATTATTATTTAAATTTTCAAAAATAATTTCAATTAGTTATAGTTCTCATAAAAAGAATTATTTAATACTTTTTATTATCTTATTAGTGGTAGCTTTTTCACAAGATGTCACTACTCGCCATTTGTATTACTTGTTTGTTTGTTTCCCTTTAGTATCTAAAGAGACTTTTCTTAAGAATGTTAAATTAAAAGGATTAATTTAAGTTTTTTGTTCGTGTTTTATTTTAATATTTAATAAATTGTTAAATACTAATCTGGTAATTTAAAGTGAATACAATTAAATTTAAATTTTTAATTTATGAGATTTGCAATTATTTCGATTTACCCTTTTCCTAATGGATTGGCAGCTACAAATAGAATTATAGCTTACTCAAAAGGCTTAATAGAAAATGGTGCTAAAGTTGATGTTTTTATCCCGATACCTACTTATAGATATTGCTCAAACAAGGAAGAGTTTTGTTCAAATTATGGAATCTTTCAGGAAATTTCTTATTACTATACTATTGGTAGATATAGTAATAAATTAAAAATTCTAAGAGCATTTTCAATATTGTCAGGATATAGGAAGATTATAGGATTTATTTCTACATGTATGATGTTGTATCAGAAAAACAAACAGCAAAAATTTAGTTGTATAATAATAAGTTCAGATTTATTACTGAATATATTTATTTATTCATTATTTGCTAAGATTATTCATTCAAAATCAATTTTTATTTTTGATGAATTTCCAACGCCCATTAGGCATGGTTCGAAATTAAAAATACCTAAGTGGAAAGAAATCTCGTATAGAATTGTTTTAAAACATGTCAATGCATATATTTCAATATCAGAGAAACTGAAAAATTATTTTAATAATCTTTATCCTCACAAAACTCATATATTGCCTATCATTGTTGATGTTTCAAGATTTAATTTAAGTTTGGATATAGCGAATGAAAAAGCAAATAAATATATTTGTTATATGGGTAATATGGAACTGTCAAAGGATGATGTTGACAATATCATAATGGCCTTTTCATTAATAGAAAAAAAATATGCTAATTTATATCTGCATTTATATGGCGAGCCAAAATATAGTACAAAGAAATATCTTATTGATCTAGTATTTTCTTTGAAATTACAACATAAAGTAATTTTCATGGGGAAAGTAGCTAGTGAAGAAGTACCTGAAATATTATATAAGGCACATATTCTAGTTTCTTCACAACCAAAAACAATAAGAGCAAGTGGTGGATTCCCAACTAAACTTGGTGAATATATGGCTACAGGTGTGCCTTCTTTATTTACTCTTGTTGGCGAAAATGATCGTTATGTAAAAGATAATGTGCATTTATTTTTCTCTGAGCCAAATTCTCCAGAATTGTATGCGGAGAAACTTGCTTTTATTATGGAAAATTATAATTATGCAAAAAAAATTGCAGAAAATGGGAAAGAATTTATTAAAGAGAATTTTTCTCAAACTGTTATGGGGTTTAAATTAATTGATTTTATAAAAACTATATAATTGAGGTAACGTAAAACTTAGAAAGGATTTATTGTTTCAGCCGCATTATTTAACTTGGCATTTGATTTAATACAATAAATGTGGAAATTAATCCTATGGTATTTTTACTATATTCTTAATCATTTTAAAAAAATCATCCTTAAGTATTTAAATATGAAAGAAGACAGGAAAATATTATTAATCACTGATCTCAATTTTCCTTATGGAGGAGCCAGTGCAAATTTTTTACGACTTTTTTCAAAGGGTGTAGTAGAAAATGGTTACTCTATAGAAGTGTTATTGCAGCGAGGAAATCAATTTGGTAAAACAATTAATAAATCAAGGAATGGAATTGTAAATGATGTTAACTATACTCATTGCTGTTTTTCTAATAGACCTAAATATAATTTTTTAAAGATAGTAGACGATATTTGTGGCATTTTTTTTCCTGTATTTTTCATTTTAAAGAAACGGTTAACTGGTCGGTTAAATTATGTTATTATGTATAATAGCAATGCTTTGTATTCTTTCTTGATTCTTTTTATTTGTAGAATATTTTCAATTCCAATTTTTAATTTTGTTGTAGAGTGGTATGAAAAAGAAAGTTTGATATCCAATAGTCCTTTAGGTAGTTTAAAATGGATTTTCTTTAAAACTCAGTTTGAATTCTTGAATAAAAAATTTTCAGCATTAATTGTACTTACTCATTTTTTAAAAAAATATTATTTATTAAATAATCTATGTGTTAATAAAATCCATGTTCAACCAAATTTCATAGATTTTGAATCTTTCAAATTAAATAGTTTAGGAGCAAAAGGTGATTTTGTTAAAATCGGATATTGCGGTACACCAACACATAAGGACGGGATAGATGATTTGTTTACTGCATTTCATTTGTTGCAAAATCATTATATTAATATGCAGCTTTTAATTATTGGTGATTTGATTGGAACGGATTCCTTAATTCCTGAACTAAAGGAAAAGGCAAAAACATTGGGGATTTTTGATAAAATAATTTTTACAGGGCTCGTTGGATATTTAGAAATTCCAAAATTATTGCATTCCTGCGACATTTTAGTATTGGCACGCCCAAGTGGAAAATTTGCCGAAGCTGGATTCCCTACTAAATTAGGGGAATATATGGCTTGTAAAAAGCCTGTAGTCATTACCAAAGTAGGAGACATCCCTTTTTATTTGAAAGACTGTAAAAATGCAATGCTTGCAGAGCCTGATAATCCAAAATCTGTAGCGGATAAAATCGCATTTCTAATAGAAAATCCAGAAAGCGCAAAAAAAATTGGAATAGAAGGTTACAATTGGGCTAAAAGTGTTTTAGAATATAAAAATGCTGCGAAGAATATAATTGATTTTATTGTAAATTTAAGGGAAAATGACTAATTCAGAGGAAAAATTAAAAATCATTTTGGTAAACTATCGCTTTTTTATTTCTGGTGGTCCGGAACGTTATATGTTCAATATAAAATCACTGTTAGAAGAGAATGGACATACCGTTATTCCTTTTAGTGTAAAACATAATAAAAACGAACCAAGCAAATATGAAAAGTATTTTTTAACTTCTGTTGGTGAGGGTGATGAAACTTATTTTGGAGAGTATAAGAAAAATGTAAAGACCATTATCAAGACATTTTCACGAATGTTTTATTCTTTTGAAGCCAAAAAGAAAATTTCTTTGCTTATTGAAAATGAAAAACCGGACTTGATCTATATAATTCATTTTCAAAATAAAATATCAGCAAGTATTATTGATGCAGCATTTAATAAAAAAGTACCAATCATTCAAAGAATTTCAGATTTTGGTCATATATGTGCAAATTCTAATTTTTTTTTACCAACTGAAAAAAAAGTTTGTGAAAAATGTTTACATGGTAATATTTTTAATTCAGTAAAATATAAATGTGTTTATAATTCTTACATTTATTCCTTCTTGAAATCCGCCTCATTGCTACTGCAACGAAGGCTTGCTATATATAAAAAAATTGATTGTTTTGTTTTTCCTTCGATGTTTACTTTAAAAAAATACAGACAATTTGGTATCGATGAAACTAAATTATTTCACATCCCTACTTTTTTTAATAATAATCTGATTAAAAATAACGCAATATGTTATAATGAGTATGCACTTTATGTAGGTCGCATAGAACCTGAAAAAGGGATTAAGACCATGATGGATGCGTTTATTGATACTCCTTATAAATTGAAAATAATCGGATTTTCAAATGCGAATTATGAGTTGTATTTAAAGGATTATTTATCGGACAAAAATCATTATATTGAATTTTTGGGTCAACTAGAATTTATTGAAATTCAGAATTATTTATCAAGTTGTTTGTTTACTATCGTTCCTTCGGAGTTGTATGATAACTTTCCCAATACAATTCTTGAATCTTTTGCATTTTCAAAACCAGTAATTGCTTCTAATATTGGCAGTTTGCCAGAGTTGGTTTCTCATAATACAACTGGCTTATTGTTTGAGGCAGGCAATAGTATTGACTTAAAGAATTGTTGTAAATATTTGTTTGGAAATATATCGAAGGTGGAAGAAATGGGGAAAGAATGCAAAACATTAATTCAGTCAAAATTCTCTTCAAAAGAACATTATGCTAAATTATTGCAATTGTTTTATAAATCAACATAATAAATGCAATATAAATCATCCTCATAATTTCAGAATAAAAAACTTATATTACATAACAATAATTTTAAAAATGAATATTTGTAATTCATTATTGATATCTAAATTAACTATTCAACAAGTAAATACTAAAACATGAATGCGATACTACCAACAGATGCTTCCATTATAACCACCTATCGTTGCCAGATGCGCTGTAAGATGTGCAATATTTGGAAATATCCAACCGATGTAAAACAAGAGATACAACCCAAAGAATTGGAAAAGCTTTCATCTTTAAAATTTATTAATATTACAGGTGGAGAACCATTCCAACGACGTGATTTGGAAGACATTGTTGCTGTTGCTTTTTCAAAAGCACCCCGGATTGTGATTTCAACATCGGGTTGGCATTACGATAAAATTATTGCCATGGCAAGAAAATTTCCAAATATTGGTATTCGGATCAGTATCGAAGGGCTATCGCAACGTAACGATGACTTGAGAGGTAAACCGGGAGGTTTTGATCATGGACTTCGTGTATTGCTCAAACTCAGGGAGATGGGTGTTAAAGACATTGGATTTGGTATAACCGTTTCCAATCAAAATTCGGATGATATGCTTTGGTTGTACCGCTTATCAAAAGAAATTGGAGTCGAGTTTGCTACAGCTGCATTTCATAATTCATATTATTTTCACAAAGAAGACAATGAAATAACCAACAAAAGCATAGTTAAGGAAAATTTTCAACTGCTCATTGAAAATCTATTGAAAGAGAATAGTCCCAAAAGTTGGTACCGCGCTTTTTTTAATCTGGGTTTAATCAATTACATCAATGATGGTAAGCGGATGTTGCCTTGCGAGGCAGGTTTGGCAAATTTCTTCATTGAACCATATGGCGATGTATATCCATGCAATGGATTGGAAGATCGGATATGGAAAGAAAGTATGGGGAATATCCGTGATTATTCAACTTTCGAAGAACTTTGGAATAGCGGGCAAGCTCAACGTGTAAGGGATTTAGTGAAAGTCTGTCCTAAAAACTGCTGGATGGTAGGAACCGCTGCACCGGTAATGAAAAAATACATTAAACATCCAACCCAATGGGTTGTGAAAAACAAAATGAAAAGTCTGATGGGTAAGCCCTTCAATGTTGAGGATATTCCTTATTTTAAAGTAGGTCAAAACCCATTGCAGGGTGATTTGAATTATTCAAGGATGCAGCCATTTACTGATACAAAAGGTGCAAAACCAAATGCTGATTTACCATTGGTAGTAGAATAGTATCCAATCTAACTGGTGAAAATTATAGTTTATTTAAAAATATTAGAATATGCTTAAAAAAATCAAATTTAGATTAATGGAAGCTTCTCGCACAAGAAAGCTAAATCAGTTTATTAGGGTAGTGGACAGAAATTATACTATTCTTGATGTTGGAGTTTCCTATAATGAATACTCGCCTTTTGATAATTTTTTGGAAAAGAATTACACTCAAAAAAAAAAGATAACAGGTTTAACAATCGATAAAGATTTAAACCCATTTAAGAAATCATATCCTGATATCCCTATATTTTATTATAATGGTTCTATTTTCCCCTTCAAAAATGAGGCATTTCATGTTGTTTATAATAATGCTGTAATTGAGCATGTTGGTGGCATAGATAAGCAAATTTTATTCCTAAAAGAAATGCTGCGAACGTCAAGTGAAATTGTATTTTTTACTACACCCTATAAGTATTTTCCAGTTGAAATGCATACAAATATGTTATTGTTGCATTTTTTGCCAAAACAAATATTTGATAGAATCTTACTTTTTTTTAATAAGAAATGGGCTACAGGTGATTATATGCATCTGCTTTCTATTAAACAAATCCGAGAAATTATAAAAAGTGCAAATCCTATAGTAAAGTATAAAATAAGAAAAAACAGGACTTTGGGTTTTGTTTCAACTTTATCAATTATAATCTATAAAAAATGAAAATAATTGTGCTCGGCACCAGAGGAATACCAAATATACAAGGAGGTGTTGAAACGCATTGTGAAAATCTTTTTCCCAATCTCGTCAATTTGGGCTGCGATGTTCAAATCATCAGGCGCACTCCTTACATTTCTGAACAAAAGAGATTAACGGAATACAAAAAAGTTAGACTAAAAGATATTTATGCTCCGCATAAAAAGAGCTTGGAGGCCATTGTCCACAGTACTTTAGGCGTAATCTATTCAGCCATAAAACGTCCAGATATACTTCATGTACAGGCAATAGGGCCATCATTGCTTGTTCCATTTGCTCGTTTATTGGGTTTAAAAGTGGTAGTAACCAACCATGGTCCCGATTACGACAGGAAAAAATGGGGCAAAATGGCCAAATTTCTTTTAAAATTAGGTGAACGGTTTGGTACAAACTATGCACATAAAGTAATTGTTATCTCAGAAGTAATCAATTCCATATTAAAACAAAAATACAAACGGAACGATTGTGTTTTAATCTACAATGGAGTAAAAATCCCTATGCTCAGTAATCAAATAGAATATATTGAATCAATCGGTTTGCAAAAGGATAAATATATCATTGCGGTTGGCCGTTTTGTTGAAGAAAAAGGCTTTGATTATTTGATTGATAGCTTTTCGCAGTTAAACCAATCCGATTTTAAATTGGTATTGGTAGGTGATTCGGACCATGAAACACATTATTCTACCATGCTCAAGCAAAAGGCAATTCAAAATAACGTGGGATTGACTGGATTTATAAAAGGAGAAAAATTAAATCAGATTTTTTCCCATGCCCGTTTATTTATACTTCCTTCATTTCACGAAGGATTGCCAATATCCTTGTTGGAGGCCATGAGTTATAATTTAGATGTACTTGTAAGTGATATTCCGGCAAATACAGAAGTTGATTTAGATGCAGATTGTTTTTTCAAAGTTGGTGATGTGAAAGAATTAAAAACCAAAATGGAATATAAACTTCAAAATATGAAAGTTTCCCAATATGATTTGACTAAGTATAACTGGCAATCCATTGCAGAACAAACCTATCAGGTATATCAAAAAGTGGTAAATAAGATTTGATAATATTTTTCATACCTTTCAAAATAAAAAGAGGTTAGTTACAAACCAACCTCTTCAATTCTTACATTACTCTTTTATTATTTTTGGCTCAATTTAAAAATAATGTTGGTGAAAAAATTTTGTATCTTGCAAAAAAATACAGAAACCAAAATTATGAAAATAATTGATCAGATAAAGGAATTATACAAAAGTTTAGACCAAAAACAAAAGCAGGATTTATTATC
>JANYKN010000050.1 GCA_025361565.1 Bacteroidota bacterium | reverse complement strand
AAACACATAGCCACATAGTTTTTTAATCTTAGTTATTGTGAATATTGTTCTGAAAGAAGCGTGGTGGCCATAATAGACACCATATTGTAGCACTTGGAAAGATGAACAAGCCTCGGGTTATTCAACCCTTAATTCGCATAAGTAACAAATCTGAGTTTATCTATTCCCCCTTGGAGAAGGGGCCGGGGGGGATTGACTATATTTTATAATTAAATTTCAATTAAATTATTATTGAAATATTGGATTGCTAACATTTTGCAATAAATCCAAAACTATATCAATCCCCCTTACCTCGTTATTCCCTTCGGTCATGAAGGCTATGCCGTTCGTCAAGGGGGAATTCGTACTTATTGAACTTATTACATTGGTAATTTGCTTCATTTCTTTCAAAATTATTAATTTGCAAATTGGGTATTTTGTCTTACATCCCTATATATTAAGCATATATTCGATAAGATTGGCATCTTTATCAATCCCTAATTTTTTACGCAATCTATAGCGGCTAATTTCAACGCCTCTTACAGAGATATTCATCAATGGTGCAATCTCTTTTGACGAAAGGTTCATCCTCAGATAAGCACACATTTTTAAATCCTTGGGGGTTAAGTCTCCATAATTATTTCTTAAACGGCTGAAAAAATCGCTGTGTACATCTTCAAAATGCATGGTAAATTGCTCCCAATCTTCGTCAAGCTTTAAATCCTGGTCAATGGCATTGACCAATTGTTTTAGTTCTTTTTGAGCTTGTTCGTTAACTTTGTGCGATATTTGATCGATATTGGCTTTGAGATTGGAAAGAATTTCATTTTTATGTGTTATTTGAATGGCAATGGAAGCCAATTCTTTGTTTTTAAGCTCCATTTCGCTTTTTTTCATAGCTACTTCAGCCTCAAGCTTCTCGTTCTTGTACCTGATAATTTTTTGTTCTTTTAGCAATGATTCCTGTGCAAACAATTCTTCTTTTTGCTTCAGTTTTTGTTGCTGTTTCTCACGATAAATCAACTTTTCCTGCCTAATTCTGTGGATAATAAAACGGATGGCTACATAAACAAAAAATCCGATAATGATGAAATATCCTATATAAGCCCAAAACGTTCTATACCAAGGTGATAATATAATAAATTTGAAATTGGCTTCTTTCCCTATTTTACCAACAATATTTTTTGATTGCACAATAAAAAGGTATGTGCCGGGAGGAAGGTTGGTATACTCCTTTTCTGTTTCAGTTTGCCATTCCGACCAATTTTTATCAAATCCCTGCAACTTATACCTGTATTGATTTTTATCAATATCCTTGTAAAATGTAGCTACAAAACTGAATTTTAGTGCATTCATTTCAAAAGGGATTTTAAATTCAATATCATTTTCATCCGGAAATTGTGCATCTTGCTTTAAATTCAGATAGTTACCATAGAAAATGACAGAGTCGGACGGTTTGGTAATCTTTACAGACCTGATCAATGTTTCAAAATCGGAAGAAACAGAATCACCAAAATTGGCATTGAAATGAACAAATCCTTGTTCGGTTCCAAATATAATATTGGAGTCGTTGATTATTTCAATATTCTCAAAACTATTGATCGCTGTTTTCTCCAATTTCTTAAAAATAGACTCAATACGGTGATATCCAGTTTTTGTTTTAATCAAAACGCCCGGTTGATCGTTTTTATAAAACCATATATTTCCTTTGTTATCCAACTTGGGATCCCTAATTTTGCTGTTTTCGCCAAACAAGCGATTAAAGTACTGCGATTCTTCAAATCTATCTTTAACATAATTATATTGATAAATACCAGATTCAGTGCAAATTATAACCTGATTTACAAGTTTATATACAAAATTATCAATATTGGATGGCAGCCCATTCTTTGAATTGTATAATTTAAGATTAAGTATGCTATCGTATTTTTCAGTCAGGTTAAACCTGTAAACTCCTTTAGAACCATGGCTCATCCAATAATTGTTAAGCGAATCGATAACCATCACTCTGGATGATTCGTGAAGTCCGTTTATCCTTTTCAGATATTTCCAACTTTTATCAGCGGCTTTCTCATAAAGTGTGAGGGATGAGTATGTGCCTCCAATCAGGAAATCTTTTCTGTCTTTTGGGTAAATATACATCCACCCACCTTTTTCTTCCGAAATTTGCTGCGCAATATTATCTTTAATCCGAAAAGTTCCTTTATCATGTCCACAAAGTAAAACATCATCAAAAACTTCTAATTTCCAAACCTGGCCTTTTGAATTTTCTACTAACTTAAATAATTCATTGTCAGGTTTTTTGATTTGATTCTCACCCCATGGTTTTCGATATAAGCCTTGATTGGTGCCCAAATAAAGATAATCCTTGTAAAGTTTACTTGTATATCCTGTGCCTGAGACTCCATAACCATCGCCCAGATAGGTGAACGATGAATTGATTTCAACATAGTCAATGCCATTATCCAACCCCAGCCACAATTGATTGTTATTATCTTCGAAAAGGCTTAAAATGGTGTTGTTTTGCAAGCCTTTTGATTTATCGATGTGTTGGATCAAATCCCCTTTAATATTTGTTATTATCAATCCGGCCTGGATGGTTCCAATAGCCAATAATCCGTTTTTTAATTTCTGAACCGAAAATATCTGGTTGTTTATTAAAAAGTTATCAATTGGTGTGATGTATTTCTTTATCTGATATCCATCAAATAAATAGAGTCCGTTCTGTTGTGTAGCAATTATAATGGTATCTGAAGAAGTGGGAATCATGGCCCAAACTTCAACTTTATCATTAAAAACGGAACCACCGTTTAAAAGAAAAAGTTTATCACCTCTAAGTTCCGAAAGCCCCTTGTTCCTTTCCTGTATAAAGAGCCGGTTGTTCACATAAAAACTAAACTGATAATCGTGGTAGCCTTCAATAATTTCAACTTTATCGTAATCATAGAAAAAGAGGGCAACCATGGATTGGATATAGATACCGGTTTTGGTTGGATAAATCTTCCAAACATCACCAAAATCCCTAAATTTATCGGGGAATTTATCGGCAATCGATTTGTAATAATATTTGCCCTTTTCGTCAATGGCCATATAACCAAATTCATTGAAAGCACCAGCCCAAAGTGTTTCATTTTTATCAATTGCTATTGCCCTTACTATGGTACGATTAGGGATAGGATATAAGTTCCACTTATTGCCGTCAAATTCAAGAACACCGTTGTTATTTGCAAAATACAGAAGGCCTCTCCTGTCTTGAATAATACACCAGTTTTGAGTAGCCGCTTTGTAAACACTTTTTTCATAATTACGGATGGAAGGGATACCTATACTCTTAATTTGGCTATGTAAATTAATAGTTACAGCCTGAAGAACCAGTGTAAAAAGAAAATAAAGTACGAACGTTCTGGATATATTTTTGTTCTTTATCATATACTAATTGAGTACCATTCAGTAATTATTAATCAATATCTTTTTGTAAACGATTTTAATTTATTGGGCAACCTGTAAGTGTCCAAAGGACTTGACAGTGTTAAAATCCTCAATCAAACAACTTTGAATTATAAATTTAAATCACATTTAAAAAGATGATGAAATTAATGAACATTTTTTATTTATCCAACAATTGATTTAAAAGGCTGATAGTATTTTTGGTTCATACTCATTGACTTTGCACCTTTTGTATTTTTGGTATATGCTTGTTTGAGTTATGCGTTATTTTAAAACCGAACCCTTTTTGAATGGGTTTGTCTTTACTGTTAAGCTGATCCAAGTTTTTAAAACTTGAACCATGAGTTGTGGCATATTTGGAACAGATGGTCTCGGCGTTGGCAAGTAGTCCAAACTCACCCCTGGCCCTTCTCTAATGCTTTAGAGAAGGGTGACTTACGCTGAAACTGCAATGTAATTTTTGTTAGAGACATTCGCTCTTTGGTGAAAATGTAAATTTTTGGAAATCTATAAAAGTAGATTTTATATTTTAAGCATCCATATATTTCAGAATAATATCTAATACTTTTTGGATATCTTCAAGTTCTTCGTTTTTAAACCGGATAACTTTCAAACCTAAATCTCTTAAGATTTCTTCCCTGTTTTGATCGTATTCTTTTTGGAAATCATGGATCTTTCCATCAAGTTCAATAATGAGTTTTTTTTCAAAACAATAAAAGTCAGGAATAAAGTAATTGGGTTTATTGTTAAAGCCCCGATAAGGGATTGGATGTTGACGAAGAAACTTAAATCCGCTTAGTTTTCTATTACGAATGATTGACCATAAAATTATTTCTGCAGGTGTTTGGTTTTTCCTCAATTCCCTTGAAAACCTGATAATTTGTTCTTTGTCCATTGCATGGGATTTTGATGGGCTAATTTAAGTATTTTTTCGACTTACTCACATTTTATTTCTCTATGGCTCCAAACTTCATCCCCGTCCCTTCTCTAGCTTTAGAGAAGGGTGACTTACGCTGAAACTGATGGACTAATTGTATTTTTAGTTCACGCTTATTGACTTTCTATAATTTTAATAATCTCTAATTCTCAAGCAACGCTCCTCGCCCCTCTCTTTTTGGCAAAGAGAGGGGATGGGGGTGAGTTTAGATTATCTTGGTTAATGTTTATTGGCTTGGTGCATTTTTAATAATTGTACATTCCAAACTCATCCCCTGCCCTTCTCTAATGCTTTAGAGAAGGGTGACTTACGCTGAAACTGATGGACTGATTGTATTTTTAGTTCACGCTTATTGTCTTTCTCCTTTTTTTAATAATCCATTAATTATCCTTCTACATTTTTTTAATAATCTCAAAGTCATAAATGAGTTTAGATTTAAAAAAGCACGACATTGGCAAAACTCTTAAGGTCTCCAATAGTACTCAAGTGCTTAATAAAAATACGACAAATCAGTTGTTTTTGCAGGTAGAACCGGCCAATTGATAGAGCTACGGTGGTACAGCTGACCGCCAAACTTTCTTTGCTTTAAAAGCTGAGCCGTAGCCTAACGGTTGGAGGAGCAATCTAAAAGCTCGCGCCAAATGGGTTGAATTTCAACAAGTAGTTTCTTTAAATTATTTCTGTAATTTCCATATTTGAGGTCTCTAAACGATGTAATACATTATTCATCACGTTATTTGTTATAAACCCACGTAGCGATAAATCTTCGTCAAACTCTTCCCACCTGATGCCTGTTCCTTTATTTTTTAGTTCCCAATTATTTAATTGTTCTTGGCTTGCATCCTGCAATAATTTAAAACAAGATATTTTTGACTTTATAATGCTTCCACTATTTAATACAATAACCAATAAATCCAATTCCTTAACCGGCAATATGGTGGTTATCCTTAAGCCTTTATCATAAATTAATATATCAACAGGATCTTTGGGACTGTCTTTTATTTTTTTATTTTTTAAAGTACTCATACCATTTACTTATTAAGTTTTCTGCATTTTCATTAACTATTTCCATAATTTTCTTTTTCTCCTTTGGATTAAACCCAATAAAAAATTCAGGTTTAATTTCAGGCTCTAACCAAATTTTTCCTTCAGCACCACCTTTTTCAACATGTACGTGCGGCGGTTCATTATTTTCGTTGCTATAAAACGAAAAAATATAACCCAAAATTCTTAGCAATGTTGGCATAGTGGTACAAATTTAATGTTTTTAGCTGATTATTTAATTTATTTCCTCGCTGTTTTATTTTAACAGTGTTTATAGATATAAAAACTTAATCCATTATTTTTTAACTATCCCCAAATGGCGCAAGTTTAGGCCTTAGCCGTAACTTGTGACTACACCCATTTTTAGTAGTTTAATTACTTAACTAAAAGCAATCTCAAATGTTTCCTACGTTGGCCCAAGTTTTGAAAACTTGAACCACGAGATGTGACATATTCATACCATCGGGAAAACACTTGAACCAGGGAAACAGCTCCGCAGACATAGACCATCGGCAAATTTCTTTTTTCTTAAAAAAACAATAACTTTGTATTAAGAATTTTTAAAATTCATAATATGCAAACAGGTAATATTTTTATAATACACCCCACAACTACCGAACAGGCAGATGCTTTGATAGCATTTGTAAAAGCCCTTAAGATTAAGTACGAGCTTACCAATGAAAAGGACTACAATGCTGATTTTGTGGCTAAGATTCAAAAAAGCAGGCAAGATTATAAAAAAGGAAAAGGCAAGACAATGACACTTGACGAACTCAACCAATTATGGAAATAGTTTTTCTGCCCGAAGCCAAAGAAGATTTAGATTTTTGGTTAAAATCAGGCAATAAGACCATACTCAAAAAAATCGCCCAACTTATTGAAGCTATAACTGAAAATCCATTTGAAGGTGTTGGCAAGCCAGAACCGCTTAAATATAGCCTTACTGGCTGTTGGTCTCGTAGGATAAACATAGAACATCGCCTTGTTTATGAAATTCTTGATAATAAAATTTTAATCCATTCGGTGAAAGGGCACTATTAGTGGCATAAGAAATCCTTATGTCCCCAAATGGCGCAAGTTTAGACCTTAGCCGTAACTTGTGACTACACCCATTTTTAATAGTTTAATTACTTAACTAAAAGCAATCTCAAATGTTTACTACGCTGGTCCAAGTTTTTAATACTTGAACCATGAGGCACGACATACTTGGAACATATGGGGAATTGATTTATAAATATTATGATATTACTAAATTCTATATCAAAATAAATGAAATGAATAATTTTGGATTTTAACTTCGCATGGTATAATCTGAAAATCATTAATTAAATAATAAATTTCTTGATTTAGTTTAATTTTCATTACATTATTATTAAAAATTGCAAAATAAAAGATAATCCTAAATTTACCTTTTAATTTATTAGCTGTAGTTTTCAATATTTTTTTAGGCATTTCATTTATGGGAAAGTCTATTATAGAATTATTTTCTTTAAATAAATTCATAAATAAATCTTTATACTTTATATTTAACACAAAAGTATCCAAAGGACAAATATTTTGAAATTCATAAATAAATTGTCCTGTTTCAATTATTTTTTCTTCTGAATTATTTAATCTATCGGAATAATGTCTTGTCAAGCAATCTTTTATCGGGGTAAATACAATTTTGTATATTTTATTTTTATTATCTATTCTATGTAAATACATAGAGCTTATAACATTGGGCTTAATATAACTGGTTAAAAGATATAATGTATCTTTTAGTTGATTAACAAACGTAAAAGATAAACTATCTCCAGCTTCCTTATACGAAATAATTGCATTACAATTATCTCCAATATTTGTTTTACAAGGAGTATTCTTTTGTGCAAAAACATTTACAAATACAAGACAAATTAATATTAGACAAATAATTATTTTCATAATATTCCTATTTAATTTTATAATTATGTGTTGTATCATAATTTCTTTTCGGTAATGGGCTTTTATTAAATGTTTTAAATGATGGATTACCTTGATTGATTATAGTAGATTTCATAATTGATCTTGTTATATTATTAAAATCAATAACTTTATCCGAGGTTTTTCCATAATTTAATATTTCCCCAAATTCGTGCCATGTCATATCATTTGCATTCGTCTTTACAGAAGCAGCCTTTGCAAAATAATTTGCTGAAGTAATAGGTTGTCCATTATAAAAACCTGGACCTACTTCATCGACCGATATTTGTTTGGGACCGTTTGGATCTATAATTATATAATTTTCTTTTAATAATTTAGGATCTTTTGCTGCCATTGCAGAATTAGCACCACCTTCTGAAGTTGTGCTAATGTTTTCACTTGTCCCATCTATATAATTAATTGTATATTGATTTTCATATATAACATTTGTAGTAATTTGTTCATTCATTAAACCACTTAATTGGTTAAAGACTTTTTTTTCCTTTCCACTTAATATTTTTGAATTTCCGGTGTAAACTAACATTCCTGTCTTTGTAAATTTGAAATTAACTGCATTTTCTCCAAATGCACTTTCAAGGGCACTAAAAAACTGCTGTTGATATTTATCTGCAACACTAATACTATCACCATTAACATCTATATATAAAATGGGATTATTGGTAGCATATTGATACGGTGATAAAGAAATATACTTTTCAGCATATGCGTCTTGAGTGTGAAATCTCCCAATCTGCGCATCATAAAACCTAGCCCCGTAATCATACCAATCCAATCCCAAATCGTCCTGTAATTCTTTTCCGTTGTATTGATATTTGTTTACAGTTAGCTGTAACGGATTGTTATAGGCCTGGCCGGTTAAAGTGTAGCCGAATGGGTCATAATGGTTTTCCTGCTGCACCACTGCATTGCCTGCAGAATCCTGGACTGTAACGCGGATGTTGCCCAGGTGGTCTTTGATGTTGTACTCGTAGCTAAAACTTATAGGAGCTGGTGCTTCGACAGGCTCAGCAACCAGGCGGCCATTGTCTGTTAAAATGAATTTCAAAGAACCATCTTCGTATACAAAGTTACCTACATAATCGGTTTGTTTTTGCAGGTTGCCGGCTTTGTATACCTTTTGCTGTAGTTTAATGCCTGCGGCATCGTAAAGGTACTCAATATAGTTGTTATTTCCAAGATCAACCAGTATTGGCAGGTTCAATGGGTTGTATTGGATTTTTTCTATTTGTTTGTTGCGGTCGGCGGTGAGGTTGCTGTTGGCATCGTAGCGGTATTCGTGTTTGAGGGTGTCGCTTGTGGCGGGTTCTTCAAAAAGTCCTTTGTCGCTGAAACCGTATTCCTGGGCAAGTAAATAGAAATAAAACTCGTTTTAGTTTAAGTTCAATTACAATTATAAACCCAAAATTACTGTTCAACTAAACCAACTAGAACTGTTGTAATTATTGATAAGATTTTTACAAAAAGTCAGGCAGAATGAAAGGAATATTAGACCTCCTTTAATAATTCAGACAAATATGCCTATTTTTGAAACTAAAATTCTGTAAAATACAAAATATGAGCCCAAAGAAAAACCTTAAGGATCTTAGAGATTCAATGCACCAAAATAATATCGATGCCTATATAATAACAATGTCAGATCCACACCTGAGTGAATATGTTGCCGATCATTGGCGCGTAATCAAATGGTTTTCAGGATTTTCAGGGTCTACGGGCAATGTAGTGGTTACTAAGGACTTTGCAGGTTTATGGACTGATTCAAGATACTTTATCCAAGCCGAAGAACAATTAAACGGAACCGGTATTGAATTAGTTAAACTAAAAATAGCGCATACCCCAGAACATATTGATTGGTTAAATGAGCATTTACAGGCAGGCAGCACTATTGCATTTGATGGAAAAGTGTTCCCAATCGGCCTGGTTAAATATATGGAAACTCAATTTTCGGAAAAGGATATGATTCTTGAACCCAATTCTGATTTAGTGGAAAAACTTTGGATAAATAGACCGCAAATCCCTCAGGGTGAAATTTTTAGTCATGAGTTAATGTTTGCTGGTAAATCATGCATTGAAAAAATTGAATCTGTAAAATCAGAAATGGAAGTTAATAAAATTGATTATTTGGTTCTTTCCAGCCTCGATGATATTGCATGGTTATTAAATATACGGGGTCGGGATATAGCTTATGTTCCATTGTCCATTTGCTATTCCATTGTTGCAGAAAAAGAAACCATTCTTTTTATTGATGAAAATAAAGTACCAATCCAAGTTATAAATGAACTGGAGGAAGAAAAAATCAGAATAATGAGATACGAAGATGTATTTAATTTCCTGAATCAAATTGAAACCGGGAAAAGAGTTTCTCTTCAATTTTCAAAGACTAATTACGCATTGTATAAGTCAATTCCTGATAATTGTGATATCGTTGACCGTTTGAACATCACCACCAGGCTAAAATCAATTAAAAATAACACTGAAATTGCCAATATTAAAGAAACAATGGTAAAAGATGGTTCTGCTATGGTTAAATATTTATATTGGTTAAATAAAACGATTGGAAATGAGCGAATTACTGAAATATCGGCATCCGAAAAATTACGTACTCTTAGAGAAAGGCAGGAAGGTTTTTTTGATGAAAGCTTTGCCCCTATTTCTGCTTATAATGCACATTCATCAATGCCACATTACAGTGCAAGCAAGGAAACTGACGCGGAATTAAAAATACCCGGAATTTATTTAATTGATTCCGGTGGCCAATATTATGGAGGAACAACCGATATCACCAGAACCATTGCATTAGGAAAACCAACCCAACTGCAAAAAGATGATTTCACCCTTGCACTAAAAGGAACAATTGGCTTGGCTATGGCAGTTTTCCCTTTAGGGACAAAAGGATTTCAACTGGATATTTTGGCACGAATATCACTATGGGAACAAGGAATGAATTACGGGCACGGAACCGGCCATGGTGTAGGATTCTTTTTAAATGTACACGAAGGCCCGCAAACCATTGGCACCAGTGCATCTGGAGATATTAATTCGATTTTGGTTCCCGGAATGCTTACTTCTGATGAGCCGGCATTTTATCGTGACGGAGAATATGGTTTTAGAACCGAAAACCTGATACTTGTTGTGGAACATAAAGAAACCGAATTTGGCAAATTTTTAAAATTTGAAACAGTAACGCTCTGCCCAATAGATTTGAACCTGATAAATAAAGAATTACTAAATGCCAAAGAAATTGAATGGTTAAATAATTATCATAGAGATGTTTATCATAGACTTTCGGGCTATTTGTCTGAAATTGAAAAGCAATGGCTAAAAGAAAATACGAAGGCAATCTAGCGTATGATATTGAAATGAGTCTCAACCATAAATAACTGTAATCCTTAAATCCGAAAGCATGGCACGGATATATTTGCAAGTGAAACACTTACGGGTAAATAAGTACATTTATTCAGGTGATCTGTGCCACGCCTATCTCGTTAATTTTATTTGTTTTATTAAAGGACTTACTGATTTAAGGTTAATAATGCGAATTGAGGGTTGAAATTCTTCAATAGCCGCCTGCTTTAGCTGGCGGATGAAAAAGAAAGAACAATTTGGCTTTAGCCGAAACTAAACAATTATTTTGGCTAAATCCTTCCAGATGAGTTTATTCTGATCCGGCGGCAATTCAAATGTTAATTCGCATTAATCAAAAAAATAATATCTGGATATCTAAAGTATTTCTATCTGGTTTTTCTCAAATAAATTAGAAGTTGTATATTTGACACTTATTAGATTCCACTAGCTATTTTTAAATTATTTTACTAAAAACAACAACATGAAAAACAGATTTATCTTACTATTATTTGCAATTCCATTTCTAGCTTGCAATAATCAGGTGAAAGAAAAAAAAGGAAAAATTATGGAAGGAGCTAACGTAGAAGCCACAATTGATTCATTGATTAACCTTATGACAGTTGAAGAAAAAATTGAAATGATTCATGCCAAATCACCTTTTGTTTCATCTGGAGTTAAACGATTGGGAATCCCCGATTTAATCATGTCTGACGGGCCTTATGGAGTGCGTCTTGAACAAGGTGATGATTATGCACCCAAACCGAATGTCGATGATGAAGCCACCTATTTACCTAAAGGGCTGACACTTGCATCAACATGGAATGCTGAATTAGGATATGAGTTTGGCAAAGTTTTAGGCTCAGAAGCCAAAGAACGTGGAAAAAATATAATTCTAGGTCCCGGTGTGAATATAACACGTAGTCCATTGAATGGTCGTAATTTCGAATACCTGGGCGAAGATCCTTACCTGTCATCAATTATGGCAGTAGGATACATAAAGGGAGTTCAGGATCAGGGAGTTGCAGCATGTGTTAAACACTATCTTGCAAATAATCAGGAATTTCACAGAACTACAGTAAATGTATTAATGAGCGAAAGAGCACTTCGCGAAATATATCTACCTGCATTTAAAGCCGCCGTTCAGGATGGAAAAGTTTTAGCTGTAATGGGTTCTTATAATAAATTTCGCGGGCAATATTGCACACATAATCAGTATCTTATCAATGATGTCCTAAAAAAAGAAATTGGTTTTAACGGCCTTCTAGTAAGCGATTGGGGTGCAGTCCATAATTCGCGTGAAGCTATGCTTAATGGCACCGATTTAGAGATGGGAACAGATATTAGCATGATGCCTAAGCCTGATTATAATAAATTTTTCATGGCCGATTCGGCACTGGCACTAGTAAAAAACGGCGAAATTCCATTATCGGTTTTAGACGATAAAATCAGAAGGATTTTAAGAGTTATGTTTAAAACCAGTATGGCCAATAATAACAAAACTGGAGAAAGAAATACAAAAGAACACCAACAAACTGCTTTAAAAATAGCAGAAGAAGGTATTGTATTGTTGAAAAATGACAATATTTTACCGCTGAATATGGAATCGGTAAAATCAATTGCAGTAATAGGCGATAATGCAACCCATAAACATTCCATGGGCGGAGGAAGTTCACAAATTAAAGCAAAATATGAAATTACTCCACTCGAAGGATTAAAAACAGTTTGTGGAAATAATGTAAAGATTTCATATGCAGCTGGATACAAGTTAAGTAAAAACAATGAAATAGATGAAAAGCTTATCGCCGAGGCTGTTAAATTGGCTAAGAGCTCAGAAATTGCAATAGTAGTAGGTGGATGGATTCAAAATTGGAGCGTAAGCACCTGGTCCGATAACGTTTTAGATTCGGAAGATACTGATAAACCCAATATGAACATGCCTTTTGGACAGGATAAACTAATCCAGGAAGTTATAAAAGCAAATCCAAATACTATAGTGGTTTTAATTGGTGGCGGACCTGTTGATATGAATTTATGGGTAAACCAGGCCAAAGGCATTATACAGGCTTGGTATCCCGGAATGGAAGGTGGTAATGCATTGGCCAATATCATCTCTGGTAAAATAAATCCATCGGGCAAATTACCAATGACTTTCCCAAAGAAACTTGAAGATTGCCCTGCTCACAAATTGGGTGAATTTCCAGGAAAAAATGATGTGGTTAATTATTTTGATGACATTTTTGTTGGATATCGATATTACGATACTTACAAAGTGGCACCACAATTTAGTTTTGGGCATGGACTATCATACACCTCATTCGAATACAGTGATTTAAAATTGGTGGCAGATGGAAAAAATGTAAAAGTTAGTTTTTCAGTCAAAAATACAGGTAAAAAAGAAGGTGCTGAAGTTACACAAGTCTATGTGAATGATGTAGAAGCATCGGTTAAAAGACCCGAAAAAGAATTGAAAGGTTTTTCAAAAGTTTTTCTTGCAGTTGGTGAATCTAAAAAAGTTGAAATGGTACTTAATGAAAGCGCCTTTAGCTTTTATGATGAAACAAAAAAATCATGGGTAATGGAACCAGGAGAGTTTAAAATAATGGTTGGAAGCTCATCTTCAGATATTCGACAAACAAAAAGTATTAAACTATAAGACTATAAAAGACCGAAATAAAGCGTTTGTAAATCAGACATTTAAAGAAAAAAGCTATGATAAAACATAGCTTTTTTTGTGGGTGCAATTTAATAAAATATACAATATCCATTAATGAAACACTTCCCATGTTTCAATAAATCCTTTTCCCATATATGGTATGCGCTGCTTCTTCTCCATCAAAATCAGCTATATTTGGTAAAAAAGCCCAACGTTCAAAACCGAATTTTTTCATTAGACCCATGCTTGCAACATTGTGTTCCAATATATAGGCTATTAAAGTCTTTATTTGCAAATGCTTACATTCTTTGATAACATGGTCAAGCAATAAAGTAGCAATTCCTTTTCTATGAAACTCATTATCAATATAATAACTCGTTTCAGCACAAAATCTGAATGCCAATCTTTTTTCGCGGTAAGCGCTAATACTGTTCCAACCAACAACCCTATCGCCAATTTCTGCAACAAAAATTGGATAAAAATCCGGCTTGTGCTTGTTAAACCACTCCTGGATATCATCAACAGTAAGTAAACTGATAAAACCGGTTGAACGATGGGTGGGGATTGCCTGGTTGTATATTTCTACTATCTTATCAATATCTGACTGCCTTGCTACACGAATATTTACCATCTAATCATTTTTAAAATCAACAAATAAAAATACGTACAATAACTTGATTCCAATAAATTTTAATCTTTTATCAATGATTCATTTGAAGATAATCCGTTTTAAACAAATCATTTATAACTTTCTTTTATGAATTCAGATCGCAACATGCTAAAAAGATAGGAATCTTCAAATTTTCCTTTAATTAAAAAATTTTCGCGCAATCGTCCTTCTTTGGTAAATTTAAGTTTTTCGAAAAACCTAACCGCTGGTAAATTATTCACATAAGTTTGAGCTTCAATTCGATGAAATTCAAGTATTTCAAAACAAAATTCAAGAAATTCTGTTAGCGCTTCCGACATAATTCCCTTTCGCCAACATTTTTTATCCAGCAAAATACCAAGTGATCCAAACCTGTGTTTGGTATCCAAATGATAAAGACTAACAATTCCTATTAGCATTTTATCAATTTTATTAAAAATACCCAGATAAATATGTGATTTCTGTGCAGATTTCTGGTGAATCTCATGAAGGTAGAGAACTGCCTCATCAATGTGCTGGGTTGGTTTTTTATCTGTAAATTGAAGCACTTCATCATCTGAAAAAAGCTCAAAAAACCGACTTTTATATTCAAATGGTATTTCTTTCAGAATTAAATGATCCGACTTAATGATGACATTTCGTAAATCAAATTCATTCAGGCGAAGCATAATCAAAGCATTATTTTAAAATGTAATTTTCTTATATGATATTAATTATTGAATTGTTCCAATTCATCGTGCAATTTCTCCCAATTCATCATTTCCAATTCCAATTCGCTTTTTAAATTCTCGTAACGCTTAAAAAAATCCTGATCTATTGATTGGCTTCCATCATTCATAACCTTTTCAATATCAGCAATTTTGCTTTCAAAAGAAGATATTTTTTCTTCAGAAGCTTTTACTTGATTAGCCACTTTTCTCCTTAGTTTTTCAACTTCCTTCCTGTCAATATAATTTTGCTTATTCTCAGTAACTTTTATCTCTTCTTTATCAGTTTTCTGGATAGTTTTTTTCTCAATTTCCTTGAGTGTATCCAATTTCTTTTTTTTCAGGAATTCATAAATATTTCCAGAATGTTCTCTGATTTTTTTGTCTTTGAATTCATAGAGTTTCTCAACCAGCCCGTCTAGAAAGTCCCTGTCATGCGAAACAACAATTAATGTACCATCATATTTTTTTAAGGCTTGCTTTAGAATATCTTTCGATTTAATATCCAAATGGTTGGTAGGCTCATCAAGAATAAGCAAATTGTATGGTTCCAACAAAAGCTTGGCCAAGGCTAGTCTTGATCGTTCACCTCCGGAAAGTATTTTTACTTTCTTTTCAATGGTTTCGCCACTAAATAAAAACGATCCTAAAATACTTCGTACTTTTGTCCTTATTTCGCCAACAGCAATATTATCAAGGGTTTCGAATACTGTTTTATTTTCGTCAAGCAATTGATCCTGGTTTTGGGCAAAATAACCAAAATTAACATTATGCCCAATTTTCAGTTCTCCATCATAAACATGCTCACCAACAACAATCTTTGACAACGTAGTTTTACCTTCGCCATTTTTACCAATAAATGCTACTTTTTCACCACGTTCTAAAATAAAATCAATTTCACTTAAAATAGTTTTATCTCCAAATTTTTTAGTTAGCCCAACTGTTTCAACTGCAATTGCTCCAGATCTGGGTGCAGGTGGAAACCTGAAATTTAAAGCAGAATTATCCGGCTCTTCAATTTCGATCCTGTCAATTTTATCAAGCTGTTTAATACGTGATTGAACTTGCACCGATTTGGTGGCTTTGTATCTGAATCTCTCAATAAAGCGTTCTGTATCAGCAATTTTCTTTTGTTGGTTTTCATAAGATGCCATTTGTTGATCATACCTTTCTTTACGCAATTCGAGATATTTGGTATATGGCACTTTATAATCGTATATTTTTCCAAGCGATATTTCAATGGTGCGTTTGGTTATATTATCTAAAAAGGTTTTATCGTGCGAAACCATAACCACTGCACCATAATAATCTCTCAAAAAATCTTCGAGCCATTGGATGGATTCTATATCTAAGTGATTGGTTGGCTCGTCAAGAAGCAGAACATCAGGCTTTTGAAGTAATATTTTTGCCAATTCTATCCGCATGCGCCAACCGCCACTAAACTCAGTAGTTTGCCTTGAAAAATCAGAAATTTTAAATCCAAGGCCTTTTAGTGTTTGTTCAACCATGGCATCTTTATCGGCCACACCAAGAATTTGAAGCCTTTCGTTATGATCAGTAAGTCTATCAATGAGTGCGTGATATTCTATTGATTCATAGTCGTTTCGTGAGGTAATTTCATGATTAAGTTCGTCGATTTCCGATTCGATTTGATTAAGAACAAAAAATGCAGACAAAGCCTCTTCAAGTACCGTATTTCCTGAAATAAAGTTCATTTGCTGCGGAAGGTATCCGTAGCTTAAATCTTTTGGCTTTGCAATTATCCCTTTAGTAGGTTGATCAATCCCTAAAATAATTTTTAACAAGGTCGATTTTCCTGCCCCATTTTTGCCAACCAATCCTATTCTATCTTTTGGGTTGATTAAAAATGTAATATCATTAAAGAGGCTAAACCCTCCAAAATCAACTGAAACCTGATTTATTGAAATCATTATAAATGTTAAAATTTTTTTCGAACCGCAAAATTATAAAACAAAGTTCTAATTTGCTATTAATAATTTTAATCTGGCCTTATGGCAAGCAATTTGAAATGCTAGACTATTCATAAACAAAATGCCACCCAAGCGAGTGGCATTAAATATTATTGGTAGTTGATCATTTCAATCAATCAAATGAAATGCACCGGAATTAACAATTTTTATGTTATAATCAATTTATAACCTTTACCATGTACATTAATTATTTCAATAGTCGGATCATCGCTAACATGCTTTCTGAGTTTGGTAATATAAACATCCATGCTTCTGGCATTGAAATAATTATCATCTTTCCAAATAGCTTTTAATGCATAATTTCGTTCGAGGATATTATTTCTGTTTGCACATAATAATGCTAAAAGCTCAGATTCTTTTGTGGTGAGCTTAATTGTGGTATCACCTTTATGCAGCAATTGTTTATTTACATCAAATTGATAGATTCCCAATATGTAAGTATCCTTATTTGGTTTTCCTTCAGAACTATCGTTAACCCTTCGCATAATGGCTTCTATTCTAAAAAGAAGTTCATCCATAATGAATGGTTTTGAGATATAATCATCAGCCCCAATTTTAAAACCTTCCAAAACATCTTCCTTCAACGATTTGGCTGTAAGGAATATAATTGGGATTTTTGTATTGGTCAGCCTGATTTCTTTGGCTAGTGTAAAACCATCCTTTTTTGGCATCATCACATCCAAAATACAGATATCGTACCTTTTTTTCATATAGCCATCATAGGCTTTTTCACCATCTGCAAATAGGTCTGTTTCAAATCCTTTTGCATTTAAATACTGTGTTAATAATGATCCCAGGTTAATATCGTCTTCGGCGAGCAGAATTTTAGTTTTTTCTTCCATGGCAAAATTCTTATAAAAGCATTTTATACATATTGTTAACAAATGTAGCTTAAAATTTTTAATAATAAAATCTCAGAGAAAAGTTTTGGATCTGTTGTCCAAAATTGAGGATTTATTTAAATAGAGGGATGTAAATTTCAAATTCAGAGCCTTTTCCGCTTTCGCTGTACAATTGGATGTGTCCCTTATGCTGTTCCACAATCTTTTTTACATAGCTGAGTCCAAGTCCAAATCCTCTGACGTCATGTAGGTTACCGGTTGGTACTCTATAAAACTTTTCGAATACTTTTTTCTGGTTTTCTTTTCGAATTCCAATACCATTATCTTTAATCGAAATAATAATATGCCCATTCAAATTTCGTGTTTTTATTTCAATGGATGGGGTTTCCTTGCTATACTTAATTGCATTATCCAATATATTTGAGAATACATTTGATAAATGCAATTCATCTGCAAAAACCTCATCCTTTTGAGCTGTTAAAAAACTTTGAAGTTCTCCGTTTTTATCCCTAAGTTTTAAATTGATAGTATTCAAAATCTGATTGATCAATTCATGGACCCGAATTGGTTTACAACTTAATTCTACTCCACCTCTATCAATTATAGCCATTTGCAGTACTTTTTCCACATGGAAACCCAATCGTTTACTTTCATCGGCAATGATAGCAGAAATATGTTGGTAATTTCTATCTTTTTCAGGAATGCTGCTGTCATTTAGCATTTGAGATGCCAAGGAAATAGTTGAAATAGGCGTTTTGAGCTCGTGTGTCATGTTATTGATGAAATCATTTTTAATTTCAGAAAGCTTCTTTTGCTTAAAAATGATATAAAGTGTGATAATAAAAATACTAAGGATAAACAAAATTAATATAACAGAAGTAAAAATGATGGCAGGCAAAGACTCATAGGTTGAATTTGAATTGGGAAAATAGATAATCAACGAGTACTTTTCATTTAGAATATCATTGGCTAAAACATCATCAGAGAATAATAGTTTTTCGTAGGTTTTTGGATTTCCACTTAGGTCAAAACCAGGTGATTTGAAAAACGCAGTTTCATTTTCTCTAACAACGGCATATTCATGAGCCAGGTCAATATTATTATTTTTAAATACCGCTTTTACAATTAACTCCAGGTATTTTTGATCAATTCTATCATTAATCTTTATCTCTCTACGAGTCAACTTATTAACTATGTTTTCGACAAAAATGGATTTATTTGTAAGTTTATTGATCAAATTTGCCTTGAGCTCTTCTTTTGAAATTCTCTTATCGCTGGTATTGGTATCAATAATGGCTTCGTTGTCTTTTTTTAATCTGTAATAAGAAGAATCTTGTGAAACAACAAAAATCGGTTTGTTTATGATTTGTGCAGAACTATCAAATAATTTTCTACTATTATGATCAGAAAGTCTGTAAGGATCATTTTTGGTACTGAACGAAACCGTTTCTTCTTGGATATTAAGCACAGTTTCATGTTCTGCAATTTTTTGGACAACTTCAGAAAGGCTTTTCTCTACTAAAAGGTCAAATTTCTTTCTTTCAATTTTAATTGCATTCTGTATCCATTTGAATTGTACCAGAATTAGGCCCATTAATGCAAATGTCATCAATACTATAAGAATCCAGATGTATCTTCGTTTCACAAAATAAAGTTTTACTTTTATGTGATTTTCCGTTAAATAGTTTGATTAAAATTAGATAACCGTGTGTGTATATCTTTTTGAACCCAAAGCAAAATTAAAACTTTTGACCACAAATGAATCCGCCTTTAACAAAATTTAACTTTGAATGATCATTAATTAACAGAATTTCCTTAAATTTGTGATGCTGGAATAAGTCAAGGTCAATTTTTATAGAATTTGATTTTATTAGACTCTATTTCAGGCTAATTGAGTTTGTAAAGGACGGTTGGGCAACCGTCCTTTTTTAATTTTCATCGGGTTTTAATTCCCTGGTTGATTTTTCAATCAGGTCAATTTCCTGAATAGCTTTCTTTTCTGAAATCGCCCCCAACTCTTCCATTCTTTTTATTGAAGGAGAAACCCTGCTCTCCCATGAACCAACAGCTTGATTATATGTTCCCACCATACTATTCAAATTTTGTCCTAGTTTTTGCAGATACGAATTAAAAGTATTAAGCCGCTCATGCAATTCGCGACCACTTTCAAAGATTTTTTTTGCATTTTCACCGGCTTTCTGTTGTTTCCAACTGTATGCCACGGTTTGAAGCAAGGTAATTAATGTAGTTGGCGTGGCAAAAACAATCCTATTTTGAAGGCCATCGGTGATTAAGCGTGGATTTTCATGCACTGCTGCTGCAAATGCCGATTCTACTTCGATATAAAGTACTACAAAATCAATCGAATGATCAAATTTGGACCAATATGCTTTGCCGGACAAGTTTTTCATATGCTGGCTAACAGCTTTTGAATGTGAGGCCAAATAAAGCACTTTTTCTTTTTCATTGGCAGTTTCAATGTAATCGAGGTAAGCATTTAACGGAACTTTTGAATCTACAATAATTTTTCGGTTTTCAGGCAAATTTACAATCATATCAGGCCTTAAATTTCCATCCTCAGTATGTGTACTTGCCTGTTCCTCAAAATCGCAATAATGTGACATGCCCGAGAACTCAACAATCCGCTTTAAACCAATTTCGCCCCAACGCCCTCTTACTTTTGGATTTTTTAAAGCACTAACCAAAGCACCTGTTTCCTTTTCGAGGCTTTTTTGGCTCTTTCCCAACTCTTCGAGATAAGATTTTAGACTACCCATGGCTTTGCTATTTCCATTTTGGAATTCAAGCACTAGTTTTTCATGGCGTTCAAGACTGTCTTTCAATGGTTTAATAACAAAATTGATAGCTTCGCTGCGTTTGGAATAATCAGTTTCGGCTTTCATTAAAAATCCTTTCATGGTTTCGTTTGCCAATTGAATAAAAGTTTCATTGTTTGATTGCATCACTTTTGCAGATAATGAATCAAATGTACTTTTCAGATTATCCTGTATAGTTTTGTTTAATTCAGTTTCATTATCGAGCTTTGCTTTTAATTGAACTCCATTGATTTTTTCTTCGTTTAATTGATATTCAATTTTACGTAAATCATTATTAAATGAATTCCTAAGCTTGCTGTCCGACCAAAATTTTCCAATCAAAAAGCCAATGAATAATCCAATAAGTAAAAAAAGAAATTGTTCCATATATTTTGGATTTATTTCCAACAAAGATATTAATTTGGTAAAACAAACATGACTTCTGCAAAACAAAAGTAAAAAGTTAAAAACATCAGTGAAAATTAAGGGTCTTCAGGTTATGTTAGAAAAATAATATTTGAGTTTTGCAAATCAAACTTTAATAGTTTTTATATCCAAATAATGATAAAAGTCGGATATTGTAATCATAACTATTTGGAGATCGGTGTTATACAAAATTTTATTTAAATAATTGTGTTGTTGTTCAAGTATTATAAACTATCTTTATAGAGACAAATCATTAATACAAGCCAAAATGGATACTCCAATCGAACGTATGTCTGAACTCAATCATTTGAGCAAAAAAGAATTTATAGAACGGGCCAAGAAATTTTCTAATCAATTTCGTGTAACGGATGGAAAAAGTTTTAAATTAAAGGACTTCCATACAAATGCTCATGAGCTTTTGAACAAAGAGGAAAAATCACTTGCTGAAGAAACTTTACAGCAAGGTGTGCATGTTCTGGCTTCGTTGCAAGATAAAATGTATGCCCAGGACAAATGGTCTTTACTTATCATTTTTCAGGCTATGGATGCAGCCGGAAAAGATGGTGCTATAAAACATGTGATGTCGGGAGTGAATCCACAAAGTTGCAGCGTTTCCTCATTTAAAGCACCAAGTGCAGAGGATCTTGATCATGATTATCTTTGGCGTTGTATGAAGCATTTGCCAGAACGTGGATGTATCGGGATATTTAACCGTTCTTATTACGAAGAAGTATTGGTAGTTAGGGTTCATGAGCAAATTTTACAAGCACAAAAACTTCCCGAAAAATTGGTCACTAAAGATATTTGGGATGACCGTCTAAAAGACATCAAGCATTTTGAAGAATATTTGAATAGAAATGGGACTTTAGTGATTAAATTCTTCCTTAATCTTTCAAGTGATGAGCAAAAAAAACGTTTTATCGAACGTATCGATAATCCGGATAAGAATTGGAAATTCAGTGCTTCAGATGCCAAAGAACGAAAATATTGGAAAGAATATATGCATGCTTATGAAGACATGATTAAGAATACCTCAACTGAGAACTCACCTTGGTACGTGGTACCTGCCGATAATAAACCATATGCCAGAATGGTAGTAGCTTCAGCCATTATTCATGCACTTCATTCCATGCATTTGGAGTATCCAAAAGTAAGTGATGAAAAAATTGCTGAATTAAAAAACCTGAAAGAAAACTTATTATCTGAAAAATAAGTTTTAAGATCATCTAAATATTTAATAAAACAATAATATTTAGATGATCTTTATTATTGTTCAATTATAGAAAAATTCTCAACCAATTCCTTTTTTCTTCGAAAAGTATAATGACGTTGCGAAAAGTAGCTATAAATCACAACAACAATGGTAGTTAATAATTTTGAGGGAGTTGGATAAAAATGGCAAACATTTACGAACAATTTTAAAAATAAATAGTTCAGGCCAATACTTCCTAAAACAGTAACTCCATAGCGGAAAAGTTGAATTCTTCCACGCAGTTGCGATTGGGTAAAAGTGATATATTTCGAAAGCAGAAATCCTGAACTGAATGTTATTGGAAAAACCAGAAAGAAAGCGGCAATATGAGGGCTTATGGTAACAAAAAATAAATGCAGGTCATTTTTGTCTAGGATAAAATTATAAGTTACAAAATACAACACCAAATCAAACAATGTATTAGAACCTCCACAAAAAGCATATTTAAAAGTTTCTTTTGGTACAAAGCCTTTAAAATAAGGGAAAACCCAGTCAATTATCTGATTAATATAATATTGTATAGATTGTAAATGTCTCATTTTAATCAATAAAGTGCGCAAAAATAGTCAAATTTGCAACTAAATAAAATTATTTAACTTAAGATAACAATTCCAAAATTGCTTCAAATTACATTACTGCAATTTGAAGCAATTAATTCTGGAAATATCAACTTTGTCAACTGTTAAATTTTGAAATCATTTTGTATCATTCAAAAATTCAGCAACTTTATTGTTGCTATCTCATTTTTTTATATTCATTAATCAGTCCATTTGTAGAAGCATCCAACTTTGAAACTTCTGCGTTTCCTTCCAATTCCGGAAGGATGATATTAGCCAATTGTTTGCCCAATTGAACTCCCCATTGGTCGAAACTGAAGATATTCCAAATTACACCTTGAACAAATATTTTATGTTCATACATAGCAATTAATGCACCTAAAGTATGTGGAGTCAACTTTTTAAACAAGAATGAGTTAGTTGGGATATTTCCTTCAAAAACCATGAAAGGAAGTAGCTGGTCAATTTCAGCCTGACTTTTACCCGCAGATTTTAGTTCGGCCTCAACTACCTGGTCTGTTTTACCCAACATCAGGGCACTGGTTTGCGCAAAAAAGTTAGCTAGCAGTTTAGGATGATGATCCCCAATTGGATTGTGGCTTATAGCTGGTGCTAAAAAGTCGCATGGAATCATTTTTGTACCCTGATGGATCAATTGATAAAATGCATGTTGTCCATTAGTACCGGGCTCTCCCCAAATAATTGGACCAGTTTGGTAAGTCACTTTTTTACCTGCTCTGTCCACATATTTTCCGTTGCTTTCCATATTTCCCTGCTGAAAATAGGCTGAAAAACGGTGCATATATTGATCATAGGGCAATATTGCCTCGGTTTCTGCCTTGTAGAAGTTATTATACCAAATTCCAATAACGGCAAGGATTACAGGTATATTTTTTCCAAATTCAGAATTAGCAAAATGTTTGTCCATAGCGTGGGCACCTTCAAGTAATTCTACAAAATTTTCGAATCCAATGCTGCAAGCTATTGAAAGGCCTATAGCTGACCACAACGAATAACGGCCACCAACCCAATCCCAAAATTCGAACATGTTTTTTGTATCGATGCCAAATTCTGCAACTGCTTTTGAATTGGTTGAAAGAGCCACGAAATGATTTTTAACAAAATCTAAATTTTTTGCCTCATTAAGAAACCATTTTTTTGCAGATTCTGCATTTGTCATGGTTTCCTGCGTGGTAAAAGTTTTAGATGCAACAATAAAAAGCGTGGTTTCGGGCTTAATTTTTTTTAAAGCTTCTGCAATGTGAGTTCCATCAATATTTGATACGAAATGTATTTTGATATTCTCTTTTTGATATGGTTTTAACGCTTCAGTAACCATTAACGGACCTAAATCAGAACCACCAATGCCAATATTAACAATGTCGGTGATAGGTTTGCCTGAATATCCTTTCCATTTTCCTGAAATAATACTTTCAGAAAATACTTTCATTTGTTCAAGCACTTTATTTATAGCTGGCATTACGTCTTTACCTTCAACATAAACAGGTGTATTGCTTCTATTACGCAGTGCAGTATGTAAAACTTGTCTATCTTCAGTTTTGTTGATTTTATCTCCTTTAAACTGGCTGATAATTGCTTCTTTTAAACCACACTCAGAAGCAAGTTGAATTAAAAATGAAAACACTTTTTCGTCCAAAATGTTTTTTGAATAGTCGACGAGAATATCTTCAAATTTGATTGAATACTTATCAAACCGTTGGGCATCTTTATTAAAAAGATCTTTCATTTGGATTCCTTCAAAAGTTTTGAAGTAATCTTCCAATGCTTTCCATGCAGCAGTATAAGTTGGATTAATTGTTGGTAACATATGCTTTAAGTTTACTTTTTTTGAGGTTGCAAAATTAATAAAACCTATTACTTTTTAATAGAAATACGAATCTTTGAACAAATAAAAATCTATTTTATATCATTAACTACCTAATCTTGAAATCCTTAACAGATTCTTTTCTGGTAATAAGCATTGGAAAAGAAACTCCTGCTGCCAGACAAAGAAGAATAAAAAATGTTTTTAAACCATAATTAATTGTGCTTTCTAAAATCTGAGAATAAGCTTTATTTGGGGTACCTGATAAATGAATAAAACCAAGCATCATACGATAAGCAAAAACCCCTGGAACCATCGGAATTACAGAAGGAATTGAAAAAATGAGTGGTGGTGCATGTTTAAGATGTGCAGCATAAACACTGATAATCCCTATGATTGTAGCACCAACTAAAGTTGCAAAAATAATATCCACTCCAAATTTCATTAAAATCACTTTTAATATTCCACCCGTTGCACCCATAATAAAAACCGCAGGAATAGCACGAGCCGGAACATTAAATAGCACTGCAAATCCCATGGCAGCAATACCAAACCAGATTAATTTTTCGAAAATAAATAACCATTCCATAACTCAAATATTATAAATAAGCATAGATAAAAACATACCAAGCGCAATAGCAAAAGAGATTATAAGTCCATGTATTACTCTGGCTACACCAGCAGAGATATTACCGTCTATCATGTCAGATAAGGCATTTATGAACGGTACACCGGGTATGAGGAACAAAACAGATGTTGCAAATGCCACTTCGGCACTTTTTCCAACACCATAATAGACTGAAGCTCCGGCAATTAAAGTGGCAGCAAAAGAAGCGAAAACAATACATAAATAAGTGTTATAGTTCCGCTTAATAGCTTCCTGCCGAACAAATAAACCAAAAAAGGTGGCAATAAACGCAACAATCATCTCAAGATACCCCCCTCCAAAAAGTCGGCAGAAAGAGGCTCCTGCCATAGCAACAAAAGTCAAAATGACCAAACGTGGAAAATGTGGCAAAGATTTTAATCTGGTCAAATCAGTATTAATCTGATCAACACTCCATTTTTCATTAATGATTCGCCAACTCATTCGGCTTATACCAGAAACCAGTTTAAAGTTTACACCATGCGGCAAGGTGCGTTTTATGCTTGAGTAATAATCATTTTCCTGTTCATCAGTAATTGATAGCACCAGTGCCCTTTGCGTTATAAGCAATTCTGTTTTATAACCCATGCCTTCAGAAATCCTGTTAATAGTTACTCTTATTCTTCCGGTACTAGCTCCAGAACTCATTAGTAAAGAACCAATTTCGAGTAATATTTTCCCAAATTTCCTGATTTCGTCTTTTTTTGTGTCCATTTACGGTTATGATAGTTAAGCAAATATCAAAGGTAAATCAAATCTTATTTCAACAATAAAGTTTTGATAAATTGGTGGCAATCAATATTCATAAAGCTGCAAATTAATTTAATTAAAATTTCACTCTTTAATTATTGTATCAAACTTTGTTTTTAAAGAAAAACAGATTGTTAATGATACCTAATAAATCAATTAAATGAACGAAATAATGAATATACTCTTATCTTTGCTAATATTATTGCCAAAATTAGAGCCTCAAAACGCATTTCATAAAATTTGAATTATTTTATAAAGTTGCTGCTGATTAACAATTGATGGCTCAATGTTATATGGCATCATAACAAATTGATGTCAGATTTTTAGATTTATAATTTTGCAATATAAAGTTAAAAATATTTGAAGTGGAGTATTGGTGGGAAATAGTATCTGTTTTTTTATTAAGTACAGTTAAATTTGTATTTGGTGGAGTTCCAATGGCCTTAAGTTTGAAATTTTCATTTTTCGAAGCTGTTTTGGTGACATCATTAGGCGGTTTTACTGGAGTTTTCACTTTTGTAATCTTAAGTGAAAAATTATTGCTTTATATCAATAAAAGAAGTGCATTAAAAAAAGCAAAAAATCCAGATCTTCCTGAAAAGAAAAAATTTACGAGAATAAATAAAATCATAATTATCGTAAAACAACGTTTTGGACTTTTGGGTTTCTCACTTATGATTCCTTTTCTAATTCCTATTCCACTTGGGTGTTTTTTAGCTGTACGCTATTTTAGCGATAAAAAAAAGATTATCACTTATTTGTTCGGTTCCATTCTGTTTTGGTCAATTGCTGTTTCTTCAATCCAATTGTTGTTTAAATATTTTTAGGTCAATTCCCATCAATTTTAGAATTTACCAATTTGATTCTGAAAAAATCACAATTAATAAAACTCATTTGTAGAAACTGATCCTGAAAATTGAAAATCACTAAACATTCCTGATCTAATTTTAAAATCAATGAACTGCATCCCTGTTCAATGGCATGGTCATACAACGTGCACCTCCACCACCACGGGCTAGTTCTGATCCTTCAATAGTAATCACACATTTTTTGGTCTTATCAAAATCTATTTTCCCATCAATAATATCCTGCGAATGGATAACTTCAAATCCAGCTTTATTCAGTTCTTCTATTGTATAAACATTTCGGCCATAGCCCATTATTTTACCGGGCGCAATTGCAAAAAAGTTTGCCCCACTGTGCCATTGCTCACGCTCCTGAACCCATCCATCTTTGGCACCTCCACACATAATAGGCTTTAGATCCATTCCCAATTTTTTGAGTATGGTAGGTATATTTTCGACCCTTTCAATTGACTCCACATTTCCATTGAGTATATGAACATGGATGGTTTGGTATTTGTTTGGCTTTAAAATCAATGGTTCATAAACCATACAAGTGTCCCTATCGAGAAGCGTAAAAACCATATCGAGGTGAATAAACGATTCAGGAGAGGCGGGTAGTTCCTGAATAATAATATGTCGTTCTAACTTTCTGTCTTTAAACCGGTTAATGATAAAATCAATACCCTGGGTGCTTGTTCTAGTACTACTGCCAATCAGAAAAATATCATCCCTTGCTATCAGCATATCACCACCTTCAATGGTCATTTCGGGCATGCATCCATGGTAGTTTTCAGGATTTACTGTTTTTGCAGCAAAATCTGGATGTTTACTTAAAATTACTTCCATGATTTGACTTTCGCGCTTTCGAACGTGGTTTGCCATTCGGCTTATAAGCATTCTATCGCTCACTGCAATAGCTGAATCGCGTGTAAAAAAGAAGTTATGCAATGGCTGCAAAGCATATTTATCTTTAGAAAGAAATTTGGTAAGGCTGTCTTTTTTCATATTAACACCTTCAAGAAGCTGGCGTCCTAGTTCTTCAGAAGGAAGTTCAAGCAAATAATCCCTGATTTCAAATGCATTCTCGGTGGTACAAATCCGGTTTACCAGATCCATCCGGACTTTATCGTTCCTTAAAACTTCTTCGAGTAATACACTTACTTCGAATGTTTTTGTTAATTTGCTTAGAACTCCTTTCAATTGGGCATATTCATCCAAAACTACGCTCAGGTTTAAAATGTCACTATAAAGCGCTCTCTGTGCATTTTCAGGGGTCATGTTTTCCAATTCCTGGCCAGGTGTATGTAATATAACACCTTTTAAACGCCCAATTTCTGAATTTATCTTTATTTGCATGAACTTGATTATATTGTACGTTTTGAATAAATGGATTCTTCTTTTTTAAATTTTGTAGCTATCTCACCCAACATTCCTTCATGCCTTCCAATAATTAATACCCCATCATCATCAAGATTATCATAAAAGAATTCAAACAACTTGTTCTGCAGTTCGTGGTTAAAATAAATCAAAACATTTCTACAAAAAATAATATCAAACTTCCTTTCAAAAATATTTCCTTGTTTTACAATGTCATGTTTCACAAAAATAGTTTTGTTCAACAATGGAGGCTTAATTGTTATGAGATTTTTTTTGCGGTTTATAATAAAATATTTTTCATAAGTTACATCTTCATGTGTATCACTTTCAAAAGGATTTGTACACATTACTTTATTATAGCTCTCGATAAATTCATCAATTTCTCTGAATTTATAAATGCCTTTTTCAGCTATATTTAAAACATCGGTATTTAAATCGGTTGCAAATATTTGGGATTTGGTAAAAAGATCAAGTTCATTTAAAAGGATTAAAGTCGAATAAACCTCCTGGCCAGTAGAACATCCAATATGCCAGATATTAATTTCTGACTTATGCATATATTTCTTTAGAACTTTATGCTTTAATATTTGCCAGGTTACTGTATCTCTGAATATTTCAGTTGTGTTGACCGTAATATTTTTAACAACTTCTTCTAAAAAAACGGGATCCTGATGAAGCTTATCAATTAAATCGTCAATACCTAACTTATAATCACTCAATATTTTCTCAACCCTTCGTTGGAATGATTTTTCGGAATATTGATTAAAATCGTATGAAGAATTATCACCAATCGCCTCAATCAATTTATCCGCCTCTGTTTTGACAACTTTCATTCAGGAACATTAAAGTTTAGGCCAAATATAGTTAAATTATTTAATATTAATTAACATTCAGAAAAGACTGGAATCGATTTAGAGCGAATCCAAGATTGGTAGGATTTAGTTTAAGCTTTCCAAGGTAAAATGCTCAACGAAAAAAGTGCAAATTAAAAAAATTAAGCCTCCAAGTAATTCATGGACATTTAATACTTTAAGGTTAAACAACAATTAACTATCCAAGTTTTACTTTTTCTTTTCTATACTTATTAAGATATTGGTAATTTTAATATCGTTTCTGATTTGTTGAATTTTAATCAACCACTCTTGAAAAGCATCAGAATTGATTACCCTTGGCAATTCGTAATTATTATTTTCAAACTCAACCAACAGTTTGTTATTGTTATCTCTATTTAAAATTGGCTTATTCAACAGTTGCTTTGAAAAAACAACATAAATCCGGTTAATGTCCTTTTCGCTCGAAGCAACAAGTGTATAAATATCCTCAGCAAAGAAATCATCATTAAAGTAGTTAAATTGAGGTTTATCGGAGAAAAAAATATATTCTTTATCTGCCACAATTGGCATAGCTTCTTCCATTCCTGCCGGCATTTTTCTATAAGGGAGCAGGCATTGTGCTTGTTGTCCATCATCAAGGTATACAGCAAGATAGCCATTAACCGGTGAACGAAAATACAAAAACAAGTCATCACCCTCATAAAAATCGGTAACCGGTTTAATCATATCCAAAGTATTTAAAGTATAGCTTTGAATCTCAATATTACTGTCTGTTATTTCTTTAGCTTCAAGTGTAATTTCGCAGTCAATATAGGTAATGTCCACTTTTTTACGTTTTATTTTTTCTTTCCTTACCGTTTCTTTATAATTGGTTTTTAATACTTGAATAATTTCGCCTTTAACAGCAGTATTTCCAATCATTTTAAACGTGGTTTTTGTTTCCACTTTTTGGCCTGTCTCTTTGTTCTCAATATAAACAGTATTTCCTTGCATAACAAGTGTTCCAAAGGCATTTTCGAGCGCATTTATTTTAGCCAGTTCAAGTGCTTTTTCTTTAGCCTGGGTCATTGATTCTCTTTCGGGATACCATTGTACCTGTGATTTTCCGCTGGTCTTTACAATTTTGATTTCCTGGGCAACAGACCAAAAAGAAATCAGATAGATAATTAAAAATAAACTAAACTTTTTCATTGTAATTGGATTTAGGGTTGTGATACTTCAAAAATAAGCTAAACAAATGATAAAATAAATTATTAGCCTATCTTTAATAATAGCTTTATTTGAAACGATTTCAATATTGGTTTAGTACTAAACTCTAAAATGATAAGGATTAATTGATGTTATAAAACATATAGAATATAAGCGTAAGTTATTAAATATTAAATATTAAATAATTACAATGGATAATAAACCATAAAAACAAAAAAAATCCCCGAAATAAAATTCCAAGGATTTTTTGAATTTATCACCAAAACTTAAACCAATTCTTTAACCAAATCGGCTGCTTCTTTTAATGTTATAGCAGAATGAACTTTAAGCCCCGAATTATCAATTAATGCTTTACCTTCCAAAGCATTAGTACCTTGCAACCTAACAATAACCGGAACTCTGATGTCTCCAATTTTATGATATGCGTCTACCACACCTTGAGCGACTCTGTCGCAGCGAACAATTCCTCCAAAAATATTAACCAATATGGCTTTAACATTAGGATCCTGTAGGATAATACGGAAACCGGCTTCCACTTTTTCAGCATTGGCGCCGCCTCCAACATCAAGGAAATTGGCAGGATCACCACCGGAAAGCTTTATTATATCCATTGTTGCCATAGCAAGTCCTGCCCCGTTAACCATGCAGCCCACATTTCCAGTCAATTTAATAAAATTTAAATCATATTTACCTGCTTCAATTTCAGAAGGATCTTCTTCAGCCAAATCTCTAAGTGCTTCAAATTCAGGATGTCGGTATAATGCGTTATCGTCAATATTTACTTTAGCATCAACAGCCAAAATTTTATTGTCTGAGGTTTTTAAAACTGGATTAATTTCAAATAATGAAGCATCAGTTGCTTCAAATGCCTTGTAAAGCGAAAGGATAAATTTTGTCATTTCCTTAATCGCATCACCCGAAAGTCCTAAGTTAAAAGCTATTCTCCTTGCCTGAAAGGGCATAATTCCAACGCTTGGGTCAATTTCTTCTTTGAAAATCAAATGCGGTGTTTTTTCAGCAACAGCTTCAATATCCATTCCACCTTCGGTTGAATACATTACTGTGTTTCTTGCTGTTGCTCTATTAAGTAGTATACTCATGTAAAATTCTGATACTGGAGATGCGCCAGGGTAATAAACATCCTGTGCAATTAACACTTTGCCTACCTTTTTACCCTCAGGTCCGGTTTGGTGGGTAATCAATTGCATTCCAATAATTTTGGTAGCCAATTCTTTCACTTCATCCAACGATTTGGCCAATTTTACACCTCCACCTTTTCCTCGACCACCTGCATGTATTTGTGCTTTTACAACCCACCAGCTTGTACCGGTATCTTTTTGCAATTGCTTTGCAGCTTCAACTGCCTTTTCCGGTGAAATGGCCACAATTCCTTCCTGAATGCGGACTCCGAAACTTTTCAATATTTCTTTTCCTTGATATTCGTGTAAATTCATTGTATAATCTTTTTGGATTAGGTTAAAAATGAACTATAAAAGTAAGTTAAAATACATTTCCTACCAATACTTTTGTTTTTTTTTAATCGCTGGTTTAATTTTGTAGTCATGCGAAAACTCAGAAATCACGAATTAGGACGAAAATCAATTGGCGAACACAAGTTGGCTGAAAAGACTCCATTCATTGTTGTACTTGATAATGTACGAAGTTTAAATAATATAGGTTCTGTTTTTCGAACTTCAGATGCTTTTCTTATTAATTGCATTTATTTATGTGGAATTACAGCTTGCCCACCCAATAAAGAAATAAGTAAAACTGCGCTAGGTGCCACTGAATCAGTGCCATGGAAATATTATGAGCAGACCAAAGATGCAATTTTAGATTTAAAAACAGCGGGATTTCAAATCATGTCAATTGAGCAAGCTCAGGGAAGTATCTCTTTGGAAGAATTTTATCCTGAGCAAGGTAAACAATATGCCTTTGTATTTGGGCATGAGGTGAAAGGCGTAAAACAAGAAATTGTTGATATGTCGGATGCTTGTATAGAAATTCCACAGTTTGGAACAAAACATTCCCTCAATATTTCTGTTTCGGCTGGGATTGTAATTTGGGATGTATTTGTCAAATTCAAGGCACTGGAAGTTAGAAAATAGAATTGGAAATTAGAATTTTAACAATTGTGAACTGCTGAAATTTCTAATTTATTCACTTCGTTCATGAGAAAAGTTCCAAGTTCCATTATTAGTTTCTACATTTGCGTTCGAAGTAAAAATACTGGCTCCCTAGTTCAATGGATAGAATTTTAGATTCCGGTTCTAAAGATATGGGTTCGAATCCCGTGGGGGTCACAAAAGAACCAGCTTAATCAAGCTGGTTCTTTTGAAAAAGTATTGGATAAATAAAACTCTACTTCGCTGCCACAACCTCCAAACTATCAATCGAAAGCTTTCCAAGTTCTCTGGTCCAAATATCTCTGATTTGATAGAAAAAGTCAAGCTTATCTTTCCTTACAGGTTCAACTGTGGGAGATTCAAGTTTCAATGGATCAATATTCGTATCGTTTTTCCAGACCCTGAAATCAAGATGTGGCCCTGTTGAAAGACCTGTGCTGCCGACATATCCGATAATATCGCCTTGACGGACTTGTTTGCCCGGCCTTATTCCACTTCCATATCCTGAAAGATGCATATACCCTGTGGTAAAGGTACCATTGTGCTTGATTTTGACGAAATTGCCAGCCTCTCCGCTATAACTTGCATGAACAATAATTCCATCTCCAATTGCCTGAACCGGTGTGCCTTTTGGAGCACAATAATCAACCCCGTGATGCGGTCTTCTGATTTTTAAAATTGGATGCATTCTACTTTCCGAAAACCTTGAAGCAATCCTGCTATAATTCAATGGAGCTTTTAAAAATGCTTTTTTGATACTGTTCCCATTTTCATCAAAAAACTCAATAACACTATCCTGACAAAACGGAATGGCATAATATTCCTTGCCCATATGTTTGAACCAGGCTGCATGTATTATATCTATTCCAATTGATTGGCCATCAACAAATTGTTCGTTGTAAAATACTTTGAATTGATCACCTTTTTGTAAACCAAAAAAGTCAATTGCCCAGGCATAAACATCTGATAATTTAAGTGCCAACATGGGATTTTTCCCCTTTTCTACAATTACACTCCATAATGAGGATTCAATGGTTCCAGAAGCTGTGCTTGTTACCGATTTTACTTCTTTTTGCTTTTTCTCGATTTGGATGGTGTCCTTCAGGTTAAACAAAATATAATCAGTAGCATTGTGCTCATAAACAAGATAATCAACTGTTTTCAATCCATCTTTTGATTGAAAAACTTTGTATTTATTTCCCTTTTTTATTTTTCTTAAATCAAAAACTTCAGAAGCCTTGGAAAGAATGGATTCTATATTTTTTGATGCAATATTAAGACTTCCAATTAAAGAGGATAAACTAGTTCCTGCCTGAATCACTTTTTCTTCTACTATGAATGAATCCACGGCTAAGCCATATTCCTTGACTGATTTGTGATCTTTACTAACATCAATTTTTTGAACAGGTGGCTCATATTTATGACAATCGGAATCGAATAAAGGCAAAATAAGGATAGTAATCAACAACGATCTGAGAAAATTTTTGTTCATGTAGTTAATTTAGATTGATAGATTAAGTAAAGGCGGCTAAAATAGAAAATTAAATATAATATACAAATTTTTAATTTTGTGCGACTAATTTTAAACCATCCTTTTCATAATGTAATTAATTATACATTACTTGAAATGGTAGATACTAAAACTTTGCCAAATTTGTTAATAAACTGGATTGATTTTAAAAAAAGCCAAAATCCGCCTCATTCAGAGGCAGATTTTATCGTTAAATGGTGTTTGCACAAAAATGATGAAACAATATTTCTACAAAACAATATTAACCATCCGTTTTGGTACAACAATCACTTTTTTTGGAGGTTTACCTTCAAGCCATTTCATGGTTATTTCATGTTCAAGGGCCAATTTCTCGATTTCCTGATCGGTGGCGTTGCTGGAAACCTGAATTTCAAATCTGCGTTTTCCATTTATGGCAACAGGATAACTAATGGTATCTTCAATCAGATAATTCATATCGAAATCAGGAAATTGGGCATCTGTAATCGATGTTTTATTTCCAAGGGCAGCCCAAATTTCTTCGGTAATGTGAGGTGCAAAAGAAGCCAGAAGTCTTGTTAAAGGACTTAAAACAGCCCTCTTGTTGCATTTTAAACTGCTTAGCTCGTTTACACATATCATAAAAGCACTAACGGCGGTATTGAACGAAAAGCGTTCGATATCTTCCTGCACTTTTTTAATGGTTTTATGTAAAACCTTTAATTCTTCATTGGTGGGCTCTTCATCTGAAATTGAGAGTCCTTCAGTTCCATAAAACAATCGCCAATATTTTTTAAGGAATTTATGAACTCCTTCAATTCCACTGGTATCCCAGGGCTTTGCCTGTTCTATTGGTCCAAGGAACATTTCGTATAAGCGCAAGGTATCGGCGCCATATTGTTCAATAATACTATCCGGATTTACCACATTGTACATCGATTTTGACATTTTTTCAACCGCATGTCCGCAATGATATTTACCATCTTCTAAAATAAACTCTGCCTTAGCAAAATCGGGATTCCATTTTTTAAATTCCTCAATATCAAGAATATCGTTATGTACAATATTTACATCTACATGGATAGCAGTTACTTCATATTTATCTATTAAATGGTAAGAAACAAATTGGTTTGAATTTTTAATCCGGTAAACAAAATTTGATCTTCCCTGAATCATGCCTTGGTTGATTAGCTTTTTAAAAGGCTCATCTTTAACCACAAAACCAAGATCGAACAAAATTTTGTTCCAGAATCTCGAATACATCAAATGGCCAACTGCATGCTCGGTTCCACCAATATACAAATCAACATCCTGCCAATATTCGTTCGCTTCTTTCGAAACCAATGCATTTGGATTTAATGCATCCATATAGCGCAAATAATAAGCTGATGAACCAGCAAATCCAGGCATTGTGCTCAATTCGTATGGGTGACCCTCATCTGTGTGCCAGTTTTTGGCCCTTCCCAAAGGTGGATCACCATCTTCGGTTGGTTTAAACGCATCAATTTCAGGTAATTCCAATGGTAATTTGCTTTCATCAAGCATATAAGGAATTCCTTCTTTATAATAAACAGGAAATGGCTCACCCCAATATCTTTGTCTGCTAAAAATGGCATCCCTTAGACGATAATTGATTTGTTTGGTACCAATATTTCGTTCTTCTATAATGCCGATTATTTTGGTAATGGCATCTTTAACTTGCAAGCCATCGATTAATCTTGAATTAATCAAAATACCATCTTTTGCATCATAAGATTCATTGGTGATATCGCCACCTGAAACCACTTCGCGGATAATCAGGCTATACTTCTTTGCAAAAGCATAATCGCGGCTATCGTGCGCAGGAACAGCCATAATTGCGCCTGTTCCATATCCGGCCAAAACATAATCAGCAATCCAAATGGGAACCTCTTCGTTTGTAAATGGATTAATAGCATAAGAACCACTGAAAACACCGCTTACCAATTTAACATCGGCAATGCGCTCTCTTTCTGTTCGTTTTTTTGATTCTATGATATATTCCTCCACAGCAGTTTTTTGTTCTGTCGTTGTTAAAGCAGTTGCCAATTCACTTTCAGGAGCTAAAACCATAAAAGTTGCTCCATAAATGGTATCGGGCCTGGTTGTAAAAATTTCAATTTTTTGTTCGGAACCTTTCAATCCAAAAAATACCTGAGCACCTTCGGAACGTCCAATCCAGTTGCGTTGCATTTCTTTCAATGAATCGGTCCAGTTTAAGGTATCCAAACCATCCAAAAGCCTTTGTGCATAAGCTGTTATGCGCAAAAGCCATTGCTCCATTTTCTTTTGTACAACAGGATGTCCACCCCGTACCGAAAACCCATCCTTGACCTCATCATTGGCCAAAACAGTGCCTAATTCGGGACACCAATTAACCTTCGTTACAGCACGATAAGCCAATCTGTAATTTAATAAGATTTCCTGCTGTCTTTTTTCTGAAAAACTCTTCCACTCTGCACTGGTAAATATTTCAGTTTGGGAACAAGCAGCTTTCACATTTTTATTTCCATTCTTTTGAAATTCTTCAACAAGCTTTTCAATGGGTTCGGCTTTTTGAGTATTGATATTGAACCAATGCTTAAACATTTGAATAAATGCCCATTGCGTCCATTTGTAATAAGAAGGATCTGAGGTTCTAACTTCTCGGCTCCAGTCATAAGAAAAGCCAATTTTGTCAAGCTGTTCTCGGTATCTTTTTATATTTATATCAGTTGTGATTGCAGGATGTTGGCCGGTTTGGATTGCATATTGTTCGGCAGGTAACCCAAATGCATCATAACCCATGGGGTGCAGCACATTGAAACCTTTCAGGCGTTTGAACCTGCTGTAAATATCGGAAGCTATATATCCCAATGGGTGGCCAACATGCAAGCCGGCACCTGAAGGATACGGAAACATATCGAGTACATAATATTTTGGTTTTGATTTATTTACCTGAACCTGATAGGTTTTATTCTCTTTCCAAAAGCTTTGCCATTTCTTTTCAATTTCGCCAAAATTATATTCCATGTATATCTTTATTATTGTTTAAGTCTTTATCAGTAAAATATTTGTCTAATTTATTGGTACTAACCATTTATATTAAACAGGCTGCAAAAGTAGAAAACTTAGATGTAAATAAGGATATTTTTTTGGAAATATTGAAATGAGGATATACTTGATAAGCAGAATGGTTGTTTATAAGAATCATCGCCGTTTTGCAGAAAGCAAATTCAGAATTGCAGTGTTAATACATTTTTACTACTTTTGCCCACCCATTTATTTATTAAATCATTGAATAGATAAAAGGTTTCTGGCTCCGTAGTTCAATTGAATAGAATATCAGATTTCGGCTCTGAGGGTTGTGGGTTTGAATCCCGCCGGGGTCACTCCATCAAAAAAAGCCATTGCCCTAAGCAGTGGTTTTTTTAATGCCGAACTGAAACCTTAAAATATTAGCCAATTTAATAGGTTTAGGTGTATTATTTTTTCATATAGCAAGGCATACTTTTGGCAGTAGATTGTCTGAAATAAAGCATGATCCATATTTAATAGAAGATTTAATGGGACACAAAGACATTAAAACTTCGATGGACTATATTAAAACGTCAGGAAAAATAGTTCAAAACAAATTAAAAGAAATAAAATGGTAGAATAAAAAGTCTATCAGCTACAACCGCCACCTGCTGCAATTGTTAGCCCTTCTCATTTTCAAAGAGAAAGGGTGGAGTCAGTCATTTAAAAACTCGGAACTTGCAACTCGGAGCCCCCTCCCACGCCTAAACATCATTCATTTGGATACCATATTACTACACCTATCTTGCTTGCTTTTGCCCATGCTTCAAACACTTTCAATACCCAACCCTTATATCACAATTTCGAAGATTTTACTCTTGCGACTGCAAAACCAACCAACTTGGGTTTATAATGTATTCGGGTCGTTTGGTCGTTTCCTGAACATTCGAAACCCACCAGTAATGGATCCCTTATAATTTAATCATTCTCACATTCATGCATTTACTAATTCACCAGCATTATCAAAACTTTCATTTAGTCTGCCATAATTCATTCAAGGCATGTGCTATTCACATTTTATTTAATTTCTGTAACTTTATATAGCTCACTTTTTTTATTTATTTGATAAGAAACTTTGCAAAATAAATTTATAGTTTGGTATAATTGATCGAATGTCGCAAGTGTGGATATTGATCCACTATCGGTAATTTTTACTTTCTGGGAAATAGAATTTAAAATTGTGAAATAAATAAATGCTGAAAATCCGAGAAAATTAATTAGATTTACTAATCTAAAAAATAAAAGCTATGAAATGGTCAATTATTGGTGTTTTAGTTATAATTGGAATCCTCTTTTATATCCGCTGTAAATCTTCAAATACAGTTCTTCAATATATTACAAAGGATAATAATACGATTATTAGATTTACGTTTAAATTTCAGCCAGAGGATACAATTAATCAGCTCATTAGCCTATTTCCGCAACCAGTTAAAAAGGAAAGTGAAAAACCTATGTTTCTTCAAACCGAATTTAAAGGACAAAGAATATATGCAGAAAAATTATTATCTATGAATTTAAAACTGTATGCCAGGAATGAAAAAACAGGTTTATACGATGACGAGGTAATCATTAAAAACACTTATGCACATTATGATTATCCTTACTATAGTTATAACAGATATGGATATGGAGAAATAAATTATACCGGAGGTTTAAACAAATTAATGTTTCCAAGTGAGTTTAATACGGAGGATAGAATTAATAGCTTATTTGTAGACAATGAGCTGTTATTGGATAATTATCCAAAGCAAATAAAAGCAATAATAGTTGTGAAATGGGTTGGTGGTGAACAAGAATTTATTACTTTTTTAACTTTAGATGAACGGAAAGCTGGCTCTAAAGTAAGAACCAATCCATTTGGATAGTTTATAGTGATTTTAATTATACTGATTTAAAAACAATACTTCACTATTAATGTTGATAACTATTTGAAGATGTGTATAATAAGCAAAAGTTGTTCTTATTTAATTCGCCGATAATCAATATCTTATTTAAATTTACCACAATTGTATAAGTCTGAATATCAAATGGAACGATATTTATAATCATCAATATACAAGACAAAATATCAGTACATTTCCACAAAGTCTACTAAAAATAAAGGTAATGACAACAATTTGAAAAACCTTTTGCTTTTCTTGTGTGGTTAAATGAAAAATTGGTACTTTTTTTCGATGAATTAATTTTAATATCCTTTTTGATCTTTGAACAATTGGAGCTCTTCCTTTTTTAACTTTTTAAATTTGTAGGTCCACGAAATATCAGCCAACGGGTAAATGCCGAATTTTGATCCATCAGGATAAGTGCCGTACGAAATTTTGTAACCTACGAGTGCCATAAGGCTTTTAGTTATTTTCATCATCAGCATTCCTTTATGCTCAACCGCCCAATCGTCTATCCCAATTCCAACGGAGAGAAAATCCAAATCAACTGAATAATTAATAACTTCATTTAAATGGGCATCTAAATCAGCACCAACATACCAAAGTATTTGATTATGATAAACTGATGTTCTTTGATAAATAATAGGTTTTTCAATTAAGGGAAGTGTTGATTCATTAAATTTCAAGGCAAATTGGACACCTATTTTCAATGAAAGAAAATAATTAGGTGCTTCGCACGAAGTTGCTTCCTTAAGCATTTTACTTGCAATTACTTCGTTCTTGAAAACAATTAATTGAGGAACTATTGAATCAACCGGGATAAGGTCTTCTTTATCTCTTTTTCGTACTATATTTAAAAACAATGTTGGATAATTTATTCCATGAACTGTGGCAATTGCAAACTTTTTGTCGTACCAGTTTTTTTTAATTTGAACATTCGGAAAAATAGGGAAGCAAAATGGTTGAGCTGAAACTTCAAAGGTCCTGGTTATTCCATAACGCGCTGGTCTTAAAAGGCTAATTTCAAGATTTCCTTCATGTATTGTTTTCGCTGTACCTACTGTCCAAATTTCTTGCTGGGAAATTGCTTTAAAAGAATTCAAAAAGAAAAGAGAAATGAAACAAATATGTAGAAATTTATTATGCATAGTTTAGTAGGTAAAAAAAATTTCCCCGCCAATAACCGGATTATAAAGAGCGGGGAAATCATTCTGCTTCAATTTTCAAGCCAATAGTATGGAACTCATCCAAACTTAGCTTCATTCCATAAATCAATTCATCATTAAAACGTATAAAAAGATTTCTTAGTCTTTGATTTATAAAAAAAATTATAAAAATGTTTAATTCTTTATAATTTGAAATCAGAAATTATTTTAAAAATACTGTATTTCAATGGATAGATTTTTTTGAAATCATTGAATGTCTTTTTTAAATATTTCGGCAATACGCGTTATACTATCATTAATTGGCATAAAACTAAAATCAAGGGCGTGGATAAGTTTTTTGCTAGAGAATAGATTGGTCTTTAATGCAGAAAAAGCAGTATCTTTTGTTATCAAAACAGGTTTTGAAGTAATTATACTTTTAAAATGTTCCAACCGCCATGCAATTGCAAGCATGCTTGCTGTTGCCTTAATTTTGGGTTTTTCCACACCCAAAGCTAGAGCCATTTTCGAAAAAATATCTTTAAAACTTAAATTTTCAGCCGATACAATGAATCTTTCATTTATAATATCGCTTTCCATTAGTTTAGTCATAGTTTTTACTACATCTAAAACATCAACGTAACCAGTAATGCCTTGAGTATAAAACTTCAAGCCCTTGTTGATAGTCGAAAATAAACCAGGGCTCCCGTTATTCCAATCACCCGGACCTAAAATGATGGAAGGGTTCACAATTACTGCGTTCAAACCTTCTGTAATACCTCTCCAAACCTCAAGTTCCGAATAGAATTTGCTTAATGAATATCCGGAATATCTTCCTTTTGGATTTCTAAAAGTATCTTCAGTAATCTCATCTCCTTGATCATTTGAGCCCAATGCAGATATTGAGCTTACATGGCACAATTTAGAAATTCTGTTTTCAAGAGCAGCATTGACCACATTGGCGGTTCCTTTAACATTGTTACGTATCATCAACCTTTTATCACTTGGATTAAATGAAATTGTTGCTGCCAGGTGATAAACTTTTTCAATTCCTTTCATGGACAGAAAAATACTTTCTTCGTCCATTAAATCTGCTTCAAACCATTCTATTTTCTCGAAAATTTCTTCTGGATTTGGATGGTAATAACCGAAGATTCGTTTTACGATTTCTAAATTACTTTTTGAACGTTTCAATGCCCTCACTTTTGCACCTTTTGTAACTAAATCATATACAAGATGGGCACCTAGCATTCCTGTTGCTCCGGTAACAAGTATCATTTAAAAATTTCTTTATGTAAATATTTAATTGGTTTATTTTTGCAATTTTTAGTCAATAATTTGGTTCTAAACATTAACCAGTAATGGCTTATGTTTATTCTCCGCTCCTTATTATCAACACATAATTTTACCAGAACCATTGAATGGATTCTTTTTATCAAATTTGAATGTACAAATATAAGATGCTATTCTATTTTTTATGAATGAATGATTAATTTTGTTCAGTTTTTTAATAAATGGAATTTAACATAAATACAGCAGTACCTTTTTTTAGCTTACTAACCGCTTTTATTGTGGCTTATATCTCCATACCTACAATTGTAAGGGTTGCACGCACTAAGCATCTCTTTGATGAGCCGGATGAGAGGAGTTCACATACCTTAATGACACCTACGTTAGGAGGGTTGGCAATTTTTGGTGGATTGGTTATATCAACAGGTTTGTGGATTAATCATAGTCTATTTCCAGAATTTCAATACATTATTGCATCTTTAGTAGTTATCTTTTTTATTGGTATTAAAGATGATATTCTCGTAATTGCCCCCTTTACAAAATTTGCAGGCCAGCTAGCTGCTGGTCTTATTCTTATCGTTTTTGGAGGAATCCGTTTCACCAATCTTCATGGTTTTTTTGGGATTCATGATATTGATTATTTTTCAAGTATATGTATCACCCTTTTAACAATCCTGGTTATAATTAATGGTTTTAATTTTATCGATGGGGTGGATGGATTGTCTGCGTCTATTGGCATTATCTCGGCATCAACTTTTTCGTTTTGGTTTTTAATTGTTAAAGAATATCAATTTGCAATTCTTGGATTTGCTTTAATTGGTGCCTTGTTGGCGTTTTTCTTTTTTAATGTTTTTGGGGTTAAGAATAAAATTTTCATGGGCGATACAGGTTCATTAATTATTGGACTAATTTTGTCGGTTATGGTTATAAAGTTTAATCAATTTAATATAGATAAAAGCAAAATATTTGTGATTTATCCTGCACCAGCAGTTTCTTTCGGGATTTTAATTATTCCATTGTTTGATTTGATGCGGGTAATGTTTATACGTTTGATAATTAACCGGCCACTGCTTAAGCCAGATAAGAATCATTTGCACCATCAGCTTTTACAATTGGGCTTGAATCATCGTCAGGTTACAATAATCATCTCATTGGTTAACACTATGTTTATTTGCTTTGTGTTTTACACATCTCGATTTCTCAGTATTCGAAGGCAATTATTGTTAATATTGATTATAGCCTTGGTTTTATCATACATACCTCCGTATTTGATTATTCGAAAAAAGAAGGGAGCAAAACTCCACCCTAAAATTGAAAGTGACAAATAATTCAAAAAAATTCCTTTTCAAGTTTTTAGTTAATTTTTGTAATTATATTTGAATGTTTATTTGTATGCGTTGATGGCAGAAAAAAAAAGGACGAGTTTAGTAAATTACAATAAAAATCAATATTTTCCTGGTAAAAGCAGTTTTGTCAGAGGATTCTGGTATTTTACAAATGTTTTATTTTTTATAAATCCTTTAAATCCTTTCAGCAGATTAAAGATTTTAATTTTGCGTTTTTTTGGGGCAAAAGTTGGAAAAGGAGTCGTTATTAAACCTTCTGTAAACATCAAATATCCATGGAAATTAGAAATTGGGAACTATGTTTGGATAGGTGAAAAAGTTTGGATTGATAATCTTGCAGAGGTTATAATTGGTGATAATTGCTGTATTTCGCAAAATGCGCTCTTACTTACAGGAAATCATAATTATAAAAAAAGTAGTTTTGATTTAATAACCGGTTCAATTCAATTGCAAGAAGGAGTATGGATTGGTGCAAGGTCAGTTGTTTCTGGAAACACAATTTGTTCAAGCCATAGTGTCCTATCAGGAGGATCTTTTTTAAGTTCAAATATGGATGCTTACTATATTTACAAAGGAAACCCTGCAATCAAAATAAAAGAAAGAATCATTGAATAAGTTAATTACCATAATTACAGCCACATACAATTCTGCGCAAGGATTGGAACAATGTATTAAGTCAGTGTTGGCGCAGACTTATCCAGAAATAGAGTATATCATCATAGACAATTGCTCAACGGACACGACTCTGGATATAGCAAAAACTTATTCTGAACATATCAGTCGTATTATCTCAGAACCAGATAAAGGAATTTTCGATGCACTTAATAAAGGAATAAAAATAGCTTCGGGCGATGTAATAGGATTTTTACACGCTGATGATTTTTATGCTTCGCCTAATGTAATTGAAGATGTAATGTCGAAGTTTGACGCCACTAATGCCGATTCTGTATATGGCGATTTGCAGTATGTTTCGAAAAATAATCCAAATAAAATAATTCGGAATTGGATTGCCAGCGAATTTAATCGCAAAAAATTGCTAAATGGCTGGATGCCGCCCCATCCTTCTTTTTTTGTGAAAAGGAAATGCTATTTAAGTTATGGTTTATTTAATACAAACTACCAAATTTCGTCTGATTATGATTTAATTCTCAGGTTTTTAGGCAAGCACAAAATTTCTACGGAATACATTCCAGAGGTATTGGTTAAAATGCGGACTGGAGGTACGAGCAACCGCAGTTTTAATAATATTATTAAAAAATCAAAAGAGGATTTTAAAGCGTTGAAAGAAAATGAAGTTGGGAATATTTATACACTTTTTTTGAAAAATTTCAGAAAATTGAATCAATTCTTTTGATAAAAAAATGAAATCCTGCCGGAAGGACAGGATTTTTATGTCATTAAATTGAAACTTGTTATTTGATTTTGCTAATTAATAATTGCAGAGGTTTAAATTCACCACTTTATTATTTTAAGCATTGATGTGTGCTTTATAAGCATTTACATCTAATAAAGCATCAATTTGAGAAGCATCAGTGATTTTAATTTTAATCAACCATCCTTCACCATACGGATCTTTGTTGGTTAATTCTGGTTTATCCTCAATATTAGGATTAACTTCTACTATTTCACCGGAAACAGGCATAAATAAATCCGAAACAGTCTTTACTGCTTCAATTGTTCCAAATACTTCCTCTTTGTTAAGTGTTTCACCCTGAGTTTCGATTTCAATAAAAACGATATCTCCCAACTCTCCCTGGGCAAAATCAGTAATTCCAACATAAGCGTGGTTGCCATCTACTCTTAACCATTCATGGTCTTTGGTATACTTCAGATTTTCAGGTAAATTCATATTTTTCTATTTTAGAATTTTACGATTATTGCGGTTTTAAATTGTCGGTGAAAATACCAATAATTTAGATTCGATCCCAGAGATCTTTAATAAATAATTATGGAATTAAAGTAAATCTGACACTGATACCAAATTTAATGTTAGATGTTCTGAATGAAGTAGAAATTTTTGGAGATGAGATGGCTTGATCGTAAAATAATTTTAAATTAAACCGTTCATTCAATGCATAGTCTGCCGAAAATTTGATCGAAACTGCTTTTTGCCCTGCAGTAATCTGATCAACTTGTTCTTCAATTTTTCTAATAATAGTCATCATTTCAATGATTGAAAGATCGCCTCGTAGGTTTAGATCACTTTCAAATTTTTGTTGATTCCCTTTTCCTGTTTTAATGATGATGGGTAGCTTATCAAAGCGGTATCCAAGTCCTATAATTAACTCTTTATCAGATAAATCTATGAGCTGATTGTTTGAAAAACTCAAAGTAATGCTTCTGCTTCTATTAATTTCTACTTTAGAATTGAAATTATTTATCCATGTAATATCTGCCCCAATTAGTGGTTTGAATTCTTCAATAAGCGAAACTGAGTTTATTTCTTCAGAAGGGATAAACAATCCATTTAGTTCATGTCTTGCCCAGCTCATCCCATCGGCTGACTCATCTGTAAAGGTGTAATTTGGATTGGTAGTAAAGCCTCCAACATTGTAGCTTGAAGTATAAATGTGGTTTAAGCTGATGGTTTTAATAATTCGTTTTACGATATCAATCTCCGACAATCCATCGTAGGTAATACTCCAGTTTGGAAGCGGAAATTTAGGAAATGGAGATAAACCGACCTTATTCACAGAACTTCCAGAATATGCAGCTAAAAGGGAAGGGATAAGTACTTCTTGTGATTCAGGACCATATCCATTCGGGAAACCATCATTTAAATTTTCTCCTGTAATTGGATCATGGTTGGGTTGGGTTTTATCATAACCGGGGCTAACACCAGGAATCATTGCTAAGCTTCGGCTATCGGCCAGCCTGTTAGCTATTATAATCCGGTTTTGTTTAAAATTATCAAAAGCCTTTGAAGAATAATTACTACCAAATTTCCAGAACGAAGTCCCTATCATCATGTATGACATGCTGAAATTTCCAGTATATATACGGTTATGCGCAGCAAATTCCCCATTACTGAAGGACCAGTATTCATTCTGGTTTTTTGTAGATCTCCGTGAAGTTGATATGTCAATTTTAAATCCTCTCAAAGGCTCAACTGTTGCTTTTATCGAAAAGTTATTTGAATAGTTCATCAAATAAGGTGAGGTTTGAAGCGAATCTTTTGTGAGCCATCCGTTCTGAGAAGCATATTTTGCAAAATTATTATCCTGAATACCTAAAATAAAAGGTACTCCTGGTGCATAAATTCCATTTTGCTGAGATAAACCTAAATATTTTGTTGAAGGATTATAACCTGGTAAAATAGTCCCGCTAGTTTCGCTATATGACATGGAAACATTTTTTAGCCCAATCAACGCATAAACTGTTCCTTCTCCAATCTTTCTCAAAATATTATCTTTAACTTCCTTTTTTCCGGTAACTTCAACCGTTGTATTTTTGTAATCGCCTTTTGCTTTAAATTTTACTTTATTCTGGTTTACAACAATTAATTCACCCTGAACTTCATTACCCTTTTCATCTTTAACTGCTATTTGAACATCTTCGGTAAGCAAATTATGGGTAATGGACTTCGGTACGTCTTTTTTAAGATTAACCTTTTCTTTTGAAAATTTAACGTCTCTGTACTTTTTATTTGATTTACCACCCACTTTCATTTTATCGGCTATCGATTTTAAAAAGGGAACCTTGTCGTACACTTTCGTAAAATTAAGGGTACCATTTAATTGTATTGTATTTGAATTGGCAATTGTATTTCCAATATTTATTGAAGTATTGGCTAATATTGGTGCAGCAGCCCATTCATAAGTTGATTTATACATTGCTGTAGCTGATGTCCATCGCAATAAAGGCAATTTATTAATTGGGATAGAATAGGTTGCATTAAATGTGTGGTTGTAATTTACATTTCTACCAAACCCCATAATATTTTGCCAGATTGTATCTTTTTTTGCTTGATAAGATGGATCATTTTTATCCATTGTGCCAAAAGGTTCATCAATCCGGGCTTTATTGTTTGCACTGAATTCAAATTTCAAGGCTTTGGTTATGCTATATTTTACATCATAAACCCTGTTCCAAAGAAAGTCTTTTTTAAATGTTGGTATAATAATTGAATTTTCCTGCGTAATATCACGGGTTTTTACTTCCTGATATTGCCTAATCATATCAGATCTAAAAGAAACCATAGTTGGGGCCAGGTAAAGATTCATATCTTTAAGTATCAGGAATGTCTTTTTTTGCAAGAATTTAACCTTGCTTAAAGGTTCAAATGCCTTTGGGCGGTTATTAAAAACATATGCAAAAGATCCAGCATAATTGCGTTGAATATTATGATCCGTTTTTATATTTCTTGAAAAAAGTTCGCTATAAGCAAAACTCATTGAAAAATTAGAAATGTGATAGAATCTTTTTTTCTTGCCGTCAAGCTTAAGTGGATCTCCTTCTATTTTTAAATTAGTGACATTAAAGCTTTTACGCTGAGTATAATCCTGTGCAATTTTCTCCAACTGGGTTTTCTCTGACTTTGTAAGTTCAGGATCGCTTAATGTTGTTTTAAGTAAAATATCAGGATCAAGTGGGTTGTATTCAGGAGTTTTAGTATTTTCTGAAAAACCAAAGTAAAGCGGAATTCTAACCCTGCTTTTTTGCGGGAAGAATTTGCCCAATTCAATATTCGAAGAAATATCATATTGAAAAATATCTTCTTTTTGCCTTTCGTTAATTTTTTGGTCGATACTTCCAAAACCATGAGTACTTGTGCTTCCTGCAATTGTTACACTGCCTAAATCTGCCAGCTTTGTCGAAATATTAGTGTTTGCTGCCCAACCGCCATTTTCGCGGAAATCGCTTAACCTTAATTCATCAAACCAGACAATCCCAGATTTTGATAATCCATCATCAGTCCTGGTATTGTTTTCACGGCTTGGATTCCTAATACCCAACATTGCTGTTTTAATATTGCTAAGATTAGGATTTCCAACAACGGTAATTTTCATACCATCAATAATTTCGTAATAGGCTGTTGAATATTGGATATTGGATCCAAATTGATTCATTTTGTTGTTTCGGTGCTGTTTTACCAGTTGTAATAGCTCCAGCTCAAAGTCGAAACGGTTATTTTCAGGCCAAACAGCCCGTCTGTCAGCATCAATTTCATTGTTGTAATATTTATAGGGTGTTAAATCCAAAGGTTTCTCAATTTCGTAATAGTTTTCGCGGTAATCAGAACCCAAACGTAGAAAAGCTGTTAAATCACCATTATTTAAAGTTTCTGATTCAATGGCTTCGGCATGTACTTCCAATTGAAGTTTTTTGTACTGCCTAACATCAATATCCATATTTTTATAGGAGGCCCTAGCGTCTCCATCGCCTAGATTAGTAACTTTAAACACAATGGATTGTTCATTTAATTGTGTTAGGTATGGATTTGTAGGATCTGTGACCCTGGAGATTCCCGGAGGCAAAACATAATTGATTGGGCTCCTTGAACCATTTTCTTCAATACTAGCTACTGTTACATCAAAACCCTCACCACCAGAAGGTTGTGGCAAACCTGTGCTTTCTGACCCTTCAGGTATACTTCCTTCATAAATTCTCCATTCGCTGCGCACCAAATCCAATCGTGCAAATCGTAAAATAGCGGTATCCGCAAAATCTTTCATGAACATTCTCATAAAACGGATCGACCTAAAATCAGAGATAGGGCCTATTTGTTTATCTGGATGTTGAATTGGGATTTTGAATTGATACCATTTTACATTTTCTACCTTTTTATTTTTTAAAGTAACCTGGCTTTCAATCATGTCAGTAATGTAGTTTTGTCCAACTACCATGTCTTCAGGTCTTACGCTAACCTTGTATTGAAAATAGGTTTCTTCTTCATTCAAGGTATTGTCTTGGTTTATGTCTTCAACATCAGGCAATAATGTTGCTGATGTTGGATATGATTCCGGCGATTGTGATGCAGTTGGAGAATTCCCTTCAAGTCCATTAAAATTTTTATACCTGTCAAGAATTGATTTTTGTTGAGCATCGTAATCGCTTCCTCTGAAAAAGTGATAATCATCGTTTGAAGGATCGGTTGTAGCATTTATGTATGCGGTAGATCCATTTCCAAAATTTGCAGCGATGGAATCAAGATAAGTCCTAAAGAAAGTTTTTTCATCATTATCAGATAATCCATCCATACCGATATCCTGGTAAACTCTAGAGTTGGGATCATTGTCAAATGCATTTACCAATGATTGTTGCAAAGGAACGCGCCCCCAAACTGTAGTATCAACTAAATTTAAGCTTGTTGAAGTAGGAAGTCCATTTTCAAAACTTTTTCTGCTATCTTTTAAAATATCTTCAGAAATATAGCCCAGATTAAAATATAGATCTCCTCCTTCTGTTTTTTTATTTACAAAAGGATCCATTACCCAAAATTCTATGGATTCGATATTTGAAGCTTCAAAATCATTGGTTTGAAGACGGCGCATAATGCCACCCCAGCGGGTTTCGGGTTCATTTAATTTTCCATCTGCATTTATTCCAGCAGAAATATTGGGCACCCCTTTAACATCATAATTATAGGGCCCTTTTTCATTTGGATAAAAGGCAAGGTTTGTTATGCTTAGGATTGTTGGATAGCCGGTAATGCTCTCTTTGAAAGGGAATATTTCTTTTTCAGGAATCTCGCGCACATAATTATCGGATTGATCATCAACAGTAATATGCCCAGGTGTTGCAGAAGTATTTCGCAATAAATCGGTATTCACATTATACCATGCAAATTTTGCTCTGTTAAAACCATTTTCCAGATTGTTGATTAAATCGCCTTCCGGAAATAAATCTGGCTGCCCTTTTGGAGTACTTGCTATTACCCAGGTATATTGTGCTTTTAAATCAATGGATGTTTTTGTACCTTCAAAATCATCAATATATGCATTTCCGTCTTTCCCAATGGCTTTGGAATGTCCGGGAATGAGATCAGCAAACTCACCACTCACTTCAACTGATGACATTTCTTTTGTTTCTAAAAATGGCAAAGCATCAATAATTCTTGTAAGCAAAGGTACATCTGTGCTGTAACTTCCGTCAACTCCCCAAATTGTATTTGAAATGGGTTCGTTTCCAATATTTACTTTGTTGGTCAATGGTTTTTCTGAAAGATGAAGTATGGTACCACCAAGCGAAAATTTATCAGAAATGATATAGTCCAGATGCGTTCCCAGCAATGTTTTGCGGTTAATGTTGAACATGCTGTTGTTTTCGAGCGAAATTCTGATGGGAGTCCCTGATTCAAGTAAACCCTGGTTCAAAATACTTACCTTGCCTAAATTATAATCAACCAGGTAATCAGTACCTTCGACTAGTTCTACACCATTTGCTGTTGCTTTTACAGATCCTTCAGGAATATTAAATGCATTTAACGATATTTCGGCACCGCCCAGGGATTTAAAGCTTCCCTTAAGAATGTATTTGCTTTTTTCTGCTATTTGTCTGGCTTTGCTTTGCGTTGAATCGTAAAGTTCTTCAAAAACGTATTTATCGGCTATTGATTTGTCGTTTATTTTATCTCTTAAATGCTTTCCGAAAGGCTCTCTTACAGGAAAAAATATCCTTCCGTTTGCTGCATTTATAGTCAATTTATCGATAAAATCAAAGTAACCATCAGGTTGTGGGTCTAGTTGTGTATTTAATTGGTCAAGCCCCATTACTTTTAACAACGGAATTCCAGCTATGGCACCTGCATCAATGTAATTTACGGTTGTTCCTGATTTATCGTCATTGTAGAAAATATCCAATTTAAAATCCTCGCTGTTAATCTGATACGCACCAATTGAATAAACGTTTTTCATCATTAAATCCCAGGTTGGAATTCCAGGCTGAAGAGCTGAGCCCTTAATAAGTTTAAGGAAAAGTGTTTGAGGTGCAGCAATGCCACTGTTCGAAAATTCACCTACAACATATGTTTTTCCACTTACCGTGTATTCAAAAGCAACAGCTAAAACTTCATCATCATTTAAGGGTGTATTAAGAGAAATGTAGCCAAGCTTTTGATTTATGGAATATTCATTTGATGAAAGCAGTCGTGCATTCTCAATTTTTGCATAATCAATTACTGGGCGCAATTGCGAAGGCATAGCTGAGCTTATTTGATTGATATCGCGTACTGCCGGAATACCTTTCATATTTTGGTACAAATCATTCAATCCGTTTTCCGGATAAAGACCAGAACCTATGCTATGTACATAATTCGTCGCATAAATATTCGGATTTGTTTCAGCCAAGTCCATCAATCCAAGAATATTCCTGGAATTTTCAAAATTTTCGGTTTTATTGGTTACCCAAACTTCAATTCTGGTAATGTTTACTCCTGAATTGACAATTGGCAAATTTTGAAGTGACCGATCATAACTATCCTTGAAATATTGTGAAAGGAAAAAATGTTTGTTTGACTCGTATTCATCCACTTTAAACTGGTAATCTGTAGTTTGGGCACCGCCTTCGACATTTATTACCGAAGATTCCGATTTTTGTTGCGAAAAAATACTTGTTACTTTCAATTTTCCAAACTGCAAGGCTGTTTTTATTCCAAAAAGACTTTGACTGCCTGTAATTAGAGTTCCGGTGAGTGGAAGAGAAACATTGCCGGCTTCTATACTTTGGATTATTTCGTCTTCATTTCCGGTGTATGAAATGGTTGTTTGATTTTCAAAATCAAATTGGGCTTCGGTATTATAGTTGATTCCAACTTTCATTTTATCACCAATTTTACCGGTTACACCCATTTGAATTTTCATGTCAAAATCAAAAGTTGTGCTTCGTTGAAGGTTTATTGGTAAAGTAGGGTTTTCGATTTTTGAAATATTTACTCCAAATATTAATTCTGCCGAACCTTGAGGTTTGATATCAATTACATTGCTTCCAAAAATTTTATCAAATCCTTTAATATTGACATTCAATTTTGGATTTAAGTATTTTTCGAGGAAACTTTCGTTCGAATTGCTGTTTTTGCTATTTAATTTTCTTTGTTCTACCCAATAATCTGAAATTGAATTTGTACGCGAAAAATTTCCAAACTCATTAGCCGACATGGAATTTGAAGGACGAACTTCAATATCTCCCACTTTTTCTTTAACAATATATTCACCTGAAATTGGATCATACTCAACCACAGTTGTTACATTTGAAGGATTTTTAAGATATAAAGGTGAATTTTGGGACCTTTTTGAATAAGGATCGTTAGAATCTTTAAAAGGGAAAGGCAATTTGGTTGTGTCCTGAACAATGGTATCTTTTACTCCTTCCCAGGCAGGAAACCTATTTGAACCATTGCCTGTTTCTCCTAGCCCTTTGTAGTTGGAGTTAAACAGAATGAGAGTAAATGGAACAAAAAGAAGGCTTTTAAGAATATTTTTACCAATTCTTTTCAAGAATCACAAATGGTTTAGGTTTATATTTGTTTAAGATTATTCAATTCCGGATTAGAGAAAACCACAAAAAATAAATCATTAGAACTAATTAGGCCCTGGAATTTGAAAGGCCAAAATTAATAATGAATGATGAAAAATAAATAATATCCGATGTCTAATTTTATAATTAAAACTATTGCATTTATTCATTAACATCTTTTTGAATAGATTAACAAAAATGGATTAAAGTCTTTTTAAGGCTAGCTTAATCATTCCTTCTACACTTAAATCTTCTTCTTCATGAATCATCTTATCAAGATTTTTTTCAACTGCAAGTTTATTAAATCCTAACATTACTAAAGCAGATAACGCTTCTTCTCTTTTAGTATTGCTTTGGTCAGCAAAAATATCGGTTTCTGATCCGGATTTTACAATTTTATCTTTTAAATCGATGATGAGCCGTTGGGCAGTTTTTAAGCCAATACCTTTAATGCTTTTCAGGATATTAACATTTCCTGTAAGGATTGCGTTTTTCAATTCTTTAATGGATAATGAAGAAAGCATCATCCTTGCTGTATTTGAACCTATTCCAGATACTGTAATAAGTAACCTGAAAAGTTCACGTTCAGCTTTTTCGGCAAAGCCATATAGAATGTGTGCATCCTCCCTTACAACCTGATGAACGAACAAGGTTGGCTCACTTCCTTCTTTTAGTGAAGAATATGTATTGAGCGATATATTTATAAAATATGCAACACCTCCTGTATCCATAATTGCATAAGCAGGATTTAATTCAACTAGTTTTGCCTTGATATATTCAAACATATAGTATGTGATTCGATTTTTATAAATTCTGTGCTAAAATAAACAAAAATAATTGAGTATAATCTAAAGTAGCTCAAATGCCTAAAATTTTATCGAAGAGTTATTTATATATTACAGTTTAAAATGATTTAAAATTTATATGATTGAGATTTTTTACTATTTTCGTAACAATATTGGGCAAGATAAATCTCTAAATATCTCGACTTATTTAAATTGTCTTATTTTCAAATAGTTAAGTATTTAATATTGCTACAATAATAAGAATCTAACTTAAAAATAATTTTATGAAAATTAAATCTCTACTTGGTACGATGCTCTTGTTGATTTTCGTTCCATTTCAAACCTTTGCAAGTGAAGCTGATTTAGTAATTCCGGATGCAATAAAAAGTCAAAGTATATTGTACTTTGGGTTCCTTATTACAACCTTGGGGATGCTCTTTGGCTTGTATCAATTTATGAAAGTGAGAAAACTTCCTGCGCACAGATCGATGCTTGAAATTGCCGATGTTATTTACAAAACCTGTTCTGCATATTTAAAGCAACAAGGTAAATTTTTAGCCATACTTTTTATTTTTATTGGCGCTGCTGTAGCAGGATATTTTGGATTTCTGGCCAAAGATCACGAAGGCAATTCGCTTTTTGGAATTGGAGGAGTTATTCTAATCCTTTCATGGACCATTATAGGTATATTAGGTTCTTATTCAGTTGCTGCATTTGGTATTCGAATGAATACTCTGGCCAATGCACGGATGGCTTTTGCTTCGTTGGAGCGTAAACCAATTAAACTCTTGCATATCCCGTTAAAGGCAGGTATGAGTATTGGCGTTTTATTAATAAGCGTGGAATTGATGATGATGCTTATTATTTTATTGCTGATGCCTGGTAAATTGGCCGGAGCTTGTTTTATTGGATTTGCAATTGGTGAGTCTCTTGGTGCATCTGCACTGCGTATCGCCGGCGGTATTTTTACCAAAATCGCTGATGTAGGATCTGACTTGATGAAAGTTGTTTTTAAAATTGGCGAAGATGATCCTCGTAATCCTGGCGTTATTGCTGACTGTACTGGTGACAATGCTGGTGACTCAGTTGGCCCAACTGCCGATGGTTTTGAAACTTATGGCGTAACAGGTGTTGCTTTAATTTCTTTTATTTTATTAGCTGTTGGTGGCAAAGCACTTGGAATGAATATTGGTTTAACATCAGATTTACAGGTTAAATTATTGGTTTGGATTTTTGTGATGCGTATCCTTATGATTATTACATCTGTAATAGCCTATTTTATCAATACAGCAATAGCTGATATGAAGTACAAAAATGTGGATGAACTTGATTTTGAAGTTCCTTTAACACGTTTGGTTTGGATTTCTTCTATTCTTTCTATAATTGCCACGTTTATTGCAAGTTATATAATGATTCCGGATATAAACGGAAATACTGATGTTTGGTGGATTCTTTCTACTATCATTAGCTGTGGAACACTAGGTGCTGCTATTATCCCAGAATTTACCAAAATATTTACATCTACTAAATCAACACATGTAAATGAAGTAGTGCAGGCTTCAAAAGAAGGCGGCGCATCATTGACCATCCTTTCAGGACTAGTTGCAGGTAACTTTAGCGCCTTTTGGACAGGTATGGTATTCTTTGTTTTGATGTTTACTGCTTATTTTGCAAGTACTTTTGGATTACATGAATTTATGGTTTATCCTTCTGTTTTTGCCTTTGGTCTTGTAGCCTTTGGTATGTTAGGAATGGGACCGGTTACAATTGCTGTTGACAGTTATGGTCCGGTTACTGACAATGCCCAGTCAATTTATGAACTTTCATTAATTGAAGAAGTTCCAAATATAGATGCAGAAATTGAAAGAGATTTTGGTTTTAAACCAGATTGGGAAAAATCAAAGTATTATTTAGAAGCTAATGATGGCGCTGGTAATACATTTAAAGCTACAGCCAAGCCGGTTTTAATTGGTACAGCTGTTGTAGGTGCTACCACCATGATATTCTCATTAATTTTGATGATTAAATCAACTCTGGGTATTGAACCTGAAACTATTCTTAATTTGTTAAATCCATACACAATTTTGGGCTTCATCCTTGGTGGATCTGTTATATATTGGTTTACAGGAGCTTCAACGCAAGCCGTAACCACAGGTGCTTATCGGGCTGTAGAATATATTAAGAAAAACATTAACCTTGACCCCAATGCACCTAAAAAGGCTGATGTAGCTAAATCAATAGAAGTTGTTAAAATATGTACTCAATATGCACAAAAAGGGATGTTTAATATTTTTGTTGCCATTTTCTTTTTTGCATTGGCTTTTGCATGCATAGCCGCTCCAAAAGGATTGGATTCAAGTTTTGCAAAATCAATAATAGACGGTACAGCTTCTGCAGAACAAATTAAAACTACTATTTTGTTGTCTCAGCCTATATCATTGTTTATCAGTTATTTGATTTCAATCGCAGTATTTGGATTGTTCCAGGCTATTTTTATGGCCAATGCCGGTGGTGCTTGGGATAATGCCAAAAAAGTTGTTGAAGTTGACCTAAAACAAAAAGGTACGGATCTCCATGCAGCAGTAGTTATTGGCGATACAGTTGGTGATCCATTTAAAGATACTTCTTCAGTTGCTTTGAATCCTATCATTAAATTTACAACTTTATTTGGCCTACTTGCTATGGAAATTGCAATTTCTGAGGCATTTAGAGATATTGCTCCTTATTTTGGCCTTGTTTTCGCTGCTATTGCACTTACCTTTGTATATAAATCATTCTTTGGTATGAGAATCGATTCGAAAGAAACGAAAGAATAAATTTTCAATAAACAATGAAAACCCGGACTTTGTGCCGGGTTTTTTATTATTGGTAATTGAATATATTTTTGGAAAACACACATGGCCTTTAATACATTACAGTTTAAATTCTGCTTACTTGATGCACTGTATCTATTTTTGATACCACTGTTGGTTTTTCTATGCCAATATAAAACAGTGAGTTGTAATAAAACACTAAAGAATATAATGTTGAAAATGCAATAAAAAAAACCCGGACTATATGCCGGGTTTTTATTTTAATGAGATAAGTATGGAAATTCAAAAAAAGTATTCTATTATTTTGAGTCTAAAACAAAAGTATCGTCTGCCGTTTTTGGTGTTTCCTTCACATTTGATTGTTTTATAATTTCCTTATTTTCAACACTCAATCCTTCTTTTTTGGCCGATTTATCAGATAGTCCGGGAGCAAGGATAATAGCAACTACAAGCATTATTTTCATAAGTACAACCATAGCGGGTGAGGCAGTATCTTTTAACGGCTTACCTACTTTTTCGCCAACCAGTGCAGCTTGATATGCAGCAGATTCTTTTCCATAAATTTCACCTTTGTATTCAACTCCTTCTTCAATGGTGTTTTTTGTACTTTCCCATGCACTTCCAGCAGTTGCCTGATATACTGACATGATAAGACTGCCGGAAATTACTCCGATAAGTAAGCTTGTCAGAATTTCTGCCCCTGCAAAATATCCTAATAAAACAGGGATAGCGATAGCAATTAATGATGGAATTAAAGTTTCCCAAATGGTGGCAAATGTCCCTATTTCAATACATTGTTTGTAGTCAGCACTATTTTGTGCAGCAAATACGGTTTCTTTCTCACCTTCGGTAGCATAAGTTAAATCACCATTGTATTTGTCCAATATTTCTTTAGCCGCTGCAAGCGCGGGTATTTCAGTAAATTGTCGCTTGGTTTCTTTAATCATTTTATTACTTACCCTAAATACTGCTGCCAGCATATTTGAAGATAAAATGAAAGGGAGTGCAACACCTGCCAATAATCCTGCCAATACCAAAGGCATTGTTAAGTCTACCATACCCAATCCTGATTGCTGGATAAAGGCACTTAATAGGGCAAGTACACTGATTGAAGCAGCAACGGTAAGAAATCCTTTACCTTTTGCAATCAATTGTACACCAGATAATTTTAAATTGTTGGTTTGCTTGATAGTTTGATCCCCAAGTCCTGCTTTTATTGCAATACTGTTTGAATTATCAGTAATTGGCGCATAAGCATTAAGTGCAAGCTGTAATCCCATGTTGCTTAGCATACCAACCGCAGCCATTCCCACTCCATAAAAACCTGCAAAATAATAAGCTGCAATACTAACAGTTAACACCAGAAGTAAGGGAATTCCTGTAGATATAAATCCTTGTTCAATACCCCCTGAAATATTGCCTGCAGGCCCTGAAAATGATTTGTCAACAATTGAATTTATTGATTTTGTTTTTGATCCTAGATAAATATTGGTTAATCTTCCTATTGCTACGGATGCTGCAATTCCAAAAAACACAGACCAGAAAACACCCAATGATTTATAAGTAGTAGTAATAAGTTCTTCACTTGTTTTTTTCTCCACATCCCATGTTGCGGGTAATAAATATTTAATCGCAAAAAATGAAGCAATCACCATAATTATAGCTGCAAAACCTTCAGCAATTTCAATTGCTTTTTTTGATGATACAGGCTCACTTGCGTTAAGTAAAAAGCTGGCTCCAATAGTGGTAAAAATACCTACTGTTGATATGATAAGCGGAATTAAAATTGGGCCGAAAGCAAAATGATCCATTACTGCATTTGTTGCTAAAAAGCTAATTCCCAATATCATACTTGATATTAAAGCAATACTTAAAGATTCATAAATATCTGAACCGATTCCGGCAACGTTGCTAATATTCTGACCAGCGTCGTTAGCAATAGAAGATGGGTTATATAAGGATTTGTCCTTAATTCCTGGCTCATTTTTAACAATATAAGCTTCGCTCAATTCGGCACTTTTTGCAAAAATACCTCCACCCATCCTTGCGAACAGGGCAATGGAGCTTGCTCCTAGTGCAAATCCTGCAATCACATTTAAAGTTTTAGCGATATCCCAATCGTGCCCTAAAAAACTAAATCCAACAAAAAGACTTGCCAAACCTATTATTACAAATGAAACGCCTATTAATCCAATAGATATACTCCCGTAAAATGCTTTTGAAAAACCTTCTTCAAATGAATTCTGACTTTGGATAGTTACCTTTTCATTGGTTTTGAGCGAAACTTGCATTTGAAGATAGCCTGCCAAGGCAGAAAGTCCAGCTCCTACAACGTATGAAATTACAATAAACCCGTTAGATTCAGATTCTGATTTTCCTTTAAAGAATAACAAAATACCTAAAGATAGGGCAAACAATAAAAGGAACTTGTATTCTGCCTGAATATAAGTTATTGTACCTTTTTTTATTGAAGTTGCAACTTCGGCAGTTTTTGAGGTACCTGGTTCTAAGCCATTTATCTGGTAAGATTTCCAAAAGCTATATGCCAGACCTAGAAAGCCTGAAACGATTAAATAATAAAGAATATTTCCCATTTATCTAAGTAATAAGTTCTACAAGTTTTAATTAGCATATAAAAGTACATATATTGTTACATAAATCCAATTTTACTTGAATAATTTATCTAAAAAATCTTAAAGTATTACACTAATAAGGCTTTCTATCTTATTCATAAAATGATATTTAACTAAATTTATGTTTATGGTAACTTAAATTACAACGCTAAAACTGATTTTAACGTTAAGCAAAATATGCTGGAAAGATGTTTTATAAGATGTTAAATTGTGTTGATTGCAAAATTGTTGATTATAATACTATTGAAACTATGCTGGCCGAAAAAATAGCGATTGCAATAGTATTAAAACTGTGCTGGCTGAAAAAATAGCGATCGCAATAGTATTAAAACTAAGCTGGCTGAAAAAATAGCGATTCTTATAGTATTAAAATCATGCTGGCTGAAAAAAAGATGATTAAAATAGTATAAAAACTATGCTAGCTGAAAAAATGACGATTATAATAGTATTAAAACTGTGCTGGCAGGAAAAATGGAGATTTTTAGGATATTGGCAAAATGCTTTTTGGAAGAAAAGTTATTTACTCCAAGGTGGACAAACCGCAACCAAACAGAAATGAATTAAGAATATCGATTAAGGATTTTAGAATAATGAAGTACAATTACTTCTAAAAGCAACATTCGTTGATCGATATTCATAATTAAATATTGTGTTAATAAGCACAAGTAGGTTCTGCTGTTTATTTACTATCTCTTTGTTAATAATTATGATACAATTATTTGTGGATATCTAAGTGCATAGAAAATCAATAAAAAATTCTAATTTTCTAGCACTTAATCCCGAAAGGATTGAACTTTGAATAGCCCCGTACGAAGTGCGGGGAATTAAATTAAGATACAAAAGAAAACCCAGAAAGGGTTGAACCATTGACTGTTCAACCCTTTCTGGGTTGCTGGGTGTAGTTCATTCTTACCAACGGTTACACCATTGGTTATTCATAGTTAAAGTCTTTCAGACTTTTTCAGCAAGCCCTAAGTAGAGATTTCGTTAAAATATTTTGCCAAATATCGTCGAGATTGAACTGATAAGGTACTAACGAATCCTATGTCATAAAATTGAAGGTATTGGCTCAATTTGTCAGTACTTCGTTCATTTTTTTAGGGTATTCCTTATCATTGACTAAAACCCTCCAAAATATCCACTATAAAAATTCTTCGTTTTCATTAATTCATCATGGGTACCAAATGTTTGGAGTGTTCCATTTTCAAGCACATAAATCCTGTCAGCAATGTCTTTTAAAACATGTAATCGATGTGAAATGTAAAAAACAGCCATTTCGCCTTTCAATTTTTTGAGCAAATCAATGATGAATTTTTCAGTTTCCCTGTCCATGGCTGCTGTAGCCTCGTCGAGGATTAAAAGTTGTGGTTTTTTATACAATGCCCTTGCAAAAGCAACAATTTGTTTTTGACCACCCGAAAGGTTGATTCCTTCCTCACCCAACATGGTTAAATAACCATTTGGTAGGTTGTTGATGTATTTATCGAAACCATATTCAATTAAAAACCGGAGTACATTTTCGCCTTCTTCGGCTATATTGTCCAAACAAATATTATCCAATACATTTCCGTTGAAAATATGAATATCTTGGGGTACAACCGCTATTTTGGTTCTCCAAATATCGGTTGCAATGGTTTGGATATCAATAGTATCATTTACTTGAATTGTACCCGTTTCTGATTGATAAAACTTTTGTAAAATATTTCCCAAAGTGCTTTTGCCACCACCACTTTCGCCAACAATGGCAACGAGTTCCGATTTTTTAAGGCTGATGTTGATGTTTTCCAATAGCCTTTTGCGGCCAGTAAAACGGAAACCAAGATTTCGGATTTCAAGTTTTTCCAAATGGAATGTATCTGTTATGTTCTCTCCTGCTAACTCCGATCGGATATCTGTAAATTCAAACATTCTGTTAAATGCAACTTTGGCTTCGTTTACCGGTATTGATATCAAGGCCAGGTTGCCAATGGAAGGGATTAACGATGCTGCAATGCCCAATATGGCCATCAATTCACCCAATTTCATGGTGTTGTGGTAAACTTCTATTGACGTAAAGGCAAGAATGGCAATTAAAAACAACACGCTGGCAATGCCTGAAATCAATCCAAGATTGATATTGATTTTTCCCAAATGAAACATCTTTTCCTGAAGTTTTCCATAAATGATTTTATTCAGATTGGCAAAATAATCCTGTTTGTTGAAGTTTTTGATGGCAGCGATTCCGTTCATGCTACTGATGTAATTGCTTTCGCTTTGCGCATAAGCAACCATGGTATCTTTTTGGGCTGAAATAATTTGATTGTTAAACCGATAAATCAGGATAAAATAAAATGGTAAACTTATTGCTGCAATCATTCCACTTTGCCAGGAATATAAAAAAAGGAAACCAATCGATATTATCGAAATTAACAAGTCGATTATAAAATTGCCAGCTATTTGGGTAATTACACGTTGTATGCGTGTTGTATCGTTCAACCGTGCAACCAGTTCGCCAATTTTACGGGTATCGAAAAAAGGTTTGGGCAAAAAGAGCAAAGCCCCATAAAATGAAGCAGTAATGCGATTGTTGAAATTTTTACTTTGCGAAATAAGCAGATATTGCCTGATTGCAGACAAGGCGTTGCGCGCAAGCAATAAAATACCAACCAGTACAATGCCCATTATCAGTTTGTTCAAATCTTTTGATGGCAAAATATTGTCGATTAATTTTTGCGAAAACACGGCCATCACCATTCCCAAAACAGAGATAACTACACCTAGGGCAATGCTGATTCCAAGAAGCTCATAATCTTCTTTAACCAAAGTTTTTATCCAATCTTTTTTTCGGTTTGTTACTTCATTTTTTTGCTGAAATTGACCATTGGGCTTTAAAGTAAGGCATTTTTTCGAAACCCATATTTCTTCTAACTCCGCTGGACTATAATTTACTATTCCTTTGCCCGGGTCGCCAATGATGAACTGCTTATCTGTGTAACCATAACAAATCACATAATGGTTCAGTTTTTTGTCAATAACCACATGGAGGATTAAAGGCTCGCTATGTTCAATAATGGCTTGAATATCTGCTTCATTGCCTTCAGCTTCAAAACCAGCTTTTTCAGCGCCCTGGTATAATCCCAACAATGTAGTTCCTTGTTTGGTTGTTCCGCTATATTCGCGGAATTTTTCAATGGAAATATCGCCTCCATAATATTTTGTTAACGAGGCAAGGCAAGCAACACCACAATCGGATTGATCGTGCTGGGGAGTGAAAGTTTTTTTTATGTGTTTTAGGTTCAAAGTACTCAATGTGCGGTAGATATTTTATATCTATTTTTAGTAAAACAATTATTAAAATTCATACATTTAAGCATTCATGCATTCACTCATTCAAATATTTAAGTAATTCCTCAATCTTTGCTTCCCCTTTAATTTGCTTCACCAGCTTTCTGTTTTTGTTGTAGATAAAACTTGTGGGCACTGCTGATTTTCTATATAGAAACATTTGAACTTTACATATAGGAAAAAAAATTCAGAAAACCAGATCATTCTTCCTTGAAAACGAATTAATTTTTTGGTATTGTTTTAATCGGTTAAATGCATTTTAACGAAGAGCAATAGTTGGATTAATCTAGAAACAAAAACCTAGAACTTTCTGAGCAAAAAATCTACCCAGCTATTCTATTAATACGCAATTTCAATACTAATCTTAGGAATATAATTTTTCATAACTCTATTTTTTAATATAATATCATTTGAATCATATAATTGCCATCTGTTACTTCCTAGTTTATTCCGCTTATAAACAATTGCATCACTGGGTTTTAAGGAAAGACCGATAAATGGTTCAATAGCTTCTTTTGTTGTTTTTATTTCTTTGGTCACTTGGTTTTCAATTCCAACCCATTCAATTGATATAAAAACACCATTGTTGGGCATTAAAAAGCGTTCCTGTGAAATATCAAGTGTAGTTTTCTTATTTAAATTTTTACTGGTGAATATTAATGGTACCTTATTAATTATTTCTCCAATTTTTTCATTTTCACCAATGGAGTACATATTTATTTTAAAAACACTTACAAAATTTAAATTGAGTTCTTTTATTTTTCTAGCATTAATATTTGCATCTATTATTATTTTATTAATAAATGCTATGCTACCATTTGGATTTTTTATAAATACAGCTAATTCACTTCCGCAAGTATATGTTTGATAGACTTTATTTTCATCCTTGTTATTAGCATACCCTATTTTTTTCGTTTTATATTTTTGTGGCTTGATTATGACTTCATCAATAGTATAATTCTTAGGCTTTAGGTTGATGTACTTACTTTTGATTGTAAGTTTTGTTTCTTTAGAGTAATAACCAATACTTGATACTTCAATTTCTTTTCCAATCAAATCCTTTTTATCGAATTGACCCTCAATATTAGAATAAAAGCCGGTTGAATCTTTTAAGTTTCTAATTATTGAATACGAAACTGGTTCTTTTGTCAAAGAGTCTATTACGTATATTTGTTCAGAATTTTGAGCATTGCTTAATGTCCAAATTGAAAATAATATAAATGAAGATAAAAATCTTAAATTGAATTTGTTCATAGAAATTTAATTAATCTAGCCTGATTAATTTGCATCGCAAAGCCCTTCGTGTTTATAAACTTTGTGAATCTTATATATCTTATAACCTTTGGGCCAAGTATTATTTTTGGCACAAAAACACTAAGTTGCAACAAGAATGTAAAATTCATGAATTAAACTGATCAGATTCAGAAAAAGTTTAGATTTTTCAAAATACTCAATATGTTAAAACTTATTTAGAATGAATTCGCAAAATTTATCATTTTGCGAATTCCGTAAACTTATGAATTGAGAAGTGATTTATTCAAGAAGTTCAACATAAATGTGTTCAGTTCTAACTGCTATACCAAATACATAATAAGTACGAGTCCACCAACCATCGCCTTCATTTACGTATTCTGCACCCCAAAATACTCTACCGCCTTCAATCACTTCCATTTGTTCCAGACTAAGTTTTTTCATAGTTAAAAGATTTAAATTAATATTAAAAATATTTGTAATATAAATTGAATAGTATTTTAATAATCGTATTTTATTTTTGACCAAAAATCTATAATCCATGACCAAATAATCAAAACCATGCATTAGTGAATAATATCTTAAGATATCGATTTATTCATTTGTTTTTAGTTTTAGAATTTAGAATTAAATAAGAATTGACTGCACTTATTTACATATTATATATTACTCAAATAAATAAGAAAAAATTTAATATTGAATAATAAAAGAAACAGAATTGATTTGACTATTTGTTTCAATCAAATAATTTTTGGCTCGAAAGGTCCAATAATTTATTAGGTTTCTTTACAAATATGCAAAGTTTAAATAAGAAAAAAGAAAACCTTACTTTTCTTAATCCATGCCTAAAACACAAATATATTCGGTTGAAACTGCAATACCTAAAACATAATAAGTACGAGTAAACATGCCATCGCCTAAATATACATATTCCTCACCCCAAAATACTCTACCACCTTCAACAACTTCCATTTGTTCTAAACTAAGTTTTTTCATTTTAAAAAAGTTTAAATTAGTATTTATTAAATAACGGTCATGAAAGTATAGAAACGATTTGACAATTGTTTTTTTTTGACTAAGCTCAAATATTTGTTGACGGACGAACTTTTTTTGTAATCTAAATGAACATATTTAGTGATTTAAATATATGGCTTTATATGTATGGAGCATTCATATGAAATTGTTATTTTATTATGGTTTGAACACGGATAACACTAATCTAACGAATAATCACAAATCCGTGTTAATCTGTTCAATCCGTGTCATCTGTGTTCTATAAGTTAAGGTACTTAAGTAAATCTTCAATCTTTGCCTCACCTTTAAATTGCTTAACCAATTTGCCCTGTTTATTGTAAATAAATGAACTTGGAACAGGCGTTTTTCCAAAAATGGATTTAAAAATCAAATCTTTGTCTTCGAGGAAAACAATGTTTTGATGCCCAGATAAGCCATATTTGTTTGAAAATGATTTGATAGCAGCACTATCGGCATGTGAAATAAAAAGCAATTGAAAGTTGTTGAAGTCATCTATCTGCTTGTTTATTCCTGCGGCCTGTTCTTGGCAATATTCACAATCGGGGTGGAAATAAATGATAAGGCTTGATATATTAGGCTGTAAATTGGCATCAGTATAAATACTGCCCGTGCTAGTATTGGTGAATGCAAATGGAGGCATGGACTGGATTTGGGCTGCAATTTTATCTTTTTGTTTTAGTATGGCAAATATCTTATATCCCATAAAAGTAACGAGTAAAATAAGAGTTATTGGGATAATAATTTTTAATTTTTGTTTCATTTTAGCTGAGGTTGAGGCTTAAAAAGATTACAAAAACTGCCCAGAGTAAAAGTGCAGAAACATATGTACTTAAAACAAATTTTAAGGATTTATTAAAACTAAATTTTGTGAGGTACTTAATTCCAATGGCAAGTATTAGCCAATATGTCAACTCAAATATATTGGCTAGACTAAACGGATATCTGAGCCAATCGTAAATTTCTCGTTCATTAAACATGGAATATATCGAAAGGATTTCAAAACTACCAACTTGTCTAAGGGTTTCTGCATGTTCAAAAACAAGGAACCAAATCAATTTTATAAATTGGGGTAACAAAAATATAGTTTCCGATATCATGGCAATATGGAATAGTTTACGAAACCCCATTTTGTAATCAAATATCTGATCACCTGTGGCTAAAACCATTGCTACAATAGTAAATTTAATCAGATATAATATTGGAGTTAATGCATAAATAAACCATTTTACTTTTGAAATTAGATTGACAAATTCCTGAATTTTGGCAAATGTATACTGCTCTGCGTAACTCTTATAAAATACCTCATGCGTAATAATGAAATTATCCAATATAAATGACTGTGAAATTGCTAATAGGCAGAAAAACGCAAAAAACCGAAAAGGGGAATAATGTTTAAATAAATCGGATTTTGTTTTTATAAATACTTCTGAAATATCCATTATTCATTATTATTAATAAAAGCTTTAGCTTTCTTTGCCATATCTACTTCTTCAACTGGGTAATTTGGTAATTCAAAAATCTTAGTATCAAGTTTCATCGGCAATACTTCTATGACATCTTGGTAGGCAATACCACTTTTGAATTTGCTTATAGATCTTATTACCAAACCAATATCTTTGATGAAAAACTCGAAATATGATTGTTCAAATTGCAATGAATTACTTATCCATGCACTTTTAGATAACTTACCATCTATTTTTGATTTGATAATAAAATCATATTCTACGCAAGGATAGCCTATTATTTTCTTTTTAGATCTTTTTTGTTTCAGCGAATGAGATAAATTGTTGAAGATCTTTATTGTTGAATCCGAACCTGTATCATAAATTATTGTTTTAGATTTTTCTTCAACAAAATAATTTTTGTTATGTAATTGGATGGTATAGGAAAATTTATTGAATGTTAAAGATGAACTTCTGAATTTATCATTTTGTATATAAAACACTGAAGTGTCGATTGTTGATGCTTGATTTTCAGATATATTTGTATTTGGAATATTTTTATAGAATTCGGTTTTTATAATAATCTTTCCTTCAAATGACTGTGCATTTGAAATAAATTTTGAGAAACATATTGTTATTAGTATAATTTGTATTTTCATTGCATTAATTGTTTTTAGTTTTCGGTTTGATTATTACTATTACTATTTCTATTTTATTTATAACATTTGAATTGAAAACATATGTATGATGAATTGGACAATAGAATTTAGCATATTATTGAATTTCATGAACATAACTATAAATTATTTATAATAATTGTTATGAATGTTTTCATCAAAGCCTTTAATTTTTATTTATTATAATTCAAGCAATAAAATAGAAATGGTTATTCGTAACACTGGAATAGTGAAATAAATAACCAAGAGCTTTTTTAAAAATCAGCTTAATTTACACCTGACCAAAAATTTACATATGATCCATCTGACATGTAACACATGACAGTTGATGAATTCATTATTGCAGACCATTGATCAAGTTGACCATGAGTGTATAAATAATTCATTACAGCACCTACACCATTAGAACCATAACATGCAATACCACCTTCAACAACTTCCATTTGTACTAAACTAAGTTTTTTCATAATCTAAAAGTTTAAATTAGTATTTATTTTAACGGTCATGAAAGTATAGAAACAATTTGACAATTGTTTTTTTTTTTTTGACTAAGTTCAAAGATTTGTTGACGTACAAACTGTTTTTGTAATCTAATTGAAGATATTTAGTGATTTAAATTTAGGGCTTTATATGCATGGATCATTCATATGAAATTGGTATTTTATTATGGTTTGAACACGGATGACACCGATATTACGAATAATCACAAATCTGTGTTAATCAGTTCAATCCGTGTCATCTGTGTTCTATAAGTTAAGGTATTTAAGTAATTCTTCAATCTTTGCTTCACCCTTAAAATGCTTTACCAGTTTTCCATGTTTGTTGTAGATGAATGAACTTGGAACACCGGATTTACCAAATATAGAACTGATTATCAAATTTGTATCTTCAAGAAAAACAATGTTTTGATGACTGGATAAGGCATATTTATCTGAAAATGATTTAATTGCAACACTACCTGCATGAGAAACAAAAAGCAATTGAAAGCTGTTGAAGTCATCTATTTTCTTGCTAATTCCTGCGGCCTGTTCTTGGCAAAACTCACAATCGGGGTGGAAATATATGATAAGGCTTGATAAATTGGGCTGTAAATTGCCATCGGTAAAAATACTGCCCGTGCTTGTATTGGTGAATGTAAATGGAGGCATGGACTGGATTTGGGCAGCAATTTTATCTTTTTGAGCAAGCATTGCAAATATTTTATATCCCATGAAAGTAACAAGGAATATGACTATTGCAGGTAGTATTATTTTTAGTTTTTGTTTCATTTTAGCTTAGGTTGAGGCTTAAAAAGACCACGAATACTGCCCAGAGAAAAAGTGCAGAAACATATGTGCTTAAAACAAATTTAAGGGATTTATTGAAATTAAAATTAGTTATGTGCTTAATGCCTATGGCAAGTATTAACCAATATGTCAACTCAAATATATTAGCTAGACTAAACGGATATCTAAGCCAATCGTAAATATCTTGTTCATTAAACATGGAATATATTGAAAGGATTTCAAAACTTCCTACCTGCCTAATAGTTTCAGCATTTTCAAAAACTAAGAACCAAATCAATTTGATAGATTGGGGCACCAAAAATATGGTTTCCGCTATCATCGCAATTTGGAATAGTTTGCGAAATCCCATTTTATAATCAAATACTAGGTCTCCTGTGGCTAAAACCATTGCTACAATTGTAAACTTGATTATGTATAATATTGGAGTTAATGAATAAACAAACCATTTTACTTTTGAAATAGTGTGTAACAAATCCTGTATTTTTTCAGTTGTAAGCTGTTCAGAATAGCTTTTATAAAATACATCATTAGTAAATACAAATTTATTTAGAATAAAAGACTGTAAAATTGAAACGAAACAGAAAAAGACAAAAAACCAGTTAGGCTTATAATGCTTTCTGAGAAATGTTTCAAGTTTATTAGAATTATTAATTATAATTGTATCCATTGCGATTTAATTCTTGCTTTTATTCAATTTCAAATATTATTATCAAAATCAGAGTATCTGAGTTTTCAAATATAAACTTATTAATTCCCAATTTGATAAAGGGAAGAGATTGTTTTATAAAAAAATATTACTTACCGACCTATATCAATCTTTGATTTTATCTATTATCAAATTGTTACCAATAAAGTAATCGATATAATTCACTTTTCTTGGATCTGCCTGAGATTCCTTTATTTTCTTAACTTTTGAAGGGTCATTTACAACACTATCAACATCAAATGAAATGGATCTTATTGAAGCATACTCACCAAGCAAAAAGCTATTATTTTTAACATGGTTCAAAAAATATTTATTTCCATTAAACTTATATGATGTTTCATATGATGTTACCATAAAAGGTATGGAATTATGAGAATTGTTAATGTAAAAACCTGTTTTTTCAATTGCATTTGTGTTTAAGTTGATTAATAAGTATTTATATTCAGTTGTTACTGGTTTGACAAAATCTTTTGGTAAATTATAATTAAAATTTCTAGCTTTATCCATGATTGAATAACTTCGGGTACTTACCAATATCACGTATATTGCACTGTCTTTTTTATAAGCCTTGTAATAGCAATAATCATCGGAATCATGTTCAGAATTGAAATTGTGGGTGCTCCATATTCTTCTATCTCCTCCTAATTCATTACAAGTTGGGAAATTATACATCCTCAAAAAATCATAATCGAGGGAAAAATACAGATTACTATATTCACCAACCAATGAAATCATCCAGATTTCGGCTGTCGATAGTGAAATATCTGCCGACTTATACTTATAATAACATTTTTCAGTTTGTGCCCAAGGTAACTTGCCACTAGAAAAACCTGGATCGTATACCAATACTTTTGTTTCTATGTTTTGTGAGGTATGAGTATTATTCCGCATTTCGCTTTCACTATATGTTCCAATAAGATTAAAAGGCTGATTTGTATAATATTCAGAATGTTTAATATCGAGTGCTTTTTTAGCAAGCTCGTTTGCATTAATTACTTTTAACTGAGGAATACTGTCGAGAGAAATCTTTGGATATTGTTTCCAGAATAAAGTGTCAAGTCTTACAACTTCCTTATATTTTGTGCATAAAATATTGTTTTTATAGATACTATCCAAGTTATTTTTGTTTATTGGATTTTTGTTTTCAGATTTAATCGAAAATGAATTTATATTTTGCCCTTGGAGAAATAAGCTATTAAATAATAAAAAAAGAAACAATACTGACTTTAAATTATTTAAAAATAGATTTTTAGGATCTATTTTGCAAAAAAATATTTGTTTTCTTTTAATTAATGATAATCTATATTTTTTATTGCAATTACTCATTTTCCTTATTATTAATCTTTTATGTAATTTAACTAAATGTTTTTCAAGAGACAACTCAGATTTATGAATAAACCTTATAATTTAAAAGCTTTTATTCGATTTTGACTTATTGCAAACTAAAATAATTAATCTTCATTATATAGGTATCAATAAATTAATAAATTCGTGCATGAATATTTTCAAACAAAATTCATACTAAAGTATATACCTAAACTTTTCAAAATTTAGGCATACACGATTATTATTAATTCATCCAACCCGATTCTCCAAACCAACAATTATTACCAATATTCGTGAATGTTGCATTTACATTGGTGAATAGACCTGGAGTAAGCAGAAACCATACTTCTGTCCACATTTCTGCTGTAGTAAATCCTTGACAATCTTGACCTAAGCCGCCTTCAACATTTTCCATTTGTTCAAAACTAAGTTTTTTCATTTTTTTTAAAATTTAGATTAGTACCAAAAGAATATCAATTATGAAGTTAGCATAGTATTTTGACAATTGTTTTTTTTTGACAAATTTCAATATTTGATTGACGAGCAAACTGTTTTTACAATCGAATAGAACATATTTAGTGATTTAGATATATAGCTTTATTTGTATGGAGCAATTATATGAAATGGATATTTTATTATGGTTTGAACAAGGATGACACGGATATTACGAATTTTCACAGATCGGTGTTGATCCGTTTAATCCGCGTTATTCGTGTTCTAATCTTTTAAGTATTTTAGTAATTCATCAATATTTGCCTCACCCCTAAATTCCTTTACCAATTTGCCCTGTTTGTTGTAGATGAATGAACTTGGCACACCGGATTTACCAAAAATAGTGCTGAATATCAAATCTTTGTCTTCGAGAAAAACTATGTTTTGATGACCGGATAAGGCATATTTATTTGAAAATGATTTAATTGCAACACTATCTGCAGGAGAAACAAAAAGCAATTGAAAGCTGTTGAAGTCATCTATTTTCTTGCTAATTCCTGTAGCCTGTTCTTGGCAAAACTCACAATCGGGGTGGAAATAAATGATTAGTTTTTGCTTGTTCTGTTCTATATCCTTGTCGGTAAATACTTTCCCAGTATTAATATTGCTAAAAGAGAATGAAGGCAAGTTTTGTATTTGTTCGATTTGTTTGAGCTCTTGTATTTTTTTTGCTGATATTTTATATACCATAAAAACAATAAGCAAGATAAAAATAGTTGGGATAAGTATTTTAAGTTTCTTTCTCATAATGGGTTTACTTATTTTTGTTCTTCTATTATTAGTCCGTATAATGGTATATAAAATTCTTCTTTACCACTTGTGGATTTTAATATAAATGGATCCCAATTACCGTAATGTCTGATATAACCTTTTCCTTTTATTTTTTTATCAGAAGTTGACCTGATATTAATACAAGGTGTTAAAATATGTGATTTATCATTAAATATTTTACCATTTTCATTAAACCTCCCAATCCATTCCACTGATACAAATATACCATTTTCAGGCAGTTGGATATTCTGGTCTTTAATATTGTATTTCAACTGGTTTTTATCGGATATAGTATTTAGGTTATTTTTCAGATAAACTTCCATACCCGGCATTCCTTGGTTGTTATGGTATAAATGAATTTTCACCATTGAATTAATTTTTGAATTTTTCTTAATCTTAATAATGATATCATTTATATATGCAGGTTTAATATTTTTGTGCTCTATTAGAAAAGCCAATTCTGTGCCTATAATTGAATTAAAGAAATTCGTATTTGGTCTGATTGTGGCATAACCTATTTCTTTTTCTCTTTCTGTAAAAGGTTTAACGATTACTTCATTTAAGCTAATTGGATTTGGAGAAAACAAAATTTGTTGATTTTTCTGTAATGTTTTTACCGGTAGGAATTTATGTTCATAGAAAATGTCAGTAATAAATAGCGTATCATTGCTTGACAGATCATTAATTTTCACAAACCCGTTTTCATCACTATATGTTCCCTTATCTTTTCCTGCAACACTAATTTTAAGAAAAGGAACAGCTTGTTTTGAAACAGAATCAATAATAGTGAAGGAAACAGACTTTTGGCCATGCAAGTTTGATGCAATTAACAGAAATAGTGCTATTGTTACATTTTTCATTTTTTATTGACCTATTAGTTTACTTCTGTTCTTGAACTATTAGTCCGAATAAGGGCAGGTATACTTTACTATCTGAACGAGGAATAGGTTCCCATTTCCCATAAGATCTAAACAAACTTATTACTTTACGTTTTTGATTAACTGTTGTCGCTTTGACCCTGGGGCTTGATTTAAATTCAGCTTCATTATAAATTTCACCTTTTACTTTATTATTTCCAATCCATTCCATTGAAACAAACATACCTTCTAAAGGTAATTTAATGTGCTGGTTTACAATATTAAATCTCACTTCATCTTTTCCAGCTACAGATATAAGGTTATCCTTTATATATATTTCTGTTCCTGGTTTTCCCTGTTCGTTTTGGTATAAATGAACTCTTACTTGAGTGTTTTTTACTTTATATTTAAATTTCAGGATAATAAAATTAATATAAGCATTTTGAATATCCCCAGGTTTTATTAATACAGTTATTTCAGTACCAATTATATCGGTGCCAAAACTACCATTTGATCTAATTTTTGAATAGCCAATTTCAATCTCTTTGTCACTATAAGGTTTAACTATTGCTTCATTTAAAATAAAAGGTTTGGGTAAAAGTATAATTTGTTTAATGTTTCGTAAATTCTTCGTTGGCAGCAATATTCTTTGATAGAAAATGTTATCAATTGAAATTGTATCATAATCAGATAGATTATCAATTTTCGCAAATCCATGTTCATCACTATATGTCCCTTTTTCTTTCCCAACAACAACTATTTTGAGAAAAGGAACAGCTTGTTTTGAAACAGAATCTATAACAGTAAAGGACACAGAATTCTGAGCCAGCAAATCTGGAGAGAGCAATACAAACAAAATTATAATTATATTTTTCATCAACTCATTTTAAGGTTCTAGGATTATTCCAAAAAGGGGCTGAAAATAACCTATAGGTGTAGGAAATTTTTCGGGATTTGCCCATTTTATTCCCCATGATCGAAAAAATATTTTCGGATCTAAATCTACGATACTAATTTTAGATTTTGGACTAATAACTATTGTATTCTTGCTCAATTTATTATTAATATCTATTTCTCCTAGCCATTCCAATGAAATAAAGACACTATCAACACGATTTTCAATTTCTTTGTCATTCTATTAGATATTGGAAAAACGGATTAGAAGATGAGCCATGTGAACAAAATAATCACCAGCAAGCCAATACCATATGAACCGGCAACAATTTTTAGTCCGTGTAGTTTTGATTTTGCTCCCAAACCAGCCAGACCAATAATGAGAATAAACCAATAAACCAACTCAAAAAGGTTGATTAACTTTAAAAGATACCCATAAGACTCTGGAAACTCGTTAATATCATACAAGCTAAATAAAGAAAGTGGTGCAAAAAATTTCACTTCTTCCATTGTGTAACCGGTATGAATTATCAGAAACCAAATCACCTCTAATAAATCGGGCAAAAGCAGCACAAAACCAGCAATGGTTGCCAGTGTAAACAATTGCCTGAATTCCAATTCCAAATTACAATATAAAGCAGCCCCAAGTTTTAACACAAGAGCAATGGATGCAATTTTTATAAAGGAGTATATGGGATTGATAAAATAGATTGCAGTATAAACATTGCGAAAAAGGTTTACACTGTTATCGTTACCTCCCGTGAAGTATTTTGGATCAGTAATAATTACATCATTTATCAGGAACAAAAACAAGATATTCAACAAACAAAAAAAGCCAAAGATATACCAACGGTCTTTTTCAAATTTGTAAATTACAAGACTCAATTTCATTTGCTGTTTTCTTTAAATTGTTTTTCTATGGTTTTTTCTTTTTCGAGGTCTTTAAAAACCTTGAATGGCAATGGATTACTCGTCAATACATTGTAGTTTTTCCAAAATTCTGGATTGTACTTGAAGGTTTGTTCAGTTAGTGAAACATCCTTCTTTTCGGCATACTTTTTTATTATTTTTTCGTAATAATCTTTATTGGTATAGATATTATTTACTACCAAAATATTCTGAAACCTACCTTCTTTGTCTGCATTATCTTCCATCACCCCATTGTGTTCGATAAAACTGGGATAGTATTTCCCTTCAAATTTTCTAAAGATGACTGTATTGTAATGAAAATAGCATTCATTATATAGATATTCCCGCAAACGGTTACCTACAGCTGTGTCAAAATACATCCCACTAATGATTTTTATAATGGCAAAATCATCTAGCCGAATATACAACACCCCCCGGTTTCCAGTATTTGGTCCATGTGTACAAATATTGAAAGCTATCTGGTAAACAAGCGTGGAATCTAAATAGGTTAATTCTTGCAATTCAAATGTGTATTTGTTGACAAAGTCTTTATCAAACCGGAATCCAAATTCCGTCATTTCTGATCTTAAAGGATTCGAATAATATGCCTTATATAAAGCGTTTTCTTTTCCAAACATAAAATCAAGTATAGTCTTATATTTATAGTATTTTACATAATCATTGCTTTTTCTTAGTTCCAGCACTTTTATCCTTGCCCTTTCAGCATCGCTGTCATAGCCAAAGTCAAAGATGCCAATTGCTGCTTCAATGAGTCTTAAGTATTGCGTTTGATCATAAGCCAATCCCCTATAAAATGCATCGAGGTAGTATTTTTTCTTTGGATAATTTTTAGAAAAATTTTTCAGCGCCTTTCTTACAATTTCTTTTGGTTCCAAGCTATCCGACAATATCACAACTTCATTGATCATATAAGTGTGGGGTTGCAATAGAATTTTATTATCCAATTCCAAGTCTTTGATTTCTTTTACAAAATTGTAATAGCCAATGGATGATACAACAAGTCTGCGTTCTTTAAGGGAATCAGGTATATGGAATACAAAAGAACCTGTTTCATCGCTTATTGTACTTATGCTGCTAGCTTCAACATATATATTTGCAAATAAAATTTTTGAAGAATCTTCTTGGTTATAAATGGTGCCTTTTATTGTAATATAGCCATCTTGCGCAATTGTATTTATACAAATTATCACTAGAATTTGAAATAGGAAAAATCTTTTCATGGTTTTGATATTTAAAAGGCTGCAAAAAATATAGCAGCCTCAATAACAGATCTAAATATATTGTAATATTAATTTATCTTATTAACTTAATAAAAGATATCGCACTTTATTATTTGTTAATGACAAATTTCAAATTATTTTATATTTAAGCACAATTAGTATAATATGTTTTAAGCAAATATAGAAAATCACCCTGATATCCTTCTCCATCATGATTTATCCAATACCTTAATGTTGTACAATAGTTACTAGTGCCGCCACCTTCAACCAATTCCATTTGTTCCAAATTCAATTTTTTCATAATCAAAAAGTTTAAATTAGTATTTATTAAATAAAGGTTATGAAAGTATTGAAACAATTTGACAATTGTTTTTTTTTTTTTGACAAAATTCATTATTTGATTGACTAATGAACCGTATTTATAATCGAACAGGATATATTTAGTGATTTAGATATATAACTTTATAGGTATTGTACGATTATAAGAAATGGATATTTATTTGTAGATTCAACACGGATAACACTAATCAAACGAATAATCACAAATCCGTGTTAATCAGTTCAATTCGTGTCATCTGTGTTCTATAAGTTAAGGTATTTAAGCAATGCTTCAATCTTCGTTTCTCCAATAAAAATTTGCTCTGTTTGTTGCAGATAAATGAACTTGGCACATCTGGTTTACCGAAATATTGCTAAAAATTAAATCTTTGTCTTCAAGAAAAACTATGTTTTGATGACCGGATAAGGCATATTTATTTGAAAATGATTTGATTGCTGCTTAATTGGTTTGAGGATCCATCAGGATTATTTCATTTTTAATCAAGGCCCTATTTAATCTATGGATTTAATATTTTGTTCATTATCAGAATAGATATTAGTAATAATTTTGTCGTAAATTAGATCTTTCAAATAATTTGAACGCTATGAATCGAATTCTTTTAATTTTTTCTCTTGTTTTCATTTCTGCTCTTGGAATTGCCCAAAAGACAGCTTTTACAAAACCCGATTATTCATCAATTCGCAAGCAAGTTTCTGATAATACTTCCGAATACTTCTATCCAAAATTATTTCAACGCTATTTGGTTGGCGATACAACATTAAGCCCTGAGCATTTTAGGAATGTATATTATGGATATACTTTTCAAACCGGTTATATGCCTTATCAAGAATCTAGATATCAGGACAAAATGCTTGTATACTTAAAAAAAGGGACTTTAAACAGCAAGGAACTCAACGAATTTATTAAGTTGGCCGAATTGAACCTGAAAGACTTGCCTTTTGATATCCGGACTTTGAATATTTTATCTTACAGTTATAGACAAAAAAACGATACATTGCGCAGTCGAGTTGCTGAATTTAAAAAATCATCGATTATTAAGGCCATATTTTCATCCGGAAATGGAATTTCTGAGCAAACCGCTTTTCATGTCATTGATCCTGCTCATGAATTTGATATTATCAATGAATTAGGCTATAAATATGGCGGTACGAGCGATTTAACCAATTCTCTTTGTGATTATTTGATCATTCAGCCCAATGAAAATAATGTGCGTGGTTATTATTTTGATGTCAGTCGATTATTGCACGTAAAGGCAGAACTGGGTAATTAGTTACTGATTAACTCCTTTTCTTTAGATTTCAAGCTATTTTGGTCAATCTCAAATGCCGTTAAAATATGCTTAAGTTTTTTTATTTTTTCAACAAGTTCCAATAATTGCGGATTTGATAGTTCTCCCTCAATCTTAAGGATATAATCAATGTTTTTGAGTGCTTTTACAAGAATGGCCATATCTGATCGATTTGAGAAAAGCGTATAAATTGTATCGTTTTCATCTTCAGATTTGTAGACTGAAAACTTTGAAGTTTCCAAGGATTTATAGGCTTCGAAAATAATCTCTTCTGATTGTCTAAACTTGAAGTCCAATTCTTCATTTAAAAGCCAACTAAGCTTGTAGTCACTTAAATGAGAGGCAATTCCTATAAGTTTATAATCTTTTTCGCCAGATAATGTATGTACTTTTGCTTTCAACAAGGTTCGTTTTTCAAATCCCATTTTCAAAAGTACGAAGTTTTATACTGATTTCCAATAAAATATCTATTGCGAATTGAGCTTTTAAGTATTATCAATACATTAATATTCAAACTCCCTAATTGTAATTAATGCTTCCTGAGCGGCATTCTGTTCTGCCTCTTTTTTTGAGTTTCCTTTACCAAGGCCAATTATTGTATCATTAATTATTACCTGAGATGTAAAATTATTTAAACTATCTCCATCACTGAACGAGTTAAACTCAATTTGACTTTTAGTTTTCTGCGACCATTCAATCAATTGGCTCTTATAATTATGATTGATTAATTCAAGTTTTGGGAAATCTAAATGTTTTACAATTATTTTTTTATTAATAAATTTATAAACCTTTTTATAACCCTTGTCAAGATAGATAGCACCGATGAGTGCTTCAAATGCATCTTCGAATATTCTGCTACTGGTGTATGGCAAATTTGTTTTCTGGTTAACAAAATCTTCAATCTTTATTTTTACTGCAAGTTCTTTTAGTTTTTCGCCATTGACAATTTTAGATCGCATTTCGGTTAAAAATCCTTCTCGTTCATTCGGATATTTTTTGTACAAAAAATCACTGATTACTGCGTCAAGAATGGCATCACCAAGAAATTCCAACCTTTCGTTGTTCACTCTTTCGCCTTTTAATGTGTATGAAGCAGACTTATGGGTAAGCGCTATTTGATACAAAGAAAGATCCGAAGGATAAAATCCCAGGATCTCTCTAAGTTTTATTATGAAATCGTGATTTCTAGAATTTAATAATTTGAATGCCAGGAGTTTCCGTAGCACAGCAGTTCAATTATAGTTTTTTAAATAGAACCGAAGCATTATGGCCGCCAAAACCAAAAGTATTGCTCAGGGCCACTTTAATTTCGCGCTCTTTTGCTTGATTAAAGGTAAAATCCAATTTTGGATCAATATTCGGATCTAAATTGAATTGATTAATCGTAGGTGGAATAATTCCATATTTTATTGCCATAATTGCAGCAACAGCTTCAATTGCACCAGTAGCTCCTAATAGATGCCCTGTCATTGATTTTGTTGAGCTTATACTTAAATTGTAAGCATGATCGCCAAATACTTTTTTAATAGCAATAGTTTCTGCAATATCACCAAGTGGCGTTGATGTTCCATGTACATTGATATAATCAACTTCCTCCGGATTCATTTGAGCATCTTCGAGTGCATTTTGAATGACCAATTTGGCACCATCTCCATCTGGATGTGGGGCAGTTAAATGATAAGCATCTGCAGACATTCCTCCACCAACTAATTCGGCATAAATTTTAGCACCACGTTTTTTTGCATGTTCATATTCTTCAAGAATAATTGCTGCACCACCATCGCCCATAACAAATCCATCTCGGTCTCTATCAAATGGTCTGGAAGCTGTTTTTGGATCGTCATTTCGTGTCGAAAGTGCTTTCATTGAAGTAAATCCACCAAGGGATGCTTCATTTACTGAAGCTTCTGAACCACCTGTAATGATTATTTCTGCTTTATTTAGTCGAATATAATTGAATGCATCAATTATTGCATTAGTTGCTGAAGCACAAGCGGATACTGTTGTGAAATTAGGACCTCTAAAATTATATTTCATTGAAATATGCCCAGCAGCAATATCAGAAATCATCTTGGGAATGAAAAAAGGACTAAATTTGGGGTTTTCACCACCTTTAACATATTCTTTCAATTCCTGTGTAAATGTTTCTATTCCGCCAATTCCCGATCCCCAAATAACACCAGCCTTGTTGTGGTTTATTTTTTCAAGATCCAAATTAGAATCTTTCATAGCCTCTGCTGCTGCAATTAGCGCAAATTGGGCATAATAGTCAAGTCTTTTGGATTCTTTCTTATCAAAATACTTATCAGGATCATAATTTTTAACTTCACAAGCAAATTGTGTTTTAAATTTACTTGCATCAAATCTGGTAATAGCAGCAGCTCCGCTTACACCATTTTTTAAACTTTCCCAAAATTCTGGTAAAGTATTACCAATAGGAGTAATTGCACCTATACCGGTAACTACAACCCTTTTCAACTCCATAAAAAATAATTTTATTTTTGTGGATTACAAAAAATTAAAAAAAATAAGGAGCATGCAGAATTGATTTTAGCTGCAGCTCCATGCCCTACACAAAAATCGTATTATTTTACGTTATCTCCGATATACTTAATGGCATCTCCGACTGTAACAATAGTCTCAGCTTGATCGTCTGGAATAGCGATGTTGAATTCTTTTTCAAATTCCATAATCAACTCCACAGTGTCAAGAGAATCGGCACCTAAGTCGTTGGTGAAGCTTGCTGATTCAGTAACTTCGTTTTCGTCAACTCCAAGTTTATCTACAATAATAGCTTTAACTCTTGATGCAATGTCTGACATAATTATAAAATTTAGTTAATAATAAATAATAATTTCTTTTTCAAGGTGCAAAGAAATAATAAATTCAATGAAAAAAAAAATTAATAAAGACGAAATGTGAATTTTAAGTTCTATTTTTTTATTAAATTCCCTTATAGATAGATATTTTATTCGTGGATTTTGGTTTATTAATTCGCTTATTTATAGCTTTTAAATGAATGGAATTGAAACTTTAATTCATCTGTTTAAATATTCAGCAAATAATTTTTTAGAGATATTTTTTAAGCTAAAGAAAGGTTTATTCATATACAACTTTTATCTTTATACCTTAATATTATTAAAAGTTATGCTCAAAATTGTAACTTTAAATAAATATTTAGCAGATTTTAGTGTATTATAAATTTTTTAATCACCCTTATTTAGTAAAGATGAAAAAAATTGCCATTTTTGCTTCCGGTAGTGGAACAAATGCCGAGAATATAATAAAATATTTTGCAAATAGCCAATTGGTAAAAGTGGAAATGGTACTGTCGAATAAGATTGATGCATTGGTTTTGGATAAAGCCCGGAATTACAATATTGATACTTTTGTTTTCAACAAATCTGATTTTTATGAGTCTGATACTCTTATGCACATTTTATTGGATAGAAAGATTAATAATGTAGTTTTAGCTGGTTTTTTATGGTTGATTCCTGATAAATTGATAAATCAATTTCGCAATCGGATAATCAATATCCATCCTGCTTTATTGCCTAAATATGGAGGCAAGGGAATGTTTGGAATGAAAGTTCATGAAGCAATTATCCAAAATGGAGAGAAGGAGAGTGGAATTAGCATTCATTATGTTAATGAGCACTATGATGAAGGAGAATTAATCTTTAAAGCTAAATGTGACATTGAAACAGGCGAGACACCAGAATCATTGGCGAATAAAATCCATGCCCTTGAATATAAGTACTTTCCTGAAATAATAGAAAAATGGGTATTAGATAAATTGGATTAAATTAATTGGTTAAATAATATTTGTCAAAAAATTTCATGTATTTAAGATCTTGCTTATTTTTGATGTAGTTCTGATAATTTCCTATAGAAATGACAAAGTGTAGCGGAGAAAATTTCTGAATATCTTGTAATACATTATTCACAATAACAGACTGATAATAAATAATAGCTTCTTTTGAATTTTTAAATGACTGAACTATTATCATATCTCGGCCAGAATCCAAATTTTGTATACTAACATTTAAATCGGACTGAGTATATTTTTCTGCATTTAGGGCTATATATTTAAATTTAAGCTTATTGGTATCAATTTGGTTTTTTGGAAATACCAATACATAATAGTGTAAAGAATCTTTTTGAAAGGTATAAATTTCTTCTTCAAATTTTTTACTATTCATTACTTCTAGGGTTGCAACAGCTGTTTTGGCAGGTTCTGATTGAGGGAATTTTGAAACCAACAATTCAAGATTTTCTTTCAATTTGGATTTATCTCCATTTTCGCCAAAAGACATTGCTTTGAGGTAAATAAAATTTGGCTGCAATTCATTGTCAGGAAAGTTTTTATCTGCATTTTCACATAAGCCAATAGTTTGCAAATATTCTTTGTTTTTGTAACTGCTAAAAGCAGATTGATATAATTTTTCAATTTCAATTTGTTTTGATTTTAACATATCAGCATAGCCTGGATCTTTAAGTAATTTAGCATAGGTGCTTTCAGGGAATTCAATAATAATTAATTGTTTGTATTTTTCAGAGAAAGCAAAATTCATATCCTTATTATATATGACATAAAGGTTTTGCATAGTTTCTAATCTGAAGGATGTTTGAGGAAATTTAACTAATAATTTTTCAAATTGTGCAGTAGCATTTGGTATATCGTTTAGTTGCTTATAATAAATTTCTCCCGAAACAAACATTGCTTTTTCTATTTTTTTGTTTGATTCTAGCATCTCTTCCTTGGTCAAGGGAATATCCTGAAGGTAAAATTCGCGGGATTTTATATTGGAAACTTTTGCTTTATCTGTCTTTGTTTTGGTACTAGTAGAATCAACACTTTCAGTCACATCCTGAATGTCTTCAATCGTTTGTTTATCACTTCTGCGCCAGTTATCTTCAAGTTTTCTATCGCCCCATTTTTTCTTAAACTCTGTTTGTCCTATACTTACAGTTGAAGGATTGTAAAAATAAAATTTTCCGCCTTCCATTGGGTTCGTATTTCTTGAATAGTCATTGTTATCTATTAAATTGGGATCTAATTCTGCATTTTTTTTAATTTCATTCTGCCTTTGTTCTTCAGCAACTATTTTCTGAATGATATTATCGATAATTTTATTTCTATCGTTTTCGGGCATTCGGGCTAAAAACTGAACACTGTCCTCTTTTTCTATGATATTTAAATTGTGCGTTAAATCTCTCAAACTTAGAATTTGCTTATTCACTTTTTCATAATCCGAAAAAGACTTTTCAATCGAACTGGCAGTACTGTCGTAATAGTTTTCAGCTAGTTTATGATTATTGTGTTGATAATAGAAATCGGCTAAAGCAAGAAAAGTTTTTACTTTTTGTGTTTTATTTGAAGAAGCAGAACCTGCTGAAAGTTGAAAATATTCAATCGCTTTTTCATTATTTTTTTCATTCAGTTCAATTTTACCTAAAGCATAATATAGTTGATCAAGATAATCCGTATTTTTTTCATCTTTAGCCATCTTCATTAATTGCTTTTTTAAGTCACCGGATGAAGCTCCACTTTTTTCGAAGATTTCAGCAAGATTAATGTTGGCAGCGAAGGTCATATCATAATCAGGGTTCATTTTAACTACTTTCTTAAAATTATCGGTAGCCAATATGTATTTGTCATCGAATTTATAAAGTTGAGCTAAAATAAAAGTTTGTCTCGCTTTTTCTTTTTTCTTTTTTTCGTTTGTAATTGCCGAGTTCAGCTTTATTGCGGCATTGTCATAATCTTTTTGTTTCATGTAAATGGAGGCGAGGATTAAATCCATCTCCAGCATAAACTTCTTGTCATATCGTTTAGTCTTTTTGAGTTCAAGTATGGTATTTTCAGCATTTTTATATTCTCCAGTTTCGGCATAAGTTTTTGCAATCCATAACATTGCCTCATCATTGGTTTCTTCTTTTTTAAATTTATTGGTTATTAACAAAAAGGTTTGAAGTGCAGTTTCGAACTCTCTTTTATAAAAATGGGCTTTCCCCATTAACAAATATGCGTCATCTATCCATTTACAGTATTCTTGTTTCAACAAAAAATCTTTGTTTTCTTTGCTTATTTCCTTTTTATCAAATTTGGGCTTTGCTGTAATTGAATGAGTTTTAATTGTTTTGGCACATTTTTTAATGGCCAAATCCATATCACCTCCTATCATTGTTGAAACACTGATATCTTCGTATCTGAAAACCGGAAGTATTTTTGTGTAATCTTCTTTATAGGTTTTCTTAATTTGGCGCATTCCTGCTTTTAAGCTTTCATTTCCATTAAAATATACATTATATTTTGCAGTAAGGTTGTGATATGCCCTACTCATGCCTGTATTTTTTTTAGTACTACACCCAAATGGTAATATTAGTAGCAAGAACAAGGCTAGCCTATAGAATATTGAAATGCCTGCTTTTTCGAACTTATCTTTATTATGAATTTTCAAAATGATTGATTAATTAAAGTTTAAGCAAAAATATAAAAACAAGATGTAAACTTAGCCGATAAATATAAATCTATCGATTTTCTTACAATAGTTTTACTGAATAAATTCCGTATAATATTTCCACAAGATCCAAATACAATAAAAGTCTGAATTTTCATCTTATTTATACTTTATTTTCTACGATTATGGAAAATTGATTTGTTATTTTTGTAATTTATGTAATTCATGTTAAAAATTGGCTTTTTATGTAGATTTCAATTTTAAGAAAATAATAGTTTTAAAAAGAATAAAATAGATATTAATAACGTCTAAAAGTTCGTTTAGTATATCTGTTTGATTGGGCTTTTATTTTTTTTCAAATAATTAAAAATTAATACCCTTAAATTATCTTATTAAACTCAATCTGGATAAAAAACATATTTCTGGCAGATAATGATTTAAAGAAAATCATATAGTAAAGTAATATTTATTTCCTACTTTAACATTATGAAGAATCGGACATGGTTATAATGAATAAAAAGAAGCATACTTTAAAATATATACTAATTGATTTTCTAAGTGCTGCAGTTGCTTGGATTTTTTTTAATCTATTCAGGAAAAGATTCATTGAGTCCTCATACTACGGATTTGAAGTAAAACTCAATATAAGTGCTCAATTTCTAATCAATACAATAGCAATTAGTTTTTTCTGGATAATACTATATTTTTTTAGTGGATATTACCATAAAATTTATAGAAAATCCAGGCTTCAAGAATTCAGTTATACTTTGACGTTTTCTATTTTTGGAGTCGTTTTTTTATTTTTCGCACTATTACTCGATGATGTAGTTTCGAATTATACCGATTATTATTATTCATTTATAGTTTTACTTTGCCTTCATTTCTGTCTTACCTATTTACCTCGTAATATATTAACTACCAATACTATTAGAAAAATAAGAAATGGGAAAATCGGGTTTAACACTCTGGTAATTGGAAGCAATGGAAAAGCAGTTGAAATTATTGAATCCTATTCAGGTAAAAATAAGTCAGCAGGTTATCGGATTGTAGGTTTTGCAAGTGTTTATTCAAAAGTAAATCCTCAACTTGAAGCAATTTGTGAGAATTTAGGACATATAAGCCAGATTGAGAAAATTATTGAAGAATGCCAGATTGAGGAAGTAATCATCGCAATTGAAACGAATGAGCATGCTGAAATTGAAAAAATTATATCGCAATTGCAGCGCTGTCCGGCTGACATAAAAATAATACCAGATCTTTTTGAGATTTTAATAGGGAAAACTGAATTGTCATTTATTGAGGGTACTCCACTTTTACATATTTCTTCAGAATTGATGCCGATTTGGACTAAGAATTTTAAATATTTATTTGATAAAGTTTGTTCCGTCTTATTTATTGTCGTTTGTTCACCATTATATTTGTTTGCGGCATTGGGTGTGTGGCTTTCATCTTCTGGGCCGATTATTTACAAACAAATTCGAATAGGTTTGCACGGAAGGGAATTTACGATTTATAAATTCAGGTCAATGAAAAAGGATGCGGAAGAAAATGGTCCAGCGTTATCATCTGCACAAGATAACCGGATAACTAAATTTGGACAATTTATGCGTCAGTCAAGGCTTGACGAAATTCCTCAATTCTTTAATGTTTTGAAAGGTGATATGGCAATTATAGGCCCCAGACCAGAACGAAAATTCTATATTGATCAAATCGTTGAAAAAGCACCCGAATTTATGATGCTTTTAAAAACCAAACCTGGTATTACTTCGTTGGGCCAGGTAAAATTTGGATATGCTGAAAATCTTGATCAAATGTTACAACGCTTAAAATATGATATTATTTATATTAAAAATATGTCTTTATATCTGGATTTTAAAATACTGATATTCACTATTTTGACAATAATTAAACGGAATGGCAAGTAAATTTTTTGAATTAAGTCTATCTAATTCGATTTTCATAAAAATGCAATATTTCCAAAACAAAGACAGAAAACTTTTTTCTGAGTTATTTAAACATAAAGTTAATTTGTTGAAATTCAAAGTAATAATTAAGTCTGAACAATATCATAAAATATAAAATAGAAGGATGAATAAATTAATTAAAGCACAAGAAAATATTCCAGGATTTGAAGATATCATGGATGCATATGAACGTATCAAGCTACTTATAAATCGCACTCCAATAATTAGTTCAGCTAATTTGAATAAGTTACTGGATGCAGAATTGTATTTTAAATGTGAAAATTTTCAAAAAGTAGGTGCATTTAAATATAGAGGAGCGAGTAATGCAGTTCAGAGCTTGAATGTAAAAGAACAGCAAAAAGGTTTTGCAACTCATTCTTCAGGGAATCATGCAGCTGCTCTAGCTCTTGCCGCCTCTAAGGTAAATGCAAAAGCATATGTGGTGATGCCCAACAATGCTCCTTTGGTTAAAAAAGAAGCAGTAAAATCATATGGTGCAGAAATTACCTATTGCGAGCCAACCCTTGAGGACCGTGAAAATACATTAAATCAGATAATCGAAAAAACAGGAGCAAATTTTGTTCATCCTTATAACAATCCAATGGTTATTGCAGGACAAGGTACTGTTGCATTAGAATTTTGTGATGAGATGGATGATTTGGATATTATTATTGCTCCTGTTGGTGGAGGAGGATTACTTAGTGGGACAGCTATTGCGTCTAAATATTTAAACCCTAAAATTCAGGTTTTTGGTGCGGAACCCGAAATGGCAAATGATGCATATAAATCATTCAATAGCAGGATATTCGTTCCTTCTGTTTCTCCAAAAACAATTGCTGATGGATTATTATCTTCGTTGGGCGATCTCACTTTTAAAATTATACTTTCAAGCGTAGATAAAATTTTTACAGCTTCGGAAATGTCAATTATTAGTGCTATGCGGATGATTTGGGAAAGGATGAAAATCGTTGTTGAACCTTCATCGGCTGTGCCATTGGCTGCCATATTTGAAAACAGATCATTTTTCAAAGGTAAAAAAGTAGGGATAATTATTTCGGGAGGAAATGTTGATTTGTCAAATCTTCCATTTAATAATTCGCAATAAATAAAAGATCAGAATAAATTTTAATTGATTTGAATAATGCATTCGACAGGATAATGATCGGAGAATTCGATATGTGGCGTTTCAAAGTTAAATGCCTTGAAATCAGGCGAATGCAATATGTAATCAATCCTAAAAGTCGAATATTTGTTAATATATGTACTTCCAATCCCATTGCCCGATTCACAAAATGAATCAAGCAGTTTTTTTGTCATTTGCTCATAGACATAAGATACCGGGGTATCATTAAAATCTCCGCATAAAATGATTGGATAGGGACACTTATCAAAATGTGAAACTACCAGTGCTGATTGCATTGCCCTAATTTTGTATCCTCTTTTTAGTTTATAAAGAATGCTTTTAATGCCTTTTACATTTATAGTATCGCTGGAATTAATGGTTTCAATCAAATGATAATCATCATAACCAAGATGAATAGATTCAAGATGGAGGTTATATACCCGAATTGTATCTTTTCCGACTTGTATATCGGAAAAGATGCAAAAATTATCACCCTTATTAAGTTCTAGGTTTCCTTTTGCTATTATTGGATATGTTGAGAAAGTGGCAATTCCGTGATTATATGTTTTATTATTTTTGACCGTGTAAGATATATGTGCATATTTTAGAATTGAATTATTTAATAAGCTATCCTCGGCATTTTTTCCTTTTATTTTACTTGAATAAAACTCTTGTAAGCAAACAATTTTTGCTTTACTTTTTCTAATAAAATCAAAAGTTTGAATGGCGCTGTTTTTTTCTGATGACCAATTCCAAAGGTCAAATACCCTTACATTATAGGATAAAATATGAATCGTTTGTTGCTCAGTATTGAATTCTTTATGATTAAAATTCAATTGAATAAAATTTGTTAAAAAATTCCATCCTAATATGATACTGAAAGTAGAAATGAGAAAAAACTTTGATTTTAAAAAAATCCATAGGATGAGAAATATGATATTTACAAAGAATAAAAATGCATAAATTAAACCTAAAAAAGCAAATCCCGAAAATTTTACAGGACTGATATAAACTGATAAATAAGATAAAAGAAGCAAGGTAGCACTTACTATATTTATAAACAATAAGATGTTCCTAAAATATTTTTTTACTAAATTAATGAGCCGCATATTTTTTTGATTACCGAAGTTAAAGATGCTTAATCCTAAATTAAATGATTTTAGAATACAAAACTTTAAATTTACAAATTTACGGATTGCAACTCAGTTGTAACTTTACATTTACCGAATTCTAATGGTTCAATGACTGTAGAATGGTGATTAACAATAAATTCCAGATAATTAATTTTTTTTCCAACCGAAATAAACTTCTTTTCGTAAAAAGTTTGAATGTTTTTTATAGCATCAGGTAAATAATCATCGGAATAAACATTATTGCTTTTTAATATTATTGAGAAATTATTCTCTTTTACCAAGCAATAAGTATAATCAAACAATATCAGGCTATCGGTTTTGAGGTGAATAATTGCGCCTGGTTTTAAAAAGCTTAAGTACCTGTTTAAAAACAGTGATGAACTGAGCCTTTTTTTAGGTTTATTGGGTTGTGGGTCAGAAAAAGTTAACCAAATTTCACTAATTTCATTTTCACTAAAAAAAGATTGAATAGGATCTATTGCAGACCTAATAAATGCTACATTTTTTAATCCTTTTTCAATTACCGTAGTTGCACCTCTCCAAATTCTGGCCCCTTTTATATCAATTCCAATATAATTTATGTCTGGATTAAGCTCTGCTAGCCCTGTTGTGTATTCACCTTTGCCACAACCTAGCTCAAGTACAATTGGATTTGTGTTTTTAAAAAAACTTTCGGCCCATTTACCTTTCAGGTGGAAATCATTGTTTAGAATTTCGGCATAAACAGGTTGAATAACATTTTCGAAGCTTTTAAGTTGCTCAAAACTTTTTAATTTATTTTTAGCCACAATCTAATAGTTAATTATTTTATAATAAAAGTTTGATTGAATTGTGATAATCGAATGGAATTTGAAGTTATTTATCACTTTTTAATAATTCAAAAGAAAGTTTATTAATTCCAGGCAATTCTAAATCACGCATACCTTGTTGAATTTCAAAAGTATACTTGCCAATTTTTGGAAAACGGATTTGTTTTTTAAAATAAAATTGATATCTCCATTGATCATCCTTGTTTTTTCCAAGCCATTTTCCATTTTCTTCTGAAAGATAAATTTCAAGTGTGTCTTTATGATAAAAACCATCCGGCGATTTGGTTTTAACAAATAACCATAAATTGCTGTATCTGTAAAGGTCTGAATTTGTTACGGATAATGAAATATTATAGTTTTGGATTGTATCTGTTAATTCTGGACTAAATACTGCGGCTTCCTTGCTTTTCCAAATCCCGTCAGGAATTTCAACCTCAGATGAATAAACTGTCTGATTTGAACATGAAAAGATGAAAAGAAAAATAGCTGAAAAAGTACATAGCAAAATGAATTTTTTACCCATAATAATAAATAAATGAGATTTTAAAAGTGTGCAAAATTATTTTTCAATTTTGGGTTTATTGACATTTATTTCAACTTTTCGTTGAGGCTTTTTTCTTCTTTTTTGAGTATTTGCAGGCTTATTCAAAATTTTTGAAGTTTGATCAATATCTGAAAATCCCAAAATGTCTTTATCTTTCACTTCAACTACTTCATTCAAATTGTCAACAACTATTCCTTTTTTGTTTAACTCAATGATGGAATGCACTCTATCTATGCCAATTGCAGTAAGGTTAATTGCGGAGTTTTCACTGAAAGAATACCACATAACCCTTTTGTAAATATCAGTTTTTTGATGATAAGCTTTGCCCGTTTTAGTTTCAAGAGCAAATGTGGTATCTGGAAAATCTCTTTGAGCATCAACATATGAGTCAAATTCGTAATTCAGGCAGCATTTTAATTTGCCACATTGCCCTGCCAATTTTTGGGGATTTAATGAAAGTTCCTGATGCTTTGCCGATACAGTAGTTACCGAAACAAAGTTGGTAATCCATGTAGAACAGCAAAGTTCACGCCCACAAGAACCAATTCCGCCAATTCGTCCGGCTTCCTGCCTTGCACCGATTTGTTTCATTTCAATTCTGATTTTAAAAAGCTCAGCAAACTTTTTTATCAATTCTCTAAAATCGACACGTTCATCCGCTATATAATAAAATATTGCCTTTGTGCCATCACCTTGATATTCAACATCTCCAATTTTCATATCAAGCTTCAAGTTTTCAGCAATTTGCCTTGCCCTAAGCATAGTGTTTGGCTCCAAAGCTGCAGAACTTTTCCATTTTTCAATGTCTGCAGGTTTTGCCTTTCTATATATTTTTTTAAATTCAGTATCGATGGAAACTTTATACTTCCGTAATTGCTGGAGTACCAAAGATCCAGACAAGGAAACAGTCCCAATATCATGGCCAGGAGAAGCTTCAACTGCAACTACATCTCCGATTTTTAATTTGATTCCATTTACATTTTTAAAAAATTCTTTGCGGGTATTTTTAAACCTTATCTCAACAATATCAAAAGGCAATCCACTTTCTGGAAATGCATTTAACCAATCGTAAACTTTTAATTTGCTGCACATACGGGTTGAACAATTTGAGCTTCCTTCTTCCAGCGTGTTACAACCCCTGGTATAATCTATATCGTTTGTCATGAAAATTATAATTACAATTAACTTATTTAGCTATTCATTAATAGCCTTTTTATGCTGCTTTTATCCGCAGCAATTTTACCAACTTCAATGAAAGATCAAGAAAAATGATCTTATCCGTCCCATTTCTTTCAATATGCTTAAATGCCAGATTAAACTCGTTTGAGATATCTGTTATATTATTTTCGTGGATAAAGGTAAAAAATTTTGATGAAAAATCTTGTTCTTCTATCGTAAGACTGTTTAAATCCGTATTTTTACCTTTCATCGAATTTAAAATAAAATTCTCTCTAAACAGGCGCAATGCGTATATGATAAAAGTTTTCTGACGCTCGCGACCCAGATTACAAATCTCATCTACCCATTTATTTATCTCAATTATTTTAGCTGCATAGCATAATCTCATAATATCTGTATACATTCTGAAATTATATTGTTCAATTTCGCTAGCCTTTATAGTTTCAAGTGCTTTGTAATAATTTCCACTTGAGAGTTTTGCAATTCTTTTGGCTTGACTTTCTTCAAGCTGATGCCTCTCGATCAATGCATTAGCCATGCTTTCATTGTCAATCTTAGGAATTTTGATAAATTGAGCTCTTGACCTAATGGTGTTAATAATTTGATCTGGAAAGTCAGAAACCAACAAAAACAATGTCTTCAATGGAGGTTCTTCAATCATTTTTAATAATTTATTGGCTGATGAAGGATTCATCTTTTCAGGAAGCCAAATGATCATAATTTTATATTCTGATTCAAACGTTTTTAAGCTTAGTTTTCGGATAATTTCGTTGCTTTCCTGCGCAAAGATTCCTGCCTGAGAATTTTCATTACCCATCAATTCCAACCAAATATCTAGTTGTAGCTTGTCATTATTTAATATAAAGTTACGCCACTCAGCTATATAGTTATCGCTTACAGGTTTATCAAATTTTTTTGTTCTCACTACCGGGTACACAAAATGTAAATCGGGATGAATTAATTTTTCATATTTTTTACACGAAGGGCAATTTCCGCAAGAATCAATTTCTGTTCTGTGTGTACATGAAATATATTGAGCATAAGCAATGGCAAGTTTTAATTTACCAACTCCTTCAGATCCATTCAATAATTGGGCATGGCTAATCCTATTGGTTTGCACAGTTTGGATAAAACTATCAATTATCTTTTTTTGTCCAATTATTTTATTGAATTGCATATTGATATAAATTTATCTGCAAAAATATAAAAATCAAAACTAATCAATACTTAAAGTAAAGTAAAATTTGGAATACCCTAAATGATGTGAATAAGTCCTGGAAATATCCACAATATTGGGTTTTAATGCGATATTCAATATGCTGATTACAAACATATGTAATTCCTTTTGTTTTAGGCAAAGTAGAATAATATACTTTTTGTAGATATAAGGATAAATTTAAAATTCAGGAACCCCATACATTAAAAACTTTAAGTTCTAATTGTTAGCTTAATAGCCTTTAATTGAAATTTAGGGTGGTTGTTTCACAATTATTTGTTAATTTTACAATCCAAAATCAAATTATAAACTTTAAACATTGAACCATGCAATTAATCGATAATTTTAACTTTTCAGGCAAAAAAGTAATTGTTCGAGTCGACTTTAATGTGCCATTGAACGCAAACTTTGAGGTAACTGATGATACTCGTATAAAAGGGGCATTAAAAACAATTAATAAAATATTGGATCAAGGTGGTGCAGCCATTTTGATGTCGCATCTTGGTAGGCCAAAAAGTGCTCCCGAAGAGAAATATTCATTAAAACATGTTATTTCTAATCTATCAAAAAATTTAGGTGGAAAAGAAGTAAAATTTGCTGATGATTGCATAAGCGACAAAGCAATCGAAATGAAAAAGTCACTGAAAATGGGCGAAGTTCTATTACTTGAAAACTTGCGTTTTTATGCTGCTGAAGATAAAGACAAGGAAGGTATGAAAGCCTTTGCCCAAAAGCTGGCGGATGGTTGCGATGTGTATGTAAATGATGCTTTTGGAACGGCACATAGGGCACATGCTTCAACAGCGATTATTGCAGAGTTCTTTGCTGATAATGCTAAAATGTTCGGCTACTTAATAAACGATGAACTCAATGCAATGGATAATGTTCTTTTGCAGTCAAAAAAACCTTTTACAGCTATCATGGGTGGAGCAAAAGTTTCTGATAAAATCCTTGTTATCGAAAATTTGCTTGACCGTGTTGATAACCTGATTATTGGTGGTGGAATGACTTATACTTTTATTAAAGCGCTTGGTGGTAAAATTGGAAATTCACTTTGCGAAGAAGATAAACTTGATTTGGCACTTGAGATTTTAAATAAGGCCAAAGCCAAAGGTGTAAAGGTTTATTTGCCAACTGATGCTGTTAATGCCGACAAGTTTGACGCAGCTGCCAATACCAAACTTTCAAAAATTGATGAAACTCCAGATGGATGGATGGGGTTGGATATTGGAACCGAGACGATTAAAACTTTTAATGAGGTAATTAAAAATTCAAAAACAGTACTTTGGAATGGTCCAATGGGTGTTTTTGAAATGGAGAAATTTGCTGCAGGAACAACCAGCGTTGCAAAAGCGCTTGCCTTGGCCACTGCAAATGGAGCATTTACACTAGTTGGTGGTGGTGATTCTGTATCGGCCATCAACAAAAATAACTTAGCCGATAAAGTTAGTTATGTTTCAACCGGTGGAGGAGCTATGCTTGAGTATATTGAAGGCAAAAATCTCCCTGGTATTAAAGCAATTAGGAAATAGTAAGCCTATTTTATACAAAACTCAATTATTGAAAATATTTTGCCCAATCTTCAGGAATGATTTATTCCTGAAGATTTTATTTTTCAATGTCGCGGTTAAATGCTAAGAAGTTGTACTTTTACCGCATTTTGCGCAAAAAAAATGTGCTTCTATTAAAATTATATTGATTATGGGTAAAAATATTTATACAATTATTACTGGTTCAGGAAGTTATATTCCTACAAAGATTTTAAAAAACGAAGATTTTTTGAAGAGTGAGTTTTACGATGCTACTGGTGAAAGAATTTTACAAGCAAACGAAGAAATTATTCAGAAATTCAAACAAATTACAGAAATTGAAGAACGCAGATATATAGAAGATGAATATGTAACTTCAGATATTGGTTACTTTGCAGCAGAAGAAGCTATTAAATCTTCGAATACCGACAGGGAAAGTTTTGATTATATAATAGTTGCGCACAATTTCGGTGATGTAAAAAAGGACAATATGAAAGTAGATATGCTTCCCGCACTATCTTCAAGGATAAAACAAAAGTTGGGCATCAAAAATCCTTACACGGTGGCGTATGATTTACCTTTTGGGTGTCCAGGTTGGTTGCAGGCATTAATACAAGCCGATTATTATATTAAATCGGGAGATGCCAAAAAAATACTGGTTATTGGTGCAGAAACTTTATCCCGAATTTCAGATCCACACGACAGGGATAGTCTAATTTATTCTGACGGTGCAGGAGCCATTATTGTCGAAGGCATTGAAAGTTCGGTTCCAGTTGGTATATTGACACACAAAACCAGAACAGATGCGATAGATCATGCATGGTTACTTTATATGGACAAATCATTCAATCCCAATATACCAAAGAGCGAGCTTTATTTGAAAATGAATGGTAGGAAACTGTATGAATACGCGTTAACAACTGTACCACAATTGGTTAAAGACACGATTGACAAAGCTGGTTTGTTGTTGGGCAATATTAAAAAAGTATTGATCCATCAAGCCAATGCAAAAATGGATGATGCCATGCTTGCCCGCCTATTTAGATTGTTTGGCGAGAAATCTATCCCCGAGCATATTATGCCAATGACAATTTCCAATTTGGGAAATAATTCTGTGGCTACATTGCCCATTTTGTATGATTTGTTGATGAAGGGAAAGCTTGAAAACCATAAACTTATCCAAGGAGATCACTTTGTTTTTGCATCGGTAGGTGCAGGGATGAATGTGAATGCAGTGGTTTATAAGATGCAATAAGAAGCATTACTAATTCATTGAAAACTCAATCCAGTTTAAATATCAAATAACAAAAAAATAAAAATCAAATAAATCCCAAATATAAAAATATCAAATGTTCAAACCATTTTGAAAATTTAAATATTGGAACTTGGAATTTATTTGAGATTTGTTATTTGATTTTTGGTTTTATTAAATCTTGACTTATTTATCGATAAATTGACCTGAATTTTCAGTTGCCATCTTTTTCATAAAATCTTTGTCGCAATCTTCACCAAGTCCTATTGTGTTTATTTTTACTTTTTTAGCACTATTCCATTTTGTTAGTGCGTCCAAAATGCCTTGCGTATTAGGTATTTTTCCTTCATTTGGTTCACCATCTGACAGAACAAAAATTGTCTCTACCTCAGGAATCGCAAAACTTTCTTCAAGAGCATCAGACATATTTGTTCCTCCTCCTGATTCGAGCTTTTCGAGATAAGCAACAGCTAAGTTTTTATTGGTCGAATTTGCCTGCATTAATTGTTTGTTCAATTGTTTAATGTTGTTTTCAAAAACAATTATTGTAAAATAAGTGTCTTCACTCAATCCCCTGATTGAAGGCATCAACTCTTTTTTAGCCTTGCCAAGCTTGGTCAATTGGTTATTAGTTTCTTTACCAATTAAACCACCAACTCTGCCCCCAATTTTATTTCCTACGACATTTCCAACCTTTGAGCCAGCAGTGTTAATTACGTTACCTTTTAAATCGGTTTCGGCTTTTCCTTCCATACTTCCTGAAATATCTATTACATAAACAATTTTTTTGCTTGATGCTGTTTCTATTCCATAATAGTTTTCTGATTTTTTCACCATATAGCATGATGAATTCAAGACGACAATAAGCACAAATAGGGATAAATTTTTAATTTTTTTCATAGCTGTCAATTTTTTAAATAATTGAAATTTAACATTTTAATTTAGATTATTAGAACAAATTTATGAATTAATTTAGCTTTTATAAATAGAGTTTTTACTTTAATTCCAAAATTAATAGGTGTGGTTTATATATATTCCAAAGAATAATATTATCTTCAATACGCAAATAATCAAGATTATATCAGTAATTACATTGTTAATGTAACTTTTAAATAAACAAATTCGATGAACAATGTGATTTGATGAGAGAACCTAAAAGAATGGTGAATGTTAAAATTATAGAAATTATTAAGGATTGAAAAGATATGGGTTTATATTTTCAAGTATATGCAATAACTTGATTTTCAATATTTAGTTGAATTGGATATTCTGTATTAACGATATTTTAAATTACACATTCCTGCATTTCAAAATTGCTTCAGCATATATTAGATCTTCGGCTGTAGTAATCTTTAAGTTTTGCCGGTTTCCATACACTAGTTTTATTGAATTTGGGTAAATTGATTCCAAAACACTTGCATCATCGGTAAATGAAGGAGTAAATGCTTGTTCAAAAGCTTTTAAAATCAATTCCGTTTTAAAAACCTGTGGTGTTTGGATTAACCGATATTTGGATCGGTCAACCATTAAACTGGAACCATCTGGGTTAATTTCCCGAACTGAATCAACTAAATCTATTACAGGAATTGCATTACCTTCTTTTTTGGCCATTTCAAAGCATTTCCTAATCGTATCCTTATCAATCAAGGGCCTCACTCCATCATGAATCCCTACCAATCCTCCTGGTTTAACCATTGCCAAACCATTTTTAACAGAATGGAACCTAAATTCACCCCCCTTAACTAATGTATGATTAATGCCAAAATGATAAGTTTGGCAAAGATTTTTCCAATACTCTATCTGTTCTTCGGGCAAAACAACAATGATTTCTATTGAATTGTCATAATTATAAAAGGCGTTGATGGTATGCATCAATATTGGAAAATCCAACAATTTAATAAATTGTTTTGGTATATCGCTTTTAAACCTGTTTCCCTTGCCACCAGCAACAATTAATATATATTTTTGCATACTTGTTTAAAAAAATAAATTGATAATTTCATCATTCAAAAATTGATTATTTGACAGGTTGAGTTGTACTTTTAAAAAAGCCTGATTAATTTCTTCCTTTTCATACCTCAATCCTAGCAATATTTCACTAAATCGGCTTCTTTCTTCTTTATTGAAAAGTTTACCTTTCAAATTAACCTCATCAATCAGTCCCTTTTTTATCAACAATTCTATATTCAGGTTGCCTTTAGGAAAATTATGTGCTCTTTTAACTTTAAATTTTGGTGAATAACCATAAATCCAATCCCAAGTTTCGTATTTTTCAACTTTTAGTTTAGTTACAAATTGATATTCATCCAGTTTTAAGTCATGTAATTCGGCATTTGAATAATTATTCAAAACAAAGTCAAATATTATATTCTTGAATTGATCAACATTAATATTTTTTGTGAGATAAGGTGATATATTGGTCACTCTGCTCCTAACCGATTGAACAGATTTATCTTCATATTTACCTTTTTCAACTTTTATTGCTATGTCCAATTTGTTCAGATCTGAATTAAACAACAAAGTTCCATGATGAATAATTCTATTTTTAAAAATATGCTCCGCATTTCCTGAAACTTTTTTTCCTTCAATCGTCAAATCATTCCGTTGGTTTCGTTCAGCCGGAACTCCGAGATTATTCAATACTTCAAGAATATCATTGGTATATTTGATAAAATTGACCAATTTGCCCTCTTTTCCATTCATTATATAAGTGAAGTTCAAATTACCATCATCTTGGTAAACAGTTCCGCCACCCGAAAGTCTTCGTGCAACTTTAATATGGTTATCCAGAATAAATTGATGGTTTATTTCGGCAAGGGTATTTTGGTGTTTCCCAACCACAATGCTTGGTTCATTTTGCCAGAGCATAAAAATATCATCACTATAATTCTTAAGCAAGTATTCCTCAAGGGCTAAATTGAAGTATGGATCTTCTGATATATTATTAATGCACAAAAACTTATTCACTTAATTTTCTTTTTGCCAAAGATATCGAAATTTCGAAATAGAAAATGAATTATAATAATGATATTTCGTAAGAAAATATATTTATTGCATTGTTATTCAAATGATTACCTAATAAATTCCAGTTCTTTCAATAAATTAGTTCTAGCTTGCTTTTCATATAAACTGAAGAATTCGGGTGATTTGTAGATTTTCCCAAGTTTCAAAAAGTGTTCAAGTACTTTTTTCCTACCCGGTTTATAAACCAAATCAGGATAAATACGATATTCAAGCCTAATCTGTTTGGTATATTCTTCATATTCTAACCAATTTGCACCTAATTTTTGAAGATCAAAATCAAGAAAATAGGCAAGATCTGAATCAGTTAAAGAAAATTGATGGCTTTTAGTTGCTAAGATATATGTGCAACACTTTTCGATCTTATTTTGCGGATAGCCTAGCTTTTTCAAATGTTTCGACGCCAATTTTGCGCTCCGCTCCTCATTGTCCTTTCTTTTAGCAGAATAAATCACATCATGATAGAATATGGCAAGCTGAACAACCTGGATATCTTCAATTTTATTTTTATAGTTCAGACTGGAATTGAGCATTTGGCTTATATGCTGCAAGTTATGATAATATCTTTCTTTTGAACTGTATGCTTTTACAATTTCAGCCCAGAAAGTATTCACCAACCCAGATGGAGAATTTGTTTGTTTCCAAATATTATTCCATGCGTTTTCTACTGATTGTTCAAGCATATGTTAATTTAAAAAATGGATTTCAAAATTAAGATATTAGTTGAATAAATATCAAATTTTAACGGAAAAAGCAATGAATTTGCTTATTCCAAAAAAAAAACTACATTCGTTTAAAATACAAATAGATGGAAAAAAACCTGAGAATAACCGATTGGGCATTAGAAGATAGACCAAGAGAAAAGCTTTTGGCCAAAGGAATTCAGAGTTTATCGGATGCTGAGTTAATTGCAATTTTAATAGGTTCGGGGAGCAGGAATGAAACAGCAGTTGAATTGTCGAAACGAATTTTGGCAGGCGTTTCGAACAACTTAAATGAACTTGGCCGATTAACAATTAACGATTTGCAACAATACAAAGGAATTGGTGAAGCCAAAGCCATCTCAATTGTATCGGCAATGGAACTTGGAAAACGAAGAAAAATATCAGAAATACTTGAAAAGAAGCAAATAGGTTCAAGCAAAGATATTTTCGAACTATTTGTGTCATTGATTGGCGATTTACCTTACGAAGAGTTTTGGATTGCATTTTTAAACCGTTCCAATAAAATAATCGATAAACAAAAAATCAGTCAGGGCGGCGTTTCAGGTACAGTTATAGATAATCGCATAATTCTTAAAATGGCCATTGATAAACTTGCATCAGGCATCATTGTTTGCCATAATCATCCTTCAGGAAACAAGCAACCAAGCACAAATGATATTGAGATAACAAAAAAGCTTGTTGAAGCAGGTAAATTTCTAGAAATAAACGTTTTAGATCACGTAATAATAGCAAACAATAGCTATTTTAGTTTCGCAGATGAAAGCCTTATTTAATCAAAATAAATGATAGGTGAAAAAATAAATAAATCACTGATAATTTACACGCCACTGATTACCAATAGATTGAAATATATTTTTGATTTCATTCTAAATCAGGAACTTGGATTGGATTATGAATTGTGCAATGACAAGCGCTTCTTTAATAAATCAACGAATTACAAGTTTTCCTATTCTTCGGATAATTACTATCCGCAATTACCATATATTCAGTCTCATGGTATTTTACAAAGTGAAGAAATTCGAGAAACAAACATAGATGTTTTTATTTTTGAAAATCAAAAAGCATTTTTCAAGTCAGGAAAACCATCATTTTTCCCTTTTGATATTTTTGCGGCAAGTTTTTATTTAATTAGTAGATACGAAGAGTATTTACCTTATCAGACCGACAGTCATGGACGGTTTCCTGCAAACCTAAGCCTTGCATTTAAAGAAGGTTTTCTTGAAGAACCTCTAATCAATATTTGGATTAATCTATTTAAAATCAATTTATTGAAAGAATTTCCTGAATTGTGTTTTAAAAACCGTCAATTCAAATACCTTTCAACTATTGATATTGATAATGCTTATGCCGATTTGAATAAAGGATTGCTGAGAACATCTCTCTCTCTATCAAAACTTTTACTAACATTGAAGATAAAACCTCTTTTTGAGAAAATACAAATATTAAGGAATATCAAAAAAGATCCTTACGATAATTATGACTATTTAGACGAAATTCATAAAAAATATCAGATCGATCCAATCTATTTTATTCTCTTTTCGAAATATGGAAATTATGATAAAAATCTTTTACAAAATAATCCTGCTTTTATAAAGTTAATAAAAAGAATATCTGTGAGTTATGAAATAGGTTTGCATCCATCTTATCGATCAAATAAATCCTTACAAATATTGAATAGTGAAAAAAAAATGCTTGAAAAAATAATTGATAAGTCAATAACAAATAGCAGACAACATTTTTTAAAACTTCAATTACCTACAACATACGAAAATCTGAACGAAATAAATATTAATAAAGATTTCTCAATGGGATTTGCATCCATGCCTGGTTTTAGAGCAAGTGTATGTTCCCCTTTCAAGTTTTTTAACTTGATTAAAAATTGTGAAACCGGGCTGCAAGTTGTCCCTTTCGCAGTTATGGATGCTTGTTATATACATTATTTAAAAATAAAGCCCGAAATTGCTTTGAAAAATATTAAAAAAATAATAACTTCCGTCAAAAAAGTAAATGGATTATTTGTAAGTTTATGGCATAATGAATCATTAAGCTTAAGAAAAGGTGAAATAAGTTGGCGTAAAATATTTGAACAAATGTTGGAAGAGGCAAATCATGGAAATTAAATATATAAAGCAGGCAGAAATCGATATTGATAGATGGGACAATTGTATCTCCAAGTCCATCAATGGCATCGTTTACGCCTATTCCTGGTATCTTGATATTGTATCACCCAATTGGGATGCACTGATTTATGGTGATTATGAAACAGTTATGCCACTCACCCAAAATAATAAATATAGTGTAAGCTACCTTTATCAACCATTTTTCACACAGCAGCTTGGAATATTTTCATCAAATAAAATCGATAATGTTCTTATCCACTCATTCTTAGAAGCAATTCCTAAAAAATTCAGGTTCATAGAAATCAACTTAAACAAATACAACCGTGTAGAAGAACTAAATGGATATTCCGTGAAAAAAAACACCACCTATGAGCTTGATTTAATTGATAGCTACGAAAACATTTTCAGGAAATATAAAAAAAATAATATCCGGAATATTCGCAAAGCTATTCATAATAAAATTTCAATTACAAAGGGTTTATCACCAAATGTAGTTTTTGACCTTATAAAAAGTTCAAACAAAATTCCAGGCATGAAAGACATGCACACCACTATACTGCAGCAATTAATTGATTCTGCGCTTCATTATCAATCTGGCCATTTATACGGTGCTTACAATGAGAAAAATACACTTTGTGCCGTTGGTTTTTTTGTTTATGCCAATAATAAAGCATGCTTTATCCTATCTGTTTCTAATATGGAAGGTAAAGAGCAGGGCGCTATGTTTTTGCTGGTTGATGAATTTATAAAAGATTTTTCAAACCGAAACATTATTCTTGATTTCGAGGGTTCAAATATTGATAGCATTGCTAGATTTTACAGAGGTTTTGGAGCTAATCCTTTCAATTATTCAAGTATAAGGGCAAATAAGTTACCCTTTCCTATCAAACTTTTGAAAAATTAGCAAGAAAGAAGATATTCTATTATTTTTGCAGCAATCTGAGGATAATATCTTGTCTTTATCATTAAAAACAATAATTATCTTTCATTAGTCTAACCTGAATAATTCTATAAAAATGATCAATTTAACTGCAATAAGCAATTCAATATTAAATAGGTTTATCTCGGAACTTCGTGATATCAATATACAAACAGATAGCCTGAGATTCAGAAAAAATCTGGAACGAATCGGCGAAATATTTGCTTATGAAATAAGTAAAACCCTCATTTACGAAAAAAAAATGGTGAAAACTCCTCTTGGAGAATGTGAAATGCTACTACCATTCAATAATCTTGTTTTAACATCAATACTGAGGGCTGGCTTACCATTACACAATGGACTTTTAAACTATTTTGATGGGGCACAAAATGCATTTATTTCTGCATTTCGAAAGTATCATAAAGATGGCAGTTTTGATATTCAATTTGGCTATTTATCGTCTCCTTCTATCGAAAATAAAACAGTAATTATTTCCGACCCCATGTTGGCATCAGGTTCATCAATGGTTTTAGGCTATAAAAGTCTTTTGGAAAAAGGAAAACCATTGCATACTCATATTGTAAGTATCATTGCAAGCAAGGAAGGAATTGAATTTGTTAAAAAAAATATCCCTGATAAAGATTATACTTTATGGGTTGGAGCCGTTGATGATGAATTAACTGCTAAGGCATATATTGTCCCCGGCCTTGGTGATGCCGGGGACTTAGCATATGGTCCTAAAGAATAGTCTTAGGATCTTATTTTCAATTCGTTACAAATTATTTGGCAAGTTCTTTTTCTAACCCAATTGCGTCAATTACAGCAATAGTAGCCATGTGAACAATTTCACGAACAGAACTTTCAATTTGCAATACCTGAATCGGCTTGTTCATTCCCATTAAAATTGGGCCAATAACGTCACCATCACTAATTTCTTGCATAATTTTATATGCAGCATTTCCACTGCTCAAATTTGGAAAAATAGCAGTATTTACTTTTTTGTTTGAAATTTTTGTAAATGGGAAATGCTTCTCCCTATTTTCTGTATTAAATGCAAAATTAGCCTGCATTTCACCATCAACAAGTATTTCTGGATGTTCAGCATGTAATATTTCAACCGCTTTTCTAACTGTTTCAGGACTTCCTCCTTTTACCGAACCAAAGTTCGAATATGAAACCATTGCTATAACCGGCTCTACTCCATACTTTCTTGCATAAGAGGCAGTTAAAATTGTTGTCTCAACCAATGTTTGTGAATCAGGCATTCGATTCACCGTTGTATCCGAAAAAAATACAGGTCCCTGTTTAGACATAATAATATGCATTCCTGCAACCCGTTTAAAATTAGGGTTGGTGCCAATTATTTCAAGAGCAGGTTTTAAAATTTGAGAATATTTAACCGTTGTACCCGAAACAAAAGCTTCTGCGTCGCCACATTCAACCATCATAATTCCAAAATAATCACGATTAAACATCAATTCTTTGGTTTCTTCGTATGTTAAACCTTTTCTTTTCCTTTTTTCCCAGAGTGTTAAAGCAAACTTTGTTCTTCTGGCTTGCTCTTTATCAGAACGTGGATCTATGATTATCACCTCGTCTAAATCAAGCTGATTGTCAGCTATCAGGCTTTTTATTACTTCAACGTTTCCCAATAAAATAGGTTTTGCAATACCTTCATTATTAACTACTTGAGCAGCCTTCAGTACATTGAAATTAGTTGCTTCTGCAAATATTACTGATTTTGGGTTTTTGCGCGCTTTTTCGGTAAGTTCCCTCATCAATTCATTACCTTTACCAAGTCTATTTGCCAATTGTTCACGATATGCATCCCAATCTTTAATTGGCTCAGTTGCAACACCCGAATCCATTGCTGCCTTTGCAACTGCAGGAGCTACAACGGTAATTAATCTTGGATCAAGTGGTTTTGGAATAATATATTCTCTTCCAAATTTTAAATTTTTCTGGTTATAGGCACGGTTAACATCCTCTGGAACATTCATTTTAGCGAGCGATGCAATAGCAAATACCGCTGCTTTTTTCATTTCTTCATTTATTGTAGTTGCTCTTACGTCCAATGCGCCCCTGAAAATATATGGAAATCCCAGAACATTATTGACCTGGTTTGGATAGTCAGAGCGACCGGTTGCCATTATCAAATCATTCCTTGATTCCATGGCATCTTCGTAGCTAATTTCTGGATCTGGATTAGCCATAGCAAATACAATTGGATTTGCAGCCATGCTTTTTACCATATCCTTAGTAACTGTGTCTTTAGCAGATAACCCTAAAAAAATATCAGCGCCAACCATCGCTTCTTCAAGTGTATGAATATCTCTTTTGGTTAAAAAATCCAATTTGTATTTATTCATATCAGTCCGTGATGCAACAAGAACACCTTTAGTATCTACCATTACAACATTTTCGCGGTTAACACCTAAAGATATCAGCAATCTTGTACATGCCATAGCAGATGCGCCTGCCCCACTAACTACAACTTTAACGTCGTGAATATTTTTATTTACAAGTTCAAGGGCGTTTACCATTCCGGCAGCTGAAATAATCGCAGTTCCATGCTGATCGTCGTGCATAACAGGAATATCAAGTTCTTCTTTCAAACGTCTTTCGATTTCAAAGCATTCAGGAGCTTTAATATCCTCAAGGTTAATTCCACCGAAGGTTGGCGAAATTTCTTTAACTGTTTCAACAAACTTATCAATATCTGTTGTATTAACCTCAATATCAAAAACATCAATATCTGCAAAGATTTTAAACAATAGGCCTTTGCCTTCCATTACAGGTTTTCCTGCTAATGCACCCAAATTACCAAGGCCCAATACTGCAGTGCCATTTGATATAACTGCAACCAGATTCCCTTTTGCCGTATATTTATAAGCATCTTTAGGATTTTTCTCGATTTCGAGACAAGGTTCTGCAACACCGGGAGAATATGCCAGTGCCAAATCTCTTTGTGTGCTATAGGGTTTAGTTGGAACAACCTGAATTTTACCAGGTCTTCCTTCGGAGTGATACCTTAAAGCATCTTCTTTTTTAATTTTAGCCATAGGTGAAATATTTTGGTTTCGTTAAACAAAATTATTTGCAATTTACGAGTATTAAACATTAAAAATAATGATTTATTCCCTTTTTTTTGTTTTAGCAATTTTCATCGTTATAATTCGTTTTATATTGTATTTAAAGTTTAAGCAAATTAAAAATGAAAACAATCCAAAGAATTATCTTAATTTTTATTTTTCTGTATTCGTATTCAGTTATTGCTCAGAAAGATACGGTTTATACTTTTGGTGATGATCCCGGTGATATTGAATATTTTTTTGGTTTTAACCTTACTCCAAACGCTATGGGTGGAATGGTGAATTTTGCCCTGGTAAAACCCGGAGATAATGGTAAACGAATTATAAAGCAAATCACACAAGAAAGTTTTATTGCTCAGGCTTTGGGAAAACAACAATCATTAGCCAATCCCAAAGCAATTAATTTCTTTAAACAATATCAAATTGATAATCCAAATATCCTTGGCGACTTATGGAGACTCCGTTATAAAGAATATCCCTATTTTACTAAAGATCCTGATATACTAGGCTGGTCATCAAATGATTCAATCCCATTTTTACCTACGGATTCACAAATGAAAATGCTGGAAAAATTTGGCCTTTTTAAATTAAACGATTACATCTATGGCGAAAATGCTTTTAAGTTGCTTTACCTAATGGAAAAGCCCGAATGGATTAAAGCATATAAAGAAAGTTATTAAATCTTTTACTGGTTTAAAAAAATTTATATTCCTTATTTATGAACGCACCTAACATTTAGTCACAATGATTAACAAAAAAATAATTAATAATTATGATAATTCATTTATCAAAATTATTCTTTAGTTTCAATCAAGCCCTATATATATCAGTATATAAGCTAAATAAATCGGAGATTAAGATTAAATATTTTCGGTTATCAACAATTGCCTGTTGATATCTAAAGGATTTTATCTCATTTACAAATAAATTTACAATTAAAAATTGCTATTTAAAAAGTTTTATCTACTTTTGCGAGCTATTATAAATCACGATAAAACAATAAAAAGTATTGATATGTATTTAACACTAGAAAAGAAGAAAGAGTTTTTTAAAACTTATGGAAAAACAGAGCAGGATACTGGTTCATCTGAAGCTCAAATAGCCCTTTTTTCTTATCGTATCAACCATTTAACCGAGCACTTGAAATCAAACAAACATGATTTTGGCACACAAAGGTCATTATTAAAATTGGTTGGTAAAAGAAGAAGACTACTGGATTATTTAAAGAGGATTGATATTCTAAGATATAGGGAAATTATCAAAACTTTAAATTTAAGAAGATAAAAAAAAGGCAATTCTTATTGCCTTTTTTTTATCAAATTACCTCCCCAAAAGGAATCTCTCCTTATTTTAAAGGATTAAAAAATCCTTAAACAAATAGAATTTCTTATCAAATTAATATATGTATAAATTATTTAAAAAAGATATTGATCTCGGTGATGGACGTATTATCACTATAGAGACAGGAAAATTAGCAAAACAAGCCGATGGTTCCGTAGTTGTTACCATGGGCAAAACAATGTTGCTTGCTACAGTTATGTCAGCAAAAGAGTTCAAGGCAGATCTTGACTTTATGCCATTATCAGTTGAATATAAAGAAGGTTTTTCTGCAGTTGGAAGATTCCCTGGTGGATTTTTGAGAAGAGAAGGAAGACCTGGAGACAATCAGATATTAGTTTCACGTTTAGTTGACAGGGCCTTAAGACCACTTTTCCCTAAAGATTACCATGCAGAAACTTTTGTTACTGTTAACCTAATTTCAGCAGAAAAAGAAATAATGCCTGATGCACTTGCCGGTTTGGCAGCATCAGCAGCTTTAACCATTTCAGATATTCCATTTGAAGGGCCTATTTCTGAAGTTAGGGTTTCAAGAGTAGATGGTAAATTAATTATCAACCCTACTGCCTCAGAAAACGAAAGAGCCGATATTGAAATTATGGTTGGTGCAACTATCAAAGATATTATGATGGTTGAAGGCGAAATGAGCGAGGTTTCTGAAACAGAAATGCTTGAAGCAATTAAATTTGCACATGAAGCGATTAAAATCCAGTGCCAGGCACAAATTGATCTTGCCGTTGAAATTGGAAGAGCAAAAAGGGATTACCCAAAAGAAGAATTCAAGCAAGAATTATATGATACAATGAGGGCTTTTGCCTATCAAAAGATTTATGATATTGCAAAAAGCGCAAAACCAAAACACGATAGAAGTGATGCTTTTGCAGATATTAAAGAGCAATTTAATGCCACTTTATCTGAAGAACAACAATCTGAACTTTCCTTTTTTATCAACATGTATTTTCATGATATTGAAAAAGAAGCAGTTCGTACCTTATTGCTTGACGAAGGAATCCGTGTAGACGGAAGAAAATCGGATGAAATAAGGCCAATTTGGAGCGAAATTGATTATTTACCCGCAACCCATGGATCTTCGATATTTACAAGGGGTGAAACCCAATCACTTACAACAGTGACACTTGGTACCAAACTCGATGAAAAAATAATCGACGAGGTAATGGAACAAGGAAGGGATAAATTTTTGTTGCACTACAATTTTCCACCTTTTTCAACCGGTGATGCTAGAGCTGAAAGAGGAATTAGCCGCAGAGAAATTGGACATGGAAATTTAGCACACCGTGCTTTAAAAAGAATGTTGCCTTCTGGTGAAGACAGTTCATATACCATACGTGTTGTTTCAACCATATTGGAATCGAATGGTTCATCATCAATGGCTACCGTTTGTGCAGGAACACTTGCTTTAATGGATGCCGGCGTAAAAATGAAACGCCCGGTTTCAGGTATTGCAATGGGTTTAATTCTTGATAATCAAGAAAGATACGTTGTTTTATCAGATATTTTGGGCGACGAAGATCACCTTGGCGATATGGACTTTAAAGTAACTGGTACCGAAAACGGTATTACTGCTTGTCAAATGGATATCAAGGTTGATGGTATGTCTTATGAAATTCTGGATAAAGCATTGAACCAAGCTAAAGTTGGAAGGGCGCATATTTTATCCAAAATGCTTGAAACCATTAGCGAGCCTCGCGAAGATTACAAACCACATGTTCCAAGGATTGAGAAAATATTTATTCCAAAAGACATGATTGGCGCTATTATTGGCCCGGGTGGTAAAATTATCCAGGAAATTCAATTGGTTACACAAACCATTATTGCCATTGAAGAAAAAGATGATCAGGGAATTGTTCTGATTTCGGCAGCCAACAAAGAGAATATTGAAATGGCCAAGATGAAAATCCGCGGAATTGTTGAAATCCCTGAGGTTGGAAACATTTATACAGGTAAAGTGAAATCAATCGTTGCATTCGGAGCGTTTGTTGAAATTTTACCAGGAAAAGATGGTTTGCTACATATTTCTGAGATTGATTGGAAAAGGCTCAACACCGTTGAAGAAGTTCTAAAAGAGGGACAAATGATTGAAGTTAAACTGATTGAAGTTGATAAAAAATCAGGGAAACTGAAACTCTCCAGAAAAGCATTGTTGCCAAAGCCAGAAAGTAAGGAATAATAAAATACCCGATATCATTCTAGACCTCAAAAATAGATTTCATTTTTGAGGTTTTTTCTTGGTAAATCTCATTAAAAAAGTTTACCCGCCATTGAAATTTATATCAAAAAGCGGATAAACCATATTTATAATCTAGTGAATCATTTAACCAAAGCAATGGCTAAACTTTTATCCTTGTTTTGGAGGATTAGAACCGCCAAAATATTTATTTTTAAAGTAATCATCCAAATCATCTGCATAATTTCCTACCCTGTTAATCAAAGCTGTCATTTCATCTTCGTCAATGCCATCCAATTCGCGGATTGTTTTCATGTAAATCCAATCTTTGAACTTAGTCATTGCTGTGGCATATAGTGTATGGTTTTTTTCTAATACTTCTTCGTAAAACTCTTTGGTTAAAGTTGCAGGCACCTGCACTACTGGAGCCACACATTGAAAATAGCCGGAAAAGCTGTTCTCATTTTTAAAAACATCAATCCATACACTTGCAGAACCCTTCTTTAAATCCCATTGCCCTGGTTTTTCTCCTCTGCAATCATTTGGATTTACACCAAGTTTGGATATACAATTGTCAACCATTTTGTAATAAGCTTCAAGTTCCATATTCTTCGTATTTTTAGTTTATACTATTCCAAATTTAATAAAAAAATAATTAAAAATTACAACACAGATTAAAATATAACCAACATTTTTTATTCATTATTGGAAAATTAATTTACCTACATCAATGGAATAATCATTACTTTGTTAAAATAAACACAGGAAATTCCAACAAACTAATATTATACTGATTATCTGTTTTTATGAATTATGTCATGTAATTCAGTTTATTTTTTCTGGCAAAGTTGTTTTATTTACATTTGTTCTTCAAACCCCAAATTAATATGAAAAAGATTTTATTCCTATCTGCATTTGTTGCAATTTTAGCATGTAATAAACAATCAGAAAAACAGATGATTTCTGTGAATTATCCACAATCAAAAAAAGTAGACACAGTTGATACTTATTTTGGCACCGAAGTAAAAGATCCCTATCGTTGGCTCGAAGATGATCAATCGGTGGAAACAGCAAAATGGGTCGAAGCTCAGAATGAAGTAGCTTTTGGTTATTTAAAACAAATACCATTTAGAGATAAAATAAAAAGCAGGCTTGAAAAACTTTGGAATTACGAAAAAGTTTTAGCCCCATCGAAACATGGTAATTATTATTATTTCTTAAAGAACAATGGCTTACAAAATCAATTTGTTTTATATCGAAAAAAGGAATTAAATTCCAAGGAATCGGAAGTATTTATTGATCCAAACAAATTTTCGGAAGATGGAACCATTTCAATGGCCGGCGAAGGATTTACAAAAGATGGTTCATTGATGGCTTATCTGATTTCGGAAAGTGGATCGGATTGGAATAAAATCATTGTAAAAAGTACCGAAACACTTCAGATCATAGAAGATACGTTAATTGACGTTAAATTTAGTGGCGTTTCGTGGAAAGGCAACGAGGGATTTTATTACAGCAGTTATGATAAACCTAAAGAAGGCAGTGATTTATCAGGGGAAAATGAATTTCATAAACTGTTTTTTCACAAACTAGGCACGCCACAAAAAAAAGATATACTGATTTTTGGCGGAGAGAAACAGCCATACAGATCTGTTTCTGGTTATTTAACAGAAGATCAGAGGTTTCTTGTTATTATGGCAGCAGAAGGTACAAGTGGAAATGAGCTTTTTGTTAAAGATATATCGAATGATAAAAATCCAATTGTCCAATTAACAAAAGGATTTGAGAATGAACATGTTCTGATTGATAATGATGGTTCAAGATTATTGATCGAAACCAATCTGAATGCACCAAATAAACGATTGGTTGAGGTCGATTTTTCCAATCCACTTCCTGAAAACTGGAAAACACTAATTCCCGAAACCAAAGATGCATTATCGGTTTCAACGGCAGGAGGCAGTATATTTGCATCTTATATGGTTGATGTAAAATCAAAGATTCTTCAATACGATTACAATGGAAAACTGATTAGGGAAGTTGAACTGCCCACCATTGGCTCTGCAACCGGATTTGGTGCTGAAAAAGCAGAAAAGGAATTATTTTATTCATTTACATCATTTACTTATCCCAATACCATATTTAAATATGATATTGTCAGTGGCAAATCAGACATCTACTGGAAACCGGCAATCGATTTTAAACCTGAGGATTATGTAACCGAACAGGTTTTCTATACCAGTAAAGATGGTACAAAAGTTCCCATGTTTATTGTTTATAAGAAAGGTCTGAAAATGGATGGGAAAAATCCAACTTTTCTTTACGCATATGGAGGTTTTAATATCAGTTTAACACCTGCATTTAGTACCTCAAGAATAATTTGGCTTGAAAATGGAGGTATTTATGCACAGCCAAACTTAAGAGGTGGTGGTGAATATGGCGAAAAATGGCATCAGGCAGGCACCAAAATGCAAAAGCAAAATGTGTTTGATGATTTTATTGCAGCCGGAGAATATTTGAAAACAAATAATTATACATCAACTGAATATTTGGCTATTGCAGGTGGCTCAAACGGAGGTCTTTTAATAGGCGCTACCATAACCCAAAGGCCCGAATTTGCTACCGTAGCATTCCCGGCCGTGGGAGTGCTTGATATGCTTCGTTACCATAAGTTTACAATTGGCGCAGGATGGTCGTCAGATTATGGAAATGCCGGTGAATCGAAAGAAATGTTTGATTATTTATTAAAATATTCGCCTGTACATAATGTAAAAGAAGCGCAATATCCTGCAACTATGGTTACCACAGGCGACCATGATGACAGGGTGGTTCCTGCGCACTCATTTAAATTTGCAGCAAGCTTACAGGAAAAACAAAAAGGTCAAAGCCCAATCATTATAAGAATAGAAACTAAGGCAGGACATGGTTCAGGAAAGCCTACTGCAAAAGTAATTGAAGAAGAAGCTGATAAATGGGGATTTGCGTTTTTTAATATGGGCATTGTTCCTCTATATTAATTTAAAAACTTAAGAAAAACACTAAAGAACCTGACAACTAAAAAGGTTTGCCAGGTTTTATATAAATCATATGAAGCATAAGTTTATTGTAATTGAAGGCTTGATTGGTGCAGGAAAAACAAGTTTATCTAAAAAAATTTCAGAGAAATACAATGCAAAGTTAATCCTTGAACAATTTGCAGACAACCCTTTTCTGCCAAAGTTTTATAAAGATCCCGAAAAATATTCTTTTCCTTTGGAACTATCTTTTTTGGCTGAGCGATATCAGCAGTTGAAAGAAGAATTAAGTACAGGAGATTTATTCAAAAGTTTCCTGATTTCGGATTATTATTTTACAAAATCACTAATATTTGCAAAATCAACTCTGGCCGATGATGAATTTCATTTGTTTAGAAATCTATTTGATATTATTCACCATTCATTACCAAAACCGGATTTATATGTGTACCTTTACTTAAATCCTGAAAATGCACTTAAAAATATAAAATCAAGAGGAAGAGATTATGAACAATCAATTGACATTGAATATCTTAATAAAATAAATAAAAATTATTTCGACTATTTCAAACATGAACAAGGACTCAAATTCCTTATCATAAATACAAATGGCATTGATTTTGTAAAAAGCCAAAATGATTTTGAAGCACTTACGGACACTATTTTCAATTACGAATACCCATATGGCCTGAATATGAAAAACCTCTGATACGCAGATGGAATTATCTTGGTATTATGGCAAAATGCTGCAAAATTTTACAAAAAAAAGTCTGTTTGGGTTTCATTTATTAAAAACATTGTATAGATTTGCAGTAATTAAATATATTAACCGAAAATCATTTAGTCAAACAATTTATTTATCAATTATGAAGAAACTTACATTCAATTACCTGGTATCAATTGTTACAGCTGTATTACTTCTTAGCAGTTGTGGCGGACTTGATAAAATGGCGGACAAAGCAAAGGAGCTTAAAAATAATGTTACCCCAAATCCGCTTGAAATGCATGGTGAAAAAGTTCCTGTGGCTATCGCAGGAGTTATCCCTCCAAAGTATTTTGATAAAAAGGCAATTTTGGTGGTTACCCCAGTATTAAAATACGCAACCGGAGAATACGCACTAAAAACTCAAACTTTACAAGGTGAGAAGGTTGAAGACAACAATCCAGTTATCTCTTATAAAGATGGTGGAAGTTTTAATTATAGCGATGTAATTCCTTATACTGATGAGATGAGAATTTCAACACTTGAACTAAGGATGAAAGGTTCAAGAGGAGATGAAAATGCAGACATCATCAATGTCGAAGTTGCTAAAGGAATAAATGTTACTCCAAGATTAGTTAAATACGGTACTGAAATTGATGGTCCAAAATTTATTGAAATTCCGGTTACTATTGACGCAAAATCTATGGATCTTGAATCCGCAGTAATTCTTTATTTAATGCAGAAATCTGATATCAGATCTACTGAATTAAAAAAAGAAGAAGTTACAAAATTGCTTGATTTATTGACAAAAACCACCGATGATGCTGAAAAAGCATTGGTAAACGTTGAAATATCAAGTTATGCTTCACCAGACGGACCAGAAGAATTAAACCAAAAATTGGTTGATGGCCGTGGTAAATCAGCTCAGGATTTCGTTAGTAAATCTTTGAAAAAAGCAAAAGCAACAGTTACAAAAGATCCAACATTTGTTGTAAAAGCAACTACTCCTGCTGAAGACTGGGATGGTTTCAAAAAAGAAGTTGAAGGTTCAAATGTACAAGATAAAGAATTGATTTTAAGGGTTCTTTCTATGTATTCTGATCCAATCGTTCGCGAAAGGGAAATCAAAAACATAGCTGAAGCATACACAGGCTTAAAATCAGACGTATTGCCTAAATTAAGAAGATCTGTAATTAGTGCCAAATACGAATCAAAAGTAAAAACTAATGATCAAATGCTTCAATTGGCTGCTGATAGCGGTATTAACACATTAAAATTGCCTGAAGTACTTTATACTGCAACTTTGACTAAAGATGCTTCTTTGAAAGAAAAACTATACAGACGTGCCCTTGTTATTGAACCTAACAACTTTACAGCTCTAAATAATCTAGGTGTTGTTCAAGGAAATGGTGGTAATTTGGATGGTGCAAAAGCTTCTTTTGAGCAAGCCAATCAAATACAAGCAGGAAATGGTACAGTTCTTTGTAACTTAGGTACTACCGCATTTGCTCAAGGAAATATGGACCAAGCAGAAAAATATTTTGCTGATGCAAAAGCTGCTGGTTGCCAGTCACCATACTTAGGATACGGACAAGGTGTTATAAACATCATCAAAGGACAATATCCTGAAGCTATCCAAAATTTTGGTGCTGAAAACACTTTCAACAAAGCTTTAGCTCAGACATTAAACAAACAAAATGCTGAATCTGAATCTACACTTGCTGCTATGGGTGAAAAAGAAAGCGGATGGTTTTATTATTTAAAAGCTATTGTTGCTTCAAAACAATCTAAAGATGATGCCGTATTTGCAAATCTAAAAACTGCTGCCGGTAAAAATGCAGCTGTTAAAGCTTATGCAAAAGGTGATGTTGAATTCATCAAATATTGGGAAAATGAAACTTTCAAAACTATCGTTGAATAAATAATAGATTGAGAATAAAAAGAGCGGCCAAAGTGCCGCTTTTTTTATTTTATAAATTTGATACAATATTAAGTTTAAACTCATATTATGACATTTAATTGATTGACATATGGGAACAAATTTTTTTATCAGACCAGTATTATCATCAGATAATGAACAAATTGCAAATATAATCCGTACCGTATTAATCGAATTTGGAGGCAATAAACCAGGTACAGCTTATTATGATTACGACACCGATCACATTTATGAAGCTTATCAAAAACCTGGTCAGGTTTATTATGTGGCTGAACAAAATGGAAGACTAATTGGAGGATGTGGCATTAAACCTTTAGAAAGCAGCAATAGTGAAATCTGCGAACTTCAAAAGTTATATATCTATTCCAATGCAAGAGGCTTGGGAATTGGAAAACTTATGCTTGAGAAATGTCTGGAGTTTGCATGTGACAACTTCTACAAAAAATGCTATTTGGAAACGTTCCCTAATATGCAAGCTGCTATAAGCTTGTATCAGAAATATGGTTTCTATAAACTTGATAGGCCTATGGGTAATACAGGCCACTGTGGTTGTGATGTTTGGATGATTAAAGATTTATAATAAACTACAAATAAAGGCAAAAGCAATATATATTCCTCTTAGTAATAATCAGGTTTTGATTATAGAATCAAAAGTAGGTACTGCTTTTAATCTTCCATGTTTTTTAAATGCAATTCTAATGCAAGTACCGAAATTTGAATTTCCCATAATGAAATAGCAAGGGATCCTATCATGCAAACCAAGCTTCCGCCAAAAGCAAAAGCAGCAGCCAAATTGAACCCCAGATATATAAATAGCATGGATGCCATGCTCAAGAACAGGCTAAAAACACCAAAAGTTTGCATAGCCCTAATAAGATAGAGGCGTTTGCGAAGATTTTTAATTTGATCAATCAAGATAGCGTCTTTATCCTGTTTATATTCTGTGTATAAATTCCGGATTATTTGAGCATATCCTAAAAACCGGTTCGTATAAGCCAAAAGAATTAACGAAACTGCCGAAAACAATAAGGCTGGGGTTGTAATATTAAGTTCATTCATGTTTCAAAAGTATTATTTTAAAGATTATTTCTTTACATTTCACTAAAAGTATCTTTTTTGTAATCAAGTTGATGCTTTATATTAAAAATTATGCAATCTCTATTTCTGTTTTTCAATTTTTTTATATCTAAAAATTAAGGGCATTCTTATTAAAAACTTAAATCCTTTTTAGAAGTAAATGTTTGATTTAAATTAAAATCAGGATTAATCAATAAAGACATTTATTCTCCTGCGCAACTGATCAATCTATTCTTGGTCTATGAAAATTTTTGGTATCCTTTTTGAATAAAGAATTCTTAACACAAAGTATATTATAATTAATAATTCTGCCTAAAATTCTTAGTCAATTGTTTCTGTATAATTTTCAAGTGTTAGAATTTTAATGGTTTTGAATTAGTATCTCAAAATATATAATGGTACTTGAAATCTATCAAATCGCAAATTTATAATTTCTTAATTGAAAATAGAATCAGCTATGATTCAAACTACTGCTAAAGAATATATAAAAAATCCTTACCCCGGTATCAGAAGTTTTGATACTGGCGAAGGCAGTCTTTTCTTTGGAAGGGAGCAACAAACTTACGAATTAATAAAAGTCCTTACAAAGTCACATTTTATAGTAATTACTGGGGCGTCAGGAAGCGGAAAATCATCCTTGGTCAAAGCTGGTTTAATACCTGAATTGAAAAAAATATCAAAAAACTGGTCATCTATTGTTTTTAGACCAGGAAATCAACCTATTGGAAATATGGCAGATGCCCTAATTGATACTTTTTGCGAATATGGTATCGAAAATAATCTGACAGGTTCATATAAAGATCTCGAAAAAATAATTCAAACTGATGCAGTAAACTTAACCGAACATTTCAAAAAAATTAATTTTCATAACAACTTGTTGGTCTATGTAGATCAATTCGAAGAAGTTTTTAGATATCGCGACGATGAGTATCAATCGAATTCAAAAGAGGAATCTGAACAATTTGTAAATTTCTTAATCGGTTTATCAAAACAGAGAACACATCCTGTATATATCGTATTATCAATGCGTTCTGATTTTTTAAGCGATTGCACAGAATTTGAAGCACTACCTCAAATGATTAACGAGGGGCATTATCTGATTCCTAAAATGACGCTGGAGGAAAAAGAAGAAGCTGTTAAAGGCCCGGCGATACTTGCCGGAGCAAAAATATCGGAAGAATTGAGCGCCCTACTACGACATCATATCCAAACATATGATGTTGGATTGCCTGTATTGCAACATGCATTAATGCGTACATGGGATTATTGGATGATCAATGCAGAAGCAGATCAGGCTGTAGATGTAGAACATTACTTGGCAATTGGTACCATTACAGATGCCCTATCGGTTCATGCTGAACAAATTTATGGCTCGCTTCAAAACCTTGAATTAAAAAAAGTTACCGAAAAACTCTTTAAATCCCTTACTCACTTAGGAGAGGACAATAGAGGCACACGTAGACCGGCACGTTTGGACGAAATATGTAAAATTACAGGAGCTCATGAAGAAGATGTTGTTGCAGTTATTGAAGAATTCAGAGCTGAGGGCAATAGTTTCTTAATGCCCTTATTACCTACCCGAATAAAGCCAACAACTGTGATTGATATTTCGCACGAAAGCATAATGCGTGTTTGGAAAAGATTAGTTTCATGGGTTAGCGAAGAAACAGAATCAGCACAGCTCTACTTACGACTTTCCAAATCAGCAGAACTTTATCAGGAAGGAAAAACTGGTTTGCTTGTAAATCCTGATTTACAACTAGCCTTAAAATGGAAACAAGACAATAATCCAAATGAAACCTGGGCAATAAGGTACGATCCGGCATTTGAACGGACAATGACTTATCTTGAATATAGCAGGAAAGAACACGAAAAAGCTATTGCAGCAAAAGAAGAGAGACAAAAGCGAAATTTAAAACGCGCAAAATATATTGCAATTTTTATGGGAGTGGCTTCGCTCATTTCTATTTCGTTTTTAGTAGTTGCTTTAAACTTAAAAATAAAAGCTGAAACAAGTGAAAAGAAAGCCCTTGACAGTGAAAAAATAGCCGTTGAAGAAAGCAAAACAGCGGAAGACCAGAAAAAAGAAGCAATCTCGCATAAAAAAATTGCAGAACAGCAACAAATGATAGCTGATGAAGAGCGGAGAATGGCGGAAGAACAAAAACTTTACGCACTGGAGCAGAAAAAAGAAGCGGTTATCCAAAAGGGTCTTGCTTTAGTATCGAAAGGTGAAGCTGAAAAATCGAGGGACAAAGCAAAATTTCTACAAATAGAAGCTGAAAAATTACGAGACAGCGCTCTTTTTCAAAAAGACAAAGCTGAAAAACAGAAAGTTAGGGCAGAATTTTCAGAAGCTCGCACAGATACATTAAGAAAACTGGCAATTGCAAAATCATTGGCAGTTCAGGCTATTAAAGTTTATCAGGATAACCTGAAATCGAAAAACCTCTCTGAAGAGCAGGCAGAGTTGCCTTTAATTATGGCCTATCAAGCATGGTATTTTAATGTTAAATATCAGGGAAACATGTATGATCCGGATATATATGCAGCACTTTCGGGAGTTAGCAATTCTTCAGTTATTATCCGTGGACAAAATACCGATGCAGTTCGAGATATTGCAGTATCGGAGAGTGGAAAATATTTTGCATCGTGCAGCGATGATGGAACTGTTAAGAAATTCAGCTTTTCAGATCCACAACACCCTGTGAATATGAAAACCCCGAAGTCTGACAAGAAATATAATTTCCGTTCAGTCACTTTCAGCCCTGATGATAAATTTGTTGTTGCAGGAACTAATCAGGGGGCAATAATGGTTTGGAATATCGAAAATAACAACCTGATGATTTTAGCCGGACATACTTATTCAGTAAATAAACTGCTTGCACTAAAGAATTCATCTCAATTAATATCCATCAGCAGCGATGGTTTTATCAGATCCTGGAATTTCAAAGATTTTCAAACCGGAGCGCAAGTTGTATTTAATGCCAGTGAAAAATTTATAGCCGGGGCTGCAAATTCTGATGAAAGCAAATTTGCAGTAGCTTCGGAACAAGGAGTTGTAAGGATTTTTAATTCAAACACCCACACACTTGAAGATACTTATCAAAGTAAAGAAGGAAAAATATTGTCGCTTTGCTGGAACAAAAAAAATGATTTAATTATTGGTTTTGCATCGGGCAAAATTGAAATAAAAAACGGCAATTCAATAAAATCGGTATACACACATGCCTCAGGAGTAACTGATATTCATTTTGACAATCAAAAAAACCGGATGCTTACGTGCAGCTATGATGGTAATGTAAAAATATGGGATTATGATAATTTAGAAGCAGAACCAGCCATTATTGGAGGGCATTCAAATTGGGTATATTGCCTTGTGCTGAATAAAGATAACTCATTGGTACTTTCAGGAAGCGCTGATAAAAGTATCCTAATTTCTAAAATCAATATTACTGATTTGAAATCAATCATTCGTGATAACATTTCAGAAAATATGAGCTATAAAAACTGGTTGAACTATGTTGGAAAAGACATAGTATACACCAAAAAAATACCTGTTGATTAAAAATGAAATAAACGACTGAACCATGAATCAAATTATTAGACATATATTTCTTTTGATTGGCTTGATTATAAGCATTTCAGGTTATGCACAAAGCAAATGCGATTGGTCGGTAATTGATGATGCATCTGAAAAATACAGATCAGGTAATTTTGACGAAGCGATTGATTTGGTTCAAAAATGTGTAGCTAACGGATTCGATGATAAACAAAAAGTACAAGCTTATAGAATTATGGCTAAATCATATCTTGAGCAAGATAACGACAGTTTGGCCAATCAATTAATTTCAAAACTTCTGCAAATCGATCAGCAATTTCAACCAGATTATCTTACAGATCCACCTCGATTTATCGAAATCCTTCAATCAATAAAAGATAGAAATAGCGCACAACAAATTACATCTGTTTCTAAAAAATCCGAAAATATAAAAGAGGCGCCGGCAACAGTTATGTTATTGACTGCTAAAGATATTAAAACAAGAGGTTATCTCGATTTAGAAGCCATTTTGCATGATTTGCCCGGATTTGATATATCCCGTTCGAACGGAAATTTATATTCGCATATTTATCAGCGTGGATACCGTTCTATCAATACAAACAGAACGCTGTTTTTAATTGATGGAATTGAAGATAACGATTTGTGGTCGAGCAATGTATACCTTTCGCGACAATATGCTTTAAGCAACATCAAAAACATAGAAATTGTGTATGGACCGGCATCCACTATGTATGGTTCCAATGCATTTTTGGGTGTAATCAATATCATAACCAAGGAACCATGGGAAATGATAAATCCAGGAAAATTAGCAGGAATTAACGCACGGGTTTCTTATGGATCGTACAATACTAAATTTGCAGATATCAGTTTAGCTGCCCGAACTAAGAACAATAACATTTCATTTTCGTTGACAGGAAGATTTTTTTTATCCGATGAACAGAATTTATCAGGCTATCCTGGCCACAGTTATGAACCTCGGGAGATGACTGCAGATCGATTGACAAATTATCACAGTAAGCTAGACATTACAGATGATACCAAGGTCACCAATTTTTTAGCTAGCCATCCAAGCTCCGGAACATATTACAATTTAGATATTAACAATGATATCATTCTTTCGGATGCAGGTGTTAATCAGGCGCTTGCATATGATAATGTAGTTTATAACAATGTTTCATTTTCGGATCATACCCAGGCTTTTCTTATTGAAAGTAAATTAAAAATATACGATTTTTTGATTGGATATTCATACTGGAACAAAGCAGAAGGACCAGGTGCACAATATAACGATTCACAATTTATGGGTTATGACCAAGGCCAATCCTGGAGGCCAATACATACTTATGTTTATGCAAAATATGAGAAAAAAATATCGAACAATTTAAATATCAGTAATTTGTTGAGTTATAAAGATCATTTTTTTGATAAAGATAACTGTATTGTCAGGTATAGAAAAAACTATAGTACAGGAAATTTCAATTTGGATAATTTAATCAACGGAAAAGTGCCCACTTTTGATAGCCTTTATCTTTTCCAAAAGTCAAACCAAATGCGCGAAGAGATGAAGGTTCTTTTTTCTCCCGTTAAATGGATTGATGCTGTGGCAGGTTTTGAGCTGAGATTCAGTAACATTCAAGGTGACTATACCTCATCGAGTAAAAATGATGCGGAACAATCCGGCTCTCCTCAAACTTTAATTCCTGGCGGTAATAATTTTTTTTCAAGAGATATTGGTTTTTACGCCCAAACTGGGATTTCACTTATCAAACATTTAAAAATAACGCTTGGTTTAAGGTATGACAACAATAGAGTAAGGGAAAACGAAGGATATGGAAATGCATTTAACCCGCGGATTGCATTTGTATACACATTAAAAGGCTATACATTAAAAGCTATTTATGCCGAGGCTTTTAAAGACGCAACCAACCGCGAAAAATATTCAACCGCTGCAGGTAAAAGGGAACTTGCAAACCCAACATTGCAGCCCGAGAAAGTGAAAAATTATGAATTTGGAATTGGCAAAGATTTCGGTGAACTGATTTCAGTTGAGGCAGCTGCCTATTTTTCGCAGTACAGCAATATCATTCAAGAAGTCCAGACCGCTAAACCTGACGGTACATTAACCAATCAAAATCAAGCTAAAGGCAATGCTGAGGTTTATGGAATTAACGCTTCATCAAATCTGAAATGGAATGATTTAACTTGTTATCTGAATTATACTTATACCATTCCATATACAATTAAACCAACTGACAGCCAAGGCAATCCGTTATTGGATGCGAATCTGGAACCCTATAAAAAATTAAGAATAAGCGATATAGCCAATCATCATATAAATTTTGGAGCTAATTATCTGTTTAAAGAAGTTTTAAACATCAACCTGCGGACAAACTTTGTGAGCGAACGAATAACGGGCGAAAATACCACAGTGCCTGCAAACAAAGATAAATTTGCCCCTTATTTTATCCTGGATGGAGCATTGTCTTATTCTCCAAAGAAAACAGGATTAACGGTACAATTTTCAATTTTTAATATTTTAAACACTGAATATTTTTCGCCTGGATTGGATCAGGTAACTCCAGAGCTAGCCTCAAGTTTGAAACAAAATGGAAGGAATATTTACCTAAGTCTAATATATGAATTCTAATACATTTACAAATTGAAATGGTGTTGAAATGGATAGAATAGTTGAATCAATAAAAAATAATCGTTTTGTATTTTGGGAAGAAATTGCCCGGGATGGCGCTCAGGCAAAAACAATCCTAAGTGGTAACCAAAGAGTTGATATTGCAAAAAAACATGGAAGTTTATTTGGGCTAAATGGCCCGGATCATTTGGTATTTGCAGCAGGTTTTATTTCAATAGGAAAGGAAGAAGAAAGAGCAATCAAAATTTTGGCAGAACAAGTTGATAATTGTTATCTGGCAGTAAATTGCCGTAGCTCAAAAAATGAAATTTTGGATAGTCTGGCATCAGTTAAGAATGCAAAATATGCAAGAATAGCTTACGTGTTGCCCATATCGGAACGGATGTGTAATTTAATGCTACACAAAAGTCAAAAAGATGTATTATTGCAAGGGTTGGATATTGCCAAATTTGCAGTAGACCATGCAAATGGAATCCCAGTTGATGTTCAACTGGCTGCTTCGTTTGAAACTGAACCCGAATATATTGCAGAGGCAGCTGCCTTACTTAAAGAACAAGGAATTGCCATAACTCATCTCGGCGACACACAAGGAAAGCTTTATCCCACTGAGGTTGCAAGCTACATTGAAAAACTAAAGTTTCATTCTGAAAAAGATCAACTCTATGGAGTTCATTTTCATAATGATTTAGGTTTTGCTTTGGCCAATAATCTCGAATCTATTCGTAAGGGAATAAATCTGGCAGCCAGCTCATGGCTTGGATTAGCAGAACGAAATGGGTTGGTGCAAACTGAATTACTCTGTTTTCATTTGGTTTATGAATGCAATAAAATGATGAAACGATTTGGAATTGAAGGCAAGGATCTTTTTTTAACACCCCCGGATTTAAAAATGCTTCATAAAATAGCACAACTAGCAAGTAAATATACTGGTGTTGACTTAAAAGTTACAGATCCGATTGTGGGAACAGGCGTCAATTCAATTTCAACTGGAACTCCTTTTGTTGATACCAAAAGTTTTCAACCGTTTGATCCTGAAAAAATTTTAGGTATTCAAAAAACAATCTTGGTCACTCAACTGGCTAGTAACCGGGTAATTAAAGAAGTAGCTCAATTGAAAGGATATGAATTCAATGAAAATCAAATAATCGAAATTCTTGATTTTGTAAAAACAAAAGCCTATGAATTAAACCGTTCTGTTTTTCCTGAAAATGAATTACTTGAAATATTTGAGCGGATCTCAAAAAATAATAAATAAATGCAACGTCTTTTAAAGATAATAACATTAGTTTTTATTTGTTGTGGGATAAAAATCCAAGCGCAAGTTCCAGTTGATATGTGGACTAAGATGGCCCTGGAAATCAGGATGAATATAGAAAATTCACCGTGGGAGTTCCGTTTAAGGCCTGATGATCACATTTTTACTCCTGCAAAATACGTTCCTAGCGGAAGTCTGGCCAGGGTTGATTTTATGGTTGGAATAAACTTTTGGAAATTTAAATTTTTTGATTACTCAAAATACGATCAATCAGGTGGATTCTGGACAGGGCCAAGACTCGACTTTAATTTTGATGTGATGAATCATAAACTATTAATTAATTTTCAGGAACAATTTTTTTTTGGCTTAAACAAACAATCTGAAAATCATATGTACTTTATCCAATATGTAAAGTATGAAGTAACAAAAATGACATATTTAGGAGTTTTAAGCTACGATAAATGGACAATTGAAAAAGCATTTGATAAAGGATATTGGTTCATTGGTCCTGGCATTGAGATGATAGATAAAAGTGGTATAAGCATACAATTTGCGATAACTAAAGATATTTTTCACGAACCACTTTTTATGACTTATATCAAACTAGGTTATAAATTTATGGTTAGAGATCGATCCAAACCAATAACAATTGATGATTAATAATATTCAAAATTGAAAACAAAAAGCCTCATATTTAATGCTTTAAACATACAAAAAGGTGAAGGGTTGCTGGTATTTTTACCAGTTGTTTATTCCTTTTTTGCAGGAGCTTCACTGGCATTTTTTGTTACCAGCAGTACTGCCCTATTTCTGAATATTTTTGAACGCGATATGCTTTCCATTGCATTTATTGCTTCAGGGGTAATAGTATGGCTGGTTGGACAAATCTTTTCGACACTTCAAAAAAAATATGATTTTACCAAAAGTTTAACAGGAGGAATTGGATTTCTCCTGATTTCGATTATTGTTTTTATAATCTTTTTCATTGGTTCTAAACCGTTGATAATCATTTTTATAATATATGCATGGATTCGTGTTTTTGCATATATTCATGCGGTTACTTTTTGGGGAATGGCGGGTCGTTTATTTTCTTTACGACAAGGCAAAAGGGTTTTTGGCCTTATATCTGGTGGCGAGGTTGTTGCAAGTATTATTGCTTTTTTCTCTGTGCCTTTTTTATTGAAACTAATCAGCACTGAAGATTTACTTCTAATTTCAGGCATTTCCTTGTTGATTGGTTTTCTTATTATGATTTTGATTGTAAAAAAGTACAATGAAAAGTTGGCAGATCCCACAAAAAAAACAAAGAAATCGTTTAATGGACAAGCTCAGAAAAAAACATCATTTTTACAAAACCGGTATTATAAATTATTCTTCGTAATTGCCTTTGTCCCCATTTTTGTTCAGTTTTTTATTGATTTTATTTTTCAGGCCCAGGCAAAGATTGAATATCCAGACAAAGAGGCTCTTACTGCATTTGTTGGTATATTCTTCGGGATTAGTTCCATTGTTGAATTTATACTCAAATCCTTTATTTCGGGTAGGTTAATGGCAAAATATGGGATGAAATTTGGTTTACTTGTTTTTCCACTTGTTATGGTATTTAGTGTTACTATGGCCACTATATTTGGGCTAATTTATGGTGCTTTCTCTTTATTTTTTTCATTTGTTGCTCTGGGCAGATTATTTACAAGGGCTGTCAGGACTTCGTTTCACGATCCGGCAACTCAAGTTTTATTTCAACCACTACCTCCGGATGAACGAATATCGTTTCAGAATAAAGTAGAAAGTGGACCTAAAGCATATGCAAGCATTGCGGCTGGTATTTTACTTTTCCTATTTGCTAAAATTCCTGGATTTTCATTGGTTTATTTCTCTGCTTTTTTATTGATAGTCATTATTTTTTGGACTAAAAGTGCAGTTGAAATCTACAAAGAGTACCGAAATGAATTACAAATGATGTTATCGAATAAAAGAGAGGCACTTGGAATCACTGATTTACACCCTTTGTTATTTACATTAAATGAATATATTGCAAAAGGTAATCACACGCAACTTCCTTCGCTAATAAAGCTTTGCCGATTAATTTTCCCTTACGAATCTGATAAAATCATAGCTCAAAATGATGAAATTGTACGAATTTTGAATTTGAACAAAACATTGAAATTCAACGATGTTATTGAACTTTCAAAATCAGAAAATCCTACTGATCGAATTATAGCTACACGGAATTTATCGAATTATTCGATTTACAAAATTGAAAAGCCATTGATTAGGCTTCTTCACGACGATAACTTTGAAGTTAAATGCGAAGCCATTATTACAGCTGGACGAATGAAAGAAACCGACTTATTTTATCATTTGGTTACTTTATTTCAGAACCCTGTTTTCAACAATACAGTTTCGGCTGCGATAATCAACATTGGCGAAGCCATTTTGACAGAATTGGATCATGATTTCCAGAAAACAGAATATGATATTGGATTTCAAATAAAAATTATTGAATTGGCTGAAAAAATTGGAGGCGAAAAAGCAATCGAATTTTTAAAACGAAATATCAGACACCACAATAACTTAGTAAGTGAGCAAATTATCAAGTCATTAGGTGTTCTAAAATATATGTCAAACAGGAATGAAAGCAATATTGTTTGGGAAAAAATAGAAAATGAGATAAAAAATCATGTATATATTGCTTCTGCTATAATCAATTTAAGCGAATCCCTCACATCCAACAATATATTGATTGCCCTTGAACTTGAAAAATTGGAAAAAAAGAGAAAAATATTTTCCCTTTTATCGGTTTTGTATGATCCTCACGCAATTAAACTAATCTCAGATAATCTTGAAAGCAATGACAAAGATGCCAAAGGATTTGCTCTTGAAATTGCCGATATTATTTTTTCCGAATTTCATAAACCATTGTTATTACCACTCTTAGAAAGTGACCAGGATAATGAATTAATCAATAAATACCTGAATTATTTCCCATCAGAAAAATTAAATACTGTTGAGCAATTGATCGATATCCTAAATACAGAATATCTGGTAACCGGTCTTTATATAAAAACCATTGCAATTCAAATACTTTCAACATTTGAAGATGAGCAAATAACTCCTATTCTGATTGGGAATATAGTGCATCCACACCCAATGATGAGACAACTTGCAACCTTTTGTTTGTTTAAAAAGAATAAGGATCTCTTTGAAAAAGAAGTGAATAAAAATTTTACAAAAGCACCCGGATTAAAAGATTTTGCAAACGAAATAAACGCTTATGACAACGGAAGTAAGAGTTTAATCTTTGATAAATTAAAGAAACTAAAAAACCTAAATATATTTACACATGTAATTGAGGAACAAATCATTGAATTATCAACAAAGGCAATTGAAGTAATTTTGGAAAAAGGTGCTTCCGTTACATTTGCAGATCGTTTTAATGAATTTATTATCCTGGCTGAAGGGGAATTAGTTGAAGTTAAAAACGGAAATAAAATAAATGCAGGAGATATTTTTTGTCCATTCATTAAACCTGAAGAGCTATTTAATACCTATATTTCAGTGAATGGAGAAGCAACTCTTATGCAAATCAATATATATCTGATTAATAATCTGTTGGTTAATAATAAGCTTTTTGCTCAGGATATTATAAATGCATTGTGGGAAAATAAAAATAATCAAATATCAGAACAAAAAGAATTGACATTGAGTGGCATAGAAAATGATATTATATAAAGAATCTACATGGATTGACTAAAATTAGAAATTGGAAATTGGTTTCTCAATATTTCAACTCTTGAGTAGTGAATAGTTTTAAAAAAAGATAAAAACAAAGAATGAGCAGGAAAATAAGATATCGATTAATTTATTTAATATTCCTTACCATATTGGCTATGCCTGCATTATCCCAAAATTTTGATAAAACTGGCGGCCTTCCATTCATCAGGAATTATACTCCTGAAGAATACAATGCCCATGAAAAAAGCTTTGAAATGGTACAGGATTTAAATGGGATTATGTATTTTGCCAACTTTTCCGGAATTCTGGAATACGACGGAACAAAGTGGACAAAAATACCATCTTCCAGCGGAATGCGCATTCTATCCATGAATATGAACGCCAAAGGACAGGTTTTTGCAGGTGGACTATACGATTTTGGATATCTTGAAAAAGACAAAAAAGGGTTAACTCATTTTTTTTCGCTGGTTGATTCAACAGAAGACAAAACAACTATAGGACTCATCTATAAGGTTTTATGTATAGATAACTATACCTACTTTTTCTCCGATAAAACGATGTTTTGTTATGATGGAACAAAAACCGAAAAAATTACTTTGGATAATCAGGCGCTTTCAGCATTCCGGGTAAACAAACAAATCTTTATCCTTTTCGATTCCAAAAATAATCGGTCAAATGCATCCGGATTATGCATTTATCATGATAAGAAATTTAAAAAAGTAGTACTCAAAACAGAAATGCCTTTTCTGAATATACTTTTTATGATACCTACAGGTAACAAAAATGAAATAATGATAGGTTCTGAAAATCAAGGCATTTTTTTACTAAAAAATAATGAAATCATTGTATTTGAATCCCCTATCAATGAATATATTAAAAAGTACGGCTTATCCTGTGGTATAAAATCAAGCAAATCAAACTATGCAATTGGTACTTTAACCGGAGGAATAGTATTAATCAATGAATCTGGAAAAATACTGAAGGTAATTGATAGGTCATCGAAACTGCAGGACGAAAGCATTAATTCATTATTTTTAGATAAAGGCGCATCACTCTGGATAACAACCAATAATGGCATTTCAAAAGCAGAAATAAACTGGCCACTAAGCTATATAGACAATAAAACAAGTGGTCTGTTTGGTAAAGTGCAAGATATTGAAGAACTTGCAAATTCGCTATATTTTGCAACAGATCAAGGCCTTTTTTATTTAGAAGCGTCATCAATTAATAAAATAAATAAAATTGAAGGAGCTTGCTTATCCCTACTTAAAATCAATGATTACATTCTTGCAGCAACTTCGCGTGGAATATTCAAAGTAAAAGGGTTAAATGTGCAGGCTATAGAAAATACAGGGTTCACTTTTTGTATGGCACCTTCATCGGTTCATACAAATTTAATTTATGTTGGTCAAAACCGAAAAGTAGTTGTTTATCAAAAAGATAACAATAATATCAAAGCAATCCAAACCATTCCAGGAATGACTGGTGATGTGCTCAACCTTGTCGAAGACAAAGAAGGAGATTTATACATGGAAGTTAGTCCGGGAAAAATATATATTTACAAATCCAAAAACAAACAACTAGTTGAAATTGAGGCCGAAATTAATTTCACCTATCTCCATTTAAATAAAAAAGCAGGTGAAATATTCCTGAGTTCCGAAAAAGGGCTTTATTCGATAAATAAAGCTTCAAATAAAATAATACCTTTCTCGCTTTTACCTAATGATACTGCATCACAGCAATTATGGATTCACGATTTATTTGAAATATCAGAAAATTCATATGTAGTAACCAATGGTGAACAAAAGAACCTATCGTTCTTAAATACTGGAGACAACCGGGTTGCACTAAACCCAACTCAATTCTTGCCTGTAGCTTCATTCTCGGTTCAAACCACTTGGTTAAACGATAAAAAATCGCAACTGTGGGCTGGTGGAAAAGATGGTTTGCTTATTTCGAACTATAAAGATTTATACGATTATGATGCTAATTTTAAGACACAGATTAGTAAAATAAGAATTATATCAAAAGATTCATTGATTAATCTGAATGAAAAAACAACAAGAATTGGATATTCAAACAATTCCCTTCAATTTGAGTTTAGCGCTCCGGTTTTTCCAGCTATGGGAAAAGTTGAATATCGCTTTTTCCTGAAAGGATTTGATAAAGATACATCAAGTTGGGATTTATTGACAAAAAAGGACTATACCAATCTGCCGGACGGTGAATATCGGTTTATGGTTGAAGCCCGCAACGAGTTTGGAAAAATTGCAGATAAGGCTGAATTTAGTTTTAAAGTCCTCACCCCTATATTCAGGCAATGGTGGGCTATATTAATCTATGTTTTGATATTGATTGTGCTCATCAGGTTCTATTTTATATGGAGTATGCGTGCTTCTGAAAAAGAGAAAGATCGCTTGGAAGAAATTGTGAAAGAACGAACAGAAGAAATTGAACGCAGTAAAACTAAAATTGAAGAACAGCGCGATATTGCTTACAAACAAAAAAAGGAAATTCTCGACAGCATCAGCTATGCCCAAAGGATACAGCAAGCAGTGCTACCGTCAACCCAATATGCTGATGATATTTTACTGGAGCATTTCATATACTATAAACCACGCGATATTGTAAGTGGTGATTTTTACTGGATGAAAAAGATCAACAACTACGTGGCAGTTGTTGCAGCAGATTGCACCGGACATGGAGTTCCTGGTGCTTTTATGAGCATGTTGGGAAGTTCGTTCCTTAACGAAATTATAACTCGTAGAAGCATGGACAGTGCAGCACAGATACTAAACCGGTTACGGAGCAAAGTAAAACAATCATTGCATCAGGAAGGCAAGGAAGGAGAACAGAAGGATGGTATGGACATAGCACTTTTAATTATTGACAGCGAAACATTGATGCTTCAATATGCAGGCGCTTACAATCCGCTATATATCATTAGGCCAAATCAAGAAATAAACCTTAAAGACGAGAGCATTGATATAGATGCACGTTATGAATTAATCCATTTAAAAGCCGATCGTCAGCCAATAGGAATCCATTTGGCCGAAAAAGAATTTACAAACCATGTGTTCCAACTTAAAAATGGAGATAGTTTGTACTCATTTTCAGATGGATATGTTGATCAGTTTGGTGGAGAAACCGGTGAAAAATTCAAATCGAAGCGATTTAAGGAACTTTTAATGTCCGCTCAAGGCAAATCAATGATCGAACAAAAAATAATACTGGAACAAGCTTTTATGAAGTGGAAACGCGATTTGGCACAGATTGATGACGTGTTGGTTATGGGAATTAAGGTTTAATATCATAAAATTTGCTTTAACCTTTAAACTAAAAAACCGAAAGTCTTTGATTTTCGGTTTTTTTTGCTGTAAATGTGACTAATTTAATCAGCAAATTCAACACAATTATCAAAATTGAAGTATAATTAAAATCAGTTTCATTCACGGTAAAAACATCAATATTGTGATTTGATCTTTGAAAATTTCCTCACCTCCTATTTTAGAAAAAAATTAACTATATACTTACTTAAAATTCATCTGAATAATTATCTTTGATTTCAGTTTTAATGCTTTTTGAAATCATCTAACTATAAAATTATTAAGCTCATTTTCTCGATTCATGCAACATAATAATGATAACAATATCATCACTGTTGAGCACTTATCCCATACATTTGGAGACAAGACAGTTCTTCATGATATTAATCTTTCTATCGGTAAAGGAGAGTTTGTAACCATACTTGGTCCTTCAGGTTGTGGAAAAACAACGTTGATGAGACTAATTGCTGGATTCCTAAAGGCTTCTGACGGAAAAATAACCATTATAGGTCAGGATATGACAATCACTCCTCCTCATCTTCGACCAGTAAATACTGTTTTTCAAAAATATGCGCTATTTCCTCACCTTAACGTCTTTGAAAATATAGCTTTCGGGCTTAAACTAAAAAAGATCCCTGTTGATGAAATCAAAAAAAAGGTGAAACAAGTTTTGAAAATGGTGATCATGTCCGATTACGAAGGACGTGATGTGGATTCGCTCTCAGGTGGTCAGCAACAGCGTGTAGCCATTGCCCGCGCTATTGTTAACCAACCTGAAGTTTTGCTCCTCGATGAACCATTGGCTGCCCTTGACCATAAAATGCGAAAGGATATGCAAATGGAAATAAAGGCTATGCACAAAAAATTGAATATCAGTTTTGTCTATATTACACACGATCAGGAAGAGGCTCTTACTTTAAGTGACAGAATTGTGGTAATGCGCGAGGGAATTATACAGCAAATTGGCACACCAACAGAAATATATAATGAACCGAAAAACTCGTTTGTAGCCGATTTTATTGGCGAAAGTAATATCCTTGACGGAATAATGATTGAAGACGAGCTTGTAGAATTTGCCGGCCAGCAGTTTGAATGTGTGGATAAGGGCTTCGGGCCTAATGAACCTGTCGAAGTTGTGATCCGTCCTGAAGATATTTACATTTTCGAAATGTCTGATGCAGCTCAGTTTAGCGGCCAGGTTACATCAAGTATATTCAAAGGCGTGCATTATGAGATGATGGTTACTAGCTCCGAGGGTTTTGAGTTTATAATTCAGGATTATCATTGTTTTGAGCCAGGTAAAACGGTTGGACTAAGGGTGAAACCATTCGATATTCAGGTAATGAAAAAAGAACGGCATTGCAATACATTCGAGGGAAGTATAGTTGATAAGTTACATGTCCGATTCCTTGGGAATACGTTCAAATGCGATGATGCACAAAATTTCACTAGCGATGCCAAGGTAAAAGTCCTGGTTGATTTTAGGAATGTGGTACTGCATGATAACGAAGAGGATGGTATGTTAAGTGGTGTTGTTAGTTTCATCTTGTACAAAGGAAATCATTATCACCTTACTGTACTTATTGAAGGAAATGAACACATCTATATAGATACCAACGATATATGGGATGATGACGACACTGTGGGGATAAGTATTTCTCCCAAATCAATTCAAATTGAAAACCTTTAAATTCATATAAACTTGCTAAGAAAATTTTTATCATTTTTTGGGCGAAGGAGGAATTGGACAATTCCATATGTCCTTTATCTTTCTTTTTTTGTTTTGGTTCCAATGGTTTTAATTGTTTGGTTTGCTTTCACCAATAATGAAGGCGAATTTTCGTTCACAAATTTCCGAAAATTCTGGTTGCAGACAGAAGCAATGAACACCTTCATCTATTCTGTTATTATTGCAGCAATTACTACAATTTTATGTATTCTTTTGGGATATCCTGCAGCATACCTGTTAAGCAGGATGGAATCGCACAGGGCAAAATTACTGGTGATACTTTTCATTTTACCCATGTGGGTCAATTTTCTTATCAGAACCTTGGCTACAGTAGCATTGTTCGATTTTTTAAAGCTGCCATTGGGGCAAGGAGCCCTCATTTTTGGGATGGTTTATAATTTCCTACCTTTTATGATTTATCCAATTTACAACGTTTTGCAGAAAACGGATCAAAATTTAATTGAAGCAGCACAGGATCTTGGGGCAAATCCAAAACAAGTTTTTTTCAGGACTATACTCCCATTATCGAAACCAGGTATCGCCAGCGGAGTTATGATGGTTTTTATGCCTGTTATTTCAACCTTTGCCATTGCAGAGCTACTAACTATAAACAATATTAAATTGTTTGGTACCACGCTCCAGGAAAACATTTATAACGGAACATGGAATTATGGAGCTGCCCTTTCATTGGTGATGCTTCTGCTTGTTGGTATAACATCACTGCTTCAGACTGGTGGAAGCACTAAAGCTGCGGAGGAAGGAAATTTGATATGATAAAAAAAATACTTTCATCTTCTTACTTGGGACTTTTACTGGTAATGCTCTATGCACCAATACTTATCGTTGTTATTTTTTCATTTACAGAAGCCAGGGTATTAGGCAATTGGACAGGTTTTTCATTTAAGCTTTATTCATCTATCTTTCGAGGAGGAATACATCATTCGCTTACCAGTGCACTGTGGAATACGCTCATTATTGGATTGAGCGCAGCATTTGCCTCAACTGTACTGGGAACGATGGCCGCTATAGGAATTTACAACCTTAAGCCGCGCCAGCAAAGAGCAATTCAGCTGGTAAATACCATACCCATCCTCAATCCTGATATTATTACTGCTATATCATTGTTTTTACTTTTTGTGAGTATTGGAATAACACAGGGATATGCAACAGTAATTTTGGCTCATATCACCTTTTGCACACCTTATGTAGTGCTGAGTGTGCTACCCCGCCTTCGCCGCATGAACGCCAATCTTTACGAAGCAGCACTAGATCTGGGTGCTACACCTTTTCATGCATTATGGAAAATATTGCTTCCAGAGCTAAGACCGGGTATGATCAGTGGTTTTATACTCGCGTTCACCCTTTCAATTGATGATTTTGTTGTTACCCTGTTTACTATTGGCAATGAAGGTCTTGAAACACTTTCGACCTATATTTATGCCGATGCACGAAGAGGAGGACTTACACCTGAACTCAGGCCGCTTTCCGCCATAATTTTTATCACAGTTCTGGTGCTATTGATTATTATTAACCGAAGAGATGTTAAAAAGAAGTTGTAAAACGAAACCTTAATTCCTTTATATATGAGACCACTTACCAAATCCAAATTCATTAGCAATACTGTCTTTCTATTGCTTGTAACTATTGTTATTTCCTTTTTTAATTCTTGCAAAGAGAGTGACCAATCAAGAAAAAAAATCTTGAAAATTTATAATTGGGCCGATTATATTGATGAAGGTCTGCTGGAAGAATTTCCAAAGTGGTACAAAGAGCAGACTGGTGAGGATGTCAAGATCGTATACCAGGTATTTGATATGCCGGAAGTAATGTATACCAAAATTGCAATGGGCAAGGAAGATTTCGATCTTGCATGTCCCACTCAGTACCTGATAGAAAGGATGTTAAAAAAAGATATGCTGCTTCCTATCGATCGTAATTTCGGAAAAACAGGAGACTCTCTGGGAAATATATCTCCATTTCTTCGTGAACGCATGGATGCCTTTAGCGTCCCTGGCAAAAAGGCGGTAGATTATATGGTTCCTTATATGTGGGGTACTTCGGGCATTTTGTACAATACCCAAAAGATATCCAGGCAGGAAGTTGAATCGTGGGCGTGCTTGTGGAATCCAAAAAACAAAGGAAAAATATTGATGAAGGACCATTACTGGGATGTATATAATATGGCTGCCATTTATGGCTTTTACCAGGATATCATATCTGGGAAACGAACCAGGTATAATATTTCTAACGATCACACAGATCAGGACATTGCCATGGTTGAGAAGCAGTTGAAATTGTTAAAACCTAATCTGGCCGGCTGGGAAGCTGATTTTGGAAAGGAAATGATGACAAAGGGAGAAATGTGGATGAATTATGCCTGGAGTGGCGATGCGGTTTGGGCTGTCGAAGAAGCAGCCAAGGTGAATGTTTCGCTTGATTATGTAGTTCCCAAAGAAGGTAGTAATATTTGGTTCGACGGCTGGATTATTCCAAAATATGCTCGGAATGTTAAGGCTGCAAGTTATTTTCTCAATTATCTATGCCAGTCTAAAATTGCTTTGCGTAATATGAACGTGAGCGGATATTGCAGCGCCGTAGCAAGTCCCGAAATTATGAAAGCACAAATTGATTCAACACTAACCGGAACAGTTAACCTGGACTATTTCTTCGGCCCTGGTAACGAAAAATTGCATATAAACCCGATTCAGTATCCTGACAGCAGTGTAGTAAATCGGTGCGTACTACTCCACGACTTTCTGGACAAAAACGATAAAATACTTGAGATGTGGAGCCGAGTTAAAGGTGACAATCTGTAATAAGGTAAAGCCATCTCGATGATGGCTTTCTTATTCTTTTGGTTGAAAAACTCATTTAAGAAAACACCCTAATCCCATTTGCCATGCAACTTATTTCAACAGGAGTTTGGCCAAAAATTTCACCATCAGGTGATAAAAATTTTTTCGATTGGGTTTCGATTTTAATATTTTTAGCTTTTAGGGTATCTACAAACCTGGTTTCAACATGTTTTCCGGTAAAAATTTTGGGAAATGTTTTGAGTAAATTTATTCTGCTTAGTTTGTTTACAATGATTAAATCAATTAATCCATCATCAATTTTTGCAGCAGGCGCTAAAAAGTAATTCCCACCTGTATATCTTGAGTTTGAAAAGGAAATAAATACATTGTTGAGGTTTAAAACCTGGTCATCATAAGTTATTTTTACCGGATAAGTTCTCAGTTTCATGGTATGATAAAGAACTCCTAAAGTATAGGCTATTTTACCAAAAAACTTGATACCGTTTGCAGTAATATTAACATCTGAAACATATCCAAGTCCCATAGTATTGGCATAATAGAATTCTTGGCTACTATTTTTGACTTTTATAACATCAATTGCCCTTGTATTTCCATTTTTTATAAGCTTGATAAAATCCTCCAGGCTATCATTATTTTCAATAATATCCTGGGCCAATGAATTACCAGTTCCAACAGGCAGAACTCCCAAAGGAATATCATGTTTTCCTTCATTCCTGAAAAAACCGTTAAGTACCTCAAAAAAAGTACCATCACCTCCTGCTGCAACTAATCCATCATATAAGCTCAGATCGCTTTTAGAAACAATTTCAGTGGCATGGCCTCTATATTCGGTCAAAATTAGTTCAATGTCAATTTGGGCTGCAGTAAATAAATTCTTTACATTTTCAAGCTTTTGAGAAGCTTTTCCGCCACCAGCCTGGGGATTAAAAATAAGTAATATTTTCACTTGTTCTTATTAGTAATGAATATTGTCTGTAAAATACAAATTTTTTCGATAATCATTTGATTATTATTTTATTCATTAACCAAAAATGTGCATACAATTTACATGCAGTTGAAATTTGCTTTTAGCAAATCAAATTACCAAGAAAATGAGGAAAGAAAATTCCTGTCCACCTTCTCTTAATTTTTTATCAGACAAAGTGAAATGGTTAAAAAGTGTTAACATTTAGAATGGAAAATAATCTATTTGTTAATTTATCCGCAAAAAAAAGAAACCAAATGAAATATCAAGTTTTATTGGGTATTTAGCAGATGAATTCAATAGAATAGTTAACAATCAATACATATTTTGTTTACTTTAAGGTATCATTGATTATCATTCCAACCCCACCTTATTAACATTTATTCACACTTGAAGTTTCAACATGTAATACTTTTGTTCCATGTTTTAAATCTAGTAATACTTAAATCTGAATTTTATGAATGAAAAAATGAAAAAACAAAAATTGCTTCAAAAAACCTTAAGGCGATTTTTGGTTTGCGCAGTTTTTGCATCCATGTTTCTACCGGCAATACCGGTCTATGGGCAAAATACTATTACAATTACAGGAAATGTTGTTTCTGCATCGGACCAATCACCTTTGCCTGGTGCAAATGTGATAGTAAAAGGTACCAACAATGGAACAATTACCAATTTGAATGGTGAATATACCATAAATGCAAATCAAGACGCAGTTTTGGTATTTACATTTACAGGTTTCGCTGATAAAGAAATTGCAGTAAATAACCAATCAAAAATTGATATTGCCTTGACAGAGTCAATTTCTGAATTTGATGAAGTTGTAGTGGTTGGTTATGGCGTACAACAGAAAAAACTGGTAACTGGAGCAACTATCCAGGTAAAAGGTGATAATCTTGTGAAAACCAGTACTTCAAATTTATTGGAAGGTATACAGGGACAAACTGCTGGTGTTCAAATTACTTCAAATTCAGGTCAACCCGGCGAAGGGATGAAAGTTAACATCAGAGGTGTTGGAACTATTGGCAATTCAGGCCCACTTTATCTTGTGGATGGTGTCCAAACTGGCGATATCTCCTATCTGAATAACTCAGATATCGAAAGTATTGATATTCTTAAAGATGCCGCTTCAGCTGCCATTTATGGTTCGCAGGCTGCTAATGGTGTAATTTTAATCACTACCAAAAACGGTTCGGAAGGCAAAATGAACATTACATTCGATAGTTATGTTGGAATTCAATCGCGCGAACGCAAAGTACGCACTCTAAATGCTCAGGAATACGGTGTAATTATGAATGAGTCTGCTATCAATATTGGCAAAACACCTTATTTCACTCAGGACTCAATTAACAAAATGGGTACTGGAACCAATTGGCTTGATGAAATGTTTTATGACAACGCAGTTACCCAAAATTATGCATTGGGAATTAACGGTGGCTCGCAAAAATCCATTTATTCTGTTTCCATGTCTTATACCGATCAGAATGGTATTGTTGGTGGACCATCAGTTTCGAATTATAAAAGGTATGGTTTCAGATTGAATACTGAACACAAGCTTTATAAAGATATTATCAAAATTGGTCAGCATCTTACATTTTCATTCATAGAAAAGAATGGAATCGGAGTTGGTGGCCAGTATAACAACTCGTTGCGTGGTGCTTTTGGTACAAGCCCGTTTTTACCAATGTACGACGACAATGGTAATTTTCTCGATAACTCCAAAGATGCAAAAAACATCATGTACAATGGTCAGCCCTATTCACCATGGAATTCCAGCGAAAGCAATCCTTACGCTTCTATGATGTTGAATAACCAAAATAAGAACAACAACCAAAAAATGTTCGGTGATGTTTATCTTGGAATTACGCCAATTAAAGGCTTGACTTTTCTTTCGAGAGTTGGTGTAGATTATTATGTTAGTGAAAGTCGCTCTTATTCACCAGCATATCAATTATCAGATTATGCCAGAAGCTCATGGGACAAAGCCAATCAGAGCATGAGCAAAGGACTTGCCCTAACTTGGGACAATACACTAACTTATGATATGAAATTTGGAAATCATGGAATTACAACAATGTTAGGTACTTCTGCTTATAGAAATAGAGGAAGTTGGGTATCAGCATCAAATACCAATCTCATATTTCCTGATTTAAACCATGCATATGTAAACAACGCTACAAACACCGTATTAACAAACATAGGATATGGTGGTGCCCCAAATGATGAATCAATGCTATTATCTTATTTCGGACGCGTAAGCTATAACTTTAAGGAAACTTATATGTTAAATGCCACATTCCGCGCTGATGGATCCTCAAAATTTGCGAAAAACAACCGATGGGGTTATTTTCCTTCCGTATCGGCAGGCTGGGTTTTAACCAATGAATCATTCCTCGAAGGAGCAAAAAGTTTTGTTGATTTCTTTAAATTGCGTGCCAGTTGGGGACAAGTGGGAAACCAAAGCATTTCTGCTTATCAATATTTGGCTCCTATTCAAACATCCAATTCTTATTATTATTTTGGAACTGCTGATTATGATCCTTCTGGAAATACCAATGGGGCTTATCCTTCGCGCTTACCAAATCAAAATGTGAAATGGGAAACTTCGGAACAATTAAACTTTGGTTTCGACTCACGATTTTTAAACAGCAAATTAGGGGTGAACTTTGATTATTATATCAAAACTACCAAAGATTGGTTATTGATTAAGCCCGGTTTTGCAACCGATGGTGCCGATGCTCCTTATTTTAATGGAGGTAATGTTAAAAATAATGGTATTGAACTTGTTGTTAATTGGAATGACAATGTTGGTGATTTACAATATAATATAGGATTTAACTTCGCCTACAATAAAAACGAAGTAACTGATGTGCCTACAGAAGACGGCATTGTACATGGTGCAACCAACGTGCTTTATGATAATTCAGGCGAATTTTATCACCGTGCCGAAAGTGGATACCCTGTTGGATATTTCTGGGGATGGCAAACAGATGGTATTTTCCAGAACGAAGCAGAAGTTTCAAATTATCTGTATAATGATAAAATGATCCAACCCAATGCAAAACCTGGAGATTTACGATATAAAGACTTAAACAATGACGGAATTATTAATGATAAAGACAAAACCATGCTTGGCGATCCAAATCCCAATTATTATTTTGGATTCAATTTGGGTTTAAACTACAAAGGTCTTGATTTTTCAGTAATGGCCAATGGAGTTGCAGGTAATCAGATTGTACAATCCTATCGAAACCAAGCCAATGGAAAAGCCAACTATACAACTGCAATACTTGATCGTTGGCATGGAGAAGGAACTTCAAATACAGTTCCACGAGTTACTGAAACTAATGTAAACAATCAATTCTCAGATATTTTTGTAAAAGACGGAGATTTCTTAAGGATTACCAATATTACTCTTGGATATGATTTTTCAAAGTTAGCAGGAGCAAATTTATTCAAGCAACTCCGACTTTATGTTGCTGTACAAAATGCCATTACATTCACAAAATATGATGGTATGGATCCTGAAGTTGGATTTGGTAACAAAGATGCAAATAATGCTTCTGATGGTTCGTCGGGTATTGATGTTGGTTTTTATCCACGTCCAAGAACTTATTTATTAGGTGTGAGTGTTAAATTTTAAATTCTGATATAATGAAACAAATAAAAATATATTTGGCTTTGGCTATTGGCGCCCTGCTATTTAACAGCTGTTCAGGGTTTCTAGATAGCGAACCACTAACAATGCTTACCGATGGAAACTTCTACAAAACAAAAGCTGATGCAGAACTTGCAATAGTTGGATGTTATGATGGAGTTCAACAAATTGGCGGAGTTGGATTTCCAGTTCTATCTGAAGTTCTTTCAGACAATTGCTTTGGTGGTACCGGCAACAACGATGATTTAAAGTACCAGGTTCTTGATGAGTTTAACCTTTCACGTTCTCCTGGTGAGGTTGATATACTAAATACCAATTGGGAAGGTTATTATAAAGCAATCTACAGGATGAATGTTCTATTGCAAAAAATGGATCAGATAGACTGGAAAGGTGATGATGCTTACCGAAACAATATTGAAGCACAGGCCCGTTTCTTGCGTGCAAATTGTTATTTCGAAATGGTTCGTATTTGGGAAAGGGTACCTTTACTTACTGAGCCTGCGAGTGGTAATATTCCTCAATCAGAACCTGATGATATTTACAAAGCCATCACTGAGGATTTAATGTACGCCGCCGAAAATGGTACAGAAACGGTAGAACCTGGCAGAATTAATAAATATGCTGCTAAAGCAATGCTTGCAAAAGTTTATTTATTCTATACCGGATATTATCAAAAAGCGGATCTGGTTGGGTTGGTAACAAAAGCCGATGCTTTACAAGGTCTTGAAGATGTTATCAGCAGCACGAAATATGGATTGGTAGAGGAATATAAAAATCTTTGGCCTGCTGCTTCAACTTATATTGATGGAGATACACTTGCAACAACTTTTGCAGGTAAAGATAACTCTGAAACTGTATTCTCAATCAAATACAACATCACTTCGAACTGGACAGGAAACACCGATGGCAACCCATGGTTGGTAATGATGGGCATGAGGGCACAAACATTTAGTCCATATGGAAAGGGATGGGGTGCATGTACAGTACTTCCAGGTCTTTACAATGATTTTGAAACAGATGATTTAAGAAAATCTGCATCAATCATATCTTTCGCTGACGAGAACCTGGAATTTGACAATACCGATACACGCGAAGTAACCGGATATATCAATAAAAAATATATTCCTTTGGCCAACCCAAGTGGATCGGATGTTGCCGAATCCGCGGGAGGAGTTAGCTTTATGCTTAGCCAATACCAGGATTATGTAGTTATCCGTTATGCCGATGTTCTACTTATGGCTGCTGAATTAGGAAGCACAAATGCTCAGTCTTATTTTGACCTTGTTAGAGCTAGAGCTGGCTTAACAAGTAAAACAGCAACCATAGAAAATATTTTAGACGAACGCCGTTTTGAATTCGCATTTGAAGGCATACGTTACTGGGATTTGCTAAGACAAGGCATTGATGTTGCCTCCTCTAAAATAGAAATCAATACAACAGTTCTTAATGGTGGTGTTTCAACAGATAAAATCATTTCAGCTTCTAATCTAGTTGCTAAAAAAGGTTTACAGATGATCCCACAGCAACAAATTACACGGTCTGGTGGAACATTGACACAAAATGCAGGCTGGCAATAGATTTATTCAACTAATATGATTAAATATTCATTTCAAAAAGAAATCTCTTATTTTGGTGTTTCGTATTACAAATGAATATACTAAGTCATTAAAAACAAAATAATTAAATTATGAAAAGAAATATAATAGTATTAATTTCTGCTTTTTTAGGCATGGTAATGAGCTTTAATGCTTGCCAGCCTGATAAGCACGAACTGGGCGCTCCAATTTTAAAAAGCGAACTCAAGTTCAGCATTACACAAAATCCAGCTGATCCAAACATGATTATTATGGTTAGCGAAACCCCAGGATTTACTCCACTCTGGAAAACCCCAATGGGACGCTCAACACTTATTATTGATACTGTAAAATTGGCTTTCCCTGGTGATTATGTATTTACTTTTGGGGTTCAGTCCGATGGCGGATATATTGAAAGCGACCCGCAAACAATTAGTATTACTACAACCAATCTATCCTATGTAAACGATCCTCTTTGGACAGCTTTATCAGGTGGAGTAGGGAATTCAAAATCATGGGTACTCGATAACGGTAAATATGGATTTGCACCTGGTCCACTGTCGTATGAAAATCCAGCCAATACTGTTGAATGGAACAATTTTACCACAAACTGGGAACCTGCCATGCCTCCAGGAACCACAGATGCAAACATGGGTTGGGGCAGCACCATGACTTTTAGCCTACAAAATGGGGCCTATATGACTACCGACAAATTGAACGAAGGTGTTATACAAGAATCAGGAACATATTTTTTGAACATTAACACTCATACTTTAAGTTCAACCGATGCAACAATATTAAGGGCAGACAACTTCATTGCTAATGCAACCAATTGGAACACAGACCTTAAAATTCTAACATTAACAGAAAATCAATTACGCATTGCTGTTATGAGAACAAATTCTGAAGGTCCATGGTGGTATATCTGGAATTATGTATCAAAAGATTGGGCTGACAGTTATGTGCCTGATGAGAGTGATCCAAATATTCCAATAGATTTAGGAACAGGAACCGCAAGCGACTTATTGGGTATAAGCAATACAAAAACATGGGCATTAAGTTCAGAATCACCATTTAATTGGGCTGATATCAACGGTGGATTATTAAATAATTGGAATTCAGTAGCCGATTACGAAGCCGCCGGTTGGCCAGGTTATACTAGTGCAAATATTGCTGAAGTAGAGGCTTGTAAAATTACTTTCTCAAGCATCGGTTCTGTTTATATGAAAGACAATTTAGGCGTAGAACAAAACGGAACATACACAACAGCTGAAGGTACCAATATTATTACATTTACTGGGGCAACTCCTTCATTTAAAATGGGAAGCTGGGCAGTTGCAACTACTACTGCCGATAATCAGTGGAAAATTGTAAAAACCAAATTGACTGGTTCACTGGTTACCGATATTTGGTTTGGAAAACGAGATCCAGCAAAACCTGAATACATGGTATTCCACTTTGTTTTATCTTCAGGTGGAACAGCATCTGATCCAGGCAAAGAAATGATGAAAAATCTTACAAATGGATCAAGCCAATCATGGGTATTTGATCAAATTGTTCCATTTACATGGGGCCGAGGTGACACACATACTTTAGATTATACTGATGTAGTTCCTGACTGGGCTGGATATACATCTCCTGTTAATATTGATGGGATTAGTATTGTATTGTCAGCAGATGGTTCTTCAGTTTATACCGAAGACAATGGCACAACACACGATGGTGTATTTGCCGTTGATATGCAAAATAATCGCGTACTTTTTTCAGCGGAAATTACTCCTAACTTAGAAATTTGCAACGGTTGGGTAATGTGTAATACCTATACTCCTGGAAATTTCTGGGAATTGTACAAATTAGAATATTCGGGTACTGAATTAGTGGGTATTTGGTTTGGTAAACCAACAACTACTCCTTATACATCATCAAGTGAAAGGATGTGTTATCATTTTATAAAACCATAATAAATTTAAGTTGACAATTATTTGATAAATTGGTAGTTGCATGGTCAACTACCAATTTATTTTTAAATTTCTAAATTGATTCAAAATCGTCATTGTCTGCTTTACTATGGTTGTATATGGTAGATATCGCAAGAAGAGGAAGAAACAATTATCATATCAAATAAATATTCGTTGCCACAATATCGTAATAACAACAATTACAATTAATTATGAAAAATATTTTTTATTATATTGCCATTATAACCTTTGCAACTATAATGTTTGGTTGTAAGGAATCCAAACCTGATAATGGTGAGATTAACCCTGAAATCACCCTTACTGCAACACCCCTATCTTTTAATATCAGCGCAGCAGGCGATACTTCCGACATTACAATTACAAGCAATACTACTTGGTCTATTTCAGGCAACAACGTTTGGTGTCGCACCAATATTTCTAAATCGAAGGACAATGTAAGCGTAAAGCTTTTTGTTTCGGCTAATGATGTTGAAGAAATCCGCAGCAACACTTTAACACTTTCAGCAACAGGGGCAAACGATATTATTATCACAGTATCGCAAGCTGCAAAAGTAATTATTCCTGAAGAACAGGAACCGTTTAAACCTGATTATATTACTCCGGATCCAACTGGTATGCAAACAGGATTAACTGCTGTTGAATTCTCCAAATTGCTTGGTGTAGGTTGGAATTTAGGCAACTCACTCGAAGCAATAACCGTTAACAATGGAGTATATTCAGGCAATGAATCTTCATGGGGAAACCCTATTACAAGCAAACAATTGATCGATTCAGTTAAAGCTGCCGGATTTAATGCCATTAGAATTCCTGTTTCGTGGTCGCATATGCTTGACGATCAAACTACTTACAAAATTAAATGGGCTTGGAAGAAACGAGTTGAAGAAGTGGTTAAATATGCAACCGACAATGATATGTATGCCATTATCAATATCCATTGGGATGGTGGTTGGATGAATCATACAGATAATGCTCACAAGGAAGCAATTAACGCTAAAATTGATTCATTATGGCGTCAAATTGCAATTTATTTTCGCGATTTTGATGACCATCTGATTTTTGCCGGCACCAATGAAGTGGGTATGGAAAATACCTATGGAAACCCAACAACAGAATATGCAGCAGTGCAAAACTCATTTAATCAAACTTTTGTAAATACTGTGCGTGCAACAGGAGGTAGAAATACTTATAGGTTTTTAGCGGTTCAAAGCTATTTTACAAATATTGATTATGCAATAAACTATATGGTGATGCCTAGTGATGCAACAGCAGACAGATTGATGGCTGAAGTGCATTATTATGATCCTTGGGAATTCTGCATTAAAACAGATGTTCCATATGTTACAGTTTGGAGCGAAGCCACATGGGGCAAGGAAGATTGGGTAGATACACAATTTGGAAATATGAAATCCACATTTATCGATTTCGGAATTCCTGTATTAATTGGGGAGTATGGAGTAACTTATCGTTCATCCCTATCAGGTATTGCTTTGGAAAATCACCTTGCTTCACGAAATTATTATTTGCATTATGTTACAGGCAAAGCAATGGCGGATGGTTTGGTTCCATTATATTGGGACAATGGCGGAAATGGGGAAGCCTTATTCAACAGGTCCAATGGTTCAATGGGAAATAAAGATGCCCTAAATGCTATAATCAGCGCAAAAATAACTAAAAAATAAATTGCGGATTTTGATTATTCATAACACTTTATTTGTTCACATGAATTATTTAAAGTCTATTATTTGATCTATAAAACCTTAAAAGTTCTTGTAGATAGATAAAATATTGGTCAATTATACAAAACAATTCGTTACAAAAATTAATGAAAAAAATCCTAATAATTCTATTTATATGCATATCGAGCTTTTCGTGTGCACAAAAGGGATGGCAAAGTAATAACGAAAGCGTTATCGTTTATCCTTATAAAACTAAAAATAATTCTGCCCAAGCAATCAAGATCAGACCATTGAAAGGCGGTATTTTTCAAATAATCGCTTCTGCAAATAAAAAATTTATAAGCAATACAAGCCTTTCCGTATTGCCAAATCTGGAAATTTCACAATTCGAGGTCATCGAAGAAGGGGATTTTTTGGTCATAAAATCTGAAGGAAGATCATTAAAAATTTCAATAACTACTGGTAAAATCCAATTTTATGGAGTTGATGGAAAACTTCTGGTACAAGAAATCCAGGAAGGAGGCAAAACGCTAGATCCCATTGAGGTAGAAGGAACCAAAGGATATGCACTGCGACAGGTTTTTGACTCACAAGGTGAAGAAGCGTTGTATGGTCTCGGCCAACATCAAGCCAACGAAATAAATTACAAAGGAAAAAACGAGGAACTGTTTCAATACAATACCAAGGTTTCAGTTCCTTTTATTGTTTCGACAAAAAACTATGGAATTTTATGGGATAACTATTCCTTGTCACGCTTTGGCGATCCACGGCCATATTCAAACATAGATCAGTTTATTCTTTATAATAAAAAGGGCGAAAAAGGAGGACTTACAGCAAGTTACATTGACAATAAAACAAGCGGTCATGTTTTTATAGAAAGAAATGAAAATATACTTGATTATGAGAATATTGAAACTATTAAAAATTTTCCTGAGGGTTTCAACTTTTCAAATGCCAAAATTACATGGGAAGGTGAAATTGAATCCAGGGAATCTGGTATCTACCGTTTTTTGGCCTATTATGCTGGTTATACCAAGGTATTTATTGATGATAGCTTAAAATTTAATCACTGGAGAACTTCATGGAATCCTTCTGTGGCCAAATTCAATATAGAAATGAAAAAAGGATCCAAACACAAAATAAAGGTGGAATGGATTCCTGACGGTGGAATATCCTATATTGGATTAAAAGCGCTTTCACCAGTTTCTGCAAAAGAGCAAAATCAAATTTCGTTCAGTTCTGAAATGGGCGATGAAATCCGTTATTATTTTATGTCGGGCAAATCAATTGACCAGGTAATCAGTCAATATCGCACGCTCACTGGTAAAGCCCAGGTTATGCCAAAATGGGCTATGGGGTTTTGGCAAAGCCGAGAACGTTATAAAACACAAGAAGAATTGTTGGATGTACTGGGCGAATTTAGAAAACGACATATCCCAATTGACAATATTGTTTTGGATTGGTCTTATTGGCCACAAGAAGAATGGGGCAGTCATGATTTTGAAGCAAATCGTTTCCCAAATCCTAAAGCTATGGTTGATAGCATCCATAAACAAAATGCAAGGGTTATGATTTCGGTGTGGCCTAAATTTTATATCAATACCGAACATTATAATGCCTTTGATAAAAACGGATGGATGTATAAGCAAGCAGTGAAAGACTCTGTCCGCGACTGGATTGCAAACGGCTATATTGGTTCTTTTTATGATGCATATAACAAAGATGCACGTAAATTGTTTTGGGACCAGATTAACGAAAAAATCTACTCCAAAGGGTTTGATGCCTGGTGGATGGATGCCTCAGAACCTGATATTCTCTCAAATTCAAGCATAGCCTATCGAAAAGCATTGATGACTCCTACTGCACTTGGCCCATCTACTAAATATTTCAACAGCTATGCATTGATGAATGCAATGGGAATTTATGAAGGCCAGCGTTCATTGAACAATAATGACAGGGTATTTATACTTACCCGTTCAGGTTTTTCTGGAATTCAACGTTATGGAGCAGCAACCTGGAGCGGCGATATTGGAACTTGCTGGGAAGATATGGAAGCACAAATTCCTGCTGGGATAAATTTTGCCATGTCCGGATTACCATATTGGACCATGGATATTGGTGGTTTTAGTGCTCAGAAAAAATTCGAACAAGCCCGCGAAGGTAGTGAAGACCTTGAAGAATGGCGAGAACTGAATACCAGATGGTTCCAATTTGGAACATTTGCGCCTTTGTTTCGGGTTCATGGTCAATATCCTTATAGAGAAGTATATAACATTGCTCCTGAAAAACATCCTGCTTATCAATCCATGCTGTATTACAATAAGTTAAGGTACCATTTAATGCCATACATTTATAGCCTTGCCGGTTCTGTTTATTTTGATGATTATACCATTATGCGTGCTTTGGCGATGGATTTTACTGAAGATAAAAAAGTTTTTAATATCGGAGATCAATTTATGTTTGGGCCAGCTTTGTTGGTATGCCCTGTCTATAAATATAAAGCAAGAGAAAGAGAGGTCTATTTGCCCAAATCAAAAGGATGGTATAATGCATATACTGGAGCATTTCTCGAAGGAGGAAAAACTATAGATGCCAATGCCCCATATGATAGAATGCCATTGTTTGTCAAAGCAGGTTCTATCTTACCCATTGGTCCCGAAATTGAATATACAAGCCAAAAATCGGATAAACCAATCACATTGCTTATCTACACAGGCGACGATGCATCTTTTAAGCTTTACGAAGACGAGGGGACAAATTACAACTATGAGAAAGGAAAATATTCTATTATTCCTTTAAATTGGAACCAGAAAGAAGGATTTCTTGAAATAGGAATCAGAGAAGGTGAATTTAATAACATGGTGAAAAATCGGACTTTTAATGTTGCATTTGTTTCGAAAGATAAGAAAATAGGCATAGATTTGGAAAATTGCAAGTTTCAAGAAGTTAAATATGTAGGCAATAAAATCATCATCAAATATGAATAATTGTATTTAATTTAGTGAAATAATAATAATTCGTCAATATTTAAGAATATTAAAAGGCAGAAATAAATGAGAAATAAAATTGTTGCATCCTTACTTTTAGCCATTGCATGGGCAGTACAACTCAATGCCCAAATTTCGGAAAGTGAAATTGAAAAGAAAATCGATGCGGTAATCTCCAAGTTAAGTTTGGAAGAAAAAGTGTCGCTGTGCCATGCTCAATCCAAATTCAGTTCAGCAGGTGTTCCCCGATTAGGCATTCCTGAGCTTTGGATGTCTGACGGACCGCATGGCGTAAGAGCAGAAGTTAACTGGGATGACTGGGGTTATGCAAACTGGACAAATGATTCCATAACTGCATTTCCAGCGTTAACCTGCCTTGCTGCAACTTTCAATCCTGAGTTATCTTTTGAGTATGGAAATGCGCTTGGCGAAGAAGCCCGCTATCGACGTAAAGACGTCATTTTAGGCCCAGGCGTTAATATATATCGCACACCATTAAATGGACGTAACTTTGAATACCTGGGAGAAGATCCTTTCCTTTCATCGGTTATGGTGGTTCCATACATCAACGGTGTTCAGAAAAACGGGGTTGCAGCTTGTGTTAAACATTTTGCATTAAACAACCAGGAAACTTGGCGAGGCAATATCAATGTTGAAGTAAGCGATAGGGCTTTGTATGAAATCTATCTTCCAGCTTTTAAAGCAGCAGTTACTAAAGGAAAAGTATGGTCAATAATGGGTTCGTACAATCAATTCAGAGGTCAATATTGCTGCCATAATGATTTGTTGATCAACAAGATATTAAAAGGCGAATGGAAGTTCGATGGAGCGGTTATTACCGATTGGGGTGGCGCTCACGATACCAAACAAGCTGCCTTGAATGGAACCGATATTGAAATGGGAACATGGACAGATGGATTGACTGTGTCGCAAAAGTTTGCATATAATGACTATTTTCTTGCCGGGCCTTTTTTTGAATCGATAAAAAATGGTTCAATCGACGAAAAAGTACTTAACGATAAGGTTAGACGGATATTACGACTGATGTTCAGAACCAACATGAATTCATACAAATCGTTGGGCTGTAAAAATACCATTGAACATCATGTTGTTGCCCGTAAAATTGCTACTGAAGGTATAGTTTTGCTAAAGAACAACAACAACTTTTTCCCTATTAATCCTGACAAGAAGCTTAGTATTGCAGTAATTGGAGAAAATGCTACACGACAAACGACTATTGGAGGTGGTTCTTCTGATTTGAAAGCCCAGTACGAAATTTCAGTTTTGGATGGTTTAAAAAAAAGGTATAAAAATGCAACAATAACTTATAGTTTAGGCTATGCTTCTGGGCTTCCTGATTATGGTCATGAAATTCCTTCACTACTAGATGCTGATTCTTTGATTAGAGCTGCTTGTGACATTGCATCTAAAGCTGATATTGTACTTTTTGTTGGAGGACTTAACAAAAACCACTTTCAGGACTGCGAAGGTGCTGACAGGCTGCAATTTGGATTACCATTTAATCAAAATAAGCTCATGTCTGAATTAAAAAAAGCAAACAATAATATCGGAGTTGTTTTAATTAGTGGAAATGCTATTGAAATGCCATGGATTCAAGATGCCAACGCAATAATACAAGCTTGGTACTTAGGCAGCGATGCAGGTTATGCCATTGCCGATATAATTAGTGGCTATGCGAATCCTTCAGGTAAATTGCCCTTCACTTTCCCTGTAAAGCTGAACGACAATGCTGCTTCGTCTTTTGGAAAGCTTTCTTATCCTGGCGACAGTATCAACCAATATTATAAAGAAGGAATTCTGGTCGGTTATCGTTGGCACGATACAAAAAAGATAAAGCCGCTTTTTTCTTTTGGATTTGGCCTGTCATATACTAATTTTACTATTTCTGAAATTAAAACAGATAAAAAAGAGTATGCTTTGGGTGAAAAAATTATAATTTCTTGTAAACTTACAAATACTGGAAATTTAGATGGAGCCGAAGTAGTTCAAGTTTATATTGGAAAACAAAAATCGAAGGTTGAAAGAGCATTGAAAGAATTAAAGGGTTTCAAAAAATTGTATCTTAAAAAAGGTGAAAGCAAAACTATAGAAATCCCTTTAGAAGTGAATAATCTTGCTTATTACGATGAAACAATTTCTGATTGGCAAATAGAAAAAGGGGATTACGAAATATCTGTGGGCAATTCCTCGGACAATATTACTCAAAAACTAAAAATAGCTGTAAAATAAGAGTTTATGATTTGATGTGGATTTTTTTAGCTGAAAAGCGAACCACTTCAAATGCTTGAAAATCGCAGGACAAACGCTTTCAAAATTGTTTGAAGAATGTTGAACCCTTATCAGGGTTCTGGACGATCTTTTATTTCATTCTCCCCGCATTTCATGCGAGGTTAGTCATAGTTTAATCCTTTCAGGATTATTATTGAGAATAACCACGGAGTGGTTAAACCATGAATAACCCTGGGTCTCTGATGAGCCATAGCGAAATAGAGACCCAGGGGAAAGATAGAATTATTCATCGAACTCTGAAAGAGTTCAACTTTTAAATGCGATTGCCCTATTGAAAACCATAAAGTGGTTGAGCGGTTTAACTACTTCGATGGTCTATAACTACTCGAAGATTAATGAAACTTTATTACTTTCACAATCTAAATGATATTGACTTATGATTTGATGTTAGTTTTTAAATCCCAAAAATTTAGGAAAATATTGAAAACGAAAGCCGTCATCTTTAACATATTACTGCTTATATTTTTATCACCAATACCATCAGGTGTTTCGCTTTATGCCCTGGGCGGAACTCCCTATTCTTTTATCAGAGTTGATGCTTCAAACGGATTGGTTAACAATCAGGTAACTTGTATTTTTAAGGATTCGAGGGGATTTATATGGATTGGAACTACCGCTGGATTAAGCCGGTTTGACGGGAGCAATTTTGTTAACTATACCCATAACGACAAAGATTCGTCTTCAATTATCGATAACTATATTGTTGACATTAAAGAAGATGGAATTGGTCATCTATGGATTGAAACACGATGGGAATACACCATTTTCGATCGTAATAAAGAAATATTTATAAATAATATCTCTGGTATATTGAGCGAATTCCATGTTAATGGAGCTATATCCAAAGTTTATATTGATAAATCGAAAAAATTGTGGTTTAAACCGCAAGGCAAAAACCGATTTTATAATTATAATCCTCAAAAAAGAGGCCTGATTAATCCTTTCAATTCGAAAGTGGCAGATAATATCGATGCCATTGATTTTTTTCAGAATGGTAATAATTTTTATTTCCTTTATAGCAATGGCATTGTTGAATGTTTTGATGGAAAGAATTATCGTTTATTATTATCTGACGACAAAATAAAGCAATATATTAACAATGAATCTTTTACAGGCAATATGTTTGTTGATGCAGATAGTGATATTTGGGTTTATGGCAACAATGATGGAATTTATTATTTTAAGACCTCAACTAAGCAATGGTCACACTATAATGACAATTCTAAAGATATTAAGCTTTCAAGCAATTTGTCAAAGAAAATTATTCAGGATGATAAAGGATTAATTTGGGTAGGAACAGATCATGGTGGTATCGATATTATCAACAAATTTTCGAAAAACATCCAGACCATTTATTATCAGGGCGAAAATTTAAAAAGCCTTCCCCAAAATTCGATTACAGACATGTTTATCGACAACAACAATATTGTTTGGATAGGAACTTTTAAAAAGGGCTTTTGTTATTATCATGAAAGTATCCATAAATTTCCGATCTATCAATCCATCGTCTCCGATAAAACCAGTTTGCCTTTCAATGATGTTAATTGTTTTGCAGAAGATAAAAGCGGAAATCTTTGGATAGGTACAAATGGCGGTGGCCTGATTTATTTTGACCGTAAAAACAACAAATACTCAGTTTATAATCATGATATAAACAACGAAAATAGTTTAAGTAATGACATAGTTGTGAGTTTGTTTATCGACGATGAGAATTTATTATGGATAGGCACTTATACAGGAGGTTTAAATACTTATGACGGACGAAAATTTACACGCTACAAGGCCTCCAGGGAAAGTATATTGACAAACAATAGCATCTGGACCATTACGCAGGATAGCAAAAAGAGAATATGGATTGGAACATTAGGAAGTGGAATTGTTTTGTTCGATAAAAATACAAAAAGCTTTATTCCTTTACCTAATCAAGGTTCAGTGAAACTTCCATCCACATTTGTAAATCAAATCTTCAAAATGCATGATGGCAATATGTTCATTGCAACTGGAGTTGGGGTTATTTTTTATGATATCGAAGAAAATCGTTTCCGTTATCATCCATCCGAAAACAGGGAGCATCCCTTCCAAATTAGCAATAACAATGTTAATGGGGTATATGAAGATTCGAGGGGTTTATTATGGATTGCCACTCGCGAAGGCCTAACAATGATTGATCCAAATACGGACTACATAAAAATATTCCGAAAAGAAGATGATTTGTCCCGCGATATCATGAATTGCATCCAAGAAGATGAGTATCAGTCTATTTGGGTTAGCAAATCGAGTGGGTTAAGCCAAATTATGGTCAAACCAATAAAACCAGGCGAAGATTATAGTTTCTCCATTTATAATTATACAGAGGCTGATGGTTTGCAGGCAAAGGAATTCAATGCAAATTCAAGTTTTAAAACAAGTAAAGCTGAGCTAATATTTGGAGGACCAAATGGTTTTAATCTTTTCCAAACCAAAAATATAAAATACAACAAAAATTTGCCCTTGGTAGTATTTACTGATTTTCAAATCTTTAATCAATCCGTTAAAGTTGGTGATACGATCAATAACCTAGTAATCCTCAAAAATTCTATAGTTTCTGCCGAAGATTTGGTGATTAAACATTCCATGAATGTTTTTTCGATTGAATTTGCTGCTTTAAATTCTTTTATTTCAGAGAAACTCAAATTCAAATATCAACTCGAAGGATTCGATAAAGATTGGATAGAGATTGATGGAAATACACATAAAGTGGTTTATACAAACTTAAATGCGGGGAAATATATTTTTAAAATAAAAGCATGTAATAACGATGGAATTTGGAATGATGATTATACGCAGTTAAAAATTACAATACTTCCTCCATTTTTTGCATCTCCAACGGCTTATGTTCTATATTTTATAATCATTGTTCTGGCCTTGATCTATTTTCGATATTCAATGCTCAAAAAAGAACGTTTCAAGTTTAAAATGGAGCAGGAAAGAATGACAGCAAGGCGTAATCACGAGTTGGACGAAATGAAGCTCAGGTTTTTGACCAATGTAAGCCATGAATTCCGCACACCATTAACCTTGATTTTAACGCCATTAGATAAGCTAATAAAAATGGAAAAGAGCAGTTCTGATCTGAAATTGCTCGAAACAATCAATCGAAATGCACATAATTTACTCGATTTGGTAAACCAATTGCTCGATTTCAGAAAGCTTGATCTTTATGGATTGAAATATCAACCATCATATGGCGATTTAATTTCTTTTCTGAATGAAGTCTGTGGTAATTTTTTGGACAGTTTTTCCAGAAAAGGAGTAAAACTTGAGTTTATAAGCTCCATGAAACAATTTTACTTTGAATTTGACAGCAATAAGCTTCAAAAAATAATGATGAATCTGATATCCAATGCTTTAAAGTTTACGCAAGAGAGTGGAAGTGTGAAAGTTATTGCAGAACTTCAAAAATCGGAAACCAATAATAAAGAACAAATTGTTTTACGGGTAATAGATTCTGGAGTTGGCATTTTGGAAGAAGAAATCGATAAAATTTTTGACCGTTTTTACCAATCTCCAAACAATGTTTCACTTGGAATTTCGGGAAGTGGAATTGGCTTAAACCTCGCAAAAGAAATGGTAAATTTGCATGGTGGCAAAATTAGTGTAAAAAGCAGTCCCGGAAATGGTTCCGAATTCATTGTAACACTTCCGGTTTTGTCTACGGAAAAAATCCATGCTGAAAAACATGAAATCGAAATCCCACAAAACGACACGCTCTCTGAACCTTTGCACTTGAATGAAACAAAAGGAGACAAACCAATTATCCTTATAATTGAAGATAATTTTGAGTTCAGAAAATTTATGAAGGATTCTCTTGAAGATCAGTACATTGTAAATGAAGCCAATGATGGAGTTGAAGGACATGAACTTGTCAATAAAATTATTCCAGATCTAATTATAAGTGATGTAATGATGCCAAGAATGGATGGTTTGGAATTGTGCCGCAAATTAAAAAGCGACATTCATACTTCGCATATTCCATTGATACTCTTGACTGCCAGAACCGCAGATGAAGATAAAATACAAGGGCTTGAAATTGGCGCAGATGATTATATCACCAAGCCTTTCAATATGGATTTGCTTTTGTTGCGAATCGAGAATTTAATGGATAAGCGTAGGAAAATTCAGAAACATTTCCAGAAAAATATTGACATTTCGCCTTCAGATATTGAAATTCCATCAATGGATGAAAAACTTATAAAAAAGGCAGTTGCTTTTGTCACTAAAAACATTGCAGAGCCCGACTTATCGGTTGAAGATTTAAGCCGCGAAGTGGGTATGAGCAGGGTTTACCTCTACAAAAAGTTGTTGGCGATTACAGGAAAATCCCCTATTGAATTTATTCGTATCATTAGGCTAAAACGTGGCACCCAATTGCTTGAAAAAAGCCAAATGTCGGTTTCGGAAGTTGCTTATGCTGTTGGATTTAACAGTCCGCGCTATTTCAGTAAATATTTTAACGAAGAATATGGCATATTACCAAAAGATTATGCCAGCAAATTCAGGAAAAATACAAGCGACAAGATTGATATTGAATAGTTTGCCATATACTTTTTAAGTAGAGAAGCGAATCCCTTCAAGTGGTTGAAAACCCTTGAAGAGGTTGAGCGGTGAACCACTTCGAGGGGTTCCGACCGGCTTAAGGGTAAATGAAACTATATTACTTTCACTAATATTTCCTTTCAAATTATCATTACAACCATACTTTGTAAACAAATGAGCACCCGGTAATAGAACGCTATACCCTATTTTTGTTGGGAGAATTTGAAACTTTAACCCAACAATAATCCGACCCAATGAATAAAACTTTTAAACTTATAATTTTGGCGATACCGCTCCATTTTGCAATGATGCCTGCAATGGCTCAATTGCAGAGTATGGGATTGGTAAACGAACCTGTTGACATAAGCAACGATTTCAGGGATTTTAAAAACACTTATTATCTTGCCGATCAGCTTTCAACTTTCGATTCCAAGACAGGGAAAGGCGAACTTACTTATCAACGCTACGAATATTCTACTCGAATTGCTTTTAACAACATGCTTGGGGTATTAAAACAAGTCAAACCAAACGAATTTCCAAGCGAAGAATATGCGGTATCGCCAAATCTTTCATTTTGCATTGAGTTTGTTTCACCCAAAACAGTAAGGTTGCGTATGCAAAGCGGTCCTGATTTTAAAAAGGATGAACCCTCATTAATGCTTGTAAATGGTAAAGCACCAAGTGATAATTCATGGAAATATTCTTTTGAAAACAACCAACATGTTTATACCAGCAAATTCGGCAAAGTAATAATTACTCCAAATCCCTGGAGGGTTGCTTTTTACAACGCCGAAGGCAAATTGCTGACTAAAACAAACAATCATGTTGATAACGCTGAAACAACTTACACCCCAATCATGCCTTTTGCTTTTGTGCGCAGGGCTTCAGATTATTCAAGAAGTTTCAATGCTGCATTTTCGCTGGAACCTGGCGAAAAAATATTCGGTTGTGGTGAATCGTATACAGAATTTAACAAAAGAGGACAAAAAGTTGTGTTTTACGCTGATGATGCCAATGGAATACAAAACGAAGCGATGTACAAACCAATCCCATTTTACCTAAGCAGCCGTGGTTATGGAATGTTCATGCATACATCATCACCTATAACCTGCGATTTTGGAAAATATTTCAGTGGTGTAAATTCGATGATGATTGGTGATGAATCGCTCGATTTGTTCATATTTCTCGGCGATCCCAAAGACATTATCGATGAATATACAAACCTTACTGGAAAAGCTGCCATGCCCCCACTTTGGTCTTTTGGCTTCTGGATGAGCCGCATCACTTATTTCTCCGAAAAAGAAGGCCGCGAAGTAGCCAAAAAACTACGCGATAATAAAATCCCAACCGATGTTATCCATTTCGATACAGGTTGGTTCGAAGATGACTGGCGATGCGACTACCAATTTGCTCCAACACGATTTGAAAATGCAGAGAAAATGATTAAAGACCTTGACGACCAGGGTTTTAAAATTTCTCTTTGGCAATTGCCCTATTTTACTCCAAAAAATAAATTGTTTAAAGAAATTATCGATAAGGATTTATTTGTTAAAAACCCTAAGGGGAATCTTCCATACGAAGATGCGGTGCTCGATTTCTCCAATCCAAATGCTGTAAAATGGTATCAAGATAAGATTGGAAGCCTCCTAAAACTTGGCGTAGGAGCCATAAAAGTGGATTTTGGAGAAGCTGCGCCTTTAAATGGCATTTTTGCTTCGGGTAAAACTGGTTTTTATGAACACAATCTTTATCCATTGCGCTACAACAAGGCTGTGGCCGATATTACCAAAGAAATTAAAGGCGAGCAAATTATGTGGGCTCGCAGTGCCTGGTCTGGTAGCCAGCGCTATCCGCTACATTGGGGCGGCGATCCTGCAAACACCAATACAGCCATGGCAGCTACTTTGCGCGGTGGTCTGTCGATTGGAGTAAGCGGTTTTTCATTTTGGAGCCACGATATTGGCGGTTTTGTGTTAAAAACACCTGAAGATATTTATCGCCGCTGGGCTGCATTTGGCATGTTGACTTCACATACCCGAAGCCATGGCACACCTCCAAAAGAACCCTGGGAGTATGGTGAATCGTTTATGGATGCTTTCCGCGATGCCGATAATATGCGTTATCAATTGATGCCATATATTTATGCCCAGGCAAAAAAATGTACCGAAACTGGATTGCCAATGATGCGTGCTTTATTTATTGAGTTTCCAAACGATCCTGGTGCATGGCTGATTGACAATGAATACCTGTTTGGTTCAGATATACTTGTTGCCCCATTATTCGAAGAAACAACTGGAAGAGACGTTTATTTGCCACCAGGTATCTGGATTGATTATCAAACGAAAAAGATATATCAGGGAGGATGGCACACTATAGAAGCAGGAAAAATACCCATTGTCATGCTTGTGCGCAACGGAAGTGTTATCCCACACATCAAACTTGCACAATCTACCAAAGAAATGGATTGGACTAAATTAGAGTTGGTTACATTTATCGATGGCTCAGGTGATGCCAATGGTTTAATCTGCCTGCCGTCCGACAATGTTTTACATGAAATACAGGTGAACAATCAAAACGGAAAATTGACCCTCAAGAAAGGTATCGATAAACAAAAACTTGGGCTAATACTATTTCAATAATTCGTTTTATTGTGGGGAAATTTATCAATTGATAAGTTTCCCTTTTTAAATATTCAGATCCTTATCAATCAACTTAATAAATGAAACGAATCTTTGTTATTATCAGCTTATGCATTTTTCAAATTCATTGTGTTTTAGCACAAAATTATCCCTTTAATGATCCAAATCTCGACACTGAAAAACGCATTGATAACATTTTGTCACTTTTAACACTTGAAGAAAAAATTAACTGCCTTAGCACCAATCCTTCTGTTCCAAGACTTGGAATTGAAGGAACAGGCCATGTTGAAGGATTGCATGGTTTGGCGATGGGAATTCCTGGAGGTTGGGGTGGACAAAATCCTATTGCCACCACCACATTTCCACAGTCTATTGGAATGGCCGAAACCTGGGACACCACATCCATGCGCTTATTGGGCGAAATTGAAGGCTACGATGTGCGATATATGTTTCAATCGCCTAAATATAAACGTGGCGGACTGGTTGTTAGGGCACCCAATTCCGATTTAGGAAGAGATCCTAGATGGGGGCGTACCGAAGAATGCTATGGTGAAGATCCATTTTTTAATGGAACCATGTCGGTTGCTTTTATCAAGGGAATTCAAGGGTCAGATAAAAAATACTGGATGGCGGCTTCCCTAATCAAACACTTTCTGGCCAACAGCAACGAGGATTCCAGAACATGGTCATCGTCCAATTTCGATGAGCGTTTGCTACGCGAATATTACGCCCTTCCTTTCCAGATGGGAATTGAAGAAGGCGGAGCGCGTGCATTTATGGCTGCTTACAACAAAGTGAATGAAATTCCGATGATGATAAATCCTTTGTTGAAAGAGCTGACTATCAATGAATGGGGTCAAAATGGCATCATTTGTACCGATGGCGGCGGGCTGAAACTACTAATTTCGGATCACAAATATTACGAAAGTTTGGAAATTGGTGCTGCAATGGCAGTAAAATCGGGAATAAACCAGTTTTTGGATGATTTTAAGGAGGCCATTAAAATAGCTTTGGAGAAAAAAATGCTTGATGAAACAGATATTGATCAGGTAATTAGGGGTAATTTTAGAGTAATGATAAAACTGGGGATACTCGATCCCAAAGAAAATAATCCTTATGCAACAATTGGTCAAAACAATGAGCCTGAGCCATGGAATTCAGAGAAAAACAAAAAAATTGTCAGGCAAGTAACCCAAAAATCAATAGTTCTGCTTAAAAACGAGAATTCTTTTCTTCCTTTAAATCGAAAAAAATTAAAATCAATCGCAATCATCGGAAGGCTTGCCAATGAAGTATTGTTGGATTGGTACAGCGGTTCAGCTCCTTATTTGGTAACTCCATTTCAAGGAATAAAAAGCAAATTGGATAAAAACACCAAACTGACTTTCATCCCCGATAGTAACATTCAAGTTTCCTACCAAATAATCGAAAAAGCTGATTTAGTGATTGTTTGCGCTGGAAATCATCCCACAGGTGATGCAGGTTGGGCAAAAGTTACAAGACCGAGTTATGGAAAGGAATCTGTTGACAGAAAATCCATTAATCTTGAAGATGAAGAGTGTATTAAGAAAGTTTATGGTATAAACCCAAAAACCATGTTGGTGTTAATCAGCAGTTTCCCTTATGCGATAAATTGGTCGCAACAAAATTTGCCTGCGATTTTGCATATGTCGCACAATAGCCAGGAATTAGGAAATGCACTTGCCGATGTTTTATTTGGTGACTATGATCCATCAGGTAGACTGGTACAAACCTGGCCTGTTTCGGATTCCGTATTGCCGCTTTTACTCGACTACAGTATCCGAAATGGAAGAACTTATATGTACCCTAAAAACAATTCGCTTTATCCTTTTGGTTTTGGGCTTAGCTATACAAATTTCTTTTATTCAAATCTCAATATTAATTCCTTGACGGATAAAATAATGGTTAGTTTTAATGTTAAAAACAATGGAAATTTTGATGGTGATGAAGTAACCCAATTATATATATCGCATAAAAATTCTGTGGTTGAACGTCCTGTAAAAGAATTAAAGGGATTTGCTCGAAGGTCAATAAAAAAAGGAGAAACCATTAGAATTGAAATCCCAATTGATTACAAATATTTAAAATATTGGGATGCAGGACTTAAGCAATATGTATTGGAAAAAAACTCAATTATGATTGGTGTTGGAGCTTCATCAGATGATATTAGGTTACAAGGGGATTGGAAGATTGAATAAATTAAATAAATCTTTCAAGATCGGATTTATGAGTGCATACGATAAAATTCCTTTTTTTAGTAGTTAATCTTGCAGAAATTAGGATGGAAAATAAAAACCCGACAATGCCTTTAAAAACGAATTCCCCCTTGGCGAAGCATGGCCGTCAAGCTAACATGGTATAAGGTTATAAAATTGAGGGAATTAAGAGAATAAAAAGTAAGTATAATATAGGGGTGTACTTGATTCCTATTTAAAAAAAATAAAAAACAAGTTAAAGGCAGTATTTAATGAAAACCATTTAAGGGTGAAAGCCAACGAAACAGGATTCTGTAAAAGGATATCAAAGTTTTCACCAATCATGTTCCTTGAAAGTTTGTTTTATGATGCTTGTTCCGACAAGACCAAGAGCCTGAATTCGATAGCTATCAATGTTAACAAAAAGTATAAGGTTAAAATATCCAAGCAGGGAATTAGTAGCCGTTATACAGAAGAAGCTATAAAATATGTTCAGGCACTTATAGGAGAGGCACTTTCACATCAAATCATGCATTCAATTGATTGTGGGTGGTTTAAATTATTCAATCGCGTATTGGTTAAAGACTCAACAAAATTTGATGTCTGTGAGAAACTTGCAAAACAACTGCCTGGTTTTGGCGGAAATGCATCCAAGGCAGGGGTCTGTATTCAATATGAATTTGATATAAAAGCCGGCGGTGTAAATGATTTGAATATAACAGCAGCTAATCGACCCGATTCAACAGATACATCTGAAACGATAACAAAAGTCAGGAAAGGAGATTTGATTATACGTGATTTGGGCTATTCAATTCTTTCTTGTTTTATGATAATGCACAACATCGGGGCATATTTTATTTCAAGGCTAAACACCAGCCTTGCGGTATATGAAAAAAAAGAGGATAAACTAGTTGAATTGGATTTTGGCAGGCTCTATAAATTAATGTCAAAATACAGGATCCAAAGACTTGAAAAGCAAGTATTCATTGGGAAGAAGGATAAATTTCCAGTTCGGTTAATTGTAGAATTAATACCAGAAGAAGAAGTCAATAAGAGGTTACACAAAACTAACGCCTACAATAAAAGGAAAGGGCACAATACAAGTGATGAATATAAAGAAAAGGTTCGGTTTAACCTGTTTATCACCAATATCCCAAAAAATAATTTAAAAGCAGGGGTCATTTCCAAGATCTATAAAATGAGATGGCAGATAGAATTAGTATTCAAGGCTTGGAAATCGATATTTGGGATTGACAATAACGAAAAAATGAAGTATGAGCGATTAATATGCTTACTGAATGTTAGGCTGTTACTAATTCTTATCAATTGGGACATCTTCATGCACAAAAGATCACGATTATATAATAAAACCGGAAAGTTAATAAGTATAAACAAATGTTTTAAAACTCTTAAAGAAAACAGCAGTGAACTGTGTCACATCTTAATAAACAATTGTAAAAAATTGATACAATGGATTGAACAAATATCCAAACTATTTGATTCACATCATTGGTTGGAGAAAAAGAAAAACAAGATGGGATTAATGGAAATAATGCTATTAAATTACTATAAATCAAATAATTATGATTATATTTGATAAGAAAACAGCGAGACACCAGACTAATGCTATCTCACTGAATATTAATAATTTAAAGTTCTTTGATATGGGCAAAAATACAACAAAGAACCCTATTCTCCAAAGGAATGGGGTTAAAAATAGCACTATACACTCAATATCAGAAACTTATGACAATAAGCTTGACGGCCTTGCTTCACCAAGGGGGAGTAGATCAACTAACGCTCGCTTCATAATTAATGAAATTAGTTTTAGTAAAACAGAATTTTATAATTGGATTATGAAATGAGAATTTTGTCGTACACCCAAAAATAAAAAACATGAACATTTTAAAAAAAATAATTGCCATCGCATTTTTGCTAATATCCCTTAACTCCTTCAGCCAGAATTTCTTTCCAAAAGAAGATTTAATGACTTTTGGGATTTATTATTATCCCGAACACTGGGAGCCTTCGCAATGGGAAAGGGATATTCAAAACATTTCTAACCAAGGGTTTAAATTTATCCATATGGCTGAATTTTCCTGGGCCATGCTTGAAACTTCCGAAGGCGTTTATGATTTTAAATGGTTGGATAAAGTGATTGATCTGGCTTCAAAATATAACTTAAAAGTAGTTTTATGCACGCCAACTCCTTGTCCACCAGTTTGGTTGGGCATTAAATATCCCGATATTTATGTAATGGATGCTGCTTATCAGCGCGAAGAGCATGGAACAAGGGCAAATATGTCCCTATCAAATCCAATTGTCATCAAACTTTCAAAAAAAATAGTTACGGAAATGGCTAGACATTTTGGTTCAAACAAAAACGTAATTGGTTGGCAGGTAGACAATGAACCCGAAGCCAAGGAAGATTATTGTCCATCGGCACAGCTAGCCTTCCGAAAATGGTTAAAGAATAAATACAAAACCATTGATTCATTCAATTTTGCATGGGGAAACAGGTTTTGGGGACAAATCTATTCAAATTTCGAACAGATAAAAATCCCAAATGCCTCAGCAGTAGGTTGGTGGGGATGCAATCCAACGGCATTGCTTGATTTTAAAAGGTTTTCGGCAGATATCCAAGCTGAATTCCTTGATATGCAAGCAAATGAGTTACGGAAATATATTGATAAAAACCAATTCATCACTACAAACTATGTTGCAAAAGGAACTGGAGCTGATCCTTCAAAAGCCAAAGTACTTGATTTTGCAAGCTATACAGCTTATCCCAACTACGGTTCTGATAATCTAGGTGAATCAGGCTTTCGGATGGGTGATCCCAATATTTTAATGTTTGCCAACGATTATTACAAATCATTAAAAAAAATAACGGGAATAATGGAGTTACAGCCCGGCCAGGTAAATTGGGGAGGCTACAATCCACTTTTGTTACCAGGTGCGGTGCGCATGTGGCTTTATCATTGTTTTGGCGAAGGCTGTTCTTTTGCCTGTTCTTATCGTTACAGGCAGATTTTGTATGGCGCGGAGCAGTTTCATGCAGGAATCATGACAACCGATGGAGTTACTTTATCACCCGGAGGAAAAGAATATGTGCAGACCATCAAAGAAATGGAATTACTCAGGAAAAATTATAATGCTGAAAGTAAAATACCTTCAAATATTGAAAGACGAAAAGCTGCCATACTCTGGTCTCTCGATAATTATTGGAACTTAGAACGACAAAAGCAAACTTATCATTGGGATACCTGGTCGCACTTGCATAAATACCATCGGATTTTAAAATCGCTTGGCGCACCTGTTGATTTTATCAGTGAAAATGAAGATTTTAATCAATATAAATTTCTGGTTGTGCCTGCATATCAAATGGTTGATTCTGCTTTGCTGAAAAAGTGGAAAGATTATGTAATCCAAGGCGGAAACCTGATTATTTCGTGCCGCACAGGAGCCAAAGATAAAAATGCCCATCTTTGGGAAAGCAATATGGCAGGGATTATGAACGATTTGATTGGTGGAAAAATCATGTCAATAGATATGTTGCCAGCTTCAAAACCTGGACAAATTGAAATGAACGGCAAAACCTATAATTGGGTTACATGGGGCGAACAAATTGAGCCTATTGACAAATCCAACATAATCGCAAAATATGTCGACCAATTTTATAAAGGTTCTGCGTGTTGTCTTCAGAATAAAATTGGAAATGGCACTGTATGGTATATTGGAGTGGACACGCAAGATGGAAAACTCGAAAAGGAAATCATAAAACAAATGTACGCTTCCAATAATATTCAAACCGAAGATTATCCCGAAGGTGTTTTTGTATCGTGGCGAGATGGTTTTATGGTGGCTGTAAATTATTCATCGTCGAACTATCAGATAAAAACAGATGGTAAATCCAAATTTATCATTGGTGATTCTGATTTGGAACCCGCTGGTGTTGCGGTTTGGATAAGTGAAAATTGAGTTTTAGCATGAACAATCAAAAATATACAGATGAAAAATAAATTAGTGCTCATTTTATTATTAATCATTTTTGCAGTAAGTGGCAAATCACTGGCTCAATCAAACCATATTCTCTGGTACAATAAACCAGCCCAGTTCTTCGAGGAAAGCCTGGTGCTGGGTAATGGAACAATGGGTGCGTCAGTTTTTGGTGGGGTAAATTCCGATAAAATCTATTTGAATGATGCCACGCTTTGGTCAGGTGAACCCGTTAATTCCAATATGAACCCCGAAGCTTATAAAAATATCCCAGCCATCCGCGAAGCCTTAAAAAATGAAAACTATCAGCTTGCAGAAACCCTCAATAAAAAAGTACAAGGCTCGTTCTCTCAATCCTATGCTCCACTTGGCACCATGTTTATCAATATGACTCAGCAAGGTGAAGCTCAGAATTATTATCGGGAACTAAATATTGAAAATGCCATTTCTAAAGTGAGCTATGAAGCAGATGGCGTAAGCTATGTCCGTGAATATTTTGTTTCTCACCCCGATCAAGTGATGGTAATTAAGTTGACGAGCAGTAAAAAAGGCGCAATAAACTTGGCTCAATTTAAAAATAATGTTGGTGAAAAAATTTTGTATCTTGCAAAAAAATACAGAAACCAAAATTATGAAAATAATTGATCAGATAAAGGAATTATACAAAAGTTTAGACCAAAAACAAAAGCAGGATTTATTATC
>JANYKN010000042.1 GCA_025361565.1 Bacteroidota bacterium | reverse complement strand
GATAATAAATCCTGCTTTTGTTTTTGGTCTAAACTTTTGTATAATTCCTTTATCTGATCAATTATTTTCATAATTTTGGTTTCTGTATTTTTTTGCAAGATACAAAATTTTTTCACCAACATTATTTTTAAATTGAGCCATAGGAATTAGTTTAAATGACAAGTAAATCAATACGAAATTACCAACGAAAATTTACATATAAAAATTTTGACTTTCTTTTATCCAGAAATACCAGAAAACAGGCAAATAATACTTAAAAAAACATTTTTTGTTCTTAATTTGTAATTAATTCATGAAATTAGAATTATTATTTTAATGATATAAATTTTCTCTTTTGTATAAATTCAATAATACCGCAGTATTGATTTCTGGTGCGATATTCTCGTTTATCGCACTTATAACCGGAATTATTTTATCGGTAAATATTATAAATATTATTGGAATTATGTCTATGGCCTATATACTCGGCATTTCAGTTGGCTCAAGTATTATATATGAGTTTGCAAATCCCCGGTTAAAAATTTATTTAATAACAGGGCCACTGGGAATGGCATTTATTCAACTATCCATGAAGTTGTTTGCTGCAGATGGAAAAGTTACCGAAATAGAAATAGGAAAATTAAAAAAATACATGACTAAAGAGTTTGGCGAAGAAATTGGAAATGCTGCAGAAAAATTTGTCAAACTAAATTATAAGGATAATGAAAATTTGCATACCATTTGTGCACCTTTGTCTAAAATGTCATATTCTGAGCGAATTGGTGTTGTTTCTCAACTATTCGCAATAATAATTTCCAATGGCGAATTTTGCATTGAAGAGGAAGTGACAATACAAAAAATTGCCAATTTTCTTCATATAGGAAAAAAACGTTACAATATCATCAAATCAAATTATTTGAGGAATAACAATATAAAAGGTGCATTTTGGGATAATCAAAACACACATAATCAACAAAACTACCACGGGAAAGGATATCAGTTTCTTAATCAATTTTTCATACCAACCTATAATCCATTCATCATTATGGGTCTTGAAAATTCAGCATCCAACGAAGAAATAAAAAAAACATATCGCGATTTGGTAAAAAAGTATCATCCTGATGTAATCTTGGACAAAAGTGATCAATTTAAAAAAGAAGCCAAGACGAAATTCCTTGAAATAAACGAAGCATACGAATCCATAAAGAAAATGCGCGGCATAAAGTGATTTCATAATTTAAATTGGGCAAAATGAGCTGGTTAAAGAAAGTTTTTGAAAAGAAAAAGGATCAGGAAATAATTCATGAATCGAAAGAAAGTGAATTGTTATTAAAACTTGATGCTTCTATCAATCAATGCAATAGCGGAATAAAAAAGGCTGGAGATGAAATGGACCAAATCAAAAAATGGGCAAGTGAAGCCATAAGAGATACTTATATTGTACCAAAAGAATTTTGGTACGAAGAATTAGAAAAGTATACTGAAATCAAATCACTTACCGAAAATAAATCCATAGGTTATAAGGTTGTTATAAAATGTGACGAGATAATCAGCTCCTATTTTGAACAAATTAAATTAAGAGAAGTAAAGATTACGCTATATAATTCACTGATTGATAAATACAAGCAAAATAAAATTAAAATGCTCGCCATTAAAAAAAGAAATGATGCTGATAAATCATCAAAGGCAAAACTCGAAGCACTTGAAAAGCATAGTATACGGCTTGAACAAATGAAAACAAATCCCGAAAACATAGAAAGTCCCGTTGAAGAAACATATCAACTGGACATACTTAAAAATGAGGCAAAAGAAGTTTATGAAGAATTTGAAATCAGCGAAGAAGTCAGGGCGGATCTCGAAGAAATCAACAGTCAGTTTAAAACTGGGAATCTTAGTTCTGATTCTAAATCTGCCATTGAAAAAATTGAAGACTTGACGAATAGAATCAAAATGGACAACTCTGATTTCAATGAATAAATTTTAAAGATAGTTTTCAATTTTTCTATATACTTATTAACTGACTTGTACGTTTTCAATAGTCTCCGATGACCGATTAACTATTTTATGTTATTTTACAAGAATATTCTGGATCTATGTGTTTATGTTGTCTAATCTAAAAGTAAAAAATAAAAAGCTTATAGTATGAAAATTATTTTTCTAAATATCCTACTTAGTTGCATATTCTTGCAAATAGGAAATGCGCAGCCAAAATTGACTTTGGAACAATATGAAGACAGCATTCAAAATCAATTTACAAGGTTGATTTCCTCACCACAGGATTCTGTAAAGATGGAAATGAACAAACAGATTGTAATATTATTTAAAGAAGTTTTAGAAAATCTGAATTCCTTTGGCTATGCGTTTGACAATCTTAAAAATATTTCAAAACTCAGCTCTGCCGATGGTTTTGTAAAAATAATTAATTGGAATTTACCATTACAAAATGGCGAATTTCAATATTTTGGATTTGTACAGCAGCTTGATAAAAGCAAAAAAAAAATGAAGCTTTATGAGTTGATCGATCAATCTAAAACAATCCAAAATCCTGAACATGCAATATGTTCCGAAAAAAATTGGTACGGAGCTTTGTATTATAAAATATTGACCACAAAATCGGGTAAAAAAACTTATTATACTTTATTGGGATGGGATGGAAATGACAATTTTACCAATAAAAAACTTGTTGAAATTCTTTATTTCGAAGACAACAAATTGGTTTTTGGTCCACCGATTTTTAAAGCAGATGAAAAAACACAAAACAGGTTAATTTTCGAATATTCAGAACAGGCAAAAATGATGTTGAAGTATGATGAAAAATTGGATATCATTGTTTGGGATCATCTGTCACCATCACAACCAAATTTTACAGGGCAATACATGTATTATGGTCCTGATTTATCGCAGGATGGCATTCAGTTTAAAGATGGATATTGGGTTTTAAAGTCCAATCTTGATTTGCGTAATTTTGAAAAAAGCACAGGGAAATCAATAAAAAAGAGCTTCTAATTAAATAAAATTTTGAATTTTGTATTTTCACATTAATGATATTTCAATGAATAAAGTAACCATAAAAAGTTTGTTAAAACAGTGAAATATTTTTAGTTCATAAAATTATAATTATCAATGCCTTTCATTAATATAATACAACAATAATTAAAACAGACAACCATGAAGAAAATATTTATTTTATTCCTCTATACATGTACAGGATTTGGACTTTGGGGTCAGGCAGGTGTTAAAATTTACACCAAACTTGACGAAGCTAAATTTAAAATAGTGTTTGATGGTGAAGTTGAAAACACAATCCCAATCAAAGAAGTATCTTTCGATAGCCTCGATTATAAAAAACCACACCAGCTTGTTATTACATTTACTTCCGACACAATTGCAGATATCGAAGAAGAATATTACTTATTAAAAGATCAGGTTCGGGAATTTGAAATTATGAAAAAGGCAGAAATTATAAAGAAATCGGCAAAAATTGGCCGAAAAATCGGAAAAGTTCTTCATATCGGAAACCACGACAAGGAAGCAATTCTATATGACATTTATTATTTGGAAGAACGCACCAAGAGTGAATATCTAAATAATTAATTTTTCTTTATGAAATTCAATTAAAGCGATTCTTCATCAGAATTGCTTTTTTTTCATCCTTTATTGTTGGCCTTTATTGAAATTCCGGAGGCTTTGCTTATACTTTTCGCCAAACAAATCCCACATTACCAGAAAAAGTCCTGTAATCAATGGGCCAGCTATAAAACCAATCACACCAAACAAAATAAGACCTCCCATACTTGACAAAAACATAATGGCTGGGTGCATTCCACTTTTATTGCCGTCCAACCTGGGACGAATTATGTTTTGATTTATTACTATAGCTCCGGCGCCAATAATAATTATAATAACGCCAGTTGCAATATTTCCTGTAAGAATTTGGTAAACAGCCATCGGCACTAGAATCGAATTTGCTCCAACAACTGGAATTATAGAAAGAAAAGTCATCATCATTCCCCAGAAAAAAGGAGATGGAACGCCTAATATGGCAAATAAAATCCCACCATATGCACCTTCAATAAAACCAATCATCAAAGTATTGAACACAATTGCATTAGCTACTTTTTCAAGCTTGGCGTAAAGTTCAATCTCATCTGAATCCTTCAATGGAATCAAATACTGAATGCGCTCAGCCAATAGATGCCCATCAATTAACAAATAGTACATTAAAAATAATACAATAAAAAAATGCACAAACATTAACCCAACATTAATGAACGTCTGTTGTACCAAACCAAGCATAAATTGAGCAATAATTCCAATTGTTTTATTGGCATTGTCTGCAATTTTTTCCCAGTCAATATTGTCTATTAAGCTTTTAAAATGCGGATTTGAAGAAAGTCTTTGTGGAATTTGTTCAATATAGCCTTTAATATCTATCCAATTGTTTTTAATTAAATCATAACCCTGTCCTACTTCTTTAGTCATCATAATTCCTATAAAAGACAAAGGAATTATGATGATAAAAACAACCAGAATAATAGTTATAGTGCTAGCTTTCATTTTATTGCCTTTGAATTTTCTGGTTAGATAGACAAATGGTTTTTTAAATAATATGGTGAGTACAATGGACATAAAAACATCAACCAAAAAAGGCTTTATCACAGAAAAAAAACCTATCGTTACCAATATCAGGATAAAAAAGAAAAAAAGTTCCTGCATGTTTAAGTTAAATGCTGTTTTTTTCAAAATAAATTAGCTTCAGGATTTTAAAACATAGAAGTTATCAAATCACAATAATCAAGTGTTAATTCAAAGAATTTAAATGTGCCCTATTTTCTTCATTAAATATAGAAAAACCTTTTATTTACTTGATAAAATTATTGAAAAATTCTTCCTTAATTTTTTTAATAGCCATTTCAATCGGAGGATTTTCTACTTTCAAATAAACATTTAATATGGCAGCACTTAAATCAAAAGCGGTTGCATTCGGTTGCATATCCCTGGAGGCCACATTGATAAGTTTAACCAGGTTCTCCTTTGAACTTCTGACCATTTCCCAGGTTTCATCGGTTACATATATCTGCTGACTGATGTTATGATCAAATTCTGCACGGATTTGCTGCAAAAGCTGAATTTGGAGCTGCTTTGCGGTCATACCCGATTCCTGAACACGCGAAATTAAATTAGCCGGACTAACTCTTTCAAGAAGCATAATAATTCTTTCGTAGGCTTGTAAACGAATGGGAGTTATAGTTCTTTGATTTTTTAAAACATACTCATGTCGTTGGCCTTGAATTTCCTTATCAATAAAAGCTTTAACCACTAATAGTGCTGCAGCAAGTGCTACTATTGAAGGGATTGTGTATTGCAATGCATTTAAAAATATATCCATTTCACTAAATGTAATCGGTTCTTTGCAAATATAGTAATTAATCCTTGCAAATGAAGTAAATCAGGCTTAATTTTGAGTCCTTTCAATTTATAACAAAATAGTATTTTTATAATAACACATATCTATAAGACAATGGAATTTAAGGAGATAGCTAATTTTATAGTAAAAATTGATTTTTTCAAGGAACTTGATGAATCAGAAATAAAGCAATTGGCCGAAAAAATGATTGTACAGAATTACAATTCTGGCATTTTCTTATTTAAAGAGAATAAAAATCGTGAAGCAGTATACATTCTATACGCCGGAGATGTTGAATTATTAAAAAAGACACCTCAAAGTGAGCAAAAAAGGTTAGCCTATTTTTCAATGGGCGAAATGATTGGTGAGGGGGCTTTTGTCGATGACAGCCCTCATTCAACTTCGGCAAGAACGGTTACTGCCTGTACTGTATTTTCTTTAAGTAGAAATGATATTAATGTTATTTTTACTGAAAATCCTGCACTTGGATTAAAAATCAGCATACGGCTTACAAAAGTGATATCGCAGCGTATGCGTAATTCCAACACCAGGTTTGTAAATATGGGAACCCAATATCTATCTGGCGAAACCAGGAAAGAACACGATTTGTTGGGTGAGAAAGATGTTCCTAACGAAGTTAATTATGGAATCCAAACATTACGTGCCCTTGAGAATTTTGATATTACCGGTGTTCCAATTAGCTTTTATCCTGATTTGGTTAATGCTTTTGCAATGGTAAAAAAGGCTGCTGCCATGGCAAACTTCGAATTGGGTTTAATTGACGAAGATATTTCAGGAGCAATTCAGGAAGCTTGTATGGATATCATGAACGGCCGTTATCACAAATGTTTTGTAGTAGATATGATTCAAGGTGGTGCCGGAACTTCCACTAATATGAACGCAAATGAAGTAATTGCAAATATTGCGTTACAAATTTTGGGTCATAAAAAAGGTGACTACGAATATTGCCATCCCAACAACCATGTAAATCTTTCGCAATCAACCAATGACGCTTATCCAACCGCAATTAAAATAGCACTTCTAAAGCGGAACAAAAAGTTGGTCAAGACCTTAATGGATTTGGTTGCTGCATTTAGAGTTAAAGCCACTGAATTTTCACATATCATAAAAATGGGTAGAACGCAGCTTCAGGATGCAGTGCCAATGACTTTGGGACAAGCTTTTGAAGCCGCAGCAACTACTCTGGAAGAAGATACCGAAAGATTGACCCAAAATTCGAATCTTTTTCTGGAAGTTAACATGGGCGCAACAGCCATTGGAACCGGAATTAATTCAGATCCGGATTATACGAGAATTGTTACCGGATATTTAAGAGAAGTAACTGGTCTTGACATTGTTAGTGCTCGGAATCTGGTTGAGGCAACCCAGGACACAGGATCATTTATAATGTATTCATCGGCTTTAAAAAGATTGGCAATAAAGTTATCTAAAATTTCGAATGATCTTAGGTTACTTTCGTCAGGACCTAGAACTGGCATAAATGAGATTAATTTACCACCTATGCAGCCTGGATCATCAATAATGCCAGGCAAAGTTAATCCGGTTATTCCCGAAGTGGTTAACCAAATTGCCTTTAAAGTAATTGGAAATGATTTAACAGTTTCTCTTGCAGCCGAAGCAGGGCAACTTGAGTTAAACGTTATGGAACCTGTTATTGTTCAAAGCATACTCGAATCAATGGAAATGCTTATTAATGGTATGGATACTTTACGTCAAAGATGCATTGTTGGTATTACTGCAAATGAAGATCGATGCAAGGAACTGGTAATGAACAGTATTGGCTTAGTTACCGCACTTGTTCCTCTTATTGGTTACGAAGCTGCAACTATGATTGCCAAAGAAGCGCTGGAAAAAAATGCCAGTGTATACAATCTTGTCCTTGAAAAGAATTTGATGTCGAAGGAAGAACTTGATAGTTTTCTAAAACCAGAGAATATGCTGAAACCAAGGAAAATGACCCGAGTTTAAAAATCAGATTATTAAAAATCGATTAAAAAAACGCCTAAAACTAATTATAAATTAATTTTAGGCGTTTGTATTATAAAATCGCGAAAGCGTCTTAAACCTTTTCTTCCATTTTTCTCTTTTCGTCAACTTTAAACAATGACGAAACAATATATCCAACATAAACACCAAAGAAAGTTTCAACGATACTAAAACCTATTTTTAAATCGTCGAATGTAATTAGATTAAATGCTTTTAAGTTTATAATAAGAAAAATTGAAACAAAATGAAAGGGTATGGACCAGTATGATATAGTAACATATAACTGATTTACAGGCCTGTCGTTAAACTCATTTTCAATCACATTTTTATTTTCAACGGCATATTTGACTAACGCGCCAATATAAACTGCTGTAACCGGCGAAATTAATGCGATTAGAACTGTAAATTCATCAGGAAGAAAACCTGAAAAAAGATAAAGCGTAATAATGCTTATAAATAATATCCCGTTGGATATAAGAATAAACTTACTGATTCTATTTCTTAAAACTGATTCATTCATATTCTATCGTGTTAATAATTCATTAATTTGCTCTGCCAGTGTTTCTTCATATCTGTTTAAGTAATCAGAAAATTCGGGTTCCATATTTCGATATTCACTTCGTCGAGGTGCAAAACCTATCCCACTGCCATATTTTCCTTGAATCTGGTATTTGACTTCATAATCTTTCTCGTTTTTCTGAATTTTGATTTCGATTCTTATAAATTCAAAATAGTTACGGTCACTAATTATTTCTTTACTTAATTTGCTCACCTCAAAAGTAAGTTCACTTGAATTCTCTTTTAAAATATCCATTTGAGAATCGTAAAAGAAAGTACCTTTGGTTTGAAAATGATTTTTAAGATAGTCACTAATAAGTTTTCGTATTTCTTTAATCGTTAATGCATCATTATTTGTTTTGGAAGTCTGCTTTGGAATTGACAAGTCATCAAACTTAATGATAATCGATTTAAATGTTCGTTTGGGAGCTTTAAATCCCTCTTTTATTATAATTCCATTTTCAAGATCGTAATTTATATCAATTTTAAAATCCTTAACATTTACACCTAAATGCAGTTCAAGTGAATCTTTGCCAACTTCCATTTCAAATGCAAGTGTTTTAAAAAGATTTTTTGCAACTCTATATTCAGGAATTGAATCATATTTTGTCTGCAATAAGCGCCAGGCAATAATAGCAGAATCAGCTGTTGTTTGAACCGAATTGAAATTAATTATCAATTTATCTCGATCAACTTCAATATTTGCCAATTGATAAAATTGAGAGATTCCAGCACTTTCAAGTATATTTTCAATTTCTGTTCTTTTCGATAAAAAAAAAGTTGAGTCATTGCGCAAATCAGATTGAGCATAAGCAACATTTCCTATCATTATTATAGAGAAAATTAGCAAAGCAGGTAATCGATTAATTGGTATTTTCATAAGTAAATGATTTAATTTTTAGAAACAATTAAGTGTTTTTTTAATGTTTAGTATATAACAATAATCATCAACAATGCCCTAAGACCTATCATACAACATATTTCAAAGTTTAATGGATTAATGTTAAGTAAAAATAGCATATTTTTTTCTCATACAAGATTACCTTAATTTATTTTTAATGTAGAAACGATAATAACAAATCAATTCCTCAAGCGTTTTTTTATCTGTTTTGTAATCGTGTAAAATGAATATATTCAATTTAGATTTCTTTATATTACAGACATCCGCAATCTATTTCTATTATCAACAATTACGTTTTTTTTTACATTAACTGACTTATTAATATGACATTCATATGCATACCAAATGCCAACCAAGAATTTCTGGTTTAACATTGCGATTTACTATTTTATCAAAAATTCAAAGAATCAAATATAGCCTAAGCCTGTTAAAATGCAATATATCTAACTTTTACAGACTTGAAATCAAGAACTTTCTGCATTTTGACTAACATACATCAAAAGAATTTATAATAATGCTTTGTTACTTATTAAAAAGATTATTTTTGCAAAGATACCTAATCAATAAAAATGAATATAAGCATCAGACTATCAATCGATAGCGATTTAAATGTATTAGAAAAAATCGAAAAGGCTTCTTTTCCATCTTTTCAACAAAGTTCCCGACGCAAAATACGACTCAGTTTAAATAGTCCTTCTCAAATAGTTTGGGTGGCCGAAGTTAAAAAAGGCAGAAAAAATATAGTCGTTGGCACTGTTATCTTACATCAGCATAAAAAATCATTAAGAATTTATTCGATTGGAGTATTACCAGATTATCAGGGTCTTGGAGTTGGAATAAGATTATTGAACCACACTTGCAATTACGCCTTAGCCCAAAGTTATGGGAAAGTAACCCTTGAGGCCAGTGCTTCGAACCACAAATTAATTAAATGGTATGAAAATTCAGGTTTTCAGAAAATTGAATACTTAAAAGATTATTATTGTAAAGGCGAAGATGCTTACAGAATGCTTTTTGAAGTTCCAGGAATGGGTGTTAAAAATGGCATTACAAACCTTATTGTTGTTGACAGGCTTAAAAACTGGACCATCGATATTGAAGGAGTGCAAGTTGTTTCGGCAAAAAAATATCTTGCAGGCAATGATTTTCATACCAATAAAAATATACGGGTTTTCAATCTTTGTAATTCCTATAAATATCAAACCATGGGATATTATGTGTCACTACTTGCATCAGCAAGGGAGCACAGGGCTATTCCAAACGTTACAACTATTCGAGATTTTAAGGATGTTGAACTTATCCGTTCAATTGCAGATGATATTGACGACTTGATATTCAAAACTTTTAAAAAACACGAAGGCAAATCACAAATTATCAACATCTATTTTGGGCAAACTCTTGAAAGCGAATATCAGCAAATAGGACATCAACTTTATCTTTTATTTGAAGCACCTTTACTTCAGGTAGAATTTAGAAAAACTGACCACTGGATGATACATAAAGTGCTTCCGGTTAGTTATAATAAAATTAAACAGGAGAATCTTGAAGAAGTTCAGGTTTATGCTCAAAAGTGCCTTGCTAAAAAACGTTTTAACAGACACCGCCTAAAAAATTACAAATACGATTTGGCTATTTTAATTAAACCTAATGAACAACATCCACCTTCATGTCCATTGGCATTGAAAAATTTTAAAATAGCAGCTGAAAAAATTGGTTTCCATACCGAGTTTATTACCCATGATGATTTTGATAAAATTGCTGAGTTTGATGCACTTTTTATTAGAGAAACTACTAACGTAAATGATTATACTTATCAATTTTCAAGAATGGCATACGCCGAAGGACTTGTGGTAATTGATGATCCATGGTCTATTTTGCGCTGTTCAAATAAAATATACCTTAACGAACGATTAAAACAAAATGGGATTCTAACCCCGGCAACTTGGGTTTTGTGCAAAGGGGTTTCGAACATGTTACAAATAAAAGGAGCTGATTTTCCACTGGTTTTAAAAGAACCTGACAGTTCGTTTTCAAAAGGGGTTATTAAAGTGGATAATAAAGAACAATTACAAAAGGTAACTTCACAATTATTTAAAAAATCAGATTTAATAATTGCACAGCAGTTTCTACCGTCAGATTACGATTGGAGAATTGGTGTACTGGATCAAAAACCTCTTTTTGCTTGTAAATATTATATGGCAAAAGGACATTGGCAAATATACAAATGGGATGGCACACCCGATGAAACTACTGGCACATTTGAAACATTGCCAATTGATGCTGTACCTGACAAAGTATTAAAAACTGCAGTTAAAGCTGCCGGCTTAATGGGAGATGGACTTTATGGCGTAGATTTAAAAGAGCTCAATAAAAAAGTATATTTGATTGAAGTAAACGACAATCCGAATATCGATTATAAAATTGAAGACAAAGTGCTAAAAAACAAGCTTTACGAAAAAATCATGCAATCGATTTATAACCGTATTGAAATGTCGAGGAATATTGCTAGGTTTGTTTCGGTTGAGCCTGATTAGGACTATTAGCAGAGTTATTAAGATTGAAAATCACATAATTATAGGTTGACGTGACTATAATTGTGTCGATTGTGAGATTGTAAAAATAGTTGAAAATACTGAAGTAACTCATTTCAACAATTTCTTAAAAAAACAGATTCAAATAAATCCATTGAAATATAGGAATGATTAAATTGCCTCCTTTCCAAAGCAAATAATTGAGAAGCTTGGATTTCCACCAACCCAATATTTCAGTTTGAATCTGGGTAAACCTGTTTTTCAAGGGTGCAGGTTTTTATAAAAAATCTTTCAACTTAGAATTGCATTCTATTCGCTTTCCATCATTGGTGGTATATTCTTCCAAAGAATCTATTTTTGCTTGTATACAAATGTAAACCATATCTTCTTCAGAAGTATTGCATAAACTTCTCACTCCTTCTGGAGCAACTCTTATTACGCTTCCTGCTCGAATTGGAAAGCAATCATTATCTACTTGATAATAACCCAAGCCTTTGATTATAATGTATGTTTCTTCATCTTTATTATGAATGTGGAAATATCCCAATTCTGTTTTAGGGGGTAACGTTGTAAATGAAATCTCCGTTCCAGTTGCTTTCGTTGGTTCTTTTAAAAACAATTTTCCGTTAACTTCTAATCCTGTTTTAGGGTGAATTAAAGAATAAGATTTTAAATCTTCCAAACTACCAATATTTATAGCTGTGTAATTTTTATTTTCGGCGATTTTTTCAGTTTGTTTCATATTTTCAAATTATTTAATTTTATCTACGAACCTTGGCTTTTGTCCGCCTTGCCCCTAACATAAATGAATACTTGCAGTTTATCCTTGCACTGAGGTTTTAAGCCCTCGAAACCGATGAAAAAGCAAATGGTCAGCTTCAATGTTTACCACAGTTTTTTTTAATTGAGTCTAAAATTAGTATTTAAGAGGGAATTAAAAAAAAAGTTTGTGCAGTTTTTTATCTACACAAACTAATTTAAGAATTTCATCAAGTAAAATTTTCACTATAACATTTGCATTGCTTTATCCACCGTTATTTCTAACACCCTAGTTAGAAAAGAAAATTTACTTTTCATCATGTCATATTCTTCGCCCGATTCGATATAACTGGCAGCACCATCGACAAGGAAACCCGTGCCGGGATAGTCTTTATAACCTAAAACATTTTTACTGCCTAAAGTTATTTTAACCTTATTGTTTATTTCAACGTTTTTTTGAGTCTTCCGAAAACCGTAGGCAGGAATCAAAATTCGCTCATCATCAGTTACCACCAAGTAGGAATTCCAAGTATTTACCAAATGAGGTTCAACACCCCATGACATAATAGATACAACACCTTCATGTTGCAGAACTTCGTGGAATTTTTCCGATAATTTTTTATTGCTGTCCATTTTATTTTTATTAATTTGATATTATTACTTATTTAGGCTGCCAGTAGCACCTTTTAGGCGAAACAATAGTTCCTTCCTTTTTCAGTATTTCCATTGTTTTATCGACCAATTTTCTATCTAAACCTGTTAATTCTGCAATTTTACCAGCATTTATGGGTTCTCCAAAAGCTTTCATCGCGTTTAATAATACTTCCTTTGTCTCCATAAATTATAAATTTTAGATTAATAATTACAATACAAAATTATGCAAGCTAAACAAGAAAAAGATTAAACCAGTTTAAGAAATATTTCTATTGAAGTTTTTTTCTTAATTCACTCACATATTCAGGGGTAAGACCGAGATAAGAGGCTATCATATATTGTGGTACCCGCAGCATGAATTCCGGAAAAGAGGTGCTAAAATGAATGTAAAATTCTTCTTTTGACATTTCGTACAATAACTTCGACCTAAGTTGTGCACCAGCGACGGCTTTTTGCATAATTATTCTAAAATACTTCTCCAACTTGGGAAGCTCAAATAGCAATTTATCAAGATTTTGACTGTCAATGGATACGATTCTAGATTCTTCAATAGTCTGAATATAATAATCTGAAGCTGAATAATTTATGAAACTTTGATAATCCGAAATCCACCAACCATCCAAAGCAAATTGAGTAATCTGCTCCAATCCTTTTTTATTTATGAAATACATCCTCAAACAACCTTTTTCAACAAAGTACAACTGTTTGCAAACCCTACCCTCTTGTATTATAAATTCCTTCTTTTTAAATTGTTGTGTTTCAAAATATTTATTAAAAACCACAACCTCACTTTCACTTAAATCTATAAACTTTCTAACATGTTGGATTATATCTTTATACATTTACACTTTCTTATTAGATTTGCTTCACTGTTATTGTAAAAGAGTGACATATTGTAACCACCACCAACTTTAAAGTCAAGGTCGTAAATTTTACCAGTCATATTGTTAGGCGCAAGCCAAATTCTAAATTAATCTTTATCGGTCTTGTTAGATGATTGTCTGTTTTTTGACTACTTTTCAGTCTTTGATTGTCATCCATGGTAACAAAGCTTCGCAACACACTATGAGTTCCGCAAAATCTTATCCATACCCCTGCCTTTCGCCAATTCATCTACCAACTTATCCAGATACCTAACTTTTTGTGTCAAAGGATTCTCGATTTCTTCCACTCGATAACCACATATTACCCCAGTAATTAGGCGTGCATTTTGGTTTATTACAGCTTTCTGAAAAAATGATTCAAAAGTTACATTTTTTTCAATTAGGTCTTGCAATTTCTCGTTTGTGAAACCAGTCAGCCACTCTATGACCTGGAGCAACTCATCTTTTGTTCTACCTTTCTTCTCCACTTTTGCAAGATACATCGGATAGACCAAGGCGAAGGTCATTTTTGCAATTCGTTCATTATGTGTGTTGGTGCTGTTCATGCCTTGTATTTTAATGTTAACTATTCAGTCTGTGATATTTTTTATAAACTGTAGTGATTGTGCAGATTGTCAGTCTTCGTTTAGAGCGACAAGTTACATCCCACAAACTTCGGACACAAGCCTATCAAGATTTTGTTCATTACTGGGTTCTACAATATGTGCAACACTTTTTGCGACTTCATCATCGTCAAATTCTTGAATCCAATGAACCAAAGAACCTTCAGCTGAACTTGTTATCTGTATAGTTAACGTAAAATTTGGTTGAGAATGATGCCTGATAACCACTTTTTCATTTAGAACAATATCAATAAATTCTGCTTCATTTGAATAGTTTTTTCCATCAGGCCCGTGCATTACAAATGACCATTTCCCTCCAATCTTAAATTGAAATTGACTAAAAGTGTTGGAAAAGCCGGAAGGTCCCCACCATTTTGCAAGTCTTTCAGGATCAATAAAAGCAGCGAAAATATGCTCTGGAAGAGTTGGAAAATACCTGGATGTTTTGAATGTTTTCATACTATTTATTTTTAAACTGACTTATGTTGCAAATTCTTTTTATAATGAAATCTATTATTCAAAAATAGAGAATTTTATTTGACAATGCATCTTTTTATTTGTTTGGCAGATATCATGAGTTTGTGTAAAAACATCATTCTTCAGATAAAAACAGTACTTATTATATTGTTGTTTTTCAATAAATTATATTTTAGCCTAAGCCTTTTTTGTTCGTTTTTGCACAGGTTGACGGTCAGTATAAGAATAGCCACCAAAAAACGAGGACAAAGGTATTACCGGAGTAAAGAGCGGTTTTACTGATATACTACGAACCGCCGAATACGATACCCTTACGTCCGGTAGTGCGAAAGGTGAACCATTGTGCTTTTAGCTCATTGGCCATCGACTCGATTAGATGCTGTCTTTCTTGTTTTTATGGTCTCGTGCCAAGCTTTTTTCGGCCTGCTTGCCGGATAGCCTTTTTCAATACGATATTGTTTTCGTTCTGCGGTAAAGTCCCACCAGGTTTTAGTTGCGTCTCTTGTGTTAGCAAAGTTAACTACCAATCTGAATTGGTCTTCAACGCACGGGTCAATCCAATATCCCTTTTTCTGTTCGTATTCATCCGTCAATTTTGCCCCGTCTTTATTTTTTAATTCGTCAAAAGAATAATATCCTAAAAACACCAAGTCTTCGGCAAATTTTAGTCCGATTGTTGGGATGGTTTGAAACTCAGCTAATGCATATATTTCTTTTGCTCTTTCAGGTGTAGAGTTTAATATAACTTCCAGCTCGTCAGAGGCATAGTTGAAAATATCCATGATTTTGACCTTGCTTTTTTTCAGATTTGTTTTCTCAAAGTCGGTAAGTGGCAATTTTATGTTTAGCTTATTCTTCATCTTCAGCAAATGTCAGTAAATAGCCATTGTTGTCTTCAATAGAAAATTCTGTTGCCCCATAAAATGTTTTTTCAAGTTCTTTAACCACTCTTACTTTGTGCTTAATCCTGTCATAGAATTTTCGGATTTCATCGGTTTGAATATACAAAAGTAACGAACCTCCGTTTTGTCTGGAAATGATTGGTAAGTCATTGCCCAAACTCTCTAAAGTTTGAAACATAAATGTCACATTCCCGCAAGTCATCATTGCAAAAATAAAATTTCCTTCTTCCGGAACAGTGATTGTTAAAATAAAACCCAATTGCTTGTAAAAGCTAATTGTCTGGTTAATGTCGGTAACAAATATGTTTGGTGATACTGATTTCATATACTATTGTCTGTTTAGTTTTACATTTTCGTTTGTCAAGGCTGCTGCTAACAATCCGCAAATTGGCGTTTGCGTGCGGACGAGTTGGCTCTGGCTTTGGTTTAAATAAAGGTACAATTTAGATTTTAAATTTCCTAAGGGAACTTCAAAATCCTTCACATCGCGATATTTTGCTGTTATCAGCAGTGCTTATTTTTCCTTTGTTTTCGCTTGTTGTATTGTTCTGTCAATCATTAGTTGGTTTGTAACTCAAAACAATTTTGCCACTTGGATATAGCTTGGATTGTATGGGTGAAAATTTCTGCATTCTGTCAAGTGATTTAAAAATTGCCATACCGTTGCCGATGGCTACAGGATTTATATTATGATGACTCGTCCTAAAAAAAATTTACATGTTAATTATTTGAGTAAATGGGTAATTTATAGTCTGAAATATCAATTTATCAGGCAAAATCTGGAATGTATGTATTAAAATACATGTTCAATATACCTATTAACAAAATTAAGATGGGATATTAAAGATATGAATAGTATTCAACGAATGCACGGATAAATATTTTCAATAAAAATGAATATAAATGATTTAAAATAAGATTAATGGTGAGATTTTAAAAACATAATTCAATATGGTTCACTCAAACAAGTTTAACCCAGGTATTACCTTCGGCCACTGCCAGTTTGCTCACTGAATAGATCTTTCAATTTCTTTAGAAAGAGTTGGCTAAAACCGCTAAATCCTAAAAAGCAAGATTGTTCGAATTTCGTAACTTCTTGTTTTATTTTAGTTATTTCCTGTCAAGTTGTATATTTACCTTTGTATGTTAATTAAAACAAATAATCATGGATACCAAAATTCAAAAACGCAAACTTGGAAACCTTGAAGTATCAGCTATCGGTCTTGGCTGCATGGGCATGAGCTTTGGCTATGGCATCGTTGCCGATACCAAGGAAATGATAAAACTTATTCATCGGGCAGTTGAAAGTGGTATAACTTTTTTTGATACTGCCGAAGTTTATGGTCCCTTCATCAACGAAGAACTCGTTGGAGAAGCGTTGGCTCCTTATCGCCATAAAGTTGTGATTGCTACAAAATTTGGATTTGCAACTGGTGCTGGTACTTCAGGTCTTAACAGCAAACCGGAACATATCCGGGAAGTAGCTGAAGCTTCATTAAAACGTCTTAAAACAGATGTAATTGATTTGCTCTACCAGCACCGTGTTGACCCGGATGTTCCAATTGAAGACGTTGCCGGTGCAGTAAAAGACCTCATCAAAGAAGGAAAAGTAAAACACTTTGGCCTCTCCGAAGCAGGGGTGCAAATAATCCGTCGTGCTCATGCCGTGCAACCTGTTACGGCTCTTCAAAGCGAATATTCTTTGTGGTGGCGCGAACCGGAAGTTGAAATTATTCCAACACTTGAAGAACTTGGAATTGGATTTGTGCCTTTTAGTCCACTTGGAAAGGGTTTCCTAACCGGAAAAATGGACACGAACACAACATTCGACAGCAAAGACTTTCGTAGCACGGTCCCCCGATTATCGCCTGAAAACCTTAAAGCAAATATGGCTTTTGTAGATTTGATTGCAGTTGTAGCAAAGCGAAAAAATGTTACGCCTGCACAAATTGCAATTGCTTGGATATTGGCACAGAAACCTTGGTTCGTTCCAATTCCGGGTACTACCAAATTGCATCGATTAAACGAAAACAATGGAGCAATTTCAGTAGAGCTAACTAAAGAAGAGCTTCAGGAACTTAACATTGGTTCATCAAAAATTGCAGTGCAGGGCGAAAGATATTCGGGTGGTAGCGCAAAATTGATTAACCGATAAGATTTTTTAATCATTACTGAACTAAATTGAAGTTGTCTCAAAAGCATAAGAGATTCAAAATATTCTTTTAAAATAAAAGCCTCGAATGCACAAATAGAGTATTGATTTTTTTTCAAAGGCAATTATTGTTAATCAATATGCTGTATATTTGTTATTTACTCGAATAAATTTACCCGTTTGGTAAACTCAAAATTAGCATAGATTCGTGCATTCGTGGCTATTTTCAACAATCAGTGTCAAAACGAAAGTGATTTTGCTAAAAAATACCCTTTTGAGGCAGCCTCTTTTTTAGCTTAATTCGCAGATCTATATTCTCCCGGCGAAACACCCACACTATTTTTAAACATCCTTGTAAAATGTTGCGGGTATTTAAAACCTAATTCATAAGCTATCTCGCTCATAGATTTACTTTTATCGAAAATTTTTTCTTTTGCGACATCTATTAATTTTAACTGGATATTTTCCTGTGCTGATTTGCCGGTTTCCTTTTTAATTAAATCGCCAAAATAGTTTGGTGAAAGGTATAACTGGTCAGCACAATATTTTACGGTTGGCAATCCATCAGTTTGAACGGTTTCGGATTGAAAATAGTTGTCGAGTAATTTTTCGAACTTTACCAAAATATCCTTATGCACTTCGCCACGCGTAATAAACTGGCGGTCGTAAAAACGCAAACAATAATTGAGAAATAATTCAATATTATTGGCAATAAGCCTTTTACTGTGTTTATCAATCGATTGATGCAATTCGTAGTCAATTTTATTCAGGCAATCCAATATAATCTGGCGTTCTTTTTCCGATAAATGCAAAGCTTCATTGGCCTCGTACGAGAAAAATGTATATTCTTTGATATGTTGGCCAAGCGAAGTTCCCCTGATTAAATCGGGATGAAAAAGCAAAGCCCAACCTTTAGGCCTGGGACTCTCAGGTTTGCTGCCAATACCTACTACCTGGCCCGGTGCAATAAAAACGAGCGTACCTTCCTGATAATCGTAATTTTTACATCCATATTTCAAATCGCCACATACCGCTTCTTTCAGGAAAACACAGTAGAAACCATAGTGTGCCCTGGCTTCCGGAATAAGCTTCATATTTGAAAACTCAAATACACTTACCAAAGGATGAAGTGTTTCCATTCCACGTAATGAATTGTATTGAGATATATTATCCAGTTTGATTATTTCATCCATTGCTTTAAATATTATTGAAATGAATTCAAAATTATAGCATTTTCTCTAAAAATAATACACCGAAATTCATTATCCGTGATTCCGGTACAAAAACCAGTAATCTGTATACAAGCCACCCTGTTTATTAACCGTAAATTTGTTTCATGAATTTTTGTTTTACTCAAACGATGTAATTAATATTTAAAAAAATGCAGAAAGTGATATTAAATAACGGTGTAGAAATGCCAATATTGGGTTTTGGGGTTTTCCAGATTCCAGACCCAAAAGAATGTGAAAAATCCGTGCTTGATGCAATAGAAGCAGGTTATCGTTTAATTGATACAGCTGCATCGTATATGAATGAAACTGCGGTTGGAAATGCAATTAAGCAAAGTGGAATTGCAAGAGAAGATTTGTTTATTACCACTAAACTTTGGGTTCAGGATACCGGCTACGAAAAAACAAAAGAAGCTTTTGAGAAATCCTTAAACAAACTGCAACTGGATTATCTGGATTTATTTTTAATCCATCAGCCTTATGGAGATGTTTATGGTTCGTGGCGAGCTATGGAAGAGTTATACAAAGCCGGAAAAGTAAGGGCAATTGGTGTAAGTAACTTTCAGCCGGATCGTGTGATGGATTTGATCACTTTTAACGAAGTTGTTCCAGCTGTGAACCAGATTGAAGCACATCCATTCAATCAACAAATTGAAAGCCAAAAATTTTTAACAGAAAATAAGGTGCAGATTGAATCCTGGGGCCCATTTGCCGAAGGCCGCAATAATCTTTTCACAAACGAATTGTTACAATCCATTGGATTAAAGTATAAAAAAAGTATTGCGCAGGTAGTGCTTCGCTGGCTTACGCAAAAAGGCGTGGTTGTTATCCCTAAATCAGTCAAAAAGGAAAGGATAAAGGAAAACTTTAACATTTTCGATTTTGAACTGAATGATAAGGATATGGAAGCAATCACAACTTTAGATACAAAAACCAGTAGCTTTTTTGATCACCACGATCCTGAAATTATCAAGTGGATGGGCAGCAGAAAGCTCGAAATATAGATTTTAGCTCAGGGTGACCGTGTTTAAAAAGTTGAACTCCTTCAGAGTTCTTTTGATGATTTCTTATTCTCCTTGGGTTTCAGCTTCGCCAAGGCTCAGCATTTACCCAGGGTTATTTCCTTCGGAGAGATCGCTTCGCTAAGTTCAAAGTTCAAACACTTCGTGGTTTGGATAAATAAGAATCCTGAAGGGATTCAATTATGAATAACCCCGCATAAAATGCGGGGAGAAAAAAAATAGCAGATCCCAGAACCCTGATAAGGGTTCAACATTCAATTTACGAATTTGATTGCGATTGCCCTGGATTTCAGCTAAAGAACAGATAATAATTAATTCGATATATTATGAAAAGCAAAAAATCATCATTTTTATTCAAAAACATACATAAAACTGGAGTTGTAAAACTTCTTATCTTTTCAGTTTTATTTGTCGTTCTGCCTGTCTACGCTCAGAAAAAAGAAAAACCTATAATGATTCAGGAACAAGGCAGTTTTGCCGTGGGTGGAACGGTAATCAGCAATCCGGGAACTTTCGATCCATACAAACCAACACCAGACGGGCAAACCTTTCACGGTGATCATGCTTATGTTTTTTATCAGATTCCGGCGAAAGCACGCAAATATCCCTTGGTAATGTGGCATGGAATAGGTCAGTTTTCTAAAACCTGGGAAACCACACCTGATGGGCGTGAAGGATATCAAAATATCTTTTTACGCAGGCATTTTGGGGTTTATCTTATTGATCAGCCACGCAGAGGGAATGCAAGCCGCAGTATGGCGGCTGGCACCATTAACCCAACGCCCGACGAGCAGCAATGGTTCGATACTTTCCGTGTGGGAATCTGGCCAAACTATTTTGATGGTGTGCTGTTTGCACGCGATACGAATACACTAAACCAGTATTTTCGTCAAATGGTACCCAATATTGGCCCAATAGATATGAATGTCAATTCAGATGCTGTTTCGGCTCTTTTCAATAAAATTGGTCCGGCAATTCTGGTTACACATTCACATTCAGGCGGAATGGGTTGGGCAACAGCCGTCAAAAATCAAAATGTAAAAGCAATTGTGGCTTACGAACCGGGAAGCGGTTTTGTGTTTCCCGAAGGAGAAGTGCCCGCACCAATAGCAATGGCTGGAGGTACACTCACTGCTTTTGGTGTGCCTTTATCCGATTTTATGAAGCTGACTAAAATCCCAATCATTATATATTATGGTGATAATATTCCCGATAAACCAATGGATAACCCGGGTCAGGACGGCTGGCGTGCACGTCTGGAAATGGCCAGGTTGTGGAGAGATGCAGTAAACAAGCATGGTGGTGATGTCACCGTAGTTCATTTGCCTGAAATAGGGATTAAAGGGAATACGCATTTCCCGTTTTCGGATTTAAACAATATTGAAATAGCAGATTTAATGTCGAAATGGTTAAAAGAGAAGGGATTGGATAGATGATGCATATAGAGAAATTAGAAATTTGTCATTTGAACTTTTTTCTTGCGAAGCAAAAATTAGAAAAGATTTTATAATTATAATGGAGGAATCTTAAGATGAAAGGAAATATTATTAGTCAATTTTTTATAATAATGTTTTTAACAATAGGCATTATTACTTCGGCTCAAACCAAGCTTAGCAATCCATTTGGCCTAGTTTACAAGGATGCTATTACAGAAAATGTGCCGGGCAAAGTGAATATCCATCCCGTAAGCTATAAACTGAATGGAATTGATATCGCTGCCAATGTTTATACACCAGCCAACTATGACCCTTCGAAAAAATATCAGGCGGTTGTGGTAGCGCACCCAAACGGAGGCGTAAAAGAACAAGTTGCCGGATTATATGCACAGTGTTTGGCTGAATTGGGTTACATAACCATTACTGCTGATGCATCGTACCAGGGCGCCAGTGGTGGATTGCCACGCAATGTGGACAAGCCTGCCTTTCGGATTGAGGATATTCGTGGGATGGCAGATTTTATAACCCATTATGCAGGTGTGGATGCCAATCATCTGGGTTTATTTGGCATCTGCGGTGGTGGTGGCTACTCATTAAAGGCGGCTCAAACCGACAAACGTTTTAAAGTTCTGGCTACTCTAAGCATGTTTAATTCAGGTGTGGTAAGGCGGAACGGATTTATGAATTCTCAACTATCCACCATTCAGGAAAGGTTAAAACAAGCTTCAGAAGCCCGTGCCTTGGAAGCAGCAGAAGGAGAAGTTCGTTATGCTGGTGATACAAAAATAACCGATGAAATGGCGGACAAAATGCCTTTTGATCTTTATCGCGAAGGTCATTATTATTACAACAGAACCCATGCACACCCAAATTCTACGTTCAGGTACACTATGAGTAGCCTGCTCGATTTGATGGAATTTGATGCAGCCACCAATATGGATTTAATCAACCAGCCTTTGTTGATGATGGCAGGCAGCAAAGCAGACAGTTATTATATGACTGACGATGCATTCAAGTTGGCTACAGGCACAAAAGAGAAGGAATTATTTCTGATTCCGGGAGCTACCCACATTCAAACTTATTATGTTCCTGAATATGTAGATCAGGCAGTGGGCAAACTGAAAGAGTTTTTGGGTAAATATCTGTAAATAATTCATCGGATGACTATAGGTTCTATCAACGAATCACCCGATGAATATTCAAATTATTATTAATCATTAATTAAAAAACAAAACTATGAAAACAACAATTCTCGGATTATTTTTAATCCTTATTAGTCCACAATTGTCCTTTGGACAATATCCTGCATTAAATCCAACCAACAGAACCTTCACCGCTGCTGAACAGGAAATTATTAAACTTTCTAAAGAAAAATGGCAGTGGATGGCAGATAAAAAAGCTGATACGCTTAGCAATTTCTTTCACGAGAAAGCTATGTTTGTTCACATGGGAGGGAGTTGGGGTAAAGAACAGGAAGTCAATATCATTAAGGGCGGTTTTATCTGGTACAAAAAGGCGGATATACTTGATTTGACGGTGAATATTGTAGACAATACAGCAATTCTCTTGAACAGAATTACATTGTTGGCTGTTGTGGGCGGAAAAGAAGTCACCAATGATTTTGTAGCTACCGAGGTTTATATTAAGCAAAATGGTAGCTGGAAGTTGGGATCTTTGTCCTTCTCTCATCTGCCTGCACCTCCGCCTAATAACAATCACTAAAAAAGTATAAATATGAAGAAAGTATTAGCAATATTAGCAATTATGATTGCTTTCAGCTTGAACGCTCAGCAAATGAATGTAAAAGATAGTGCGGCCCTGGCACCAAAGGTTAAAACCAACTATGGAATTTTGCGTGGCGTAAAAGATGGTGATGTCGACTATTTTAAGGGAATTCCTTATGCTGCACCACCGGTAGGAGAATTTCGCTGGCGTCCTCCTCAACCCGTTGTTGCTTGGGAAGGTGAGCGTGATGCCAGCAAATTTGGTGCTAATTGTGCCCAGGCAGGATGGGGTGTTGCTCCAGGGGCTATTCAGGAAGGCTCATCGGAAGATTGCTTGTTCCTTAATGTATGGAGACCAGCTGGTGCTGTAAAGAATGCAAAGCTGCCAGTTATGGTATGGATTCATGGTGGCGCCTTTGTAATGGGTAGCGGCTCCGGTGCTGGCGTTGAAGGTCAGTTTGCAAAAAAAGGAGTCATCTTGATAACCATCAATTACCGCCTGGGACGCCTTGGTCATTTTGCATTCCCTGCATTGAGCCAGGAGCATCCCGAAGAACCCAAGGGCAGCTACGCATTTATGGACCAGATTGCCGCACTCAAGTGGGTACAGCAAAACATTGCAGCGTTTGGGGGCGATCCTGAAAATGTAACCATTTTCGGTTTCTCTGCAGGTGGCGTTTCGATACATTCATTGTTGACAATTCCTGCTGCAAAAGGTCTTTTCCAAAAGGCAATCAGTCATTCTGGTGGCGGTCGCGATGGCGTATTGACCGGCAGGCCGATCGATAAAGAAAATGCAAGTCCTTATTACCCTGTTTCGGCAGAAATGATTGGAATAAACTTCGCCCACAAACATGGAATAAATGGCACAGATGCTGATGCACTTGCCAAACTTCGTGCCCTGAAAGTTGAAGAGATTGTGGACGGTGGACAGGAAACTGATGGTCAGGGAGGTCCGCGTATCTATTCAGGCCCGATTCTCGACGGCAAATTTGTTGTAGAAACTGCTGAGAGCGCTTATAAGGCAAGCAGGTATTCACATGTTCAGCTCATGATTGGGAATAATAGTGCAGAAATAGGTGGAGGCTTTGTTAATGCCAGCAAGACAAAGGAAGATCTGTTTTCACTATTTGGAGAACTGAGTGGTGAGGCAAAAGCTGCCTACGATCCGGATGGCACCAAAGAATTCGCTGAGATACAAACAAGGTTTAACACGGACAAAGTATGGGCTGAGCCTGCAAGGTTTACCGCAAGTATTTTTGCCTCCAAGGGCGATCCTGCATACATTTTTCTTTTCTCTTACGTACCAACTGCCATGAAGGATCGGATGAAGTTTGGCCCCGGACATGGAACGGATATTTCATTCGCGTTCGACAACCTGGGAACAGGAGGTTTCGGACCACCACCTCCTCCTCCGACACCTGAGGATAAAGAGGTTGCAAAGATGATGAACACCTATTGGGTAAACTTCGCCAAAACTGGCAATCCTAATGGTAAAGGTTTGCCGAAATGGCCTATTTATAATCCCAAAACCAATGAGATTCTCGATATCCAATCCGATGGTAAACCAGTTGGTAAAATTGATCCGAGAAAAGCCAGACTGGATGTGATTGAAAAGGCTTTGAAATTAGGAGATAAACTTCAGCCAAATGGCATTTAACTAACAAAGTAAAGCAATGAAGAAATGCTAAATCCACGAAAATATGAGAATAATAAATTTCAAATCACTTTTTGTGTTGGTTATGACCATAGGTTTTTTTTCGTATAACTTAAAGGCGCAAAACAATATGAATAAAAATAAGGTATTAAGCCCAAAGGAACAAAGCATTATCGCCATTGCAGCATTAACTGCAAAAGGTGATTTGGCAAAATTAAAGACAGCACTAAACGTTGGTCTTGAGGCAGACCTTACCATCAACCAAATCAAAGAAATCCTCGTTCACCTGTATGCCTATTGCGGGTTTCCACGCAGTATTCGTGGCTTGCAAACCTTTATGGAAGTATTGGACGAGCGCAAAGCCAAGGGAATAAATGATGTTTTGGGCGCAGAAGCATCTCCAATTAAGGAAGATAGAAGCAAATATGAACGAGGAAAAGAGGTATTAGAAAAGTTGACAGGAACATCACAAGACGGACCAAAAACAGGTTACTCCGCATTTTCTCCCGAAATAGATGTATTCCTCAAAGAACATTTGTTTGCTGATATTTTTGAACGTGATGTGCTAAGCTATGCAGAAAGAGAATTGGTAACTATATCCGTTATCAGCAGTATTGGCGGTGCAGAACCCATGTTGCGTTCACATTTGAATATTTGTCTAAATGTTGGTTTAACACCGGAACAATTGCTACAATTCGTAAAAATTATCAAATCAACTGTAGGTAGAAAAGAAGCAAAAGCTGTTCAGTCAGTTTTAAATGAAGTTCTCAAAAACAGGAAACCCAAATAACTTTAAAGGCGATGAATTCTATTATTAAAACAACTCTAATATTTCTATCTGTTTGGTTTGTTGCTTGTAGTAAGGAGCAACAAGAAACAGCTAAAGAACCAACAACAGAATCAGTTTTCGCAAAAGGAAAGAAAATTACCAACAACAATTTTACAGGTACTGCATGGCTTCAAATGCTTGTTAACAATGATAGTATTTACAATACTTCAATTGGCAATGTAACTTTTGAAGCAGGTGCAAGAACCAGGTGGCATAAACATCCGGGAGGTCAAATTCTGCTGATAACCGATGGCACTGGTTATTATCAGGAAAAAGGTAAGCCAGCTCAGTTAATTCGAAAAGGTGATGTTGTAAAAATTCCTCCAGATACAGAGCACTGGCATGGAGCAGCACCAAATTCCGGGCTTACCCATATTGCAATCAGCACCAATTTGCAAAAAGGAAATGTAGTTTGGTTGCAACCAGTTTCGGATGAAGAATATTCAGATAAACCAATCAATTAAGGTTGAACAGAGTAACATTTATTAACACTGCCAGCATTTCGAACGCTGGCAGTGTTGTTAGTTTTAAACTGACTAATTTGAGCCACCCAACAAAATAAATTGAGCCACAGAGAAAACCATTCATTAAATCATTTATTCTAATTTTGTTTTTAACTTTATCAATCGAATTTTAAACAATATATAAATAAACCTTATGTCAGCAGACTACAAAGACTCCATGGTATTTAGTTATTCCGATGTATTTTTTGCCCATTATTTTAACGATGAAATAAGATGTCATAAAATGATTGAAAATCATGCATTGATGTATGTTTATTCCGGAGAACTTTTAGTGGATGAAAATAACAAACAAACAAGAATTCATGGCGGTCAATGTGTTTTTATCCGCAGGGATAATAGGGTGACTTTAACCAAAAGAGCCTTTGGAGGTGAACAATTTAAAACGATTACACTCGTACTTACCCGTAACTTTCTTCGGGAGTTTTTCCAAACAATTAATAAAAGCGAGCTTCCAGCCGAAACGCAAAGGTTTAAGCACAGTTTGATAAAACTACCTCAATCACCTGAAATTGAAAGCCTTTTCAAATCCATGATTCCTTATTTTGATTCAGAAATTAAGCCAAGTGAGCAAATTATGAAACTTAAAATGCAGGAAGGAGTTTATTCGTTATTGAACATTGATAAAAACTTCTATTCCTGTTTGTTTGATTTCACCGAACCCTGGAAAATAGACATTATGGGTTTTCTGGATAAAAATTATATGTACGACTTTTCGGTTGAAGATATTGCCAATTATACAGGAAGAAGCCTTGCCTCATTCAAAAGGGATTTTAAAAAGATTAGCTCACTACCACCTCAAAAATGGTTAATTGAAAAAAGATTAAAAATTGCGCATGACAAAATTAACGCTGACAAAGTAAAAGTTTCGGATGTTTATCTGGAAGTGGGTTTTAAAAACCTGTCGCACTTTTCAACCGCTTACAAAAAGCAATACGGATTTGCACCTACAAGATAAATTTGAGCTGCACAGCAAAAATATTTGAGCTGTTGAGAAAACCAGTATAAGCATATTATCATTTAATTTTGTCTTGTATTTGAAGCCATAAAATAGTTTGTTTATTTAACAGGCGCAAGAAAGGCTAAAATATTTTATTTAATTTTAAGATACATGATAATGATTAAACTAAATTATTACAGAAACTCATTATTGCTTTTTGTACTTTTAATTTCCACAGGGGTTGGTTTTTCACAAGATAATGATAGCACAAAGCTTGTAAATAATTTTGGAGGTGCAGCAACAATTACAAATAATGGTATATCATTCATTCCCACCTTTTCATTAGGTAAACCAGCTGCTATATTTGATATGGCAGTGGGTAGAAAGCTCAGCTTTGAGCCGCAATTCAGGTTTTCGCTCGAAGGGAAACCTTGGTCTATGCTTTTTTGGTGGCGCTATAAATTACTAAAAACAAACAGGTTTTCTTTCAATCTTGGAACCCATCTTGGCCTTCCTTACAAAACGATAACAGATACTACAAATGGTGTTACCACAGAAACATTAACAACAAAGCGCTATTTGGCCGGAGAATTGGTTCCAAATTATTTTCTCACAAAAAATATAAGTATTGGAATTTATTATCTGTATTCAAGAGGTCTTGATAAGGGAACAACCAGAAATACTCATTTTCTTACTTTGAATGCCAATTTTTCCAATATCAGGCTTCCATCTCAGTTTTATATGAAATTTGTTCCTCAGGTATATTATTTAAAACTTGATAAACAGGATGGATTCTACTATACAGCTACATTGACATTGGCAAACAGAAAAATTCCACTTTCAATATCAACACTCATTAATAAAGTGATACAAACAAATATCACGGCAAGTAAAGACTTTGTTTGGAACCTAAGTTTGATCTATTCATTCAATAAAAAATATGTTGAAAAATAATTTTGTTCTCTAAATACTTTAAAGACTCAAGTCAGAGGGTGACTTTTTGACAGATTGGTACTTATATAGAAAGTTCGATGGCATTTAATTGGGAGTCACCCCCTGACTATCACAAATTTTAATAAATATTAAAAATAATAATAATGAATACAAACATTCAAAAACGTAAATTAGGAAATTCTGGTTTAGAAGTTTCCGCTATAGGACTCGGTTGCATGGGCATGAACCATTCCTATGTCCCTTTCCCAGATAGAAAAGATATGATTTCTCTTATTCACAAGGCTGTTGATATGGGTGTTACATTCTTTGATACTGCTGAAGTTTATGGGCCATTTATCAATGAAGAATTGGTAGGTGAAGCATTAGCACCAGTTCGCGATAAAGTAGTAATTGCCACCAAGTTTGGATTCAACATCGACCCAAAAACAGGTGTAAATTCTGGCCCTTATAGTCGTCCGGAACATATTAAAAAAGTTGTGGAAGCTTCGCTTAAAAGACTACAGACCGATTTCATCGATTTATATTACCAACATCGGGTCGATCCGAATGTGCCAATTGAAGATGTTGCAGGAGTTGTTAAAGATCTTATTCACCAAGGAAAAGTGAAGTATTTTGGAATGTCGGAAGCTGGTGCACAGACCATTCGTCGTGCCCATGCTGTTCAGCCGGTTACTGCACTTCAAAGTGAATATTCGTTGTGGTACAGAAAACCTGAAATGGAAGTGATACCAACATTGAAAGAATTGGGAATTGGTTTTGTGCCTTTCAGTCCGCTTGGAAAAGGATTTCTAACAGGGAAAATTGAAGAAAACAAAACATTCGAAAAAACGGATATCCGCAACATTATTCCACGTTTTACACCGGAAGCAATGAAGGCAAATCAGTCGCTGGTTGACCTGCTTACTTTAATTGCCAAACAAAAAAATGCAACACCTGCACAGATTGCTTTGGCCTGGCTGCTTGCACAAAAACCATGGATTGTTCCAATTCCGGGAACTACTAAATTGCACAGGCTCGAAGAAAACATGGGGGCAACAAGTATAATACTGACGTCGGAAGATTTAAGCGAAATCAATTCAGCACTGGAAAAAATAAAAGTGTTTGGCGACCGCTATCCTGAAGCATTGGAAAAAAGTACAGGTTTATAAAGAGGAACAAATGAATACTTTAGAAAATCAAATTTAAATTATCAAAGGGATGAAAAAATTTTTACTTATTCTCAATTTATGCATGCTGTCGCTGCTTTTGAGCGTGAATACATCCGCACAGAAAAAAAGCACTGTTGTTCGTTTGGCAAAACTCCAAATCGATTCTGCGCAACTTGAAACATATAAAGCTGCGCTTAAGGAAGAAATTGAAACTTCAGTACGAGTGGAACCCGGGGTTTTAACCTTGTATGCCGTATCTGATAAAGATAATCCCACCCGGATTACAATCTTTGAGATATACGCTGATGAGGATGCTTACAAGGCTCACCGCGAAACACCCCATTTCAAAAAATACAAGAGTCTGACTAAGGAAATGGTTAAATCGCTTGATCTCACTGAGGCTGTTCCCGTTATTATGGAGACTAAGTCAAAAAAATAAAAGCTTGAAATTTTTGAAAGGAAATATTTATGAGTAAAAAAGTTTTAATACTATCGTCCAGCCCAAGAAGAGGAGGCAATTCCGATTTACTTTGCGACCAGTTTCTGAACGGGGCAAAGGATGCCGGAAATCACACTGAAAAAATATTTCTAAAAGACAAGAATATCAATTACTGCACAGGTTGTGGAACCTGCATGAATGGACAAAAGCCTTGTCCTCAGAAAGATGATATGCCTGAAATTCTTGATAAAATGATTGCTGCCGATGTAATTTCAATGGCAACACCCGTATATTTTTATACCATGTGTGGTCAGATGAAAACATTGATTGACAGAACCTGCGCCCGTTACACAGAAATAAATAGCAAAGAATTTTATTTTATAGTTACCGCAGCCGACAACAGTAAGCCTGCCATGAAAAGAACTATAGAAGAATTTCGTGGATTTACATCCTGCCTGAACAATCCCAAAGAAAAAGGAATTATCTTTGGAACCGGTGTCTGGAAAATTGGAGAAATCAAAAATATGCCGGTTATGAAAGAAGCATACCAGTCAGGACTATCAATTTGAAAAATAATTAAAATCTAAAAATTTGAAAACAATGAACATAAAAGCATTCGGAACAGAAGCAGCTAATGCTTCTTTAAAACCAATGAATATCCAGCGCAGAGAAGTCACTGCAAAAGATATTGAAATCGAAATTTTATATTGTGGTGTTTGTCATTCCGATTTGCACACAGCAAGGAATGATTGGGGCGGAACTATGTATCCGGCAGTTCCCGGACATGAAATTGTAGGAAAAGTTACCAAAATTGGAAGTGAAGTTACCAAACTAAAAGTGGGCGATTCTGCCGCTGTAGGCTGTTTGGTGGATTCCTGCCGCGAATGCAATAGCTGCAAACACGATTTGGAACAATATTGTTTGAATGGAATGGTAGGCACCTACAACGGTAAAGACAAGCATTTGGGAGGTCATACTTTTGGTGGATATTCCGAAAAAGTGGTGGTTGATGAACATTTTGTACTAAAGGTGCCTTCAAATCTCGATTTGGCAGCTGCGGCACCTTTACTTTGCGCAGGAATTACCACATGGTCGCCCCTTCGCCATTGGAAAGTTGGAAAAGGCAGCAAAGTTGCAGTTATCGGTTTGGGTGGATTGGGACATATGGCAATTAAACTGGCAAAAGGTCTGGGTGCCGAAGTTACTCTTTTTTCAAGAACACCGGATAAAAAGAAAGACGGTCTGGATCTTGGGGCAAATTCGGTAATCATTTCTACTGACGATAATCAAATGAAAACAGTAAAAGGCAAATTTGATTTGATTATTGATACCGTTCCTTATGTTCATGATATAAATCCCTATGTTGCTACTTTAAATGTCAACGGAACTTTGGTTTTGGTAGGATATTTAGGAGGACTTGAACCATTTTTAAATACCGTACCGATGATATTGGGAAGAAAATCGGTGGCAGGATCTGTAATCGGTGGCATTGCCGAAACTCAGGAAATGCTTGATTTCTGCGGTGAACACAATATCGTATCGGACATTGAAATAATCAAAATGCAGGACATCAATGAAGCTTACGAAAGAATGCTGAAAAGCGATGTCCGCTATCGTTTTGTAATCGACATGGCTTCGCTAAAAAAATAATTATAATTAGGAATATAGTCGTGGCACGGTTCACTAGAACAGATGTATTGATCAGCACATCAATATTGTATCTGTAAATATATTCGTGCCACGACTTTGGATTCGTATCAAGGTTATTTCGCAAAAAGTCAGGCAAATTTTATAGCAAAAATGATTGAACATCCAGAATTGCATGTTCGTGAAAACTTAGGTGTCAACAAGCCAAATTCTTAAAAATATTATATATTTGGATATTCCTTCCCTGAAAAATAAACAATACAACTATTTATAATATTCAATTCTTCATTGGGCAAGCTAGCTCGGAATCCATTTCAACCAATCCTTTGTTGGGTAAGGTTGCCGGAAAGTTGATTCATCCAATTCTTTATTGGGCAAGCTCACTTGGTAACTGATTCTTCCAATTCGTCGTTGGGCAAGCTTCCCCGGAATCCATTTCAACCAATTCGTCGCTGGGCAAGGTCGCCTGAAAGTTGATTCGACCAATTCCGCGTTGGGCAAGCTAGCAAATTGTTTAATTTCTATCTTTTAAACAACTTTGGCTTCTCAACCAAATATACAACTAGCACAAAGATTAAAAGCAGGCTGGTATGAAATGCTATCCTGCTAAAAGCGGAATCCAGTGTTATTAAGGTACTGATTACATAAAGGAATACTGATAATCCAAGATAACCCGAAAATTTCTTCAGGTTGTATCCTACAGGAAAATATCGCTGTCCAATCAGGTAAGATAGAATCATCATAACCGCATAGCAAATAAAGGTGGCCCATGCCGAACCATAATAGCCATGTATAAAATGATCCGGTGAAAGCGGAATCCACCAGAAATTCAACGCAAATGTAATAATGGCTCCTATCGCAGAGAGCCATGCCCCCCAATGGGTTTTACCGGTAAGTTTATACCATATTGAAAGATTGTAATAAACTCCTAAAAACAGGTTTGCAAGCATTAGCACAGGTATTACGCCTCTTCCTTCCCAATAATCCTTTCCAACAAGTATTGGCATTATAAAATCATCTAGATAAACCATTGTCACCAAAAAAATCATAGAAACAACAATCATGAAATAGTTCATAATATGTGCATATACCACTTTTGCATCCTTATCTTTTGCCTTGGCAAAAAAGAATGGTTCCGCAGCATATTTGTATGCCTGAATAAAAATGGTCATCAAGATGGAAATCTTATAGCAAGCTGCATAAATCCCAACCTGGTAAGTGGCCACGTCTTTTGATACCGGTAAAAGATAGCGAAGCAAAAGCCTGTCGAAAGTTTCGTTTACAATACCTGCCATTCCTGCAAAAAGCAATGGAAAGGCATAAAAAAACATTTTTTTCCACAAATCCGGATCAATTTTCCATTTTATCACAATCATCTCTGGAAGCAATAACAATATCGTTACTATACTTGCAATAAGATTTGATATGAAAATATACTCAATTCCCCAATCGCTGCGGTAAATTAATGATATTGCATTTGCCAGAATTCCATCCTTACCGTATGTCAGGATTATTGGGCAAAGAATGATAAAAAACAAATTGAGGCCGATATTAATACCAATATTAATCATGTTGATGGTGGCAAACCGTTTTGCCTTGTTTTGAGCCCGCAACCTGGCAAATGGAATGGCAGCGATAGCGTCAAGCACCAGTATCCAACCAAACCATATGATATAATTCTCATGATCGGAATAATCTATCCATTGTGCAATTGAACCTGCAAAAAACATAACAAAAACCAAAAATACCATGGATGTGATAAGCAAGGAGATCATTCCGGCGCTATAAACCTTCTCCTTATCCTGTTCATGCTCTGTGAAACGGAAAAATGCAGTTTCCATTCCATAAGTTAATATTACTTTAAGCAATGAAGCGTATGAATAGAAAACATTTACAACACCATATTCTCCTGGGTGGAAAACTCGTGTGTAAAATGGAACGAGGAGATAACCAAGTATACGCCCAAGAATGCTTGGGATTCCATAAATAGCAGTTTGTCCTGCAAGACGTTTAATATCAGCCATGCTGCAAAGTTAAATTTTAATTGGAATTACAAAACAAATTTGCAGGCAGGATTAGAGCAATTGTATTCATAAGAATAAACGTGAATTGAAGTAATATGAATCTCAAAAGATTAGGCGAACATGAACTGAATGTTGAATTTTGTTCTTGTCCTTCTTATCCATAAATTTAAAAAATTGTTGCCAACATTTCACTACACAAATATTCAAATAGCCAAATGCATGCATTTCTCCTTTTTCAAAAACAAACATTACAATAGTTCTTTCCTTTTGTCTTTCAACTTTTATCTTTTATCTCAAGCTAAGGATTCATCATGCTTGCAGGTTGCCCGGTCGCTTCCAGTATATTCCACCACAATTCACCTTCTACATCTATCTTTTTACGTTTAGCGGTTGTTATTGGAATTGGGAGCAATGTAAACTGATCGTTCCAGTTACCAACCACAAAATCGGTTTTTCCGGCAAGGGCTGCATGTACTGCATTTTGAGCCAACAAACTGCAAAACTTACTGTCATTGGCATTGGCCGGAGCACTTCTGATTATATAGCTTGGATCGATATATTTTAAGGTAAAAGGGAACTCCTTTGAACCAAATTCTTCTTTAATCTTCTCTTTTAAATAAAGCCCGATGTCTTTATTTTGAATGTTTCCCGAAGCATCCAGTTTTTTGGGCTCGTCTTCAAAAAAGTACTGCCCTGCCCCTTCGGCAACCACAACTAACGCATGATGCCGACTTTCAAGTCTTTTACGCAATGCTTTAAGAAAACCATGAGGTCCATCCAAATCGAACTTTATTTCAGGAATTAATACAAAATTTACTTCCTGGATTGCCAAAGCAGCATTTGCAGCAATAAATCCAGAATCGCGTCCCATTAATTTTAGTACAGAAATCCCATTGTAGGCTCCCTGTGCTTCGTTGTGGGCATATCTAATAATATCATTTGCTATGGTAAATGCAGTTTCAAACCCAAATGACTTTTCAATTAAATCAATATCATTATCAATGGTTTTAGGGATTCCTGCAATTGAAATTTTAAGTTTTCGCTTTTCTATTTCTTCATGAATGGCATGTGCACCACGCAGTGTTCCATCGCCTCCAATACAAAATAGAATATTGACATTCATAATTTCCAGTGTATCCACAATCTGCGGCACATCCTGACTTCCACGCGAGGAACCCAAAAATGTACCACCAGTGAGATGAATTGAATCGACCATTTGCGGATTCAATTCAACAACTTCGTGGCTGTACTTTGGAATAAATCCTTCAAATCCATATTTGAAACCCAAAACCCTGCTTATACCATATCGGTAATAAAGCTGATTTACAATGCTCCGTATAACATTATTCAAACCGGGGCACAAACCACCACAGGTAACAATGCCCACTTTTGTTTTTGCTGGCTCAAAATAAAGAAGTTCCCTGGGGCCAGCCTTTTCGAATGAAATGGGAACAATCCCTTTTTCAACACTTTCCTTAAAACCCTCAAGCGAAGTATTGTACAATACCCTATCTTTATCTGAAATAAACTTGTATTGCTGACTATGTGAACGGCCAGTTTGCAAAAGAGGAGATTTTACTTTAGGTTCTCCGAGTGTTTTAACTTGAAAATCTTCGTGTGTCATTGTATATCACTATTTTACGTAGCAAAAATTGTAGAATATTTCAGGGCAAGATACTATAAAATACGGAAAATTCAGACATTGGATATACAAGTTTATGCTTCTGATAAAATTGATTTGAAAAAAATCGTATCTTTATATTATAAAATTTCATTTCATTTTAAGTCATTTCAACAGTAGGAATTTCAAAAACAAAAGATCATGAAAACAAGATATTTAAAAGCTTACAACAAATTGATTTCGTATCTTTTGGCTTTACTTGGCGTAAGTATTGCCTGTTCAAATGGATGTGCCATGTACGGAACTCCTGCTGAATATGGAACACCAAATGCCACATTCAAAGTTCTGGGAAAGGTTACAACTGAGCAGAGTATTGCTATTCCCAACATCAAGGTAGTTTTGGATTACGACACTGCATTTACTGATAACCAGGGAAATTATCTGGTCGAAACCATTAATTTTCCAACCAATCAAACATTTTCTATTCAATTTAAGGATATTGATAGCACGCTAAATGGTGAATTTCAGCAACTCGATACGGTTGTTGAATTTACAGACCCACAATTTACAGGTGGTACAGGCAATTGGAACAAAGGTGAAACCGAAAAAGAGTTTAATGTAAAGCTTAAACCTTTAAAATAATGGTTTCAAAACTTTCAATTAAAAAAAAACTTGCACTTGAACTGTTCCGCAAATTCAGATCCAACTCAAAAAAAATCCATCAATTAGACTATATATTTTGGGAATGCACCCTAAAATGCAATTTGAATTGCATCCACTGCGGGAGCGATTGTAAAAAAGATTCCGCATCGAAGGAAATGCCAATAAAAGATTTTATCGATGCAATAGATTCCATAAGAGAAATTGTAAATCCAAATAAAACCATCATTGTTTTTACCGGAGGAGAGCCTTTAATAAGAAAAGATCTCGAAATTTGCGGAAAAATGCTTTATGAACGTGGTTTTCCTTGGGGATTGGTTAGTAATGGAATGAAATTGACACCTGAAAGATTGCAATCACTGCTCAATTCGGGTCTTAGGGTGGTCACCATCAGTTTGGATGGTTTAAAGAATTCGCATAATTGGCTTAGAAATAACAATGAAAGTTTTGACAAAGCTTTGGGTGCTATACAATTACTTTCGTCAATAAAAGATTTCAGGTTTGATGCGGTAACTTGTGTGAATCGGAAAAACTTTGCAGAATTACCTCAAATCCTTGATTTATTGATTGAAAACAAAGTTAAAGAATGGCGCATTTTTACAATATTCCCAATTGGAAGAGCCAAAGAACATGAGGAGCTTCAATTATTACCGGTTCAATTCAAACGATTATTTGATTTTATCGCAAAAGTACGCATTGAAGGTAAAATCAAATTAAACTATGGATGCGAAGGCTTTCTAGGAAATTACGAAGGTGAAGTAAGGGACAATTTATTCTTTTGCCGGGCAGGAATCAGCATTGCGTCTATTCTTGCAGATGGCTCTATATCCGCTTGTCCCAGTCTGCGTGATAATTTTATCCAGGGAAATATTTACAAAGATAATTTTAAGGATATTTGGGAAAATCACTATCAAAAATTCCGGAATAGGGATTGGATGAAAAACGGTAAGTGCGCAGATTGCAATTTCTTTAAATACTGCGAAGGAAATGGCTTGCATTTGAGGGATGAAAAAACAGGGGAAATGTTATTCTGTCATCTCAACAGAATAATTGAAGGTGAAATTGGTGATTAGGATTTAGATTGCTTCCAGTAAAAAAATTGAAGATTTGAAAATCCGGCCAATTTATTTGTTTAGCAAATTTCTTAAATCAGAAACTTGTTTTGACAATTCGGTGGTTTTTTTCTTTAATTGCTCCTCATTCATCTTAATCCGGGTAATATCAACTGCAAAAAAAAGAATCTTTTCAACGGTTTCTTCTTCATCATATACAGGAGTGTATGTAGCTAAAAACCATTTTTCGTGGCCCAACTTGGTGTGCCTGCGAATAACTCCTTCAAAGAAATTACCAATTTTAACATTGTCGATTATTTTTACCAGCTCGTCGCGTTCATCATCTTTGAGTAAGTCCGATACGTTATTTCCACGGATTTCCTCGATGGAATAATGCATTGCATTGAGGAATTTGTAATTTGCATCTATCAGAACCCCTTGTGTGGTATATTCAACCATCATCAAGGTATTATTCATGGCTTCCAATTTGGATCTGACAGCTGATTCACTTTGAGCTGTTTTATTATGAAGTTCATTTAGTTCTGCCAGTGCTTCGATCGTTTTTTTGTCATGTTCTTCGAGTTCCTTAGACTGTAGCTTTGTCTGTTCTAGCAATTGTGAATTGATGATATTATTTTGGGCCATTGACAAAGTACTGGCAAATGAAGATGCAGCATTTTCGGCAAATCTGGTTTTGTTTTCATCAAAATCCTGTAATGATCCCAATTCTATAACGCCCAACACTTTTGATTCAAACAACAACGGTACTATCAAAACACTCTTTGGCGAAGCCAATCCCAATCCTGACATAATGGAAAGATAATTCTCCGGTATTTTTTTCAGATAAATAGTTCTTTGTTCTGCGGCACAAGCACCAATTAATGATTCGCCCAATTTAAAGCTTTTCTTTTGATTCCTGTTTTCGCTATAGGCATAACTAACTTTCAATTCCAAAACAGGAACTTCTTCGTCAGTATTCATTAAAAAAACAGCACCCATAGAGATTTCCATCAAATCGACAATGCTGTAAATAACATTTTCAGACAGCTCGTTCAAATCGTGATAATGCAATTGAAGAACCTGTGCAATTTTTTCCTGACCTTTATTAAATTCATTATTATGTTTCAATTCCGTTTGACTTTTTTCTAATTTTTTATTTAAGTCAAGAATGGTTGAATGAAGATTTTTTGTACTGGCAACAATCACATTTTGCATTTGATCTTCGTCTAATGTCATAGATTGATCACCTGAAACAGTACCTTTATTAGATGATACCAACCAATTGGTGATTTTGGCAATTTCTATTAACATGGCCTTCAATCTTCCTTGATTTGAAGTAATGTCTTTGTCTTTTTCGAACTCGTTTAAATCAATATTTGCGCTCAAAATACCATTTGAAATTTTGAACAATTCTTGCCAAAAAACCTCTCTTTTATTTATAAACAAAAATACCAGCGTAATTCCAATAAGATATAGAAACAACCCAATGAGCAAAGAATCCCAGATACTATAATCAAGCATTTCAGACAAAACACTTTCTTCGCACCTTAAACAAATGTGCCAATTTTCCATGCTCTTATCTAATTGAACAGGAAAACAAATTGTAAGATTATCATCCTGTTCCGATGCATTATATTTACTGCCTTTTTCGGTCAATAAATCCTGACATGAAAAACAAACTTTTGAAATTGGCTCAGTTAGCAGATAACTGTTTTTATTCAGTGCGAAAACTTGCCCGTTGCCCGTTGATACAAAAGTTTCAAGATTATTATTGAAATATTCGTTTTGCGAAATATCATCCTTGAGCCATTCCATCGAAATATGCATAACAAGATATCCAATATATTGTTTTCCATAGTATAAAGCTGACACAATTGGAATTACTGAAACACTATTGCCATCAACTTGTTCAATCTCCGGCGAAAGTATCTTTATCTGATCAATGGAAACAGTTTTTATTGTTGCCACTTTTGAGCTTAATGAACTAAATTCTGCGCTTGTAAAATCTTCGGAAATCCCTGATTTGGATTTATTTAAACGAATGATATTTCCAGACAAGCTATCTTTAAATGAAAATGTGAGTATTGAACTATCCTGAATATTATTATGATTATTCACAACCAATGAAATTGATTGCATCCTATCATTATTGTAAAGTAATTCTCTTAATATGCTTTTAGCCTCTGCCTTAAAATTGGGTTGATTTATGTTTTTAGAAAAAGTAACTGCCAGTAATTCTGAAAGAGAGCAGTATTTAGTCAATTCTGAACTAATTTCAGAGGAATAAATCTTTCCTGTTTCATAAAGAAGCAATTCCGACTCATTCACAAGATGCTTTTTCTCAGTATGTTGATGGTAAACTATAAAAAAAACAAGACTCATTGCCATTATCAGTGCAACAATAACCTTTAATTGAATTTCTTTCGATATAATTTTATTGAAAATCATTAAAAATTCACCTTTCTTTTCTTAGCGTAACCTATTAATTAGAATCAATTTCAATGCCCATTATTATTATTTTAACTAATTGTTCCTTATCCATCTCGGGCAACATGGTAACCAAAACATTTGTCATTTTACCTATACCGGATTTTACTTTTATTTCCTGTTGAACCTTTATACCTTTTTTCAATATCTCCCAATTTGTAATCAGGCTCTTATATTCATCAACAGGAACAAAATAGCTGTAATCACTAAAATGCTTTCCGATAAGATTAGCCTTTTCCACTGCAAAAAATGCGGGAACCTGATCGTTGACTGAAAGGATTACCCCAGTTTGATCAATTTCAACCAGCAAAAGTATTTGTTCAACGGATCTATAAACTTCTCGTTTCGCATAAAGTCCGGCATCAGATTCTTTTTGTATATTTTTCAGTTCTACAATGTTTCTTCTCATTTCCTCTTCCTGCATGCTAAGCAACTCAGACTGTGCCCTGGATTGTTTAAGCAATTCCCTGGTTTTATTATTGACAAGCACATTATTGATTGTAGAAGCAATATTTTCACCTATCTTTTCGATAAATTCAATCTGGTAGCCTTTAATTACATTAAAGGATGCAATTTCAACAGCTCCATATACTTCTTTGTTGATTAATAGAGGCACAATAAGCAGGTTTTTAGGTGCACTTTCTCCAAGTCCGGAAGAAATATTAATGTAGCCTTCAGGAATTTCTGTCAGATAAATGGTTTGCTTCTCATTATAAATCCTTCCGATTAAACCTTGTTCAGGATAGATTTTCTTTTCGACCAATCTTTTCTGATCAAAAGCAAAAGTTGCCATTTGTTCAAAATAAATATCGTTTACATTATCGGAGTTAATAAAGAAAAGCGCCCCCAGGTTGGCATTCAGATACTGAACCAGGTTTAATATTATTTCGTAACAAAGTTCATCAAGATTATCCCTGTTTCGTTGCAATATGTTTACAAACTTTGTAAGCCCTTCAGATTCCCAAGACCTTAATTTCTCTTCCTTTACCCTTATATGTTCATTATACATGGCTTCGTTGAGCTTATCGTTTATCCGGATCAGGGCTTCGCCAAATTCATCATTAATAAAAGTTTTTGGATACTTCTGTGTAAAATTATCATTAGCAAGACCATTTGCGAAATCTGCCAAATCTTTAAACCGCAATGATATTTGATTTACTCTGTCTGAAAGCTCAACAAATTCCTTTTCACCTTCAATTTTTAACTCTGCAGGTTTTTGTCCTTTTGAGAGTATATTTAGTGCAAGGCGTAAACTTCGCAATTTGGTTCTAAGCGAATGATGCGTAAAATAGAAGGTGACCTGTACCAAAATAAAAAAGACAAGAAACCCAATCCCCATATATAAAGTATCATAGGATAAGTCTCTGTAAATTTCATCTTTTGGATAGGTTATGCAAACATAACTTTGTGTTTCGGGATGGTATTTAAAATGGAGATAGAACCATTTTCCATCTCCATTTTCAGGCCATTTGTATGTCATTACATTGCTTTCACTTCCATAAGTTAATAAATCTTTATAAAGCTTGGTTGAAGACAGATCTTCTCCTTGTTTTGAAGGATGTATCAATAAAGTGCCTTGTTGGGTAATTAAAAATGGATAGCCTGTAATGAAATATTTTCTCGCCGCAAAAATATCTTGTAATGCCCTGCCTATTCTTTCTTTAATCCCTAAATAATACATTCCCTTAATCTTGCCATCGATATAAATTGGCCTATAACTAGCTAAATACCATGCATTCCTTTGAAAAACACGACCTGAATATTGATTGCCCTGTTCAATTGTTCTGGTAATTTGTGAGCTATTTAAAACAATATCACCAATCATCCTTTCTTCAGATAAATTTAATAAACTGGTTGAAACATTCACATATCCTTTATCACTCTTTTGATAAATGGACACATCTACTTTGGTTAGTTTATTAATTTCATCAACCAGTAAATAGTTATCCAGGATGCTTGAACCATCAATTTGCCAGTCTTTAATTTTTAGCTCAATGGGCAAATTAGTATATGGATCAACTGCCTTTATTGGAATTTCAGTGCCTTCAGTTTCTTCAAGATTGCTGTATTCATTAATTCTGTTTTCGGCCACTCCTAAAGCCAGATTTAAAATATCTTTATCTCTTTTAATATATACATTAATTATTCCTGAAAGTTCATTTAATTCGCGGTCCATTTTCAACTGAACATCATTAAATATACTTTCTCTCTGTTCAATATATAGAAAAGTGGCTGTTACTAGAAACATTGTGGTAAACAAAATGCTTACTAATAATTGTATTTTTGTAAGTGCTCTTATATTTTTAAATAAAGTCATTTATCAACTTGCTCACTATTAAATATTTAATTTCATAAAACAAATCTTACCCTCTCACTTTATCAATCAACTTGTAATGCTATAAAATTAGAATTTTTTTTATATAACTTTACATTTATAAATAAATTTTAGTCAATTTAACTTGAAAAACTTATTATTGTTAAAAAGCACAAATCTTGCCAAATTTTAAATCCTATTTTTGAATTTGCCGATGCCTGAGTAAATGGCGAATAAATCAATTGAATATCTATCCATGAAATAGTGAAACCCTTTTTAATTCATTCAATCCGGGTTTTGTTTACAGCACATTATTTTCTAGATTTGTCCAACATTGATAATACTGAAAGTCTTTCAAGCTATCAGTATTTTGAAGATTTTAATACATTATTTGCAAAGATGACAAAAGGAAAAGATGCAAAACCGCATATTGGAATATTTGGCCGACGAAACAATGGCAAAAGTTCTTTAATAAACAATCTTGCAGGACAAAACATTGCTATAGTCTCAACTGTTGCGGGAACTACAACAGATCCGGTTAAAAAATCATTCGAGATTTCCGGATTTGGCCCTGTAGTTTTGATTGATACTGCAGGCATTGACGACGAAGGTGTACTTGGAAACATGCGGATTGAAAAATCATTTGAGACCATTAAAACAATCGATTTGGGCATTCTGATAATTGCCAACAATAAATTTGGCGATTTTGAAAAACAGTTGATTGATAAATTTATGTTTTATGAAACACCTTTTATTATTGTACATAACAAAGCTGATATTGAACCACTAAACCATGAAACCACTGAAATTATCAAATCATTATATCCAATTCAAATCATAGAATATAGTTCAATTGATGTTAAACTAAGCGAACAATATAGAGAAGCATTAATTGAACTCATAAAAAAGGCTATTCCCGAAAACTCATATAAAGTAAAATCTTTGATTGGAGATTTGGTTTCATATGGCGATATTGTATTACTTATTACGCCAATCGATATTGAAGCGCCTGCTGGCAGGTTGATTCTTCCCCAGGTGCAAATGATTAGAGACATACTTGATAATGATTGCATTGCCATTGTTGTAAAAGAACGTGAAGTTGATGCTTTTTTAAAAAGAACCGGTATTAAGCCAAAACTTGCCATAACAGACAGCCAGATTTTTTTAAAAGCAGATGCATCTATCCCTAAAGAAATTCCACTTACCGGATTTAGTGTTGTACTTGCCCGCTTGAAAGGAGATTTTGACAACTATCTGAAAGGCACCCCTAAAATATCGGAATTAAAAGATGGTGACAGGGTCTTATTGCTTGAGTCATGCAGTCACCATGTTTCGTGTGATGATATTGGAAGGGTGAAAATTCCAAGATGGATTTCAAATTTTACCGGAAAGAAAATTGAATACGATGTAGTTTCGGGACTTGATGCTTTAAACCGCGATATCAAAGATTATGCGCTGGTTATTCAATGTGGTGGATGCATGATTACCCGAAAACAAATATTAAACCGCTTAAAACCGGCGATTGATGCCGGAATTCCGGTCACAAACTACGGAATGGCAATTGCCTGGGTTCAAGGAATATACAAAAGAGCCATTGAGCCATTTGTTAAGCGCGAAGAATTAGACCATTTGGATTATTTATAGACAATTTTAAATGCCAACATTTATAATCTAAATCATTCACGTCGACAAAACTTTTTGATACTTCAAGAATCCCTTATTTCTCTTGTTAATATATACATTTACCGACTTATTTTTACTAAAAAAACACTATTTTTACATTTTAAATTAAATATATAACTATGAAAAAACTTGCTCTATTATTATTCACTTTTTGCATGGTTGCTTTTGCTAATGCACAAACCAACAAAGAAGAAGTGGACTATTTTCAATCCATTTTTGGAATGGAAAAAAAAGCTGTAGTGGCGGAATTTGTTAAAGTTGAAGATGCCCAGAAAGATGCTTTCTGGAAAGTTTATGACGAGTACGAAGCTGCCCGTAAAGAACTTGGTAAAAACCGAATTGCACTTCTAACTCAGTATGCAGAAAACTACAATAAAATGACCAATGAAACTGCAGATAAATGGACTGCGGATGTGATTAAACAAACATCAGCCACAGACAAACTTTTGGTAACTTATTACAAAAAAGTTAAAAAAGTTACTAATCCAGTAATTGCTTTGCAATTCTACCAAATGGAAAATTATCTATTAACTACAATTAGAATGGCCATTTTAAACCAAATACCATTTGTTCAGGATAAATAATTCCTCCAATAGATATCAAAATAAAAATCCGGAAAGAACAACATCTTTCCGGATTTTTATTTTTTTTATCCTCCTTAAAATCTAAAGCCGAGGTGCACTACATATCGAAACCCTCCTGAAGAACTTGAGGAACTCCCTTTTTTGTGCAAACTACCAGGTTTAATTACAAGACTATTTCCAGGAATCTTATCGTCAATAAATCCATTTATTTTACTGAAAAGAAGGTCTTCATCATCTGCTGATAAACTTGTATTTAGTTCTGTATTGAAATTATAAAACCACTTTCCGGGTCCAAACAAAACAAGGTCAAGTGCTAATCTATTCCAAAAAACAAATTGATACCCCATTTGAAAACCCACCAGGTTTGCTTTGAATGTGATATCAGTTTTAACTTCTCCTGTAAAATCTGCAGTATTCAAAGTCCATGTATTTTCCCTTTTAAAATAATCATACGTGTAATAAGGTCCTATATAAATGCCTCTTGGAGCTTTATATTTGTTTTCTTTCTTTAAATAAAAGCGATAATCTAAAGCAAGACCATAGCCTATGTCTTTTGAAGATTGCTGCAATTGAATAGAGTTCTCATTAATATTCACAATTTTCGGGAAAGAAATACGACCTATATTTACGGTAATGGATTGGTTGTTTTTAAATGCTCTCTCATATCCAACAATTAGATTTTTATCCCCAAAAAGCAATGGATTGGAGAGATTTATACGAATCGTATTTTTGAAATATCTTACAGAGTCCTTTTTCTCTTGCCCATAAGATGGAGATAGATATGTGCTGATAGCGATGATTAATAATAAGAATCCGTTTTTCAAGTTTTCCATAGGATTATTTTTTGAACATTGATAATTTAGGTTTTTTAAAAAAATATGTAGTGAATACGAAATAAGATATTATGGTTTATGCATAAAGTAAATTTACGATTTTTTTCAGATATTATATATCTCACACTTAATACATAATTAAAATTTTCTCAATTTCTAAAAAAGCAGAATATCCTTATAATTCATGATATTTGAATCAGTAAAGATATTCCGCTTTTCAATTTTGAAATGAATATTATAAATCTAAAAAAGGTTTGTCGGGAATAAATTCTATCTACGACGGCCACCTCCGCCTCCCCGATTCATAGATCCTGATGAAGGTCTAGAATAATTTGATGATCTGTTCATCGATTGGTTGGTACGTGTATTCCCGCGATCTCTCTGTTGTTGTGATTTATTAAGCTGTTGGTTATTGTTACTACTCTTATTCCAACTGTTATTTGATCGCTGCTGCCATCCATTTGATTTATCGTTTTTAAATACATTACCAGATTTATCTGAATACATATTGTTGGATGTGTTCTTGCTTCTTTTCGAAGAATTTAAATCATTCGATCCAACTTTGTTACTCTCAATATTGCCGGTATTTGTGCGATTATTAGCATTTACCTTATTCTTTGAACCGGATTTGTCAGCATAGGAAATATCCTTAGTCGAAACTCCGTTGCGCTTATTGTAAATATTACCCGAGTTACCAGGTCTTGAGTTTATATTATTGCCATTTCCAACTCCATGTGAAGGAGGTCTTCCATTGTAACCACCGCCACCATAATAACCACCGCCACCATATGGAGGATGATGATACCCTGGAGGATAATGATGATATGGTGGATAATGATGATATGGTGGATGATACATTGGCGGCCCCCAATATCCGTGTGGATATCCGCCTACCCGAACAGAATAGCTAAAGAAACCTGAACTGTAGCTAAATCCCATACTCCAACCCATCCATGGATTATAATGCATACTAAAACCATAAGTAACAGGGCGTGGATAATAAACCGTTCCATACCATGGATTATATGGATATCCTGTTCCATAGATTACAGTTGGTCCATAAACATAACATCCCATATAACCTGGGGTGTAGCCAGTATAGATATATGTGGGTGTTACATCGTAAACATAAACATATTTGGTATTATAGGCTTCGTTTTGTGGTGGAATTTTATCCACATCTTTTGGTCTTTCTGTTGCAACTTCCCAAGGGCCTTTGGCATTGGCAGAAATGAACCAAACACCATTGTCTACAGCATAATATTTATTTTCGGACTTCAATACGGTTATCGAGCTGTTTTCTGCCAATTCCATCGATGTTCCTTCAATTTTTTCAAACTTAGGTTCTCCATCATAAGTAACTGTGCATTTGGCAGCACTTCTGTCCACTTTTGATGTTTGTGGTATTTGTGCATCAATAACAGCTTCTCAGGCAGCATCGGTTCCGGCAACATGTGCAAGCACCTCATCCTTGTCAGAGCCCTCAGGTATTTTTGCAAAATCAGGATGCAATTTATCCGATTCCACAAAAGTCCAAGGCCCCTGCAATGATCCTGACTTAAACCATCTGCCAGCTAATAAAACATAATATTGCTGATCGTCTACTACCTTGAAAATATTATCGGGACTATTGGAAATATACAACAGGCTAGTTCCTTCAATCGATGCGAATTTGGCTTCACCTTCGGTTTGGAGTAATTCTGCAGGTTTTGTTTTAACCAAAATAGCTGTAGGTTTTGCTTGTGTTGTATCTGTATTGGCTTCTTTCGACTCTTTTAGCTTTTTTTCAATTTCTTTATTTAAAGCTGAAATATCGGCAGGCAATTTTTGTGCAGATAACCAACCTGTTTCAATTTTGTCTGATGTGTACCAAAACTTCTCCGCATACAAATAATACTTTTTATCAGTGCCACTTTTCAGGATTAGGAAAGGAGTATTAACGACCTTATCCATTTTAATATCCTTGTCTTCCTTAACAATTGGTTCCCCATCAATCAATATCAAGGTTGTAAGCTGATTGGAATAGATAATTTCAGGAGCTTTTGTGTTCAAATCATCACTTTTACTTCCCTGATCTTCTTCAAGGGTTGCAATTATTTCGTCTAATGGCATTATCAGGTTCCATTTTGGAATTTCCACTTCAAGAATTTTTTTAAGTGCTGATATTTTCGCCGTGTCGGTTCCATCCGGAAATTTCATCTGTGTTATACTGATTTTCTCAAGGGCTGCCATACGGCTGTCTTTGTCTGTATTTAAGATGGACTCATACCAGAAAACCCCAAAAACAGGTTCTGATTTTTTATCCACTTTAACTGAAACTACAGTTCTTCCAACCATGATATTGTTATTCAAAGTTTCTGGTTGTGGTTGAAATAGTGTAATTATTGCACCTTTTTCGGTGACAATATCACGAGGCCATAAGTTTTGTGCATTCGAATTTTTCACAAAAAATAAGCTAAGTGAAATTAATAACAAAAATAATTTCTGATTCATAACTTCTTTAAATTAATTAGTCAAATAAACTTCCTCGCCGCAAACAGACGAGGTATTGAAGTGAAAATAGTTTCTTCTATTTCGCTACATGCAGCAGGGAATAAGTCCCACCATCCTTGTAAGCTCCACTTTCCGGATTAATTCGATTGAATAATTATGATGCATCTCCGACTTTTTAAATTATAGCCTTACTGATTCAAAGGACTATTCCTTAAGTGAAGTTACCCTATATAAACTTAACAACATTGCTTTAAAATGAATATCCAATTGAAATCATTCCGCCCCAGTCATTTAGTGCCGGGCCGCCACCTGTTGGTTTACTGTCAAAACTATCATAAAGTGTAAAGTTAACATACAAATCGTTGACTATTTCATATTTGACTGACAAATCGTATTCCAACCTTATCCTTTCCTTAATTGTTAGGCTCGGATAAGCATCAAAATTTGAAGAAATATTGACTTTGGGATGACGATATTGATGCCAAATAAACTTTATGGACATAATACCTTCCATGTTATTAGAAGAACTGGTTGAATCTAGAGCTTTCTCCTGGTTTACAAGAAGGCCTCCCATTGAATATACCCTAATTGGATTAGTGTGTATAATATCATAACCTGCTCCAATTCCCAACTGTAATCGATGGTCAAGGTTAAGTTCGGAATTTTGTTGAAACTTGGAGTTTATGCCACCCCACCATTTTCCTGAGAAAAAGTGTGTCAATCCCAAACTTAAATCATTTTTTTTTGTAATGTCTGCTGAATCTGAAGTTCGTTGATCCGTCAATATACTGCTAAGCCCAAGAGAAATGTAATTTTTTTCAGATCTGTAGTTCAGGCTACCATTAATATAAGTCTGCAATATATCGCTCGATTTGTAATAACTTACCCCCAAATCGAGTGAGCCGCTAAATTTTTTCCAAAACCGGTTTTTTATTGCTGTTATTGCAACAATTTCGGTAATGGGTTTTGGAATAGTGTCATTACTAATCACAATTTCAACATTTCCCATCAATTCAGATTTTTTAATGTTACCTAAATAGCTCCATCCACTTGAAGTAACAATCTCATAGAATTTTGAGCAATCCATGGTCTTAATTTTGTCAAATTCAATATTAATGGTACTCATACCATCGGTACTAAGTACAACAATTCCATATTCAAATTTTTTAAGTTCCCCTGTTATTCTATCCCCATTAATTAAATAAACTGTATCCGTTTTTTGTGCATAAACTGATATTTGAAAAAGACACAAACCAATTATCATGATAAGCTGTACGTTTTTTCTATTAATCTTAATCATGACAATTTATATATGTTAAGTAACATTAATTTTGCAGAATTCATATTCGATAATTATTACAACGAAATTCTGGCTGTGAATTAAAAATACAAATTTAGGGATTGGTTGTAAATTTACAAACAAGTATCAAAATAGATTTTTTATTCCGAACATTCCATCAACATGGAATTTTTTTCGAAAGATATCGTTTTTAAAACCGCTTGTTAATCCTGAAGATCTGACCAGGGCAATCGCATTTAAAATATTAATTGTACAATAATTAATTTTACTTTGGTAAATTGAGTTACTTCAAATAAGGAATTTGCTTAATTACCAGAATTGCAGAGGACCATGGGCGTTCTTCGACAAAAATCCGTCGGACGTGCTCTAATTATAAGTAAATGCACCGAAAAGGATATTTTTGTCTTGATTTTTGTTTCTTTTCATCAAAGGAAAAGAAAAAAGAAGACATACAGCGATTATAAATACATAAAAAGCACCATTCCGAAGATGGAATGAGGTATGGGCAACCGCAAGTAAAATATTAATCGTATGAGAATTTAAGGAGGCTATTTTAAATAGGTTTTACTTTTTTGGCTACCACCCAAAAAAGTAACAACTAAGCCGAAGGTGATCTCACGAAATTGCGATGCAATAAGTAAAAAAGGTCACCGCTGCCGGTAAATTTGCTAAAACTACGCCAAAAAAGGCTAAAATCTTGAATGTTGCCGATGAATATAGTTGCAATTCTTATAATTTAAGATCGGCAACGTCAATCTTTTTTAACGCCTTTTTCTTTGTAGCTTCTTAACTCAATTTCCCAGATGCGGATCAAGTACGCATAATCACCATAAGTTTATTATGCTTTGGTTCACGCCTAATTTTTATTTTTTGAATGCAATTGCCCTGAAATTCTGACAATTTCATAGCGAAAACCCAAAAGCATTTATTATATTTATTGCCTTCTTCTAATTCTACTATTGTTATATTGTGTTGATGGATATATATTTTCTCATTGTTTTTATTAATTAACCACTTCACACTAAAATCCTCAGTGAATGTAACAAGGTTACATATACCCTGCGGGTGGCGGGTTAATTCTAATGTATTTATCCAAGGCATTTTTCTCACATATATTAAGCAATTTTAATAAGGTAATAAGGTTGAAATCTACATGGCATATTATTTTCCACTAAGGTTAAGCTTAAGAAATAAGGTTTTTAACCTTGGTAGATAATAAATATCCAATTAAAAAAACCTTATTAATGCGAATTAACGGTTGAAGTATTTTTCAATAGCCGCCTGCTTTAGCTGGCGGACTAATAGTAAATAACAATTGGCTTTAGCCGAAATCTTATTGGTCTAAAGCCCTTTTCTACAGACCCTTATATTCCCCCGGCTAAAGCCGAGGGCAATTCGACCCTTAATTCGCATTATTACTTTATTTAGCAAACTTAAACGATGTGGAAAAATATTAGACAAATTTCTTTCATAATTAGCAGACCACACAACTAACATTCTAAAACCATCTAAACAGTTAAACCACCCGACCTCTTCAAGGGTTTTCAACCGCACTTCGACAGACTCAGTGACCACTTGAAGGGATTCACTTTGTATGAAAGATACAACACAGCGTGTTTCATCTTTCATCTGTTGTATCGTACATCAAACACAGCATGTTTCATCTTTCATCTGTTGTATCGTACATACAACACATCATATCGCATCTTTCATCTGTTGTATCGTACATACAACACAGTGTGTCGCATCTTTCATCTGTTATATCGTACATACAACACAGCGTGTCGCATCTTTCATCTGTTGTATTGTACATCCAATACAGCATGTTTCATCTTTCATCTGTTGTATTGTACATACAACACAATAAGTAGAAGCATGATTTAAATGATATGAGAGATTTATTGTTTGATTAAGCACATAATGAGGCTGTTGGGGTTTTAGTATGTTGCACTTAGTTTTTATTTACTAAAATACTTTTCTATTAAAGCCAACAACAGGTCCTGTTTTATTGGTTTTGAAATATAATCGTCGCATCCCGCATCTATTGCTTTTTCTTTCTCGCCTGTTAGTGCATAAGCTGTTTGGGCAATAATGATCACCTCTTTATTGAATTGCCTGATTTGTCGGGTTGCTTCATATCCATTCATAACAGGCATTTGAATATCCATCAGAATCAAATCAATATCAGGTTCATTCCTGCAAGCCTCTATTGTTTCAACCCCTGTTCTGGTATGTAAAATCTGACGGCTGAGCTTTTCAATCACCTTTTTGATGTACAATGCAGAGTTTTCATCGTCTTCGGCTACTAATATTTTAAGGTTTTTAATTAAAACTTCTCTATTATCAGGTGAATCATTATCTTTTATTAAGTTTTTAACATAAATTCCATTACTATAAGGAATGGTAAAATAGAATACAGACCCTTTTCCTTGTTTGCTTTCTACCCAAATTTTACCGCCAAGCATTTCTACATAAGCTTTGGTTATTGCTAAACCCAAACCAGCACCCTGCAAGGCTTTTTTATCGTATATATCTGCTTGGATAAAACGTTCAAATATAGCATCCTGTCGGTCTTTTGGAATTCCAATCCCTGTATCTTTTACAAAAAATTGAAGAGAAAGGACTTGCGCTTTTTCTATAATTGTATATCCAAATTCGATTGATCCATCATCGGAATATTTAATTGCATTTTTAACCAGGTTGGTCAAAATTGCATATATTTTTTCACGATCTGTTTTCACGAATGCTTCATTTGATGGCAAGGAATTTTTGATGAGCAGTTGCATTCCTTTCGCTTCAACCTCTGGCTTAAAAAAAGTATAAATGTATTGGATCTGTTCGTTTATATTCGATTCCTGAATATCAACATCCATCAATCCAGACTCTATTTTTGAAATATCAACAATATCGTTGATAATATTGAGCATCCGTGCTCCACTTTTCTCAATGATATTAATGTACTTTTGATGTTCTTCACCCGAAAGATTGGGTCTTTTCAACAACTCTGCAAAACCTAAAATCCCATTCATCGGTGTGCGGATTTCGTGACTCATGTTTGCCAGGAATGCCGATTTCAGCTTATCGTGCTGCTCCGCTTCGTCTTTAGCCTCTATCAGTTCAATTGTACGTTCTTCAACAATTTTTTCGAGATTTTTATTAATGTCTTCCACTGCTGCCTTTTGATGATCGAGTTCCCGGTTCATGTAATAGTCGCGGCGCACAAAGTATTCAATATTGTATGCAGCTACCATTCCAATCACATTAGCACTTATAAAAAAGAAATTGTAGCTGATGAGAATCAAACTACTGTCATGGGCATAAAACACGGCTCCAAGGTTAAAAAGGAGCAGAACTGTCCAACATGCAATTGTTGCGTGAAAAAAACGAACTTTAAATAAAAAATAACCTGCTGAAAAAACCAGCATGATGCCTGCATAATATGAGTAATTATAGGGTACCAGCATGGTCATAATATTTATGCCCACTCCGCTAACTACAATGCAGATGAACAACAATAATTGCCAAACCTTCCTGAAAATTTTGGTGAACGAGAGGAGTAAAACCGCTAATCCAAGAGGAATAACGATATAAAAACGAATAATAAGGAAAAGCTTGGCATACTCTGGTATAATTTGCAAATCCAGGAACCCAAATGCAGCGTAAAGGATAATCCCTGATAAAACACCAAACCTAATCTGTACAATTGAGTCGGAAAAATACTTTTCCAGGAACACAACTTCATTCTTTTCAGGAAAAGCTAAAGTTATTTTATTAAAAACCATCCCTGTAATTTCAGGATTTTTGCTTATCATTTATTAGTAGCTTTAAAAATTAACATATTACTGTATCTGTTACAATATTATTTATTTTATTCCATTTAAAGCGCTTCTTTTCATAAATGAGATTTGAATTATAGGAAAAATACAATATTTATGTTCTCGCAATTATACATAATTAATTAAATTATTGCTTTATATAAATCCAGACAAAAGGTCTGTGCTAGTTAAATCAATAAAGCCTTAGCCAAAGTAAATAATTTATCATGGAATTAATTCCTTATTTTGATAATGTTGTAATTTAGAATATATCAATCTATGCCAGAGAATGCAAACACACAGCAGTTTTTATTAAAAAAAGGGGTCTCTGATTCAACTGCGGTCAAAGATTCGACAGCCAATAAATAATGTAATTTTCAAGATTACCCAAAAAAAGTTACTTTTGTTACTATTAACCCTACTTTAACTTGTTATTTGCAATGACCGTTGATACAGAAACAAAAAAACAATCCAAGCCATTCTACAATTTAATACTTCATCTCCATCCCCGAAAGTTACGGCAAGATGCATTGCGCTTTAATTTAACTTTTGGGTTGGGTGGCATGTCGGCCCTTTTGTTTGTGATATTGGTGTTTACAGGCTTATTGCTTAAATTTCATTATGAACCAAGTCCCGAAAAAGCATATGATTCAATTTTAAATCTACAGTTCGGTTTGTTGTTTGGCAAATTGTTGCGTAGTATTCACCACTGGAGCGCTATTCTGCTACTATTGATTAGCTTTTTACACATGCTTAGGGTTATATTTGCAAGCGCATATCGCAAGCCTAGACAAATGAACTGGATTTTTGGTGTTATATTACTTATACTTGTAGTTCTTTCAAATTTTACCGGCTATCTTTTACCATGGGATCAACTTTCGTATTGGGCAGTTACAATTAGCACTAGTTTATTGGATTATATACCCTTGTTAGGAAGTTTTATAAAGGGAGCTCTTTTGGGTGGAAATGAAGTTGGTGGAGCCTCACTGTCTAACTTTTATAATCTGCACACAGGTATTATACCAGCTGCAATTATAATATTAATGGCTTTCCACTTTTGGAAAGTTCGTAAGGCAGGCGGAGTAATTGCCGCCGAAGAAAAAAAGGACAGTCCAATGGTTGATGTTCATCCACATTTGATTGCTCGTGAATTTGTTGTAGCCATTGGTACTTGTTGCCCTTTTGATGATACTGAGTGTTGTTTTTGAGGCTTCACTGCGCGAAAGGGCTAATCCTGCATTCAGCCCAAATCCTGCAAAAGCTCCCTGGTATTTTATGGGTTTGCAGGAATTGTTGATACATTTTCATCCGTTTTTTGCAATTGTGATATTTCCAACTGCTCTTCTGGTTGCTTTATTCTGGTTGCCATATATAAAACTAAACGACAACAACCAGGGTATTTGGTTTCTTTCCCAAAAAGGGAAACAAGCTGGAATTTATGCTGCCATTGCTGGAGGAATATTTACACTTTTGTTTATATTGATTAGTTCGTTATTACCAAGCCCCGAAAAAGTCTTGCCATCTATTTCACCATTGATTACAACAGGATTTATTCCATTTACAATATTAGTTGGCACTTTTGTAGTGTTTTTGAAATTCCTTGTCAAGAAATTCACATTAAACAGATCCGAATATATTCAATCTGTTATAATTGCACTTATAATTTCATACAGCATACTTTCAATCATTGGAATCTTTTTCAGGGGACAAGGGATGGGTCTAATGTGGCCATGGCAAATTATTTAATTTAAGATATGAATCAACAAATTATGAAACCATCAAAACCAACAATAGATATAAAATCCGAAAAGTCTGGACGAAGAGATTTCCTGAAAAACAGTTGGAAAATTCTTGGACTAATTGGAGCTGTTGAATTGTCAGTTTTTACGATAAATCTTTTAAGCCCAATAACTGGTAAAAACAAGCGCTCTGCATCGTCTACAATAAAAGAAGTAGGCAACGTAGATGATTTTTCAATCAATTCAGTAACTACTGATAGAGCAAACAAACTTTTTTTAGTTCGAGAATCCGACGGTGGTTTTCTAGCCTTGTCTTTAACCTGTTCTCATTTGGGGTGTTCTGTATTATGGAATGAATCAAAAAATCAGTTTATTTGCCCATGTCATTCCTCTGCTTTTAATAAATTTGGAGAAGTAATCAATTCCCCTGCTCCTCGCCCACTTGATTTTTTTCCAATTATAATTGAAGAAGGAAAAATCAAAATCGATATCAATCAAAAAACAAAACGATCTCAATTCGAAAAAAACCAACTAACCTATGCCATCTAATTTAGGTAACGAAAAAATGAAGTATTGGAAAAGAACAGGATTTGCAGCAACTATTATAATTGTGCTGGCCTTTCCTGCTTATTTGGCTCGAAAGGCTTTTGGTAATCTGAATACTCAAGTTCAGAGTGGGCCGCAATTTGTTGGCAGGAAAACTTGCGTTGAATGTCACAAAAAAGAAACTGATTTATGGTCGGGATCGCATCACGATATGGCAATGGACTCTGCTACGGATAAAACAGTTCGGGGCAATTTCAATAATTTTGAGTTTAAGCACAATGGATTGACTCACCGGATGTTTCGAAAAAATGGAAAGTTTTATGTGAACACACAAGGCCCGGGAGGGAAATTTGCTGATTTTCAAATTGCTTATACTTTTGGATACACACCATTGCAGCAATATCTTGTGCCATTTGAAGGAGGGCGGCTACAATGTTTGCCCATTGCCTGGGATACTGAAAAGAAAAAGTGGTTTAATCTTGGAGATACTGTTTATCATGGACAAAACATAAAACCTGATAATTGGTTATATTGGACCAATCAGGCTCAAAATTGGAACGGCATGTGTGCCGATTGTCATTCAACGAACCTTAAAAAAAACTACGATCCACAAACAAAAACTTTCCATACCACTTGGTCTGAAATTGATGTAAGCTGTGAAGCCTGCCATGGACCGGCATCAGCACATCTTGAATGGGCAAATTTGCCAGAAGGTTCCAGATCTTTAAATATCAACGCTGGTCTTATTGTTAAAACGAATAATTTAAACAACAATGAGCTTTTAAATGTTTGTGCACGCTGTCATTCACGTCGTTCAATCCTCGGCGATTATGAGAATAACAATGAAGATTTGCTCAATTATATGATTCCAAGCCTCATAATACAGCCAACTTATCATGCCGATGGACAAATCATGGATGAAGATTATGAATATGCTTCATTTACACAAAGTAAAATGTTCGAAAAAGGAATCAAATGCAGCGATTGTCACGATGTGCATTCTGTAAAAACTGTTAAGGATAATAATCAATTGTGCCTCAAGTGTCACCGTCCTGATATTTACAATTCATCCAGCCATCATTTTCATAAAATGGAACCCGAAAGTGGAATTGAACATCTGATAAACAGAGGCAAACCTGAATACAAAACAGGAACTGGGGCACAATGTGTAAATTGCCATATGGTTGGCAAATTTTACATGGGAAATGATTATCGTCGTGATCACAGCTTCAGGATTCCTAGGCCTGATTTGACAATAAGTATTGGCACGCCAAATGCTTGTAACGACTGCCACACGGACAAAACAGCTGGCTGGTCGCAAGGATTTATCGAAAAATGGTACGGAACAAAAAAACGTCCACATTATGGAGAAACTTTTGCTATGGCCAACAACAGAGATCCAAAAGCAATCACAAATCTGATTCTTTTTGCTGGTAATCAACTATTTCCATTGATGGTAAGAGCAACAGCTGTGCAACTATTAGGAAATTACAACGATAGCATCAGCCGCAAAGCAATTGAAAAGGCACTTAGTGATCCGGCCTCTTTAATACGGCATACAGCTATAATGAGTTATCATCCTACTGATGCCAAATCTTTTGAAAAGTTGATGATGCCAATGTTGAATGATCCTGTTAAAGGTATACGAAATGAGGCTGCAATAAAACTATCGCAAATACCTGAAAATTTATTAAGCGAAGCTGCAAAGAAAGCCAGAAATGCAGGACTCGAAGAATATAAGAAAATCAATCTTTACACTTCAGACTTTCCGGGTGGAAATTACAATTTGGGAGTTATGTATTCAAATGCAGGAAATCTTGATTTGGCCGCGAATGCATATAAGGAAGCTCTCAAAATTGATAATCTTTTTTATATGGCTAAAGTAAACCTGTCTATGGTGTACAATCAGCAAGGAAAAAATAATGACGCAGAAAAACTACTTCGCGAAGTTCTTATTGAAAACCCAGAAATAAAGGATATTAATTATTCCCTTGCTCTACTGTTGGCTGAAAAAGGCGATATTGAGGAAAGCCGTAAGTATTTTATTAAAGCACTTGAATTAATGCCGGATCAAACAAGGATACTATACAATTTGGCACTTCTTGAAAATTCACAATCTAATTACAGTCAAGCAGAAAGCTATTTTCTTAAAGCATTAAAAATAGAACCCGATAATTATGATTTTTTATATGGAATTTGCACCTTCTACTTACAAGAGAAACAAAATTCTAAGGCATCGGTCTATGCAAAGCATCTAATTGAAAGATATCCCGAAAATCCAATTGGCCAACAATTATTGCAAGCTGCTTTGAAATAATACTTCTTAACAAAGAGGCTGTCTAAAAAGTCCTAAAAGTGATGGATATTGAGCTTGTCGAAATGCGATGTACTGAGTTTATCGAAGTATATAAGTTATTGATTATCAATAATCGTTTCGACAGTGATTCGACTAGGCTCAGCAAACAGCTCAACTTCCAGAAAACACTTTTTAGACAGCCGCTTTTCTATTACTTATTAATATAGTAAAGAGAATCCCTTCAAGCGTTTTAAAACCTTTGAAAAGGCTGAGCATTTGAACCTCTTTTTAATTAAACGGCTATATAATCTATTATTTAACTGGTTTAACAGGAAATGATTGCATCATAGAAGCAGCGAGCTTTGGTGTGTTTTTCTCCCTTATATTTGCATTTTCGTTTATGGTTCTTGAACCAACCGACTGCCAAATCAATTTTTTGGTCTGTGTATCCAAAACATCTACAACCAGGGTTCCTACATGATAGTCTCGTTCATCATAAAAGGAACTAATATTTGTACTTGCTCCATAAGACCAATCGTAGCTGTAATAATAACCATAGTAACCATAACCTGCCATATTGTAATGATTTGCATAAGTTGTGGCTCGCGTTTCGTTATCAATTTGAACAAACAGAGAAACTACCAGATTGCCATTTTCTTTAACAAACTCAATTCCCCTTTTCTTAAATTCTGCTTCAAATGCTTTTTCGAGGCGCTTTTTATCTAATTCGTTGATATTTTCACTTTCCTTTGTCCATCCAAAAAAACTGAAGGTTTTGTACTTAGAGAAATCAACGGTTTCATCTTGGTGATGTTTAATTTTCAATGGGTTACAAGCGCTAGAAAGAATTAATACACTTGTAAAGATCTGAATAAAAAGTCTTTTCATTATCAGTTGTTTTTAGATTATTTTATTAAACCAATTTATTGAGGGCAAAAGTAATGAAGTAAAATAATTAATTCACTTTTTGATAGTTGTTTTTCAATCTTTAATTAAGAATGTGAACTAAAAATAATACATCTTTAACGCAAAATTCCATATTCCTAACATTCGATTGTGAATTTTTCAAAACTTATCAAAATAAAAAATCCCTAAATTCTTGGAACCTTCTCGATCAATTTTGGCCAATTACTTTGTTAAATCCTGTTTTTTGTGGTAAATTTGATACAACTATGTTTAATTAAAACTAAAATCATGAAAAAGAGAATCATTTTAGTGTTAGCAACATTTGTAATGTTTGTTACCAATATATTTTCTCAATTTGAGCTAAAAATTGATCCCATTTTTGCGTTATTCGGAATGATTCCTATTTCTGCAGAGTATGTAATTAAAGAAAACATTGGTATTGAAGCAACAGCATCTTATTACTTCAAAAAAGACAACACTTTTTCGGATGCTACTAAATCAAGCGGTTTAGTTACGAATGGTTTATTTAAGTTTTATTTTAGTCCTGACAAAGGTGGTGATAGGTTTTATGCTTTTCCGTACATAAGATATGTGAAAAGAAATGTAACTTTCATTGATAATTCAAATGAAATCAATGCTACTTATACAGCATTTGGAATTGGATTTGGCGTTGGATATAAATGGGTTGCTGAAAAAGGAATTTTAATAGACTGTGGCTTAGGAGTTGGAAGAAATTTTTCAGGTGGCTACACTTATAGTGATCCCAGTTATATTAACAGTAGCGCTGATTTAATCCCAATTAATGTCATGGGTAGGTTATCATTGGGTTATAGATTTTAAATAAGAAATCAGAATCATTTATTAAAATATTGCAATAATACTTACCTTATTTGATCAAAATAAGCGAATGCCCTTAATAAATAATTATGGCATTCGCTTGTTTTATTCCGCTAATATTGATTCGATGAGATAAAATAATTCAAGTTGAATTCTAGATATAAAAATTTGCTTATTCAGTAATTCATCTAATTAAACCAATCCTTTAGCCCTTAAATAAGATTCTGGCCACTCAATGTCCACTCCTAATTTTCGTGCTGCATGAAGCGCCCAATGCGGATCGCTCAACATTCCTTTTCCAATTGCAATCATGTCAGCTTTTCCAGCAATTAAAGCATTTTCTGCCAATTCCGGATTTTCTAAACGTCCCACCGCAATAGTTGGTTTATGTAAAATATGTTTTAATTTTTCAGCGTATTCCAATTGATAAGCAGGAAATATATTATACTTTTCTTTTTCATAAATTCCACCGGAACTAACATGCAATGCATCAAAATATTCACTTAATTTACTTAACATAGCGCTCAACGATTCGGGATGATTGCCATTTTCATGATATTCTTCGCCTGAAACACGTAAAAAAACCGGTTTTTCATTTTGAAAACACGATTTAACTTCTTCAAGTACTTCTTTCAAAAACAATTCCTTGTTTTTACCATATTCATCGCCACGTAAATTGGTAACAGGCGATAAAAATTCATTTATCAAATAACCATGTGCTCCATGGATTTCAACAAAATCGAAACCTGCCAATTCAGCTCTTTTTGCTGCTTTTCCAAACTTTATAATTATTTCTTTAATTTCAGATATTGTCAATTCATGAGGAATTGAAAATGTATCATTAAAAGCTGTGGCAGTAGGTGCAACAATCGTTTCATCCAAAACCCTTGATTTTCGTCCGGCATGCGCAAGTTGAATACCCACTTTGGCGCCATATTTCTGACATTCTTTTACAATGCTGCCAAGCGGATTAATATGCTTATCATCCCAGATCCCCAAATCATTCATCGATATCCTTCCTCTGGTTTCAATAGCTGAAGCTTCGAAAATAATAGTACCAACCTGGCCCACCGCCCTTGCAGCATAATGCATCATATGCCAATTATTTGCAACTCCATCAATGGCTTGATACTGACACATAGGAGGCATTACAATTCGGTTCTTAAATTTAAGATTTTTAATTTCAATCGGGTCGAATAACATAATAGATGCTTTTTAGTTTTGATGAAACCAAATTAGCATATCTAATTTAAATGCACAAACAACAACATGAATAATACAATTAGGAATGTCACTTATACCTTTTAATATCTAGAAATGTAAATCTATTCAACTATCAATCAAAATTTTAGAAATTACACCATTAAATTTCTGTTTTTCTTCCATTATTTTTAAATTATTCATTCTATTACGCGAATTGACAGTTTTATAGGCAATTCAAAAAAAATGCGTACATTCGTTATGAATTTCATTTTAGATTAGGAATCTCAATATGTTTCTAAACCATTGAAATGTAATAAATTCCACATAATTATTAAAAATTAAAAACAAATCCTTATGAAAACAAAAAACAACTTTAAATTCCTTTTTTTAGCATTATTAAGCATCTCTTTTATGCTGACATTTGGAGCAAATGCACAATCTGATGACAAATACGGAACGCTTGAACGTCCAAGCGATATTGGTGATGGAAGTTTTGATAATTTCAAAAACAGCGCCTTCGATACTTATTTCAATGTAGGTAAGCTTGATGAAAACCTTAAGAAAGTTGAAACCAATTTAATAGCTTACAAAAAAGATCCAAAAAATATTGATTTTAATTCGTTAAAAACAGATATTAAATCACTTAATGAAATCAATGAGGCTTTGCCGAAATTACAAACTGAAGTTGCTTCATTAAAAGGCAAATCTGAAGCGATGGTTAAAGATGCAAAAAATATTAAGCCTGTAACAAAATCACCTAAAGCTGTAAAAAATACTGACAAATCAGTTAAAGCCCTTGATCAGGCCAATGACAGGTTGAAAATTTTAGTCGAGAATCAAAAAACTGCCTTAGTGACAGCCAAACAATTATTAGGCAATAACTAATAAGACTGAGTATTGAACATTTTAAAAACCCATTCACCATCGAATGGGTTTTTTATTTTAACTCATCAATCCAATTCAATCTCTATGTTCTGCAAAAAATCAATGGCACTGTGAATAGCAGTATACATAATTTGATCGTTTTCCATGAATGAAACTTTCTTTCTGAATTTGGAAATAAACTCCTCCAAAAAAGGAGATGTTTTCAATGGTCTTCGAAATTCCATTGCCTGTGCTGCATTTAAAAGCTCAATGGCTAAAATCCTTTCCAAATTATCAACAACCCTGAGTAACTTAGTTGCCCCATTTCCGCCCATACTTACGTGATCTTCCTGTTCATTGGACGAAGGTATCGAATCGACTGATGAAGGGGTGCACAATTGCTTATTCTGGCTTACAATAGAAGCAGCAGCGTATTGTGGAATCATAAAACCGGAATTCAGTCCTGGGTTAGCCACCAAAAATTCAGGGAGTTGTCTCCATCCCGAAATTAGACGATAAACCCTACGTTCCGAAATACTTCCTAGTTCTGCAAGTGCAATACATAAAAAATCGTAGGCTAAAGCCAATGGCTGTCCATGAAAATTACCACCTGAAACAATCAAATCTTCATCAGGAAAAATGGTAGGGTTATCAGTAACAGAATTTATTTCGGTCAGAATAATGGAAGACACATAATTTATGGTGTCTTTGCTTGCACCGTGCACTTGTGGAATACATCTAAAAGAATATGGATCCTGAACATGTCTTTTGTATCTTTTGATTAATTCACTGCCTTCAAGCATTTTGCGAAAATTTTCGGCAGTTTTAATTTGCCCTGCATGTGGCCTGATTTTATGGATACTCTCAAAAAACGGATCAATTCTTCCATCAAACGCATCAAGTGATATTGCAGCGATAATATCAGCAAGTTTCGACAATCTAAAAGCTTTTAACAATACTATAACTCCATGCGAACTCATAAATTGTGTTCCATTTAACAATGCCAAGCCTTCTTTTGATTGAAGCTCCAATGGCTGCCATCCAAATTGTAAAAGAACATCTGCAGCAGGCTGTTTTTCACCTTTATATCGAACTTCGCCTAAACCCAACATGGGTAAAAAAAGATGCGCCAAAGGCGACAAATCTCCTGAAGCACCAAGAGATCCCTGTTGATAAACAATGGGAAGTATATCATTGTTGTAAAAATCAAGGATACGCTCCACAGTTTGTAATTGGATTCCCGAATGACCGTATGACAATGCCTGTGCTTTCAGAAAAAGCATCATTTTAATTATTTGAGGTTCAAGCTCGTCGCCTGTTCCACAAGCATGCGACATTACCAGGTTTTTCTGAAGGCTGGCCAATTCATTTTTTGATATATTATATTCGTGCAATGCCCCAAAACCAGTTGTTATACCGTATATTGGTTCATTTACTTTCTCCATTTTTTCGTCCAGATAAACCCTGCATTTTTGAATTCGCCGTTTTGCATCTTCTGAAAGGAGGACTTCAGCACGTTCATTTATAATTTTAATTATCGTCTCAAAACTTAACGTTTCAGCTGTAATTTGATGTTTGTATGACATAATCTGATGAATTTATTAATCCTGTTTATTTGGGCACAAAAATAAAGATTAATGCAGGTATCTCTACTTTAAAGCTTTATGATTAATCTCATGTTTTAAAATAAAATGAACTTAAGTCTGAAACTTATTCATTCTTAAAGCTGCACTGACACTCTATTCGAAAACATAAACATTTAAGAATAAATCCACAAAGATTGTTTCTTTAAAATCTTAAAATCCACTATTTTTATAAGCTTCATCATTCAAAATTCAAAGAATGATCTATATTATTATTCTTATTACTAAATTGCGTTGTTATTTTAAGCTATCCAATTTCGTATAAACTAATTATCCAAATTGGGAATTATTGAATTAAAAATAAATCACAAACTATACTTAATTTAAAGTCATGAAAAAATTCTTCAAATGGATATTTATCCTCATTTTACTGGTGGTAGTTGCAGGTGGTGGATATTATGTTTATGATAATTTTATTGCAAAACACAACACCAGAACAAACTTTGGTGTTGTACCTGCTGATGCTATTTTCATCATCGAAACATCTAACTTAACTGACGGATGGAAAGCAATAAGTGAAAGCAATATATGGAAAAATTTAATGAACAATGCATATTTTAAAGATCTAAATGAATATGTGGGTCTGCTAAACGAATTTTTAAAGGACAATGCGGCGGCTGACTTGCTTCTTCGTGACAGATCCATGCTCATTTCTGCCCATATGATTTCAGCCGTTGATTATGATTTTTTATTTGTAGTTGACCTACAAAGTGTCAAAACACTTTCTTCAACTTTTGATAAAATATTAGGTTTTGTAGATGGTTATGAAATCAAGAAAAGAAAATTCCACGAACAAGAAATTATTGAATTTATCAATAAAAAAGATCCCAATAACATTATCTATTTCAGCGTTTTAGACAATCTATTATTGGTGACTTTTACAGGAGATTTAATGGAACGGACTATTGACCAACGAGAGGTTAAATTTTGGGAGAAAAACGAGCAATATCAATCCATATCTGACGAATTAAGCTCCAAAAAATTATTTAAGTTCTATTTCAATTACAAAAAGCTGCCTGCATTTGTCAATGTCTATTCTCACGAAATGGACGATTACACCAATTCAATGGCAAAGGCTCTGTCCTACTCTGCATTTGATGTTAATTTAGAAGACAACAGATTGAGTTTTTCTGGTTTTTCTGCCCTTGATTCAATGCCTTCCTATTTTACCGCACTTTGCGATGTAAAACCAGGTAGAATATTAGCCCACGAAATAATTTCGGATCAAGCTGCAATCTACCTTTCAATCGGATTTAAAAGCTACAATGCTTTTTTTCAAAGCCTTACAGAGCAATACGCATCAGGGAATGCAGAAAATATGGAAGATTATGCAGGAAATGTAAAAATGGTTGAAAAACTTTTGGGAATTGATGTGCAAAAAGATTTTTTTGATTGGATTGGCGAAGAAATAGCTTTGGTAAAACTAAGGCCAGATAGCAGCTCGCGAATGGAAGATGTTGTGGTTTCTATCCATGCAAATAATATTACAGATGCAAAAGCTGGTCTTGATCGCATCACCAAACAAATCAGAAGAAGAAGCCCACTTAAATTTGAAGTAAATAATTACAAAAATTTTGAAATTCATGTTTTGGAAAGAAAAGGGATTTTCAAATTATTCTTTGGCAAGCTATTTCAAAAACTTGAAAAACCGTACTTTACTTTTATTGAAGATTTTGTTGTTTTCAGCAATTCGGAAGTCGCTCTTAAACAAATAATTGACGATTACCTTACCGGCCATACACTTTCACATCAAAAAGAATTTATGGAATTTAAGGAAAGGTTTGAAGAGAAGGCAAATGTTACACTCTTTGTACAAATGCCAAAGATGTATCCAACACTTTATACTTTTTCAACCGACAAAACAAAAAAATCAGTTCAGGAAAACAAGGATATTATTTTAAGTTTTAACAGGTTCGGATTTCAGCTTGTATCATCCGACGATATGTTTAAGACTTATCTGGTTTCTGATCACAATGTTGATGCAGGATTTCAGGATGCCTTGGAAAAATTTGAAAAAACTGCTTCGGATGATTTGATGAGAGACGAATTTGACTCTTTAAGATTTAAGATTGTAATTCCAGACTCTGTTCCAAAACCCGACAGAGCGTACAAAGCGTATTATTCGGACAATTCAACAATCAGATATGAAGGTAAAATTAGCAATGAAGCACCTAATGGGCTGTGGCGCTCATATTACGAGAATGGAAAATTAAAAAACTCTGTAACTTATAATGATGGCAAAGTAGACGGCATAGCATTCTTTTTCTATAACGATAATAACGAAACAAAACAAGCTGAAGTAATTTACAAAGACGATGTAATTCAGGGAGTTTATCAGGAGTTTTATCAAAATGGAGCACAAAAGGCAACGCTGAATTACGAAGATGGCAAACTTGATGGAGATGCTGAATTTTACTATCCATCGGGGCGGATTAAAATAAAAGGGCAATACAAAAACAACGAGAAAAAAGGAAAATGGTTATTTTATTCAGAAAATGGCGAAATAATCAATAAAGAAAAAATGAAAAAGAATAAAAAATGAAAATTTCTACTATCTTTATAATCAGAATGTTTGTTACTATAAAGTTTCAGGCAATAATAGTTTAATCATTATTTTTCATAATTAATAAGTTGGGATGGATTTCATGAAAGAAAGAATCGGAGAATCAGAATTAATTTTAAATAAAGACGGAAGTATTTTTCACTTACACCTAAAGCCTGAACAAATTGCTGATACAGTATTACTTGTAGGAGATCAGGATAGAGTGGAAATGATCTCGAATTATTTTGATAAAATTGAATTTAAAGTTCAAAACAGAGAATTTAAAACACATACAGGAATATTTAATGGTAAACGAATCAGTGTTGTTTCAACAGGAATTGGCACAGACAATATCGATATTGTTGTAAACGAGTTAGATGCAATTTGCAATATTGATTTACAAAGTCGTACGATTAAAAAGGATCATAAAAAATTGAACTTGATCAGAATTGGAACTTCCGGAGCTATACAGGAAGATATTCCGGTTGACACCCCAGTTGTATCTGAAGTTGCAATCGGCTTCGATGGTTTGCTCAATTTCTATCAAAATAGGGATAAAATATCAAACCTTGATATGGAAAAAGCATTTCTGGAACATACAGAATGGAAACCAAAGCTGGCAATACCCTATTTTGTTGAAGCTTCACATAAACTTGTCGAAACCATAGGCCATGACATGATTAAAGGCCTAACCATTTCGGCACCTGGTTTTTACGGGCCACAGGGCCGTATTTTAAGATTGCCGCTTGTTGACAACAAATTGAACGAAAAAATTTCAACTTTTAAATTTTCGCAAAAAAGAATCAACAATTTTGAGATGGAAAGCTCCGCCATTTATGGTTTAGCCAAACTCCTTGGACATGATGCACTCACAATTTGTAGTATCATTGCAAACCGTCTACGAAAAGAGTATAGCGACAATTATAAAAAAGCAGTTGAAGAATTGGTTGTAAAAGTACTCAACAGGCTTTCTGATCTTTAAATCAAATAAACTTGATGAAAGACTCTGAAATTAAAGCTTTAATAACATTACTTGAAGATCCGGACTGGACTGTTTATGAAGCAGTTAAAAACCGTCTGGCTAATTTAGGTATTGAAATATTGCCTCAACTCAAAAACGCTTGGGAAATGAGCCATAACAACTTATTTCTTGAGCGATCATCAATTATAATTGCAGATGTCCAATTCAATCAAACATTTAATTTATTTGAAAACTGGGTAAAATCGGACAATACAAGTTTACTTGAAGGTGCTTTCTTAATTGCCAAATATAATTTCCCGGATCTAGATTATGATCAAATTCTTCAAAAAACAGAAAAAATCAAACGGGATGCATGGTTACAAATGAACGAAAACCTTACTCCTCTTGAGCAAATAAGGGTTTTGAATCACATCATTTTCAATATTCATAAATTTGCCAGAAACAATTTGGATTTTTATTCTCCTAAAAATTCGTACATAAACCTGGTTCTTGAGACAAAAAAAGGAAATCCCGTTTCACTTGCTATTCTATATTTAACAATAGCCGTTAAACTTGGAATTCCTGTTTATGGAGTAAACTTGCCAAAAAATTTTATTTTGGCTTATGTGGAAGAGTTGTATCCACCTAAATTAGAAACAGAACTGGAGGACAAAATTGTTTCTTTTTATATCAATCCTTACAATAATGGAGCAATATTAACAAAAAGAGAGATTGATTACTTTTTAAAACAGCAAAAAATTAAACCTTTGGATTCATTCTATTTTCCATGTAACAATTCAACTATTATTCAGCGATTAATCCTTAACCTCATTTTTGCCTATGAGCGCCAAGAGCAATTTAGCAAAGTAGATGAACTTAAAAAATTCCTTAATATTTTCGAAAAACCACTACCCGATATTTCATTCTGATAAAAACCAGAATAAAAAAGGCCATTTCTTTCGAAACAGCCTGCATGAAATCATCTCACTATTTTTGTAATACAAATTTTACTGGAATAATAAACCACACATTGACAGGATTTCCGTTATTTTTCCCTGGTGTCCATTTAGGCATTGACTTCACTACCTTCAAAGCTTCTTCTTCGAGTAATGGATCAGCCGAGCGTAACACTTTAGTTTCGCCAATATTTCCTGTTTTGGTAACTACAAACCGGATATAAACTTTACCTTCAATATCTTTCTCCAAAGCAGATGCAGGGTAATTGGTATGTTCCGCAATATATTTCAGAAGCGCAGCTTCACCTCCAGGGAATGAGGGTTTCTCTTTAACATTAATGATTTCAATAGGTGTATCGTCAAGTTCATCTTTATTTACATCCACTTTTACCTCATATTGTTGAGATGTAGTATCTACCTTTCCAATATTTGCGAGGCCAGAAAAATCGTCTGCAGTGGCGAACTCTATTTCTTCATTCGATAAAGTATCAACAATTGCTGGAGCAAAAAATTTGATTTCTTTTACTGAAGCAGGAGGTGGAGGAGGAGGCGGAGGAACAACAACCTTCTCTACATCAACAGGTGACAAAACATTTGGTCCTTCAACCGAAACATATTTCGAATAATCGACCTTATTCATAATGCTAGCTATCAAGGGCACTCCAACAGCACTGAACAATAAAAATATTGAAACGGACAAAGCTATTGCACCCCTTTTTGAGTATTTTTTGCGTAATTCAAAAGCACCATAATCTTTGTTTCGATTTTCAAAAACAATATCATCAAAACTCTCAACTTTACTTTTCATAATTTATAGTTTTTAATTATTATTGAGGCGCATTAGCAAGCATTTTCTGTTCATATTCATTCATATCGACCATGGCATATCGCGCAACGCTGCATATTGCCATTTCGTCAATTGCGTCAACTATATTTCGGTACTTCGCTTTCTTGTCAGCTTTAATCATTACAATTGGGCCTCTTTTATCCTTCCTCTTATAGATTTTCATTAAAGCAAGCAATGAGTCCTGCGAAATCCTATTTTCTCCCGATATAATTTTCTGCGAAATAGAATCCACTTTTTCAAACAAACTCATATTCATTTTCAAAACAGTCCTCCGTATACCATCTTTTCCATAATTTATTTTCTGAATCCTCCCAACAGATTCTGCGACATCTTTATCGTTCATCGGTGGTTTTCCAACATAATAATAAACCTTATCGTCTCCTGAAAGTAATAGGTTTAAAGTTCTGGGAGCAGCCACTTCTCCCGTTGGTCCATCATCATTTGGAAGTACAATTTCCATGATTTTAGGCTTGCTGAATGCAGTTGTTAACATAAAAAATGTAATCAACAAACTCATCAAATCCACCATGGGTGTCATATCTATACGAGTGGTGTGTCTCTTTGCCCGTTGCTTCCGGAACACTTTCTTTCCCGCATTTTCATTTTCTGTAATTTCTGCCATAATAAATATTTTTAAATTATTTTCAATAACCCCTATAAAATGAGACTGCTCATTACTTAAGCAGCCTCCTCTATATTTCATATCTTTATTATTGCAACTTAAATTTTACTGGGATTATAAACCAAACATTTACTGGAGTTCCATTAATTTTTCCGGGAATCCATTTTGGCAAAGTTTTTACAACTCTTAAAGCTTCATCATCAAGCAATGGATCTGCTCCACGCATAATTTTAGCATCCCCAATATTACCGGTTTTTGTTACTACAAATCGGATATAAACCGTACCCTCAATACCACCTTCTAATGCAGGAACAGGGTATTTAGTATGTTCTGCTATGTATTTTATTAACCCTGCATCTCCATCAGGAAAAACAGGTTTTTCATTAAGTTCAAATACCTCTACTATTTTTTCTATTTCAGGATCATCAACTATTAAAATTTTGTCGCCAACCGGTATTGAAGTTGTATCATCTAATTTAGAATTTCCGGTTTGCCATAAGTCACCTGCTGTTGCCAGTTGTATTTCTTCATTGGTTAATGTATCCACAATTATAGGGGCAACAAATGCTATCTGTTTTACATCTACAGGTGTAGGAGGCGGAGGCGGAGGTGCTATCTTATCAATTTCAGTTTTGACTTTTTCTATTGTAGCTATTGTGTTGTTTTCAATATAATTTCTATATACATGATTTTTCATCATACTGGCAATCAGTGGACCACCAACTGCAAAAAATAAAAGAAACAATGAAATAGCTAGCGCAATAGTACCCCTTTTTGAATATTTTTTACGCAATTCATAAGCACCGTATTCCTGGTTGCGATTTTCGAATACAATGTCGTCGAAACTTTCTACTTTCGTTTTCATGATTTTAAGTTTTAGTTTATAATTGGGGCACAAATTCAAGCTAAATTCTATCAATTCCGTAAGAACCTTTAAAATGAGATATTCAATTTTAAGCACTTACTAATTGTATGATGCGGATTTTAATAAATTCCATAAAGTCTATTCTTTTGATCTTATCTATTTTAATAATATAAAAAATAATTTCAGCAAATCGCTGTATATCTTTGCATTAAAATTCACAGGAAGATTTTGATGTAAAATTTTTTAACATATCAAAGCTTAATTCCTATTGCAAATTTCATAGAAATCAATTGATAAAGTTTTTATATTCAGAAAAAAATGTGGCGTTTTGAAAATCATGAAAAGGAACTCATTTCAAAGTAAAAATGAGTAAATACAGATATTAGCAGTCAGTTTACTATCATAAACTAAATTGGATATATTACAATGCAAAACATTATATAAAGGCAACTCTATTTATTTAAAAAAGAAGAGACTGCTATACCAGAACAGTCTCCCTAAATATTTTTTTGGCATTATAATGCAATTTTTTAATTATTTAACAATAATTATTAGCTTCATGATACAGCTTGTTTCTTTCACATAAAAAAAGAGGCTACCTCTTTCGAAGTAGCCTCTTTTTAAATATATTAAATTGCTATTGCAATACAAATTTAACTGGAATTATAAACCAAACATTTACAGGATTTCCATTATTCTTTCCTGGTGTCCATTTGGGCATTCCTTTTACAACCCGCAAAGCTTCCTCTTCTAACAAAGGGTCAACAGCACGTAGTACCTTCGCTTCACCAACATCACCATTTTTTGTGACTACAAATCGAATATACACTGTACCTTCAATACCATTTTCCAATGCAATTACCGGATATTTAGTATGTTCTGCAACATATTTAATAAGTTCTGCGTCACCTCCTGGAAATGAAGGTTTTTCTTGAATTGCAAAACTTTCAAATATTTGTTCTACAACAGGTGCTGTTTCTTCAACGATTACTTCAACAGCTTGTGTTGTTGTATCTACAGGGCCAGAATTCGCACTTTCAGACAAATCGTCTGTAGTTGCAAGCTCAACCTCTTCAGTTGATAATGAATCTACAATTTTAGGTGCTACGAACTTTATTTCTTTCACAGCTGGAGGTGGTGGAGGCGGAGGTGGAGGTGCAACCTCATCTCTTTTAACCTCTTTGAGATTTGCCATTTCTGCTGCTGCAGTTTTTTCCAGATACCTATTATAAGCCCTTTGCTTCATGATACTAGCAATAAGCGGTCCCCCAACAGCAAATGTCAGAATTAGCAATGAAATAATTAGCGCAATACTTCCTCTTTTTGGGTATTGTTTGCGTAATTCATAAGCCCCGTATTCCTGGTTACGGTTTTCGAACACAATGTCGTCGAAACTTTCTACTTTAGTTTTCATAACCTTATATTTAAATATATTATTTGGGCGCAGTTTCAAGCAATTTCAACTCAAATTCATTGATATCCACGATTGCGTAACGAGCAACATTGCATATTGCCATTTCGTCGATGACATCCACAATGTTTCTATATTTTGCTTTCTTATCGGATTTTATCATCACAATAGGACCTCTTTTATCTTTCTTTTTGTAAATTTTCACCAAAGAAAGTAAGGAATCTTGCGAAATCTTTGTTTTGCCTGTGATTACTTCCTGAGTTGCTGAGTCCACTTTTTCATAAAGAAGCATGTTCATTTTCAAAACAATTTTCCGGATTCCATCTTTACTATAATCTGTTTTCATCAGATTAACTCTGGTTGCTTCAACATCCTTATCATTCTGTGGAGGTTTTCCAACATAATAATAAACCTTGTCATCACCTGAAAGAATTAGATTTAAAGTCCTTTTGGCTTCAATTTCCGGTCCTTTTGATGTATCAACTTCCGAATTGTCAGGAAGAACAATCTCCATGATTTTAGGCTTGCTGAATGCAGTTGTTAACATAAAGAATGTTATCAACAAACTCATCAAGTCTACCATGGGCGTCATATCGATATGCGTAGAATGCTTCTTTGCACGTTTTTTACCGTGTCCTTTCTTTCCACCGCCTTCGTTTGCAATAATTTCTGCCATAATAAATATCTTCTTTTATTTTCCTTTATAATCACCTAACTTAATTTCAACTTTTTCCATATTAGTGGTTAAGTTGAACCTACTGAGTTTGTTTTCGAGTAAAATATCGAAAACTATTTTGGCAGTTTCGTATTTGGCATCCCCGTCACCTTTTACGGCAGCTTCAATCCCCTGATTATGAAAACGGGAATAAAGTACCCATTTGTTAAGCTGGTTGTCTTTATAATTGTTTGCAGTGTCGCATGGAATTCCTGTATTATACTTTTCTCTTTCCACGCCGTCCTTTGCATCAATCCAACTCTTCATATCCTTCATCGGCACACCAAATGAGCCAAGTTTTTCGAATTCTGCCTTTTCTTTTGCAGTAAATGTTACACCATACTGTTTACCCATTTCTTCCAAAACTTTAACGCGGACATGTGTTGTTGAATCTAAACCGTTATCAACATTAAAATAAATTTTATTGTCTTTAGAGATATAGATCATCATTATGTTTTTGTCCGGAGCTGTTTTTTCGGAAATTGAATTAGGTGTATCAACAATTACTGCTTCAGTTGGTTTAAAAGAAGTTGTTAACATAAAAAAGGTCAAAAGAAGGGTAAATAAGTCCACCATAGGCGTCATGTCTATGCGCGGAGAAGCGTGATGCATTTTTAATTTAGGCATACCCTTTATTTTTATTAATGTTAAAACTTAGATTTATTTTTTCAACGAAGCAGAGAAAGATTGTACCATACTGAAACCGGCTTCGTCAATTTTAAAAGTTAAGCCGTCAATTCTTGTTGAAAAATAGTTATATACAACAATTGCAATGGTTGAACCAGTGATACCAAAAGCTGTATTGATAAGAGCTTCAGAAATACCAGTTGCAAGAGCAAGAGCATCAGGAGCACCAGCTTGTGCCAAAGCAGCAAATGCACGGATCATACCTAAAACAGTACCGATAAGACCGATTAACACTGAAATTGAAGCAATAGTTGAAATGATAACCAAGTTTTTAGAAAGCATAGGCAATTCAAGAGCTGTAGCTTCTTCTATTTCTTTTTGAAGAGCAACTACTTTCTGGTCATTTTCCAGATGTTGATCACCTTGTAATTCTCTATAGCGTTTTAAACCAGCTTTAACTACGTTTGCTAATGAACCCCTCTGAATATCACATGCTTCCTGGCTTTCTTCGATTTGGTCAGCTGCAATAGAATTCTGTACATTTTTAACAAACACATTTAAACGGCCTTTTCCCGAAGCTTTACTTAAAGTAATTGCTCTTTCGATTGAAAAAGTTAAAAGAACCAAAATACAACTGATCAATAAAGGAACAATCATCCCTCCTTTAAAAATAATACCTAAATAACTACCTGGTAATACTTCGCCTAAACGATTGCCTCCAACGAAATTTGCAGGGTTACCCATAACTTTATCATAAATAAACCATGAAGCGACAATTGCCAACAAAATAGCGGCAAAATTAAATATTGCTCCAAAACCACCTGAACCTTTTTTAGCTTGTGAACTCATCTTTACTTAAATTTTACTGTTTAACATCTTTTTTAATAATTCTTTACAAAAGTAATTTTTTTTAACAAATAAACCTTTCTTAATCAATTTATTTGCACTTAAATTTCAAAAAACAATGATAGATCATTTTATCCGGAAAAAAATAATTTCATATATGATTTTTATCAGAAAATTATCCACTTATCAAAAATATCAACCATTCCATCATTTTTTTAATCATTAATTTAAATAATGATTATCATCAATCAGGCAATTTTGCTTTTTGAAGTTCTTGCGTTTTCAATGCAGCCTGAGCTTGTTTATTATTAGGATCTATGGCTAAAACCTTGCGAAAATAAAATTTAGATTTAGGATAATCCTTCCCTGTTTTACTAAATAAGTAATATGAACCTAAATATGAATAACCATCAATCAGATACTTTGAATTTTTAGTGGAATCCACCAATGCTTTTTCAATTAATTTTTCAAATGCAACCAATGCAAATCCAGTCATTGTTGTATCAATATATGTTCTTGCATAACATTGATAGGAAATGGCAAGCATCTCGTATGATTTCAGATTTGGATCTTTCATATTTAGAAGAGTTTCGAACGTTTGATCTGCTTCAGTATATGATGAATCCTGATAATATGCCTTACCTAAATAACAATAATCACCTATCTTCGCAGATTTAGCCGCTATTTTTTCGTTTAATGCAGCAATTGCTTTTTTATAATTCTTGGCCTTGCTCTGATAAGTAGCTATGTCTGTATAGAGATAATTCATTGTAGGATCAATTCCTAATGCTGTGCGTAATTTTTCTTCAGCCAAATCAGCTTTTCCGCGTTCTCCCAAAATTTTTCCATAATAAGTATAGTCTTTAGTTATAATTTTATCTGGATCGTTACCAATTATCTTAAGAAACTTTTCCAAATAATATTGCGCTTTAACATATTCCTTTACTTCGCAATACGAATAGGCAATAACACGGTTCATAGAATTGATGGAAGAATCAACAGCAAAAATTTGATTGATTTGCGAAATACATTCCTTATAGTCAGCAGATTTGAATAAAGCAATTACATAACTAATCTTTGCTGGAATATTATTCCCTGATAATTCAAGATACTTCAAATAATTTGGTTTTGATTTTTCAGGTTTTCCTGCAAGAGAATAAACAAAACCAAGCTCTTTATATGCTGGAGCAAAATTGGGATCAATTTTCAAGGCCTCTTCAAGTGACTGGATTGCAGTGTTCAAATTCTTAGCCCTTATATACAAATAACCAATTCTTAGTTTAGCCAAAGATGAATTTGGATTAAGGGATTGTGCAATATTGTAATTCTGTATTGCATTATTTACATCTTTCAAATATAAAAATGCATCGCCAATTGTGATAAACAAACTTGCATTTTTAGGATCCGCTTGAATAGCCCTTCGTAAAAGCGGCATAGCTGCAGCAGTGTCTGTATTATCTTGCAAAATATAAATCTTAGCCATCTCTGCAAGAAGTTGTGCATATCTAACAGGATCTGGAATTTTTTTGATTTTTACAGTCATTGGAGGAATCATAGTATTGACCTTGTTGACATTTTCACTGCTTTCCGTTTTTTTACCAGAAAAATAATCAATACGTGCCAAGCCTATATAATTTATTGGGTTTGAAGGATCCATTTCCAGGCCCTTTTCAAAAAGTCTTCTGCATTTCAAGGAAGTTTCACGTTGAGTAAGAGTTATTGTATCTGAAAAAAAAGCTTTCATCTCATTTTCCCCATAATAATAATACAAATCACCCATTTGAGGATTGTCTTTAATTAAATTTTTGAACATATCCTCGGCTTGCACGTATTGCTCCCTAACTGTCAATTTCTTTGCGTCGTCAATTGTTGGAGATTGAGCAAAAATAAGTCCCGAATAAAGAAATGATATCAGGAAAAAGGAAATTATTTTTATCTTTTTCATGTGTTTCTGAAATTTATAGTTAATTAATAAAATATTTATTTATTTTTCATTTCAACGAGCCTAACCGGCATTGTAGAAGGAACAAGACCAGCTTTTAAAACAATTCTTTGCCCTTTTTCACCTGAAACAAACCAAATAAAGCCTGAACCAAGCCCTCTAAATGTTTCTCTGGTTATCATATAAACTTCTCTGATAAAAGGATATGATTTATCGGCAATATAAGCTGGATATGGCCTGTAATATGACATCCCTTCCGGATCCAACTCTGAAGTCATCCCTACCACTTTTATTCTTTTGAGAAAATTATTTGAAATGGAGTCAGAATTTTCACTAATCCAATTTACACTGATAATACCAATTGCGCTTTTATTTTTTTCAACATAAGAAATTACTGAGTCATTTGTAGTAGCAGAATAACAATTTTCTGGAAATTTTTTCAAATTCAACCTTTCTAAAAAATAACGTGTATTAGCAGATTTATTGTTATCAAAAACTACTTCAATTTTCCCAGATTTGTTTTTACTGTCAATTTCGTCCCATTTGGTAATACTGCCAGAAAAAATTTGTTTCAATTTATTAATCTGGATCAATGAATCCGGATTATTACGATTGATGATAAAAGCAACTGCATCAATAGCTATTGTATATGTTTTAGGGAGCAGAGATTTGCTCTTAAGATATTCCATCTGGTTTTCAGTCAATTTTGTTGCAGTCACGATTGTTTTTACACTGTCGTTCATAAAATCGTTCACCACCTCATATTCGTTTTTATAAAGTGGTGTAATTTTAGCATATTTATAAATGGCAGAAAAAGTAAATATCTCAGTGTCTAAAAGAAGACGGAAAGATTCATCAACACCTATTTTAATATCCCCTCTTGTGGGAGTTTCATCATAAGTATAATTTGGTGATTGATTACACGAAATTAATATGATGCATGTCAGTAAGAAAATCAGATTTATTTTCATTGTATTATGTTTTACTATATGAGTTGATTTTGGATGAATTTCCATAAATCAAAAATCATTTATATCTGTTTCCTCATAATATTTTCTGGATTTATTTTTCAAAAACCATCTTACACCCCGAAAAGACCCGTATGCAAAAAAGAAAAGACTGAAAATTATCCTATTGTTTTTATCAATATAGTTTAAATTGCTGGTATAAAGAATATATATGCCCAACCCAAAATAGGTAGCAACCATAACAAGCCCAAACCAGTGCATAAAATTCGAAATTCCGCTTCGATCGTATTTTGCCATAATATTTTTAATTTGCTTGGCAAATATAGTATTTAATACTTGAATACATAAAATTTTCCACTACAAATGTTTAATAACATGTTATATGTGGTATATAAACAATAAGCGTTCCAATTTTTCAATCCAAATATTTTTGACATTTCCTTAATTCATTTTTCGGTTATTTTGCTTGAATTATAATTAATTATTCCATTTAAATATTGCCAAATTATTGACTGTTAAAATTATTCCAAGAAACAATTGCAAGCAAATTCCCACATCTCAACTTCGGGTATATTGTAATAAGACCATAATGGATCTTTTTTAAGAAATATTCAGAAAGGTTTTTAACTAATAAACTCAAAATAAATCAACAGATGTATTATAATAATCCCTTCGAAATATATTAAGTTTCACAACTCAAACATATCTTAAAATTTATTCCTCAAACCAAAAGAAATCGATCAATTTCTTATGATAATGCAGGAATAAAAAGTCATAAAATTGAATAATTTTAATTGACTATAAATTTCATTCAATCAGCGATTTAAAAAAATGCTATTTAGAATTTAATTTTGAAAGAAACTTAAAAACCAGGATGAGAAATTTCAAAATATAACATTTTCGAGAATTGCTCCCGGAAATCTGGAGCCAATTGTTTTGGCGCCTGTAAATATTGAATTTGATAAATTGCAGTTTTCAAAATCACAGCTACTCAAATTTGAATTATCGAACTGACAATTCATCATTAACGCTCTGGAAAAATCACAGCCTGTTAAATCTGCTCCTGAAAAATCGATATGTAGCAAAACAGAATCAATAAAAATACTGTTATTAAGATTTGAATTTCGAAAAGATCCATTTTCATACAACACATTTACAAAATCGCAACATTCCAAACTGAGTCCACTAAATTGAAGCAAGGAAAGGTTACTATTTGCAAATGAAGCTTGTTCACCCTTCGCTGCTGTAGCACCTGTATAAACTGCAAGTGTTAATCCTGCCACTTCAAATGTTTGCCATTTTCCACCTCTTCCACCACTTTCAATAAACATTTGATGCTCATTTAACATCTGTTCCAGTTGGTTATCAGTAATTGGCTCGCTGGTTTTGGACATTTGATGCATTAACTCTTGATTAAGTATACTAGTAGCTCCAGGCTGATGATAAAGCGGGAAAAATTCTTCTTTATTCATTGTAAATCAATTAGTTTTTATAATAAAAAGGATACTTCTATTAAAATTATCAAAATATTAGACAATTCACAAAACACATCAAAGAAAATGAAGGGAATCGCTCATAATAAAGAATTTCTAAAATTATTTAGTCATAGCACAATCGATATTGCATTAAAGGTAAAACAATTCCTCAACTTTTAAAAGTTCAAAAAACAAGTAAATTGTATTAATTGGTATAAGATTGATTTTCTTCACTATAACTATTCGAATAATAAAATCCAAATATTATAAAATCAGATATTTTTTTTATTCTAAGGCAAATTATATATTTGTAGACTCTATTTAAAATTAAAAATCAAAAATGATGAATAAACTTAGAAACCTGTCAATTGCAAAATTAGCGATTATTATTGCTGCCTTTGGTTTTTTAGCTATTGGATGTTCTAATTCTGGTCAGACAGACGAAAACACTAGTGATTCAACGCTTTCTTTAACAGATAAAGCCGAAAAGCTGGTATATCCTATGCCCACTCCACTTGAAATTACAACTATGTTGAATAAAGCTGGGGCAAGTTATATAATAGGTATCGCAAACAGACCAGAAAATGTAGATAAATATTTTACTGAGTCGGCAAAAGCTTTAAATTTAGGTATTTATGGTGCTGACTTAAGTTACTCCGCAACTTATGGAATGTCTCAAGAAACGATGAACTTTTTTGTTTGTACAAAAAAATTAAGAGATGGCCTTGATGTTCAAACTCCTGGAAATGATAGTTTGTCAGCAAAAATTGAGGCTAATATCGAGAACAAAGATTCTATTTATAAAATCCTAACCGGTTCTTTTACCAGCACATTCGAATATTTGAACAATAATGGCAAAGGAACTGTTGCTGTTATGGTTATTGCAGGTGGATGGATTGAAGGACTTTATCTTTCGACTGAACTTGCAGGCATGATTGATAAAAATACCGAAATCATGCAAGGAATTGCTGACCAAAAAGAAACTCTTTCGAAACTTATCCCTTTAATGGAAAACTACAAAGAAAATCAAAACGTAAGTGATGTTTTAAAGAATTTAAATACCATAAAGCTTGCTTTTGACGAATTGAAAACTGTGGAAAACAAGACGCAAATGACTAAAGAAAGTTTTAATAAGATTAAAAAAGAAGTTTCAATATTAAGAAAAAAAGTTGTTGAAACTCCTTAATAAATAGCTGAAAAATGATAAAGAGTATGGAAAATTCCATGCTCTTTTTTTTTGTAAAAAATTAAAGTTCAATATCTAAACCGTCATATGCAAATTTTACAAAATCAGGCAATTGCTTTTCTTCTTCGCTATGAAGTCCCATAGTATGGCTTATGTGTGTTAAATAAGCCCTTTCAGGTTTTATTTTGTCCAAAACCTGAAGTGCACTTTCTAAATTATAATGCGAAATGTGTTTTTTTTTATGCAATGCATTGATTACAACCACTTTTGAGCCTTTAACTTTTTCAAGCTCAACATCAGAAATAAAATTAGCGTCTGTAATATATGTAAAATCATGGATACGGAAACCAAAAATGGGCAACATGTAATGCATTACCCGGATTGGAATTACTTCTATGCTATTAATTTTAAAACTGGTATTTTCAATTAAATGCATGTTCATTTCAGGAATACCGGGATATTTGAACTCTGCAAAAACATATGCATACTCTCTTTTCAAAGCTTCCTGCACTCTTTTTTCGGCATATACATCCATAGGTCTTTTTTGAACATAATTAAATGCCCTTATATCATCAAGTCCGGCAATATGATCTTTATGCTCGTGAGTAAATAAAATCGCATCGACATTTTTTGCTTTAGATTGTAGCATTTGCTGCCTGAAATCAGGCCCTGTATCAATAATTAAAGTCTGATCATCGACCTCAATCATTACACTGGCCCTGAGCCTCTTATCGCGCAAATCAAAAGATTTACATACATGACAAGTACACAAAATAACGGGTACTCCTTGTGATGTGCCGGTGCCTAAGAATGTTACTTTCAATTTAAAAATGAGTAAGATGAAAAGTTTGAAATAAAACTGAAAAATTATAAAATAAATACAACTAACTGATTATTAAAGACTAATAAAGTATTTCAAAGAATGTTTTTACTTAGAATTTTTCATCGTATTTTGTCCATAAAAAATCACCCAGATCCCATGCTTGTTGAACAACTTTATTCCCCCACTGTATGGTATAATTGGTAAGAAACTCAATCCTTTTTGTACCTGTTTTAATTTCTACAGCTTGCTGTTCGATTTTTAATTGATTGTTGAATAAATCCTTTTGCATTGGAAGCCAGACTTTATCAACATCGTGTCGCATATCACCCCAACGCTGTGCTGTAAGCGTTCCAAGTCGATTAAATGCCCACCAGGCAGACTTCATGGTATACCCATTGACACGTCCGGGGGTTTTATATGGTTCAGGTAAATCGGTAACATTGCAATAAACAGGAATATATATTGAAGTTGCAATATTATCCATTGCCAGCCAAAGTACCCCTCCAATTTCATCAGGTAACCAGTCACGCGACTGAAGTATTGTGCCATACATGGTATACCAACGAGCAATAGTCCTTTCGCCCAACTCGTTCCATCCACCATTGATATTGAATAATGGATACATATCGTAAGGCATAAAAGGATTTGCCATGGGAGAAATTATTTTTTTGCCATCTTTATCGAAAACTGTTATATTTTTAACCATATCAAATGGAGTTCCTTCATAATAATCTTTAAAAATATTTACCATCTTTTGAAGGGTAATCAACGAATCCGGCTTTACTGAAAAAGGATAATCTTTATCGTTGGGATCGAGGTTGAGTGAAGGAGCAGCCAAGCTCAATACACGCCATTCTCTACGACGAGATGCCAATGAATTTCTGGTTTCTGGAGCATAAGCATAACAAAATTTAAAAGTGGATTTGTTTCCATCCCACCAACTATTTTCCAGTGCTACTTCATATATATTTTCGGAGGTTATGAAATAGTCCGGTTTGGACAAATCAATTTCTGCTATTCTACTTGCATTGGCATTTACCGAAATCTGATCATCAGGAACCCGCTGTGCTACCCAAACAGAACCTAATTTTCCTTTTCCGGGACCAACAATTTCGAAATGCCAAACTTCTTTGGGATCAGAAATCGACAAGCATTCTCCACCATCGTTCCAACCATATTTTTTTGTTAATTCTCCGGCCATTTTTATTGCTTGGCGGGCGGTGCTGCATCTCTGAAGTATCAACATAGCCAAACGCTGGCAATCAATCAGTCCACTATCTGATTGAAGTTCTTTTCTACCGCCAAAAGTTGATTCGCCAATAGCCAGTTGCCTTGTATTCATTGAAGGATAAGCACTATTTATAAAACCATTAGTTTCATCAATATTAGGTATTTCACCTATTTTAATATCTTTATAAGAGGGCATAGCATATTCGTCGGTTGAAACCCTTTTAAACATATCTACTTTATCTCCTTTGCTGTGCTTTTTGGAAGGCTCAATTAATATTTCAGATCGTGTTCGATGGCTATCGTCTGTATGCGAATTCATTACTGAGCCATCGAAACTGGCTTTTTTACCTACAGTTACAACAGTGCACGCATCGGGATAATTATTTATCCAATCACTGCTGTCAATCTGAGCAATAATCGTATTAAAATTGCAAATTACAAATGCAATTATCATCAAGCCAAATTTTTTCTTTATCATAACTGTTCTCTTAATCTTTTTCCCATTGAATAATAGCCCTACAAATAATTTTCTGATCGGAAATTCTCCTTATTTCATGTATAAATTGAAATTCAGAATCCAACTTCTGGGTTAAAACTTTCAATTCATCATTCATTAATGCTTCTGCTATATAATTGATCTCAAAAGATTTTATGTGATAATTACTTCTTAGTTCAAATGGTTGAGTATCGAGTATTATCCTCAAATATTGTGTATTATTAACATGATTAACAACATCCAAATCGCTATAAATCACTTTATATAATTGTTCTGAATCAGGATTTTTAAGCTCCTGGATTTTATTAATATCTTCATTAATTGCAAGCCGCTCCGGAAAAAAATCAATATTCATTGAAAATGAATCAACAAGTTGAGGCCTTTTAGCTTTGATATCTACCAGCATCCATCCTGAGATTGCAGAAATCAAAACCTCTCCTGAGCTTGTTTTGAATTCAAAATCGCGGCGTGAAAAAAACTTTTCGCAGTTTACAACCCAGGTCTCAGCTTTTATTTCATCGGTCCAATGTGGATATTGATGAACAAGAATTTTCAAGCGAGTCAATACCCAAATCAATCCTGATTTAGACATTTGCACAAATCCAAATCCCATATCGTGCGCATGATTACCAGCCGATTCCTGAAGATATCCAGCAATTCCAGTTAATGTTAAGCGGCCTTTCATATCCATTTGATAGGAGCGCACTTTATAGTTTTCAATTCCCACACTCACTTTTTCCATACTTCTATTTTTCTATATTGAGGAAGTAAAAGTAAAGGATTTTGATAATTATTAAAACTAAATAATCCTCATTATTAAATTCATTAAAGATAATTGATGATCTTTAAATAAAACAATTATATGAAGCGATAGGTATATTTGTCAATTTATTTTTTTGTGGTTTTAAATTGCAGCATGGAATACTTATTTATATTAAACAACAGAAGTCTTTAATTTTCTTTTGGCCATGAAAAAGCTCTCCCTCCTCATTAGTTTTTTGAATGATTGATATAATAAAAATCCCCTAACTAAGAAGGGGAAACATAAAATAAAAAGTGCATATATAGATTAATTTTGACTTAAAAAGAACCCAATATCAAATTTCACCATCTAATCAGTACACTATAAAAACTCGAATAAATAAAATATTAAAAATCTAATTGAAGTTCATTTTGAAAAATCCTTAACTTAACCGGCTTTATTAATGTCTTTTTCAGCAATTTCGTTTTCACTCAAAGTATCAATCGGCTGACTTTCTGCCCCTTGCTGGACGTCAGTATCTAATTTCACTATACTTTTCTCTTCTACTCCTTTTTGTAAAACTTTAACCCCAAGCACTGCTGCAATTAATGCAACTGTGGCATAATCTGGGTGCCATATTCCAGGTCCATGCCAAATAGCATATTGCCATTCAATTATTGCTGATATTACAATAGCTAAGGCAAATAAGCGAGTACTGGAAAAACTGCCGTTTGACTCTTTTAGAAATTCAAAAATTCTCCAATTTGCAAAGTTTTTCATAATGAAATAGTTTATGTTTAATTGATTCTTTTATAATAATTTTTGGTATTAATTTATTTGCGATTTCAATAACTTTATCCATCTTGATTTGCAGATTTTGCAAAAAATGAGAATAAATCTTTAACTTCATTCATATTTATTCTCATTTAAATGTAATTCCTAAGATTAATTACACTCTATTTTACTTCATTAATACTAGCTATCTTTAGTAATTTGTTTATTCCTTGCTTTATTTTCAGCACTTTTTTTAATGACTTTCATTCCAAGCACTCCTGCAATTAATCCAAAAGTAGTAGCATTAGGATGCCAGATTCCAGTTCCTTGCCAAACTGCAGTTTGCCAATCATAAAGTGCCGATCCAATAATAGAAAAAGCAAATAGACGTGTACTGGAAAACTGACCATTCCCATCTTTAATAAATTCACATATTCTCCAATCTTGTATTTTTTTCATAATTAGGCAATTTTTTATTGGCTTTTTTAATACTAATTAAGTTAGGGAATTATTTTCGATCATGATAAACATTTAAATTCTTATTTTACAAAATTTAAGCATAAATGATTCTTTTATTCTAGCATTTTAATGGCTTAAGCTTTATTATTAACCTTTTTTTCACCAAGATCAATTGTCTTTTGAATCTTAGAAACTATTTCATTCCCGGTTTTAGTTTCGACTCCTTTTTGCAGAACTTTAGCGCCAAGAACCACTGCAATTAATCCAACCGTAGCATAATCGGGATGCCAAACTCCTGGCCTAATCCAAACTGCATATTGCCACTCAATTATTGCAGAAGTTATAATCATTAAAGAGAATAAGCGAGAACTTGAAAATTGACCGTTTGATTCCTTTAAAAATTCAAAAATTCTCCAATTTGCAATGTTTTTCTTTGTATTTTCTTTTTTATTCAAATGATTCTTGTCCAATTGCATCTTATACTATTTAAAATCAATTAAAAATACACACCTATTAATTTTTCTAACTCTTTATATCAAAGATATTTAATAATTTCCAAATTATAAATATCGTTTTATTCATTTTTACAACAAACAACAATAATATTTATATAGTTTCAAATCTTTACAATCTATTTCGTATTGCCTTAATATCAATACATTACAAAATGCATAATTTAGAAATAAAATATTATAATGCAGCTTATTTGCATTTAACCTACAGCAAAACTAAAAAATTTCAGCTTTCTCTTTTTCCATGCAAAAGCATATTTACAGCGTGCTCCAACGAACCTGCAGGTGTTACCTGACCTGAGTTTACAAAGAAAATCTCATCTGCAGTTTCGATTGTATTGAGCCTGTGTGCAATAATTACGCGGGTTGTTGATGTTGGAAGTTTTTTAAGAATATTATCAAGAAGGTGTTCCGTTACAGTGTCAATATTGGCTGTAGCTTCATCAAGTATCAACAATTCAGGTTTTCGGAGTACTGCCCTCATAAATGCGATAAGTTGTTTCTGTCCGAGGCTTATCTCATCGCTACTGGTTTGTAATTTGGTATCAAGACCATGATCAAATCTTTCTAATAAAGTTTCAAGTCCTGATTCATGAATAGCATTATCCAGGTGACCATTGCTCAATTTTTTATATTCGGTATTTCCATAAATAATATTGTCACGAACTGTTCCAGTAAAAAGGAAAGGTTCCTGCAGGATAAATCCTATCTTTTGAGAACGCTCTTCGGCGGAATAGGAACGGATGTCTTTGCCATCCAGTAAAATGCTTCCTTTGGTTGAATCATATAATCTGGCAAGAAGTGAGGCTGTTGTTGTTTTTCCGCCACCTGTTGGTCCTACAAAGGCATAAGTTTTCCCTTTTTCAAGCTCAATATTTACGTCATAAAGTACCTCTTTACCATTAGGATATGTAAATGAAACATCACGCAGAGAAACAAATGACGCTGTTATGTCCTTATACGCATCGTTTTGAATCAACAAGTTGCTTTCCATATTTAAGATCTGGGATATCCTGTCCCATGCGGCCAAAGCTACCTGAAAACTTGCCCAAAGTGAAGCAAGTTGCCTAAGTGGATTGTAAAAATTTGTAACATAAGCAATAAAACTTATCAGCAATCCCAGGCTGAAATGACCCATGGAAATTAGGTAAATACCAAGTGCCAGAACTATGAGCTGCGCAACATTAGCTGCCAGACCATATACTGCCTGAAAAATATTATTTGCAATTCCTGCTTTCAATGCTGTTTTATAGTTATCGTTGTTGACTTCTTCGAAACGTTTACGGAAATAATCACGTCTGTTAAAAGCAATAATTACTTTAAAATTATTAAGGCTTTCCTGTATTTCGGAGCTAAGACTACCTGTGCTTTTTAAATTGGCTGTATTTAAACGCTTTATCCAGGGCGATAAAATCCGTGTAAATATTAAAACCAGCAATGCAGGAACCAAGGCTGCTGATCCGAGCGGAAGATCAATACTTAAAAGGAAGATTGCTGAACCAAACATAGTAAAAATACTGCCAAGAAATTGCATTAACGACTGCGAAAAGAACTGATTTACCTTATCGGTATCGTTATTGATTCTCGAAATCAAATCGCCTGCTTTGTTTTGATTGAAAAAATCGACTGGTAAATCCTGCAATTTAGTAAAAAGTGCATTACGCAATCTGTATAACATTCGTTGACCAATACTGCCCATCAACCTCATTTGAATAAGGTTAGAAAAAAAGGCAGTTATGTATAAAAGAATAAGAATTCCAGAAAACAAAAGGATTCCATGGTAATCTTTATTGCTTACATAATGGTCAATTGTGTATCCAACCATAAAAGGCCCAAGCAAGCTTAGCCCTGCATTTATTAATATGGCAACATAAGCAAGTATAAGGTTTTTGCGCTCATCGCTAATGAAGGCAAATAATTTCATCAACACAGAAAAAGTTGATTTCTTCTTCTGTACTTGCTCATTGGCCTGATTTAAATTATAGTTCATAGTGCTGTGTACTTCTTTGTGAATTATAAATCTGGACGTATTCAGGACACACGTCCATCAACTCATTGTGTTTTCCTTTGGCTATCATTTCGCCTTCCATCAATAAAATAATCAGATCAAAATCTTTAACCGACGAAACCTTTTGGGTAACCGAGATAAGTGTTAAGTCAGGAAAGTTATTTTCGATATTGGCCAGGATTTTTTTCTCCGTTTTTCTATCAACGCGTGCTGTAAAATCATCAAGTAAAAGCACTTGTGGATTAGTTGCCAGTGCTCTGGCAAGCATAATACGTTGTTTTTGGCCGCCAGACAAACTTGTGCCACGCTCAGAAACAATTGTATCCAGTTTTTGCGGTAAAGATTCTATAAAATCATCAAGTTCAGCAGTTTCTATTGCTTTTTTAAGCGATTCGTCCGTAACTTTATCGCTAAATGCAATATTCTCACGCAGGCTCATATTAAAAATCACGCTATCCTGAAAAACCAATCCAATTTGACTATGGAAAGATTCTTTATCATATTCGTTGATGGCATTTCCATCAAATTCAATAGTTCCAGTATTTGTATTAATTAAATTGGTTAACAGATTTAAGAGCTGACTTTTACCGGCAGCCGTTGGTCCTAGTATTGCTGTACGGCTTTTCTTTTCAATTGTAAATGAAATATCCCTTAATACCGGTTTATTGTCGTATAATAAAGAAACATTCTTTAGTTCAATTTTCCCTTCCAGTTTTTGGATTAATGTACCTTTCTCAACAGAATCGGGTGATTTAAGAACATCATAAATCCTATTGTATGAAGCAGTTGCCTGGGCAATAATATTGCTCATGAAACCAATCATGAGAATTGGAAATATTAGCATGGAAAGATAACTGTTAAAAGCAGCAAAATCTCCCAAAGTCATTTTACTAATAACGACAAAATGCCCACCCAATGCCAAAATTGAAACAACGGCAAGGTTGGCCACAAACATGATGACAGGAATTAAAATAGTAAATAAACGCAGTATCGAAAGTCCTAAATCACGGGCTTCAACATTGGCTGATATAAATTTATCGTATTCGGGCTGCTGTGAATTGAGTACACGAATAATTGCAGAACCTAAAATACTTTCGTTAATTACTTTATTGAGTCGGTCAATTACTTCACGGCTTTTTTTAAACAAAACCTTTGCTTTGCGCAGAACAATATAAAAAGTACCCAAGATTATCGGCACAATTGCGATTACCGTTAAAGCAAGCTCCCAGTTAAGAATAAGAAGTAATGTAAAAATGGCAAAAATCATAAATATGGACGAAACAATATTTACCACTGCCATGGAAACAAACATCTTAACTGAATCCATATCAGAAGTAAGATTTGTCAATAATTTTGAAGGATTAGTCTTTAAAATAAATGTAAAACCTTGCTTGGAAATTTTCTCAGAGACCTGACTTCGAAGGCTTTTTGCAACACGTTCTGAAGCAACAGTTTGAAAAATACTCTGAATATAGGTAAATATGAAAATTGCCAATGTTGCAATTAAAAATTCAGTTATCAACAATTTATATTGAAAATTGCCTAACCCATAGGAATCTATTCCATGTGATATAATTTTAGGAATTACCAGATTGGTTGCATTGCCCAAAAGTGCAAACAAAACAAGTAATGATATCATTCCGCGATAGGGTGAAAGCAGACTAAATATGTTTGCTTTTGAGGGCTTTTCTGATACTACTTTTGGTGTTCTTTTGTTCATTAGATATGGAAAAATTTCAAAATTAGTTACAAAGTAAAACTAAAAAATGCTCTATTTATTAAAAATATAAATAAAACATCTAAAATGAACTGTAAAATTAGGACTTATAATATCGATCATTGTTTAGAATAAATATTTCATGGATACTTCTATATTAATCAAAACCTAATGCTTTTTACAATTTAAATTATTAAGATTTCTACAAGTATGTTACTACCAATTACCTGACTTTCAGTTCAAGCTGTAGTAACTTTTAAAAATCCATAATAGTTTTTATAGATGAATGATTCTTTAAGCTACAATATAATGCTGGGTGTTTAATAAAAGCATATTAAAATGAAAAACCTCAAAGTTATATGAAACTTTGAGGTTATTAAATAATAATGAACTAATTAATGCTCTTCACCTGACTCATGTTTTTCGACATAAGACAAAAGTTCGTTGTCCTCAAATATTTTCTTTTTGTGGTATTCCTTAGTATCCATTAATCCTTCTTTAAATGCATGAGCCATTCCTAGTTGAAGCTCAGCTTCTGCTTCAATAAGTTTGGCTTTGGCTTCGTGCTCAAGTGCAAAGGCTGTAGATCTGCGCCTTTCAGACTCAGTTTTGGCAAGAATTTTATCCAAATCAGCCATTTCCATTCTGATGCCCGCCAATGCATCTTTACCCATTTCGATATTTGGTATATTGATATCTAAAATTTCAAATGCACTCCCATTATTTAATTTATCTTCTTTTTTATTGCTATGCTCAATTTCATATTCTTCAAGTTCTGGGAACTCCACACTTATCATTTTACAAGTGAGTCTTTTAAATAGTCTGTCGGATATTTCGTTTAGTGATTCAAGAACCGCTTTATAAGATTCAAATCTCTCCACTTCCTTTATTACAGCATCGTTAACCCTTTCGGTGAGAACCTTTTCTCTGGAACCTTTTAAGAAATGACCAATTTTTCCTCGAACCATTACATTAAGACATAATTTCATATCAATTGCATCTTTGGTAATAATCGGTATGGGTTCTATTTTTATCACCTGAGGATCTACTGCCCATTTAACTACTTCGGCTACATCATGTCCCGATCTATCTAGCCTTATAGCTTTATTATAATCCAAATCAAGACCTTCTTTTCGAGCATGTATTATTGCAAGAATTACATCCATCACCCTTCGGCCTTCAATTAAATCGGCTTCGAGTTCATCTGGATTAATGGTTAAATTTATGCGCTTTGAAATTTCAAGGGTTTGAACATAAGCAAGCATATTGCCTCCAGCTATTTGAAGATCCATAAGTTTTTCCTTATCAACAGGCAGTTTTGCTCGTTTTAGAATTTTCAAAGCCTCAAATAAAATATTAATATCTACACCAATCCTTGCAAGTTTCTCACAATCATCAAAACTGATATCAAGTTCTGCTCTTCCTGCAAGAATCATCACATTAATCAACTTATCAACATCGCCACCTTGCGCCTGAAATGCTTTCACTTTTGACATTGGAATGGTAATCCCTGATTGGTATGCCTTTATCAAACTAAGCACAACTTGTTTTACGTTACCTCCCGATGCTTTAAACTCACTCAACTGACTCAAAGGAATGTCAATTTTTTCCTGATGAAGCTTTATCAATGCATTGACTACTTCGTCAACATCACCACCTTTTGACAAATATTCACTGAGCTGAACAATAGAAATAGTTAACCCATCCTGATCTGCCCGTATCAATGCTTTTACAACAGTTTCGATATTTCCGCCTAATAAATGGTATTTTTCAAGCTCATCCAATTCTATTTTTAATCCGGCGCTTTTTGCATTAATCAAGTTAAGAAGGGTGTTTTCAATGTCGCCACCTGTAACAATAAACTTTCCAAGATCCTGCAGGCCAATTTCAAAACCCAAATGTCTGGCCTTCAATAATAAATCAACAGTATTTTCAATATCACCGTTCATTCCAAAATAATCCTCCAATTCACTTAAAGAAATGCTTAAACCCGATTGCTGTGCTTTAATCAATGAGTTACCTGCATTTTCGAAAATCTGACGCTTTAAAATACTAAGATTTTCGCCATGGGAAAGATAAATACGCTCTGCTTTAAAAGCGGTTTTTAGTTCGTTTGCATAGTATCTTACAACTGGATCTTTAAATATATTTGGCTGAACAGGAGGATGCTCTTTGCCTTTTTTGATTTCAGTTTCTTTCTTTTTTATTTCTGGCTCTTTTTTAACTTCAACCTGCTTTATAAGTGATTTAGAAAGATTTAAACTATATGATTTGATGAGCTTGTTTACAGTTTCTCTTTTCTGTGTTTCAGAAACCTTTTTCATCACTCCTTTAACCTTAAGTTCGTCCAAAGCATTTACCGAATCATTAATTAACACTAATAAATCGTCTATACTCCCACTCAACAAATAGTAACTTCCTATCCTTTTCAATTCCAATTCACCTTCGAGTAGATTTTTATTAAACTCACCAATCATAAAACCAACAGTGCGATCAACTAATTTATAAAAATCTTTTAGCAAGCTTAATGAAAGTAATGCACCACTTTTTTTAGCACTTATTAGAAGTTTAAACACAAGTTCTGCAGGAACTTTCCTGACATACATCTCTGCATATTGATAAATAAATCCCACGAAGGACATATTCAATTCAGCAGCTTTTACCAATCGCCATGTACCTCCTGAAATATTCATCAGGTAGGCAAACAAAATAAGTGGCAACACCACAAATAAAAGCAAAACTACTATTAAAGTAAAAGACATATTTTATATTTTATAATCAATATAGAAATTCTATTGGATTCAACGCATTTTCGAATTACAACTTTTTAATAATTTCTCAACCATTTCATTTGATTATTAGCTAATCTTTGAATAATGAGTACTATACCAATCATAATTTCCTAAATTACAGAAACTTGGAACAATTCTTTTGAAAAGTTTAAAATTGGTCTACTCAATAGCCGCATTTAATCCATGTTCAATAAGAGCTTCGTGCATTGGCTTTAATTGTTTGTACTGGCCTTGTTTTACATCACATTTTCCTTTATAATGAACAATGGTTGCACATTGCTCTGCCTGAATTTCTGTGTGATCACAAACTTTAACCAAGGCATTGATCACAAAATCAAAATAATGATAATCATCATTATAAAGAATTAATGCTTTTTTATCACTTTTTTTTAGTTCAAAAAAATCATCAATTTTTTGTTTTTCCTTGCTATTTCCCATTTCTAATTCTATTAATTCTTCATTTTTTTAATTGCCTCTCCAATTGGTATTTTTTTTGTCCCATCAAAAGCTATAACAAATACATCTTTGTGCCCCTCATCCAATAATTTTTTCTTTAAAAAATCAGCATCTTTATAAGTTTTGAAACTTCCAATTGTATAAATGTTCATCCCTTCATAAACGTGTTTATCAATTTCACCGGAAGAAAATGTTTTTTTAAGTTGATTTTCCTCAGTGTTATCAAGTGTTTCGCGATATGCCCCAACCTGAATCATAAATAAAATATTGCTCGACAAAATTATAGGATTATCATCAATATTCCCTTTTTGCTGTTTTTCGAGTTTCATTGCTTTTTCGAGAGAGATATGTTCCCCGTTGTTGTATGCAACCACATAAGCATCTTTAATTCCTTTATTTGTAGCGTCCTGACTTGCTTTACGCGCTTGATCGATGCTATTATAAGTTCCCATCATATACCTTGTTCCTTTATTTGGAATTTTTTCAGTGAAAACAGGGCTAAGATTTGCCAATTCTTTGTAGGTTACCGGTTTTAAATACATACCCAACTGTACCAAATAAACAAGACCGCTGATATTCTGGACCTTATTTTCAGATATATATCCAGTTTTGGGAACATCATTTGTTCCATTTGAAGTTTTATTGATTATTGTATCGCCATTTATTTTTGCAATTTCCATTCTTTTAAGAAAGGCATTGTGATCATCATTATTTATTTTAGCTGTTCCAAAAGAATAGGATTTACGCTCACCATCAATGAAAGAAATAATATACGAATCGGTATAGCCCAGAGCTTTAACCTTTGAAAGTGCAAGTTCTGCTGCATCAGATGATCTGTATTCGCCAACCATATACCTTCGATAAGGATTTTTAACAAATTTATCGAAAATAATTGGTTGAATATTTCCAAATTTTTCAGGTGCCAATAATCCTTTATAAATACCCAGTTGAACAAGAAAAACTACACCTTTCTTTCTGCTATATGTCACAGGTTTTGGTTTTTCTCTGGAATAAATATAGGTAGCCAAAACATCCCAGCTTAATTTATTTGAGATATTTTCTTCTTTGGTCGATTTTGTAACATTGGTTATTTTATTTGCTTCAACAAATGCCGTATCAATTTCGGTTGAAATTAATCCCGGCATATTAAAATAAATACCATACGCACTTTCTTGCAGCTGCAATGAATACAAAAGTAAATCATTCGCTCCCATCAGTTTAAGATATTGATCTGACTTATACATCAATTTATTTGCTGCAGCTATTTCACTTTTTGCTTTTGAATAATAATCTACTGATTCAGTTTCATATCTCTTAGCTTTATCAGTTTCAGCAGTACGTTTCTTTTCTTCAATTGTTGGAAAATGTCTTTTGTAAATATTGTACCTTATATCGTTTACATCGAGATAAATATTGGTAGCTGTTGTTAAATTATAAAAAGCAGTATTTTCTTTTTCAATTGCCTGATTTCTTATCTTATCCCTTAACTGATCATCATCGGTTCTGTCAGCCACATAATTTAATGAATCAACAACAATGTATGCTTCATCAACCTGTCTTAACAAATCATTTGCATTTTGATTTTTCCTATTCGATTCAGAAAAAGAATTAATCTCTTCGTTTGAGAGGTTCAGTCTCGGTAAAATCATGTTAGCTTTTGACTGATAAAGATTTTCATCTTTTAAAGGATTATATTGTTCAACATATACAGGAAAAAGAACGGAATCTTTTTTTACTATCTTTTTGTCATCCGGTTTAATATTATCAATTACTTTATCTTCTGTAACTGCAACCTGAACCGCTGGATCGTTTTTGTAAAGTCCAAATGCTTTTTCTTGCAAATCGAGTGCTTTCAAATTAAGATCATTTGCATCCTTAAGTGCATTGAATTTAAGTTGATCATCATTCTGGGGAGCGGTCCGCTCTTTACTTTTTGCCGACTCGAAAAGACTTTTTGCCTGCAATTCCAATTCTCTGCCAGATTTTGCATTTTTTGAATCATCGTTTAGCCTAATACGACTTATTGCATTGGTATAAATTTTTATTTTGATGTCATTTGCTTTTTTAAAATAGTCCAATGCACTGAATCCATCTTTTAATGCACCAGCTTCAAGTTTCCTTGCTTTTTTAAGGGATTTCTCCCTGCTTTTTGCACTGCTTGTTGCTTCGGCAATAGTGTATAATTTTTCAATTTCCTTTTGGTCGGATTGATAATTGCTCATATATTTATTAGCTGAAGCAAGATATTTTTCCGCTTTTTTTAATTCTTTTCTTTCATCTTTAGTGAAAATTTGTTCGAAGTAGTTCTTTTTACTCAAATCAAAAATTTGAAAAAAGGGCTGATTTTTCAATCCTATCTTTGGGTTAGCATATGAAAACACGCCATTGCTTACTAAAAACAGTAATAAAATACCCACGCTTATAAATTTCAATTTATTCATAATTAACAGTTGAAGTTTCCTTTAAACGTCAAAAATATGTAAAGTAAACTATATATACATCAAAAATACATAAAAAAATCGATACTGAATTAAAAAAGCTTCGTATTTTATGTATGAGTGCGCTCCTGGAACAACAAATAAATTAGTCTAGAAATGGCAACAAATCCAAATTCAAATAATCAAAATTGAACCAAATAAAATCAATTAACTCAGTAATCAATTGCAGATTTAAATAATGATAAGTCAATCTCAAGCTATTTATTTACAACGTTAACTCCAATAAAATCCTATTCCGCAATTTGAAAGTGTTAGTTAACGCAACAATCTGTAAAGTTTAATTTATTTTATTTAAAAAATATTATTCCAGCTATTATGTTGATTTTATGATTTTTAACTTATTTTATGTTAAAGCAATTCTCCTTTTTATAAAAATCCAATAAACTTTGGCCTAATTTTCGATTTAAGATAATTTAAATGAGATTTTTACAAATGTAGATTTGTTGATTTGCTCTAAAAATTTAGAATATCAATCACAAATCAATAGATTTAAAGAATCCATTTATCATGCATGAGATTTTAATATTATTGACAAATAATAGCACAATGAAAAAGGAATATTTTATACTTGTTTTAGCAATATTGGTTTCAACTTCGATCCAAGCGCAAGAAAAAAAAACTAAAAAACCGGTTGACTTCACAGTATATGATGGATGGAAAGTAATTGAAAGACAAGCTATTTCAAACGACGGAAAATGGGTTTCATATGAATTAACTCCATACAAAGGCGATGGAGAGCTAATTGTAATGAACCCTGATAAAATAGAAAAAAAAGTATTTCCAAGAGGAACTAAAGCAGTTTTTTCTCCCGGATCAAAATTCATTGCTTTTAAAATTGTGCCACAGGCAGATAGCATTAGAAAATTAAAGTTTATAAAAGCTAAAAAAGAAAACTTTCCTAAAGACAGTTTGGTTATTTGGGTTTTTAAGGATGATAAAACCATAGAAGCTGAAAATATAAATTCATTTAAAGTGCCTGAGGAAAAATCGGATTGGCTTGCTTATCTATATGAAAAAAATGCTGACGACCCCGACAATTCTAAAAAAGAAAATAATGAAAAGCTTTCAAAGAAAAACACAAAAAAGAATAAAGACGCCCCTGATGTATTTGATTTAGTGATTTTAAACCCAATAAGCAATGCTGAATACAGGTTTAAAGATGTTAGCGAGTTTAATTTTTCAAAGAATGGAAAACTCCTGGGTTTTATACAGGTTAAAGGCGATAGTGCAATCACCTCAAAAGTCAGTTTTTTTGATACAGAAAATGAAGATATTATTAAAGTTTTTGATAAAGATGGGCTAGCTAAAAACATAGTAGTTGATAATGGAGGGCTTCAGGGAAGTTTTATTTTTTCGGCAGATACTTCCAAAACAAAAACATATAATTTACATATCTGGTCGAAAGGAATGATTGGTTCCACCGAAGTTGTGCTTGACAAAAATTCGTTAGACATGCCAAAAGATTGGTATGTGAGCGAAAATGGAACGACCTGGTTTTCGAGAGATGATACCAAATTATATTTTGGAACTGCTATGAAAATTGAAACCGAGCAAAAAGACACGCTTCTGGATGAAGAAAAAGTTAAAGTCGACGTTTGGTCGTGGACAGATCCGTTATTGCAATCGCAACAATTGATCGATTTAAAAAAAGAAGAAAAGAGAAATTATCTTACTGTTTTTCACATTAAAGAAAAGCAGGTAGCCAGGCTGGCAAATGAAGCAGTGCCTGAAGTCAAAACGCTTCTATTCGGCAATGCAAGCATGTCGCTTGGCGTTGCAGATGAGCCATTTAAGTTAGAAAGTTCATGGCAATTTCCTTCAAATAAAGATTATTATCTGATTGATGTTAAAACAGGTAATAAAAAAATTGTGCTTGAAAAAGCATCTTCTTATGTTGATTTGTCGCCATTTGGAAATTATATATTCTGGTTTGGTAATGAAGATAGTTGTTGGTATACTCTAAGTACAAATACCAAGGTAAAAACTGCACTAACTAAAAAGATTCCTGTCAATTTTTATGATGAAGAATATGATCGTCCATCAGTACCACCTTCGTATTTGTTCGCTGGATGGACCGAAAATGATAAATATTTCCTGATTTACGACAGATATGATATTTGGAGAATTGATCCAAATGGTATAGAAAAACCAATTTGCCTTACAAACGGTTTTGGACGAAAAAATAAAATTGAATTCAGGTATAACCAACTGGATGAAAATGTCACCTATATTAATTCCAAAGAAACCCTATTGGTCAGTGCATTCAACAAAACAAATAAACAAGGTGGATTCTACACAGTTTCAATCAATAAGGCATCAGATCCAATTAAATTGGTGATGGAAGATTTTGATTATTCAACGCCAATCAAAGCAAAAGGATCGGCAGCAATGATTTGGCAAAAAAGCTCCGTGACAGAATTCCCTGATTTATGGTATTCAGAAAATTTATTTGCTGATCCTACAAAAATCTCATTTGCAAACCCACAACAGACAGATTATATTTGGGAAACAGCAGAACTGGTTAAATGGACTACTTTTGACGGTAAAGAAGAAGAAGGCTTGCTTTATAAACCTGAAGACTTTGATCCTTCAAAAAAATATCCCATGTTGGTTCGTTTTTATGAACTTTCATCAGACCGGTTGCATACACACTATTATCCAAGGCCAAGCCGCTCCCCAATTAATACATTGGAATATACAAGCAATGGCTATCTTGTTTTTGTGCCAAATATCAGGTACAAAGTGGGAAATCCGGGCGAAAGCGCTGTTAATTATGTAGTAAGTGGTACAAAATCGATCATTGACAAAGGATTTGTTGATGAAAAAAGAATTGGAATCCAAGGCCAAAGCTGGGGAGCATATCAGGTAGCATTTATCATTACACAAACTGACTTATTTAAGGCTGCTTGCGCAGAAGCACCTGTTTCAAACATGACCAGTGCCTATGGCAGCATATACTGGCAATTGGGTATCAGCCGCCAATCCATGTACGAATCAGATCAAAGCCGCATTGGAGCCTCATTATGGGAAAAACCTGATTTATACATTCATAATTCGCCCATATTTTATGCCGACAAAATTGAAACCCCATTAATGATAGTCCACAATGATGGCGATGGCGCCGTGCCGTGGGACCAAGGAATTCAGTTATTTTTAGCATTACGGAGACTAAATAAACCAGCATGGCTAATCAATTACAACGGAGAACCACATAATCTGAGAGACAAAAGTCCAGACTGTAAAGATTTAAGTATAAGAATGATGCAATTCTTTAATTCTTACTTAAAAGATGAATCTTCCCCAACTTGGATGATCAAAGGCATTCCGGCTATTAAAAAAGGGAAAACGTTGGGATATGAAATATCCAATTAATTATGATTAATAATTATTTCTACTTTTTTAAGTTAAAAGTAATTAATTTTAATATGTTGCACCTGTACTGAAAAGTTAAAAAAATTACCACATAAACACATAGTAAAAAAAACAAAGTCGAAAAAGGTAATTGTCAAATTAAAAAAGGCGGGATAGTTCCCGCCTTTTTTTAATCCGATAATTTTTTAAAATCACTTGAAAGGAAAGCATCTTCTGCTTTTCCTTTTTTATATTTATGAAAATCGAAATAATACAATTTACCATCCGAAGCTCCCATAATAAGCTTATAAATCCGCATTTTCTCATCATCTTCCGAAGGGCCAACTTTATGCAAAAAAACAGCATTTGGATCTTTTTCGTGTATCACTTTTTCGATTTCATCATCAGTTGAAATAACAACTTTTCCACTATAAAACTGTTTTATTTTTTCAAGCGTATTCACATCAGTATCTAATTCATCTTGTAAAACATAAAGAGTTTTCCCTTTTAATTCGCTCTTATTGCTATTGTAATATTTCAAATCCAATTTCGGATTTTCGCGGGTCAATAGAATATGGTTCTGCATAAACTTTACTATGGCTCCCATCTTATATTCATATTTATCGTAATCCACATTATAGTATGACAAAGGGAAAGAGCATAAATCAGGCATATTGGACATTTGACTGGATTTATTACTTCCAAGTATGATACTCAAAAAAGTATAACTTGTCTTTGATTTATCTTTTTCAAAATTCACTTTGGTTCTAATTATAAATGAATTCCGATAACTGCCTTTTAATTGGCTGTATTTGGTTGCATCAATAAATTCAAAGGGAGTTATTGTCCAATAATCTTCCATTGCTTTTTTAATTGCTTTGTTATAACTGCCAAATAAGTTATCATCAAAAACGACATACGTTTTAGATTTAAAAAACTTTTCAATGTCTTCCTTTCCTGCAACAGCATCCTGACTTAAAAGTGGGAACGCCCAAACTGATATTAAAATAAAAACAAAAAATTTTCTCATATGCATATTTTTTTATCGTTACTAAAAATTATAAACTAATTAAGGCGAAAGCTCTGGAGATTGGAGTAAAGAGCACCTTTTTTTCTACGCAGATTAATCAGTAATGAAATAAAATGGATTTCGCTCATTGTATTTTCTAAGGTAAAGAAATTTAAGTTGTTCTTTTTTCTTATTTTTCAAATTAACATATTCTGTATATAATTCTTTATCACGAGCCAATACAATTTCAACATTTTCCCTATCAAAATCCATTACCTGCCCTGTTTCCATATCTAATATATATTGTCTGAGTTCTGTCTGTACTGTCTGTGAATAAGGACTGCCGTAAGGATTATAATAATTGTAACTATTGTAATAGGGATCATTTCGATTTTCGATGAAGGTTTTATCAGCGATAAAATGACATAGCTTGCCAAAAATCGGAATACGATTAAATTCTTCGTTCCATTTTATAAATAACGTGCCGTTTTGACTAAAACCCCATATTTCCTTCGAGTTCATCTCATGTTGCTGCCCCATTTCATCAAGAACCTGGACAACTCCATTTTCCAGAACTTTTTCAAAAAATGCATAATCATTATAGTTCAAGTCTGTAATTATACGTGCTTTGGGGATAGGATTATTTCGTCTTACATCTTCAAAACTTAAAAATATTCCATCTTTGAACTTGAAATCCTGATCAAACTGGATTTTTTTGGCTTTGATGGTGTCTGTTTGTGCCTGAACTAAAACAGGGAGCAAAAGAATGAATGCAATCAAGTAGCGAATCATTTGAATTAGTTTTAATCAAAATTAATGAATTTTATCTAATATAAACTCTATTAAATAATATTTGTTTTATTGGGAATGTCTTAATTTATCCATCCCCGGTCGATTGTTCTTTCCAATTAATTTCTAATTACTTTTTCCTTTCTTTTAATACAGCTCCTTCGATAGGAACCAAAGGCTTATAATAGATAGAAGGCGATTTAACAAAATTACCTAAATTGAGTTTCGGCCAAAGTAAATCTATTTTTTTTATTGTGTTTTCGTCCGAAACTATAATGTTTGGCCAATCACGCTCAAATTTATCAGATTCAGCTATTTTTTTTGTTGCATCTACCATCATGCATGAAGATTGCCCATTTCCATCATAAAACGAACAATCCCTTTTGGGATCAATATTATTGGTCAATATCCAGACTGATGATGGAATATCAGTAAGAATTACTTCCGAATCAAAACAAACCAAAAGTTTAACACCTGCAATCATATTTAGTTGATATAACTCCGCTACCATTTCTTTCATTGATATCTTACCTTCTTGTTTAACTGAAATAAACAATATGCCGGATTTATGATTTGAAAAGGCAATTTGAATGCTTTCAATAAACTTGAATTTTAATTTTATAGCATCCACATCTAATTTTAGTAATTCGGAATCATTTGAAGTGTGATTAGTTGTTAATTCCTCTTTAAACTTTGGGGTAGCATCAATGCAAAGTTTACTTCCAAATGCATATTTCGATGACGAATGATCAAGAATATCCAAAGGCCCCATGCTAAAATGTATATCACTTGCCGGATTAACATTTTCGAGAAAAGCGTTGGCTACTTGCATATAATCATGTACATCAACACTGCTATCGACTACAACCAGAGCCTTGTTAAACATCATTTGGCCAGCACCCCAAAGTGCACTCATTACTTTTAGAGCATGACCAGCAAAATCCTTTTTAATACTTACAAGCGTTAAATTGTGTGCAACTCCATAAACAGGTAAATCCATGTCAACTAATTCGGGCAGCATGCTTAAACGGATTGGTGCCAAAAAAATCCGTTCAGTTGCTTTGCCAAGCCACGCATCTTCTTGAGGTGGAATTCCGACAATAGTAGTAGGATAAATTGCATTTTTTTTATGTGTAATGCAGGTTACATGAAATTTTGGATAATAATCGGCCAGTGAATAAAATCCGGTATGATCTCCAAAAGGGCCTTCTAAAATAAAATCTTCTGTGGGATCAACATATCCTTCAATAATGATATCGGCATCGGCAGGCACTTCAATATCCTGACTGATGGCTTTTACCAGTTTTACATTTTGTTTTCGTAAAAAACCAGCCAACATAAATTCATCAATATTGTCGGGCAAAGGAGCAGTTGCCGAATAAGTTAAAATTGGATCTCCGCCCAGAACAACTGCAATTGGCATTTTTTTTCCAAGCTGTTTATATTCGTTAAAATGCCTTGCTCCCACTTTATGTTTATGCCAATGCATACCGGTTAAATCTTTTTCGAAAACCTGCATTCTGTACATTCCTACATTACGGATTCCATTTGTAGGATCTTTGGTTATGACCAGCGGAAAAGTGATAAAGCGCCCACCATCAGCCGGCCAGCATTTCAAAACAGGGAAAATATTTAAATCCGGATTTGAATGCACAACTTCTTGCGATGCTCCCCTGCCACTGACTAGTTTTGGCATAAAATCTGCAATTTTCCCTAATTCGGGAATCATTTTGAACTTATCAAACAGGTTGGTTTTGGGGCCTGTCAGGTTTTTAAATAAAATTTCCATTTCTTTACCAATATCATCTAAATTATCAACACCCAAGGCAACATTAATTCTTTTTTCGGAACCAAATGCATTGATCAGCAAGGGGAAACCGGTACCGTTATTTTCAAACAACAAAGCTTTTCCACCACCTGGCATTTTAGATACCCTATCAGTTATTTCGGAGATTTCGAGAACAGGATTTACAAATTCCTTTATTCTCACCAATTCACCTAAACTTTCTAATTTTTCAACAAATTTACTTAAATCTTTAAATGCCATATTGATATATATTTTGTTGATTTCTATTGACTTCTTCCAATTCTAAAATTTCTAATTAATCAAATCCGTATTTAGTGATACATTTATAGACTTGATTTGTTCAACAAAGTAAAGAAAATTTATTTTATATTTGATTTATTACAATTTCGAATTAATGTAATTGATTATTATAGTTTGAACAAAACTTCACAGTTTTAAAATTAAGAAGTTCAAAATGAAAAAAACAACATTTTTAGAATCATTTATTGAAAACAAAGTTGCAATTGGTGATTCACAATTTGTATTAAACGAGATTAAGAAAATAATCGAAGCTGGCCAAATAAACGAAATAAACAAAGCCGTTTGGGTTGATTTTCTTAACAAATCAGCCCATCCTGATTTTCTTGAGGCACTCAATGATTCAGAAAGCCAAACAGAGTGGGCAAACTTAGTGTTCAAAATTATTCAACATACTGAATATTCTTTACGCGACATGTTCGATCAAAGAGTGAAAGATATTCCTCAACATATTCTTTTTCAGGATATGTCAAAAGATCAGCCAAGCTTTTGGACCTATAAACAAATCAATATTTATTTAAGGCAAATGGCTGCTGTATTTTACAGTAAAGTACCAATCGATCCTCGTGTAGCAATCTTTTCTGACAACTGCATGGAATCGGCGGTAGCTGATTTAGCCTGCCTATTTTACGATATTTTTGATACGCCCATAAGTACTCATTTTAAAGTAGACACTGTTGTTCCTCTTTTTGATTCGTTAAAAATAAATATTGCCGTTTGCGATACCGCGGAAAAACTTGATACGCTTGAACAAATAAGAAAAAAGACACAACACCATTTCATTATTTTTACTTTAAACCCGGATATTGAAATTGAAAACGAAAATGTTTACTTTATTGGAAATGCCACAACTATCCTTGATTTAAATGAAGTACAAAAAATTCTGGATAAACGAAGAATAAAACCTATCAACGAAGTGGCAACTACCATGTTTACTTCGGGAAGTACGGGAATTCCAAAAGGTGTTTCTTTTTCGATATATAATTTGGTTACTAAAAGATTTGCCAGACATGCTGCGTTACCCAAGGTAGGAAGAAAAGAAGTATTGCTGTGTTTCCTTCCACTATTTCACACCTTTGGAAGATTTTTGGAATTGCTTGGAATGATATACTGGAGAGGAACTTATACTTTTACAGGCAACACATCTGCCGATACTTTATTAACTTTGCTTCCTAAAGTAAATCCGAGTGGGTTTATAAGTGTTCCCATCAGGTGGATGCAGATGTATGATAATATCCAGGAAAGTATTTCGAAAGGTGAAACTGCTAAATTCAAAGAAGATATTATAAGATCAGTTGTTGGAAGTCGATTGTCTTGGGGATTATCGGCAGCAGGTTATCTGGATCCTAAAATTTTTAACTTTTTTCAAAAAAACAACATTTTATTATGCAGTGGCTTTGGAATGACTGAAGGAACCGGAGGAATAACCATGACTCCTCCCGGACAATATCGTAAAAATTCAACCGGTGTGCTTTTGCCAGGCATATATTCAAAACTTTTAAAAACCGGTGAACTTAAACTTTCCGGACATTATGTTGCCCCATACCTAGAAGATAAAGGCCCAGGTGATTGTATTCCATATCCTCAATTTAACGACACGGATTATTGGCTTGAAACAGGCGATATATTCAAATTAACAGATGATGGTTTTTACGAAATAATTGACCGGGTAAAAGACATTTATAAAAACAACAAAGGACAAACAGTTGCTCCCAGAACTGTAGAAAAAAAATTCACTGATGTTCCCGGCATCAAGCAGACGTTTTTGGTTGGGGATGCACGGCCATACAATGTTTTGTTAATTGTACCGGATTATAATGATCCATTGCTTCAAAAAGCAATTGCTGACGGCAATTTAAACGAATATTTCCACCAGATTGTGATGTCGGCCAACAAAGATGTGGCAACTTACGAAAGAGTAATTAACTTCTCAGTTGTTGATCGTGAATTTTCGGCAGAAAAAGGAGAAATAACACCAAAAGGATCGTTTAACAGAAAAGCCATCGAGAGGAATTTCAAGGAATTAATTGAAAATTCATATCAATCGAACCACATCAAGCTTCAATTAAAAGATATTACACTTGTAATTCCACGATGGTTTTACAGGGATTTAGGTATTCTGGAAAACGATATTCTGATTACCAATAAAGGTATTTTGAACCGTCAAACAAAAATTGAACTGATTATCCGCAAAATTGACGATCACCAGTTTTTAATCGGAGATTTGATATACAGTTCGTCAATTAACACTATTGATCTGGGACGAGTTGCAAGGCAACCTAAACTTTGGATTGGAAATCCTGCATTTATAGAATTTGCTCCAGTTAAGGATGGTTGGGATTTGCCACTCAAAAGTATGTCATCGCATGTGATGCGGCTTAAGGAGCTTGATAAAAAATACTTGCCCAACGAAATTACTTCGATAAAGGACTTTGGTGATCAAAAACTCCAATTTATAAACAATTTGATTTCGAGGGCTTTGTTTTGCGAACAAGAAACTTCAATGCAATCGACAAAACAATTGGGGCAAATATTTGGCGCATTTGATGAAAGGCTTGCCAACGTTGTACGTAGGAGAATTGAAGCACTTTCATGCCATGAATCTGAAGAAGTTCGGGTTTTGGCTTATCGCACACTTTTGCTCGAAGACCACGATCCTGATTTTACAAAAACATTTCCTGCATTTATTCATAGCGGTCTTTCATTTTTGACCGAAGATTCAATCAATAAATTTGCTCAAAGCAATTTTGGAAAACAGCATTTGATTTCTCTAAGAAAACGAATGCATTATTATCGTACAAACCTAACATGGCCAGCCTCTGAGAATATCAAGGAGCAATTTAAAAATATCCTTAAGTTGTTGTTCAACTTTGCAAGCAACAATCTTTCGTATTATATTTCAATTCGTTCCGAAATGGCGAGTTGGATTTTGCACAAAGAAGAACCTGAATTATCGCAACTGGCTGAATTTTACTTTTTTGATCTTTACCGGATTTTCGATGAGCGGTTAAAAGCTAAAACGCCTAAATATACACCCGAAGATTTTGATTATCGGATTGTATATGAAACGGGGATTACTCAATCAGAAATTGATAAAATAAAACAATTGTTCAGCGAAGCTTTATTCCTTGATCAATCAGTAATACTAGCTTTTGAAGAATTGGATTTCAATTTATTCCATGTACCAAAAAATGGAATGTGGATTAGCCGGCTAATGTCATTCTACAACAACCGACATTATAGATTAAGCATCAACACCATACAAGGCAAGCATTTTGAATTGCATATGGTAGTTAATAAAGATGTTAAACCTAAGCCAAACTATGAGGGGCTTTATTGGCTTTCATCCATTTCTGGCCATCCATTTGGGCCAAAAACATTGCCTACGCTAGGCTGTTCAAGATTGACATTTGGAATAAGAACTACAAAGTTCCTTGGCGAACTAACTGTTTGGGATAAAATACGTGAATATTCCGAGATTGATAATTTTACTTCTGGTAATATTGCACCCAATTCGTGGCGGAAATTATTTATCAAGGCGTTTTCAATATTCTTTATGGCCTGGCAAAATAGCAACCAGCGAATTGTTCCTGGCTCCATATCTCCCAACAATATAGTGGTACCTGTGATGGATTTCAGGGAAACTGCCAGTATTATTACATTAAGTGGAATGACCTATTACGAAAACACGCTTTCGTTAGTTAACCCAATGGTTCACGAATTCTACAACAAAACAATTGCCAACTATCCGTGGACTAAAAAACATTTACACATCAATTGGATATTTGATGCCTGTTTTGAAGCTTTTGACAACGAGAATGCATTGAATTTTTTCGAAAAACTAAAAACCGATTTAGAGAATACTCCGATTATCCACGATGATGATAAAAATTTGCTCGATGATTTAAATGAATATATGAAATCGACTTCTGAGTTTTACTTACCATTGTCGCTATATAGTGCAATTGACAGGTATACCGGATGGGAATTAAAAACCCCTTTGGCAAGTGCAGGTGCCAAAGAACAAACCATTTTTGAATTATATGAGTTGTACAAGCTGCAACAGTATCCACAAGTGGTAAGATATTATTTGTTTAGACAGACTTATTTTAAAAATGCGGATGAAAACATCAAAGCGGTATTTGAAGATTTGATCAATAAAATGCGCCATCACCCAAAAATTCTGCCTATGCAATTTATTGAATTGTCCGATTTGCAAAGCCTAATGACAGCACAGGATGATAAATCAATATTTAGTAAAATGGTTTTTCCTAAAATCCTGCAGGAACAAAAGCTGGATATTTTAAAAATTAAAGCATATACCAAAGAACAGGTAATTATCAGATCGCAATTAAAAGATAAAAATGGCGTGGTTTTCAACTTTAGGGAACCATTGGAACCAAGTGAAGTAGGGCAATTATACCAACTATTCTATAAAGTAAATTACCCAAAAACCATATCTAAAATGGACCAGCACTTTGTAGTAACCGATGAAAACGACATGGTTATTGGCGGCCTTTGTTATAAAATTCTTGAGGACAATGTTGTATTGCTGGATGGTAGTGCCATCATTTCATCCTTGCAGGGACGAGGAATCGGCTCCGCCATGGTCGAAGATTTTTTCACCAGAATGGCTAGTAATGGCGTTAAAGTTATTAAGGCACATTTTCTGTTGGGAAATTATTATTTAAAACACAACTTTAAAGTAGATAACAGATGGGGGGCACTGGTTAAGTATTTGTAGTTTGGAAATTAGAAATTGGAAATTGGAAATTGGAAACTAGAAATTGGAAATTAGTAATTATTGTCTTTTGGTTTAGAAAAACACTTCGGCAGGCTCAGTGTACAGCCCTTGGCTACTGGATGTTGAGACTTCGGCGAGAGCTCAGTCGAACGCTTGTCGAATCGTTATTTCTACATAGGGGCTGCTGAAAAAGTCTGAAAGACTTTAACTATGAATAACCGCCGGTGAAACCGGTGGAAAGAATGATAGAATGCAACAACCCTGAAAGGGTTGAACAGACAATGGTTCAACCCTTTCAGGACTATACAGTTTAATCCTTTCAGGATTAGAAACACACGATTTCGAATTTTTATCTGCTTTCCTATGCACTTAGACATCAAATAATATTTGTATCACAATTAATATCATGGAGATATTAAAAACTCAGCAGACCCAAATTAAACTATATTGAATTGAAACAAACAAATTAAACTGAAAAAGTAGGCAATTAATGGATAAAGTAAAACCATCATGGAAGAAGCGTGGATTTGTTTCCGGCAAGGAAATATCTTCCATTGAAACTTTATCCGAAAATGAAATCATTGAATTACTGAAATCAAAAGAATCAACAAAAAGAACAGCTGCGGCCAATATCCTGGGAAACAGAAAACTTGATTCGGCTATAATTCCATTGGTCGAAGCATTGAAAAAAGAAAAAGCTCTGTATACCAAAATTGCTATTTCGGAAGCTTTGGGCAAAATTGGAAAGCCTGCTGCAAATGAATTGATTTTGTTATTCGGAAAAATCGGAAATAACCAACACAAAACGCTTCCCGAAAAGCCTTTTGAGAAATGGAATTATCCCCTACCCAGAGATATTGCTGCAAGGACTATTATTAAAATTGGTGAAGCCGCCCTGGATCCAATCCTGGAATCAATCCTTAATATGGAAAAAGAAGCTCTTTCTGAAGCTATTGATGCCATTGGTTTTATCTCGTTTAATGGTGAAAACAAGTCAGCATTTAGGCCATTAATCAACTTACTCAATATCTATAAAACCGATGATTTAATAGTTTGGAAAATCATCAGGTCACTTCAAAGTTTTCCATTAGCCAAAACCGAAACTATTCTTAATCAATATTTAAATAATCACAAACAACCTGCAATTAGATGTGAGGCGGCGCGAAGCCTTGGTCAGATTTGCAAAAGTATTCCCGAAAGCCTTAAAATGTCTACCAACGACAATCATGAATTGGTCAGTAAAATGAGTTTGCTTGCTTTGGAAAGGATTAAAACAAAAGAAAACCGTTCATTCCAATAACATTTCAATAATCTCATTTTAAATTACTTTAAACCGCTATCATTGATTTTACCGCTACAAATCAGCCTGATTATATTGGAGATATCAGATTGTGAACCATAAACCCAAATAAACAAAAAGTCCTTTAACCATTATTATATTACATTTAGCATCAAACCAAATACTAAACAGAAATTATCAAAATGAGCAATACGGAACTTATCCAAAATTTTTACGAATCATTTGCCCGCAGTGATGCCGAAGGAATGATCAATTGCTACGACCAAAACATCGTATTCAATGATCCTGCTTTTGGAAAACTGACAGGTGACGATGCAAAAAATATGTGGCGCATGCTTATTGGCCGAAACAAAGGAAGCATAAAAATCACTTTTGACAATGTAATCGCCAATGAGACTTCAGGATCAGCAAACTGGACAGCGGAATATGTTTTTAGTCAAACGGGAAGAAAAGTAATCAATAAAATTGCTGCATCATTTGAATTTGAAAATGGCAAAATTATCAGGCATACCGATCAATTCGACTTATGGAAATGGTCAAGGCAAGCCATGGGTTGGAAAGGTTTTTTATTGGGTTGGACCACATTTATGAAATCTAAAATCCAAAAGCAAACCAATTATTTATTGAAATCATACATTAAGCAGTAAATTTACTTTGCTATATGGACAAAAATAAACTAATCACATTGGTTAAAATAATAGCCATTCCAACGGGATATGCTATATTTCTAAGGCTATTTTTTGGCGTGGCCACCTGGAAAGATTTATTTTCGGTGATGTCGCTCACATTTTTGGTATGTTTGCCAACAACCGTAGGTATATTGACCATCTATTTTTCGAACATAGACAAAGCCAGAAAACGCGCTTACCAAATACTAATGCCCTGGATACCCATTTTTTTATTCTTTTTTATCACCCTTGCATTGGCCATTGAAGGATGGGCTTGCTGGATGATGATTTTGCCCTTCTTTTTAATTGCAGCTTCCATCGGTGGATTGATTGGCGGCTACTTTAAGCTCAAAAAAAGCGAAAGCAAAGTATATATTTCGGTGCTTGTGCTGCTCCCTTTGTTTATTTCGCCTATCGAAAATTGGATTGGAGCCATTCCCGGAACTTACGAAGCTTATACATTTATTGACATTAAATCCCCTGCCGACAAAATATGGGAAAACGTAACCCGTGTAAAAGAAATCAAAGTGGAACAGGATAAAGGCTGGTTGACCAGAACGCTTGGATTTCCCAGGCCTGTAAAAGCAGAACTCAATTTTGAAGGCGTTGGTGCCAGCCGCGAAGCCATTTTTACAAATGGGCTTGTTTTTCACGAAACCGTACTGGAATATATCGACAAAAAGAAAATGGTATTTACGATTAAAGCATACGCTCACGAAATACCTTCGGCCACCATGGACGAACATGTGGTTATTGGAGGCGAATATTTTGATGTGTTGACCGGGACCTATGAATTGGAAAAGCTAAACGAAACTACTTATAGGCTTCACTTATACAGTCATTTTAAATTAACGACCACCTTTAATTTTTATGCCAGTTGGTGGGCCCGATGGATTATGAAAGACATACAGAACAATATTTTGCAGGTAGAAAAATACAGGGCGGAGAAAGAATGACAAAATACGTTACTCTTCAGACCTTAAGGTTTTAAAAACCTTAAGGCCTCAAAAATCCAACCAACATTTCAATTGTCAATTACCCATTTTACAACCAATTTTCCACTTCAGGCCTTTCAATAAGGGAAAAATAAAAATGTTTTTCGGTCAAAAGATTTTAAAACAGCGAAAATTCTGCGGATTTTGGTTAAAAGATTTCAAAACAAACAAAACAACTTGTATTTTTTTCCAAAAAGATTACAAAACAGCGATAATTCAACCAATTTTCACTATTAAACAAAACGCCTAGGCAATAAAACCCAAAATCTTTGGTAATAATGTTATTGAATTGTACTTTTAAAAATTGAAAAATCTTCAATTGATAGGAATTTGATTGCTAATAAAAAGGGAATATAGGAAGTTTTTTTGTCGGAGTTGCGATTACGAATTTGTTAGTTTTCATCTACCAAATCGAAAAGTTACATTAAATTCATTAAATAGTTCTCTAATAAATCGAGCAAATTTTGTTTAAATCGCAAATTATTAAATTTGAAATCAATAATGCTCCTTGAATTTGAAGTTAGTCCATATTCTAATTGAAATATATGTTAGGTTTTAATGATAAATTTTACCTTAAAATATCAATGACTGAAGATGAATTCATTGATAAACTTAAGCAATTGACGAATACTCAATTTGAACTAAATGGAAAGCTATTTCCAGATTCTAAAAAAAAAATATAGAGGAAGAATTAGTTATGGAAAATTCGAATTAAAAGAAAACAAGACTTTCTTTGGATCTTCAGATGAAATTATCGACTGTACCTATAATTTAATAGACGATAAATTAGTAATAAAAGGAAAGCTTAAAGGTTACAAGTCAAGGCTTTCTTTCGTAGGAATTTATAGTTTATGTTGTCTGGTTTTAATGATAAAGTTGGTCTATTTTAGTCCATCAGATGATGACGGTGCAATTGCGGCAACTTTATTTTTTTTATTTGGAACATTGGGTTACTCATTTATTCTTTATGATTTAACCAAAACAAAGTCAAATTTTCAAAGATTAATAAGAAATTGAAATCAAAATATTTCATATTTATTTTTATACTTTAAACAAAATGAAATCAGTATTAATTGCAACTTTAATTTTCCTTTTCTCTCTAAATTTATTTTCACAAGATTATTGTCAAGGAAATCCAACAGAATCTTATCTCCCACTCAAACTAAATACAGTAAAAAAGTATTATTTTGATGGGTTCTATTATACCGAAAAAATTATTGATAATGTATCAATCAATAATAAAATGTATTTTAAAGTAATTCAAGAATATAGTAAAGGAAGTAAAACTGAATTATATTTAAGAAAAGACGCATCTGGAATATTTGAATATCATAAAGAAACAAACAAGGAATTTCTGAAATTACCGTCAAAACTTGAATTAAATTTTACTTGGTATAATATAGATTCTACGGTGAAATTCAAAATAATAGATACTATTGGAATCTATAAGTCCCCATATTGTTCATATTCAAATTTACTAACAATCGAAACTAAGGTTCAAAACAAAAATAATCTTGTGTATACTTACTATTATAAAAGGGGGATTGGATTTATTGGTGGCTTGAAAAATGGTACACCAATTTCATTTGTTGATTTGAAAAAAAAATCAGCATGCTTTCCTGGTGGTGATGATGAAATGCAAAAATTCATTATAAATAATATCGAATACCCGCAAAAGGCAAAAGAAGAAGGGATTGAGGGTAAAGTAATTATTGGATTTGAAGTTGATACAAATGGTAAATTGTTAAATATAAAAGTTCTTAGAAGTATAAATTCAGATCTTGATTCAGAAGCTATTAGAATCGTCAAATTAATGCCTAATTGGGAACCTAATTATTTAATTAATGGTGAAACTATAAAAATGTCATACCAATTACCAATAAACTTTACAATTTCAAAGTTGAAAGAATAATCAAAACAGATTTGTAAACCCCAAATTATCAGAAATTGATTATTTCAAATTGAGCAACGAAGGAAGTAGGTTAAGAAAAACAAAATTAGAAGTTAAAAATTCAAAATGACTCAATATATTCTATGAAACATTGATTATCACTTAATGGCCAATAAAAAGAAATGCGCACATCATTATTTAGCCAACCATTTGCCCTTGAATCAATCAGTAAACGAAAGTTGCGTTAAATTCTTAAGTAACAAAGTAGGAAATGTTTGAATTTGGATAAAACTAGAAATAAATAAATTAATGTGTTTACTTAATTACCCATGTTATATAAAGAAGCCCAAAGGGCTTCAACTTTGAATAACCATGGGTGCAAACCCGTGGAATTATAAGAGACGTAAAACAACACTGAAGGTGTTGAACAATCAGTTAATGTTGAATCCCTTCAGGATTCTATTTAATCACAACCTTATTGCCATGGGTTAGCACCCATGGTTATTCATGGTTTGACCACTTTTGTGGTCTATTTTTTGTTTGTGGGTTGTTTTCAAGATAAAAGGATTGTATATAAGTAAACACCTTGATAAATAAAATTGAATGCATTAACACTAAATGAATTTGAAGTTAGTCAATATTAAACGATAATCTGGTTCAAGGAGTGATTTAAATTATGAAACACTTAATTAGTCTGTTTATTTTATCAATTAATTATTTTGGAATTTTTTCGCAAAATCTTCAATTATTCGAAGGAACTATTGACAAATATCCGATAAAAATGATTTTAAACTATAATGGTATAGATGTATATGGATATTATTACTATACGATGTATGGAAAACCAATTCAAATTTCAGGAAAAAAGGAAAATGGGAAAATAATTCTTGAAGAAAGGAATGAAATTAACACAGAGGAAGAAACCTCTGCTTCTATTATTCTTGAAGGTAATATAGGATATTGGAAATCGGACACTAAGCAATTAAAAATAGCTTTGAAGCCCCAGCTCCATAAATGTAATTGGGAAATTTTTAACAACGAAGTAGATTTAACTCACACATTTAAAGGAGTAAAAAAACTAACTTATCCGATAGAAGTTGCAATTATGTATCCTGATGATTATGGTTTGATGAATTTGATAATCCCTATAATCCTAAATATTGATAAGAAATACTATGGAAATATTTGGGAATGTTTTAATAATTACACAATTAAAAAGTATGAAGAATATTTTTCCGATTTCTTTGAAGAATATCCTCAACATTTTGAAATTTATAATAGTGGATATATTCAATTTATTTCCGATTCAATAATAAGCTATAAATATTTCGGAGATGAGTATTCAGGTGGAGTGCATGGATATGAATTTGAAAATTACTATGTTTTTGATATTAAAAGAAATAAGCAGATAAATTTTAATGATATATTTATTGAAGGGTCAGAGAAAAAGATCGCAGAAATACTATTCGAGCAAGACAATAAAAAGCATAAACTTGATGATTTTGCAGCTAATCTAAACAATTTCTATATGACAAATAAGGGAATTGGTTTTGTCTTTAACCGATATATTATTGATTGTTACGCTTGCGGAATTTTCAACTATTTTATTGATTTCAAGGAACTAAAAGAGTTGATTAAATGAAAACAATGCATAATAATTTGCCAACAATTTACTCTCCAGATGAAGAAAGGATTCGCAAAATAATTAAATCCAGGTATTCATAATGTATTTCAAATTTATGATTTAATTTAAATTCGATTAAGGAATACCAAAAAAATTATTTTAATAAAAAAGTAATATATGAGCAAGTGTTTCATTATTGCATATTTTGTTTTACATATAAATTGCATTTATTCTCAAAATATAATAAAAGATACTATTTATTTTAAAAACAGTTTCTTTTTTAGCGAAGAGAAGATTTCAGATTCATTAAAAACTATCTACAAACAAAGAGATGTTAAAATAGTCGTACCTGAGCAGCTAACAAATTCTGTTTTTATTGTTAAAAATAAAATTTATCCATTATCACAATTTGAAGAAATATCTCAACAGTACAAATCAAGGGAAAAAGTATTTTTATTGACTGAGTCAAATGAGATCAATAATTATGTTGTTTCACATAATTTGATAAAATTAGTTACTGATTCAATTTTATCTACTAACAAAAAATTAGTAATAATTGTTGATATATTGTAGTTAAGTTTGAATATCAAGGCTCAAACAATAGTTAAAGAAAGTTTGTTTTATAGTAGTTACTTTGATAATTAAAATGCTAAAAACAACTATTTCAAATTCAAATTAATTTCTAAATAATTGCAAACATTCTCAACTATTTGCAACAATTCCATATTTCCTCACGTTATTAAACCATAATTAAACAATTAAACTAAAATTAAAATTATGGTTAAGAAAATCTCATTATCCAAGTTAACGCACAACGAACTAATAACCCTTTGTTCGCGCATTTTGATTGCCATTGAGGCTTCGGTAAAAATAAATACTGGCATTGTGGCTACCATCCTGGCATTGGTAAAGCAAGGCTACGAAAAGTTTGTACCCATTATAAACCGCAGTCTCAAAACCGTACATGCCGAAATATTAAAGGCCAAAGACAAAATCCGCGATGATGCTTTCCGTGCCCTCCGCGATGCAGTATTGGCAAACAGCCGCAGATTGAATGACGCAAGCCGCCTGCACGCCAAACTTTTGTTGGAAATATTTATTCGAAACGGTTGGGATTTATACGCCGACAATTACCAGGACGAATCGGCAGAATTAAACCATCTCTTTACCGAACTCGATCGCAAAGATGCCCAGGAAGCATTGACAAGTCTTGGATTAATTGATTGGTATCTGGAACTAAAAGCTGCACAAATAGATTTTGAAGATGCATTTCAATCCAAAGCAAACGATACTGGCAAAGAAGATTTCGTAGCCATAGGTAAAATAAGGCCCGATTTGGTAAATAACCTTTACGATTTGTTGGAACGTATTAATTCAGATTCAAAATATGCAAATGTCAATGGCGATTATAAAGAAATATTAAATACAATCAACAACATCATTTCCGAAACAGCAACCCTGGCCAAATCGAGGATTACCCGTGGCACTGGAGAAGAAGTACAAACGGTTGGCACAATTAATTCTGGATTGCCAACTAAATAACAAAAATCCAAAGCAGATTTTATAAATACTTAGTTTTAAATGAAATCAATATTTACTACTTTCACGGTGTAAATATTGATTTCATGTCGTTTTTGGATAAAAGTAATTCGGTTTCATTTACCCTTCGAGCGGTCGGAGACCCTCGAAGCAGTTGAAACGCTCAACCTCTTCAAGGGTTTTCAACCGCTTGAAGGGATTCGCTTCTCAGCACAACGGCATTTAATATTGATTTTTTATTTCAATAAAATGGTAAATCAAGCATAAAAGAAAGTACACATTCATGAAAGATTCATTTCAAATAAAAGCAATATTCCCTGTAAAACCATCAATCATTTATTTTGCATGGCTCGATAGCGACAAACATTCCGAAATGACAGGAATTGAGGCTGATTGCAGTACTTACGAAGGAGGTGCATTTACCGCCCATGATGGTTATATTAGAGGTAGAAATGTAAAATTAATCCCAAACACCGAAATAGTCCAACATTGGAGAACCACTGAATTTTCTGAAACGGATGAAGATTCCGAAATAACAATCCATCTTAATGAAGTTAAAGAGGGTTGTGAATTGACATTGACACACATCAATATTCCAAAAGGGCAACCCGATTACAAACAAGGCTGGGTTGATTTCTATTTTACACCCATGCAGGCTTATTTTAAACAGGATTAATTGGATTTATCATTATTGGAAGTTCCAATTTAACATACCTGTTTTTCACTTACAACATCCAATCATTAATTATCCCGAAAACAAATCACAATGACCTCATCGGAAATCTCAAACATACGTTTGATCAACCAAAAAATTACTGAAACAGGATTTGAAACAGCAAAAGAAATTGTGGGTTGGATGGGAGCCATGCAAGCACAGGATTATGCCATGGCCAAATGGGCTATCGGGCATAGAATTAATAATGCAACGGATAAAAAAATTGAAACCGCTTATAACAATGGCGAAATTATCCGCACCCATTTAATGCGCCCTACTTGGCATTTTGTTACTCCCGAAGACATTTATTGGATGCTTGAACTCACGGCTCCCAAATTAAAATCGATGTTAAAACCCAGGAACAAAGAACTGGAGCTCACGGAAGCTGTTTTTGTAAAAGCTTTCGCGATTATCGAAAAGGAAATACTGAAAAACAACAATCTCACCCGAGATGAACTCACCATTTTATTTAATCAAGCAGGTATAAAAACGGACAATAACCGCTTATCTCACATTATGATGCAAGCCGAATTGGAAGGACTGGTTTGCAGCGGGCCTGTAAAAAACAAAAAACTTACATTTGCTTTGCTAAGAGAAAGGGTTCCAAATAAAAAATTGCTTTCAAGGGATGAATCGCTTGCAGAATTGGCAAACCGATATTTTACCAGCCATTGCCCTGCCACTTTGCGTGATTTTATTTGGTGGTCCGGATTATCGGTGGTCGAAGCAAAAAAGGCAGTGGAATTAATCAAACCCAACTTTATTTCCGAAACAATTGGCCAAGAAACATACTTCTATAATAATTCCTCCATAAATGTAAAACACATGGATATCAAAATCCATCTTTTACCTGCATACGATGAATTCCTAATCAGTTATAAAGACCGGAACGCATCCATTTCACTGGTTGCCAATAAAAAAACAATCTCCGAAAATGGTGTATTCAGACCAATAATTGTTATGGATGGTCAAGTTGTAGGAATTTGGAAACGTACAACAAAGAAAGACAAAGTGATTATTGAACCTCAACTATTCCAGCCATGGAATCACCATACCAAGGAAACATTGAAAAACACTGCTAAAAATTTCGAAAACTTTATAAACAAAAAAGTGGAAATGATTTTTGAATGACAAATAATCAAATCCCTCTTGTCAATAACTGATTGCTTTTGAATAAAATCTTCATTAAATTTATGTTGGTATTTCGGGTTATGCATATTCAGCTAATTGATTAAAAGACAAATACGCGTCGATAAAAAGCATCTAGAAACCCAAATATTACTGAAACATTTAATGATGAAAGGGCAAAATCATGACTGAAACTAAAACATCCAAAACACTTGAATTTGCAGTGATACTAGCCATTATGCTAGTTGTATCCGCAACTTTGTTTCCGCCAATATCGTCAAATTTAAAATTAATTATCCGTTTAGTTCTTTTGGCTGTTTTTTTTGTATCATGGAGGATATTTCATAGGGCAGGCAATATCAAGGCCAAAGATCTTGCTTTTGCTTTTTTGGCCTTAAACCTGGCTTTCTTGATCTTTTCCTTTTTTCCCACCGATATATATAATTTGAACCATGAAACTTCAAGAGGGTTTGCATTACTAAAATTAAGTGATGCAGTGATAATAAGCGCCATATTGATACTCACTTTTATATTTAGCGGCTACAGTTGGGATAGCATCTTTTTAGCAAAAGGACAATTGGTTTTGGGTTTAATTATTGGCCTTATCTTTTTTATTGCATTTGGATATCTGGCCATTAACAACCCCGAGCACAAAATGGAACCCGGTTTTATTCAAAGGAACTATAAATGGATCCTGATTTATGTACTTTCCAGTGGCTTTATGGAAGAATTCCTTTACAGAGGTATATTCCTTGAAAAGCTAAATGCCTATTTTCACCCGGTATGGTCCATTATTTTATTATCTATTTGTTTTGCCGCTCCGCATCTTATGGTTAACTTTACTCATGAAGTTCTGATTTTTTCGGGCTATATTTTTGCACTGGGCATTATTTGTGGATTAGCCATGCAATATACTAAAAGCATCGTTGCACCAACACTTATTCATGCCGGGGCCGATTTATTGATCATTCTTCATATATTTATTTCGTATGATGTAAAGTTCTAAAAAGTTCATTTCGGTGCAATATAATTTACAAGACATCAAACCATTCGGACCAAAGTCATTTGTATTAATTATAAAACCTGGGATTCCTAAAATTAATTTTATTAACTAAACCTTATGGGAACAAAGAAAAACGAACAAAAAAAAGCCAGTAAGCCTCAGAAATCAAGAGCTGTAGACAACACGAGAGGCTCTAATCTCTGGTCTTTCAATCACTTCAGAACTAGTATTTTAACCGGATTACTTAATGACATTATTGATTTAGAAAACCAGGGACTCGAAGAAGATCATTGTAATATAATTAGAAAGTCGCTGGAATATTTTGTTAACGCTGCAACAAATGTTCCCGAAGGTGGTTTGTTTTCAGGAAAAGCATTGTACTTAAATATCGAATATTTTCTAAACACATATAAATCATGGAATGACATTGAAGGGAATAAACCAGAGAATTTAATAAAACGTAGAAAAATTGTTTCGAAATTGAGAGAAAGAAGACAAGACATTACCAATAAATCGAGGCGCTTGCAATATGAATTAGAGAATAATTTAGACCAAAAACTATTATCTGATTCCTACACGGCAATAGGAGAAATAATAAAACTTGTACCAAATATTTTCAAAAATTTGTCAACCTCATATTCTGATTATCTAAAACGTGGAGGAAAAGGTGCATAGTAGAACCACGTAATTAGAAAAGGTATGGCTAATTCTTCACCAACCAATAACATTGTGGCATATTCTTTCTATTTTTAGGAAATTTTTAGGATTAAAAAGCATTCAAAACTAGTTTTGGAAGCTCAATAATCTATTTAAAACACAAATATCATAGGTACAAATTAATTTCAGGAGAATAATTATGGGTTTACAAGAGATTTCCGATCGGATAGAACAGTTTTACGATAAATTTGACCATGGTCAAGGTCAATACTCTGAAGAAAGAGTGCGGCAGAGAGCAGAATATCATGCCTTGATGAGAAAAACAGATTATATGTCAATTGATGAATACAACAATTTCAATTCAAGCTATGCCGGTAAAAAACCACAACAATTTATAAGATATGCCCCAACTCCTCAATTGGATGGCTATTATAAGGTCAGGGTATTTGGCAATCTGCGTAATCCAAATGCCAAGTGGGAAGGCTATTTACCTACCTGGACTTATTTTCTGTATCAATTAAAATGTACATTAAGGTTCAGCATGGGCGCTTTTGGCGGGGTTGATTTTGACTTTTCCATAATAGGTGTAATTGTAGCTATTGTAGTAACTATTGCACTTTTTTTTGCGGGTATTTTAATAAGGCTACCCATTAGCATTATCTTAACCTTAATCCAGTTTTTCGTTGTTCTTTTTGCATCAAAAAAAGAAGAAAATACAGCTAATTGAAACTATAATCAATCATCATATTGAATGAATTACGACCAGATATTAAAAAAAATAGACAAGGAAATTAAACCATTCGCAAACGAAGGAAATGTTTCCGATTCAATTCATGAGCTTGCTTTAATAAATCCTTCTAAGTTTGGAATTCATTTGGTTACTACCGAAAAAATGGATTATTCTTTTGGAGATAGTAATGAAAAGTTTTCGATACAAAGTATTTCAAAAGTCCTTTCATTATCGTATGCTTTTCAATTTTTGGGTGAAAATATCTGGTCGCGCGTTGGAGTTGAACCATCAGGAAATCCTTTTAATTCCCTGGCTCAGCTTGAATATGAAAAAGGCAAACCACGAAATCCTTTTATCAATGCCGGAGCTATTGTAATTGCTGATATTTTGGTAAGTAATTTAAAAAATCCGAAGAATGATTTTCTGTCATTTGTTCGTAACCTGGCCAACTGCAACTCCATAGATTTTAACGAAAAAGTAGCACTTTCAGAAAAGAAAGTTGGGTTTAGAAATGCGGCATTGGCCAATATACTAAAATCATTTGGTAATCTGAAAAACGGTGTCGAAGAAGTACTGGACTTTTATTTTTATCAATGTTCAATTGAAATGACTTGCAAAGAATTGGCCCAATCATGTTATTTCTTTGCAAATGGAGGAAATACCTATTCGCAAAATCAAAGGATATTAACCGAAAGCCAAATAAAACGATTAAATGCACTGATGCAAACCTGCGGTTTCTATGATGAATCAGGGGAGTTTGCCTATAAAGTTGGGCTTCCAGGTAAAAGTGGAATTGGTGGCGGAATTATGGCAATTCATCCACAGAAATATTGTGTGGCAACCTGGAGCCCAAGGTTAAATTTGAAGGGAAATTCGGTAATGGGTATGAAAGCACTTGAATTATTGACAACTGAAACTCAAATGTCAATTTTTTAGGTAGCTGCTAAATTACTGTCAGAGTTTAAATATGTAATTCTAAATTCACTTGTTTATGCTTTTACAAAACCGCCATTAATTCAGAGAACTTTTTCTATATTTACAAATCAAACAGCAGAAAGAACAGGTTTTAGAATTGGTTAAAACAACTCTTCTGCATTTTTTTCACACTTATTTTAAAACACCAAAAACCTTATGAAAAAATTAGTCGCAGAATTTATCGGAACCTTATGGTTGGTATTGGGAGGATGTGGAAGTGCTGTTTTAGCAGCCGCATATCCCGAGTTGGGAATTGGATTTGCTGGTGTAGCCATTGCTTTTGGCTTAACAGTTGTTACAATGGCATATGCAATTGGACATATTTCAGGATGCCACTTAAATCCTGCAGTATCTGTTGGGCTTTGGATTGGTGGCCGATTTGATAAAAAGGAATTACTACCTTATATTGCTGCACAAGTATTGGGTGCAATTGCCGGCGCAGGAATATTATACACAATTGCAAGTGGAAAACCAGGATTTGAAATTGGCGGATTTGCAGCAAATGGTTATGGCGAACACTCGCCAGGTGGATACAGTATGTTGGCTGCTCTGGTAACCGAAATAGTTATGACTTTTATGTTTCTAATTATTATTTTAGGCGCCACACATCCAAAAGCACCTCAGGGATTTGCAGGATTGGCAATTGGATTGGGATTAACTTTAATACATTTAATAAGTATTCCGGTTACGAATACATCGGTAAATCCTGCACGTAGTACTAGTCAGGCAATATTTGCCGGAGATTGGGCATTGGGTCAATTATGGCTATTCTGGGTTGCCCCAATTGTTGGAGCAATTTTGGCTGGCTTGGTTTATAAAATGTTATCTCCTGAAAAAGAATAAAAATGCCTGACTGATTTTGTCACCTTTCTGTTAATAATTTTTAAAAGGACTTAAAAATAACGAAATTAAATTTAATTCCTCTTGTTTTCTAAATTTTTATTCTATATTTGCAACGATTAGTTGAAAAATGACAAAAACACATTCACATATACATCATCATCATTTGCTTTTATCAGGCGAACTGTTTGTATAGTGACCAAAATTAAATAAATACAAATCCCGTCTGAGTTTAACCTGACGGGATTTTTTATTTCTACAGGATTTACTCGGATATAAAAAAAAGAAAATGAGTAAACTTAAAATTGCCATCCAAAAATCAGGTCGCCTTCACGACGATTCAGTAGAACTTCTTCAAGACTGTGGTATTTCAATCGACAACAGCAATGATCAATTAAAGGCTTTTGCCCGCGAATTTCCACTTGAAATCCTTTATCTCAGAAATTCCGATATCCCCCAATATTTGGATGAAGGAGTAGTTGATATTGCCATTATTGGCGAAAATCTATTAATCGAAAAGCAAAAAAATATTGATATTGTTGAACGACTTGGATTTGCAAAATGCAGATTATCCATTGCAGTACCAAACAATTTTGAATATACAGGAATTTCCAGTTTAAACAATAAAAGCATAGCTACTTCTTATCCTGCGAGCCTTCTGGCATTTTTAGACAAAAATGGTGTTTCGTGCAACATCCACAATATTTCAGGATCTGTAGAAATTGCTCCCAATATTGGAGTTGCCGATGCTATTTGTGATTTGGTAAGTTCAGGCAGTACTCTTTTTAAAAATGGATTAAAAGAGACAGAAGTAGTTTTATCTTCAGAAGCCTGCCTTGTTAAATTTCCAGGTTTGGACAATCAAAAGCAGGAAATACTCAATGAGTTGGTTTTCAGGATCCAATCTGTTTTGATGGCTCGGAATTATAAATACATTTTATTGAATGTGCCCAACGAAAAAATTGAAGAGATCAGCCGTATTTTACCAGTACTTAAAAGTCCAACCGTATTGCCTTTATTAGAAAAAGGATGGAGTTCTATGCATGCCGTAATTGAAAGGAAAACGTATTGGCAGATTATCAATAAATTAAAAGCTGCTGGGGCACAAGGCATTTTGGTAATTCCGATTGATGGGATGATGCTTTAGATAGAAACTAGAAATTAGAAATTGGAAATTAATGCCTCGCGAGTTAAACATTTACACATTCATTCATTTAAGCATTCAACCATGGAAATAATAATAAACCCCGACCGATACGATTGGAAAGAAATATCCAAACGAACACTTATCGACACCAGCCAGCTAGATTCGCTGTGTAAAGAAGTATTCAACGCTGTTGGAAAATTGAAGGATCACGCTATCCGTCAATACATTTTGCAGTTCGACAAGGTAAATATTGACAATATAGAAATAAGCAGGGATGAAATTACCGATTCAGTAAAATCAATTCCCGAAGAACTCAAAAACGCCATTCATCTTGCAAAAGACAATATTTGGAAATTCCATAAATCGCAGGAATTGATTCCAAATATAATTACAACTACGCAAGGAGTTGAATGCTGGCAAGAGAGCCGCGCCATTGAAAAAGTTGGAATTTACATTCCAGGAGGCACCGCACCTTTATTTTCGACTGTTTTGATGCTTGGAATTCCTGCAAAGATAGCTGGTTGCAAGGAAATTATTTTATGCAGTCCACCTGATAAAGATGGGAAAATTGCCAATGAAATTCTTTATGCAGCTCATATTACTGGGGTTGATCGCATATTCAGGATTGGTGGAATTCAAGCCATAGCTGCCATGACACTTGGCACCAAAAGTGTGCCACAGGTGAACAAATTATTCGGCCCCGGAAATCAATATGTAACAGCTGCAAAACAATATGCTACCCGACTAGGTATAGCAATTGACCTACCTGCAGGCCCATCGGAGGTTTTGATAATGGCAGATGAAACTTCGGATACTTCGTTTTTAGCTGCAGATTTGCTTTCGCAAGCTGAACACGGCAAAGACAGCCAGGTTATACTTATTTCAACCAGTCAAACCTTGCTCAATTCGGTAAATCAAATTGTATACAAACAACTGGAAGATTTGCCACGAAAGGACATTGCTGGCCAATCCATTCAAAAATCCAAACTGATTTGTTTGCCCGATAAGCAAAACTGTATTGATTTTATCAATGAATATGCTCCTGAGCACCTAATTCTATCCGTTAAAGATGTAGATTTTTTCACCTCACGGCTAGTCAATGCAGGTTCTGTTTTTCTGGGACATTTTACACCTGAAAGTGCAGGAGATTATGCTTCGGGAACAAACCATACCTTACCAACAAACGGATATGCAAAAGCATATAGTGGTGTAAACCTTGATTCTTTTATTAAAAAAATCACATTCCAAAAAATTACCGAACAAGGTTTGCAAAATATTGGGCCAGCTATTGAATTAATGGCGGAAGCCGAAGGTTTGCATGCACATAAAAATGCAGTGACCATTCGTTTAAAAAAAATTAAAAGCAACCAATCGTAGAGACGCAATACCTTGCGTCTCAGGTTAAGATAATAAATCGATCAAAACAAAAAAATGAAAATAAACATAGAAGATCTCCTTCGCGATAACATAAAAAAAATAGTGCCTTACTCCACTGCTCGCGATGAATATAAGGGCGCTAAAGTCGATATTTTTCTTGATGCGAATGAAAATCCTTTTGATACTTCATTGAACCGATATCCAGATCCGCATCAAATAAAACTAAAAGAGAAAATATCCGAAATTCAAGGTATCCCAAAAGAAAATATATTCCTTGGAAATGGCAGCGATGAAGTGATTGATTTAATAATCCGCGCTTTTTGTCGCCCCGGAATTGATAAAATAATGATTCATCCTCCAACTTATGGAATGTATCAAGTGGCTGCCCAAACCAATGATAATGATGTTATTAAAGTCAATCTCACAAATAATTTTCGGTTAAATGTAGATGAAATTCTAAGCCATGCAAATGAAAACCTGAAAGTTTTCTTTGTTTGTTCACCAAACAATCCCACCGGAAATACTTTTGATGTTAAGGATATAGAACGCATTTTATCTGGCTTAAATTCAATTGTTGTGATTGATGAAGCTTACATCAATTTTTCCGATAAAGCGAGCTGGACAAAAAGATTAAATGAATTTCCAAATCTTATTGTGATGCAAACACTTTCCAAAGCTTGGGGTTTAGCCGGAATTCGTCTAGGAATGGGCTTTGCATCCGAAAGGATTGTTGAAGTTTTGAGCAGAATAAAGCTTCCTTATAATCTGAATGTTTTAACCCAACAAACCGCTTTAAATGCTTTGAACAACATCGAAATCTATGAGCAAAATCTAGCTATTTTAAAAAGTGAAAGAAACAAGTTGGTTTCTGAATTTTCCGAAATTCCTGCCATTCAAAAAGTTTTTCCATCGGATGGAAATTACCTGCTTTGTAAATTCAAAGATGCAAACAAAACATACAACTATTTGATGAACAAAGGAATAATAGTAAGAAACCGCTCAAACCAATTGCATTGCGAAAATTGTTTGCGGATTACAACTGGAACACCTGAGGAGAATATAGTATTAGTAAAATATTTAAGGGAAATGAACTTGGAAATTGGAAATTAGTGCTTCGACTGCACAGCAACCGAAAACTCAAATTAATGTTATTGAACTCATTCAAGCATTTAAGCATTCATTCATTTAGACAACAAGATGAAAAAAGTATTATTTATCGACCGAGATGGAACTTTGGTAATTGAGCCACAACCTGATCATCAATTGGATTTATTGGAAAAATTGGAGTTTTATCCAGGGGTGTTTCAAAACCTTGCCAAAATTGCCAAAGAATTTGATTTTGAAATGGTTATGGTAACCAATCAAGATGGGTTAGGCACTGCTTCTTTTCCTGAAGAAACTTTTTGGCCGGCTCAAAATAAAATGTTAAAGGCTTTTGAGAATGAAGATATCCTTTTTTCAGAAATCCTGATTGACAGAAGTTTGCCAAATGACAATGCCCCTACCAGAAAACCTGGAACAGCCATGTTAACAAAATACATGACAGGAGATTATGATTTGGCGAATTCATATGTTATTGGAGATAGGATTACCGACATCCAAATGGCCAAAAATCTGGGTTCAAAAGGTATTTTACTTAATAAAAAAATTCGAATTGACATCAATAAAGACACTTTGGTTCTGCAAACAGATGACTGGAAAAGCATCTATGAATTTTTGAAACTTGGAAAACGAATTTCAACTGTCCAAAGAAAAACAAAAGAAACGGAAATCAATATCCAGATTGAGCTTGATGGAAATGGAATTTCTGAAATTTCAACAGGAATTGATTTTTTCGATCATATGCTGGAGCAGATTAGCCGTCATAGCCTTGTTAATCTAAACATCAAGGCAATTGGGGACATTGAAGTTGATGAGCATCATACCATCGAAGATACCGCAATAGCACTTGGCGAGGCATTTTATAAAGCGCTTGGAAATAAAACCGGCATTGAAAGATATGGCTATTGCCTACCCATGGACGATTGTCTTGCCCAAGTTGCGATTGATTTTGGTGGCCGAAATTGGTTGGTTTGGGATGCAGATTTCAAGCGCGAAATGATAGGTAAAATGCCAACAGAAATGTTTTTCCATTTTTTTAAATCATTTTCAGATGCTGCAAAATGCAATTTGAATATCAAAGCTGAAGGCACAAACGAGCATCATAAAATAGAAGCCATTTTTAAAGCACTTGGTAGAGCAATAAAAGGTGCAATTAAGCGCGATGTGGATCATATGGTTTTGCCAACGACGAAGGGTATTCTTGAATAATCAAAAAATAGAACACGAATGAATCGAATGAGACGAATTACCACGAAATAAATCTGTGAAAATCAGTATTATCTGTATTATTCGTGTTCCATTAAAAAATAAATATGAAAAAAATAGCAATCATAGACTACGGTGCAGGCAATGTTCAATCGGTGATATTTGCCTTGGAAAGGTTTGGGCACAATGCATTTCTAACCAATCAGGCCAACAAAATAAAGCAAGCCGACAAAGTAATTTTCCCAGGTGTTGGCGAAGCTAAAAGTGCCATGAAGGCCTTGACTGAATTAGGGCTCAACAAACTAATCCCCGCTTTGACCCAACCGGTTTTAGGCATTTGTTTGGGCATGCAGTTGATGTGTACTCACAGTGAAGAAAATGACACCGAAGCACTTGGAATATTTCCAGTTCAGGTTAAAAGGTTCAATTCAGAGTTAAAAGTCCCACAAATTGGTTGGAACCAGATTTGGAATCTTAAATGCGATCTGTTCAAAGGAATTGACGAAAAAAGCTTCATGTATTTTGTGCACAGCTATTATGTGCCCGAAAATGAGTTCAGTATCGCCAATTCAGATTATGGAATAAATTTTTCGGCCGCAATGAATAAGGATAATTTTTATGCCTGTCAGTTTCATCCTGAGAAAAGCGGGATTTTAGGGCATGAAATTTTGAGGAATTTCTTGGAAATTTGAAATTAGGGCTTCGACAAGATCAGCCGCCAGGCAAACTTTAAACTCAAAACTTTAAACTCAAAACTCTTATGTTAAAAATAATCCCAGCAATAGACATTATCGACGGAAAATGCGTCAGGCTTTTCCAGGGCGATTATTCGCAAAAAACAATTTACAACGAAAACCCTGTGGAAGTGGCCAAAGAATTTGAAGCAAGAGGCATCAAACATTTGCACTTGGTTGATTTGGATGGAGCAAAATCAAATGGAATAGTGAACTGGAAAGTATTGCAAGCCATTAGTACCCAAACAAAATTAAAAATTGATTTTGGGGGTGGTATTAAATCAGATAAAGACTTAGAAATTGCTTTCGAAAATGGAGCCTTCCAACTAAATATCGGCAGTATTGCAGTTAAAGATAAAGAATTATTTTTAAGCTGGTTACAGAAATACGGATCGGAAAAAATCATGCTAAGTGCAGATGTAATCAATGAACAAATAGCAGTGAGTGGTTGGCAGGAAAATTCAGGAATCGATATTTTTGATTTTCTGAAAGATTATATCCAAAATGGAATTAAATACGTGGTTTGTACCGATGTGAGCAAAGATGGAACTTTACTTGGAACAGCTGTAAATCTTTACAAAAAAATAATAGATCAGTTTCCAGAAATCAATTTGGTGGCAAGTGGCGGAATTTCATCCATAAAAGATGTAGAAGAATTATCCCAAATGCCTGTTTATGGGGTTATTATAGGAAAAGCAATTTATGAAAACAAAATTCAATTGAAAGAATTTCAGAAGTTTATTTATTAATGCTCAAATTTCAAATCATCGATTGGTGGTTGAGCGGCGGTTACTGAGCGCAGTCGAAGTAAGTCGAAACCAAATTTCTAAGTTCTAATGACTAATTGACAAATGACTAATTTCAAATGACAAAAAGATGCTAACAAAAAGAATAATCGCTTGCCTGGATATCAAAGACGGACGCACAGTAAAAGGAATAAATTTCATAAACCTTCGCGATGTGGGCGATCCCGTTGAGCAAGGATATTTTTACTCCGAACAAGGCATTGACGAATTGGTTTACCTAGATATTACTGCAACCAAAGAAAACCGAAAAACTTTTGCAGAGCTCGTTACTAAAATTGCCAAAAGGATAAATATCCCATTTACAGTCGGCGGTGGAATTTCTTCAATCGAAGATGTTGGAATTTTATTGGGATCAGGAGCCGATAAAATCTCCATCAATTCATCGGCAGTTAAAAATCCCGACTTAATCGACCAATTGGCCGGGAAATATGGGAGCCAATGCGTTGTATTGGCTGTTGATGCAAAAAACATCGATGGAAAATGGATGGTTCATTTGGTTGGTGGTCGTGTGCCAACACAAATTGAAATGTTTACATGGGTTAAAGAAGCTGAAAACCGCGGAGCTGGTGAAATTTTATTTACTTCCATGGATCACGATGGCACAACAGGTGGTTATGCCAACGAAGCATTACGAAAAATGTCAAAACTAGTAAATATTCCAATTATAGCATCTGGTGGTGCTGGAACCATTCAGCATTTTGCCGATGCTTTTAATGTAGGAAATGCCGATGCAGCTTTGGCAGCAAGTGTTTTTCATGACAATGTAATTCCAATTCCACATTTAAAAGAAGAATTGAGAAAGATGGGGATTGCTATTCGAATTTGAATGCAACTTTATTGAATGGACACTAAAATCTAAAAAATAATTCAAAATATATCAAACAAAATGAAAATAGATTTCAACAAATCAAATGGACTGGTTCCTGCAATTATTCAGGATATCGACACAAAAAAAGTATTAATGCTTGCCTATATGAACGAGGAAGCTTACAAAAAAACCATAGAAACCAGATGCGTTACTTTTTTTAGTCGTTCTAAAAACCGATTATGGACTAAAGGCGAAACCAGCAATAATTTCTTGAATTTAGTTGATATTAAATTGGATTGCGATAATGATACTTTGTTGGTAATGGTCAAGCCTGAAGGCCCAGCATGCCACACAGGTAGTGGCACTTGCTGGAATGAAGGAAATAACGCCACCTTTGGATTTTTATCTGAATTGGAGCAAATCATCAGTGATCGAAAAGAAAATCCAAGTGATAAATCATACACCTCATCCTTGTTTGATAAAGGCATAAACAAAATTGCGCAAAAAGTTGGTGAAGAAGCAGTTGAACTAGTTATTGAAGCCAAAGACAACAATAAGGATTTGTTTGTAAATGAAGCTGCGGACTTAATATTTCACTTTTTAGTTTTGCTAAAAGCCAAGGATATTAAATTGGAAGAAATCGTAGAAGTTTTAGTGGAGCGGCATAAAAAATAAAAAGATCTTCCAAATCTTTTGAATTTGGAAGATCTCCATGATTTAAATTATTCTAATTATAACTGACTTTTTCGCTTCATAATTTGAATTACATTCTCTGCCAGATTTTCATCCAAAGTTAAACCATACATTATCTTTTCAAGTATGCGTTCTTCATTTGGCTTTTCGGTAGAATCAGAATAAACAAAATCGCAGCAATAAATAAAAACTGGCAACCTGTTTTCTGCTGATATAAAAGGGCAGCATGATTCTACTACTTTTTCGGTATTGTATTCAAAACCTTTGAAAACTTTTTGGAATTCTGAGAATAACTCGCTGATTGTCATTTTTTTAAACAATTTAATCTTGCTAAAATAATATCCCAATCCACTCATTTCATCATCCGACATTTTTCCATCGGCATAAATGATGGATAAAAATATGCAGAAAACTGCTTCAGCCTCTGTCAATTCAAGCTTTTTGCCATTATTGAATTTATCAAAAAGTCCCATGGTTGATTTTTTAAATTTATTTATTTCTTCATTCAAATTTAGTTAATTTAATTTTAATAAATAACAATAAAGGTGAAACCTTTCGGAAAGATTTCACCTTTTACTTCATTATTCTTCAAGTGTGCTCAAATCACCTTCATCCAAACCCAAAGCTCTGGCTTTTAATACCCTACGCATAATTTTTCCACTTCGGGTTTTTGGCAAGAGATCTACAAAAACAACTGCTTCTGGTTTAGCAATTGGGCCCATTACTTTTCCCACATGCTCTTTTAATTCGGCTTCCAGTACCCTGCTTTGTTCCGTACCATGCCTAAGTACTACAAATGCATGAATTGCATTGCCTTTAAGCTCATGCGGAACCGCAATTACGGCAGCTTCTGCAACCAGATGATGTGTTGCGAGTGCGCTTTCAACCTCGGCAGTTCCGAGTCTGTAACCACTTACTTTAATTACATCATCGGTTCTACCAATTATCCAATAATAACCATCTTTATCAATGCGCGCTGCATCTCCAGCACTGTACCAACCTTGTTTTTCAAATCTTTTCCAATAGGTATCATAATAACGTTCTTTGTCCTCGTTAATGCAACAAGTCATACCCGGCCATGGTGCTTTTATCACCAAATTGCCCTGTTCTCCAGTTTTAACATCATTTCCCTCATCATCAACCACGCCTAGTTCATTGCCAAAAAATGGTTTTGTTGCAGATCCAGGCTTAAGAGGAGTGATAGGTATGGGAGTTATCATAAAGCCACCGGTTTCAGTTTGCCACCATGTGTCCATGATTGGTGCTTTGCCTTTTCCAACAACCCTATGATACCATTTCCATGCCTCGGGACTTATTGGCTCACCAACCGAACCTAAAAGTCGCAATCCGCTAATATCATGACGATTAACCCATGATTCGCCGTACCTCATCAATCCCCTGATAGCTGTTGGTGAAGTATATAGAATGGTTATTCCATATTTGTCAATCATCTTCCACCATCTGTCTGGATATGGATGATTAGGCGCACCTTCATACAAAAATATAGTAGATCCATTGATAAGTGGGCCATAAACAATATAACTGTGTCCGGTAATCCAACCCGGATCAGCTGCACACCAAAACCTATCCTCAGGTTTTATGTCAAAAACCATGCGATGTGTAGTTGAAGTATACACGCTATAACCACCATGAGTATGCACAAGACCTTTTGGTTTGCCCGTAGAACCTGATGTATAAAGCAGGAAAAGCATATCTTCCGAATTCATTACCTCAGTTTCGCATTTAGTGCTGGCAATTGGTAATGCTTTCAAATCGTGGTACCAATAATCACGGTCATTTTCCATATACACATCTTCGCCTGTGCGCCTAACAGTAATTACCACCTCAACTACTGAACACATTTCGAGCGCCTTATTAACAATATCTTTCAACTGTGTTGCTTTTCCGCGCCTAAATCCTCCATCTGCGGTAATCACAACACGGCTTTTAGCATCAGTGATTCGTTCAAGCAACGCTTCGCTACTGAAACCTCCATAAACAACGCTGTGGGCAGCTCCTATTTTGGCACAAGCCAACATGGCAAAAACCAATTCAGGGATTTGAGGCATATAAATGGTAACGATATCGCCTTTTACTACCCCCATACTCTTTAAAACACTCGCAAATTGTGAAACTTCTCTATTTAATGCATGATATGAAAAAGTCCTAACCAATCCATCCTCACCTTCCCATAAAAAGGCCAGCTTGTTGCGATTGGCAGTTGTCTGATGCCTGTCAATGGCATTGTGGATAATATTGGTTTTTGCTCCGACGAACCATTTATAAAAAGGTGGGTTACTGCTGTCCAATACTTTGTCCCATTTTTTATACCAACCAAGCATTTCCGCTTGTTCAGCCCAAAAAGCTTCACGATTTTCAATTGAATACTTATAAAGCTGATCATATTCCTTAACTATTGCACCATCGATAACTTGCTGGGATGGATTAAAAATTAGATTTTCTTCGTTTTCGCTCATTGTTTCAGGATTTGTTTGTTATTAATGTTTCTGTTAGCTAAAGTTTTTAATTCCAGTTATATTCAAAAATAATTTGATTTAAACTTTTTCAAAACAGAAGCAAGCTAATAATTATATCAATCATTTTAATTTTATTATCTAAATTTTATTTTTAATCTGACGTGAAAATTTATTGACATTTGTTCTATTAGTCTTAAATTTCAATTGATTCAACACTTATTATAGATTGGATTTATTTTATCAGGTATGCGAAAAAAATCATTTATCCATTTGAATTCGAAAATTGCGGTATTAGATTAAAAATGATACCTTTATAATAGATTCGTTCAATAATATAGAATCCCTATTTAATAAAAACAATTTTCTCAAGCGGATAATGCCTAACTTTCCGAAGACCATTTTAATACTAAAGTTCACTAACATAAAAAAATAACTCATTTTAATGAAAAATTTGATTTTAATCCTTGTATTTAGCATCGCGTTAAAACCTTTAATAACGGCTCAGATCGATGATAATCTATTGGCAATTGAGTTGTTGTTTGATCAGCAAAAATATGATGAAATTATCCAATATAAATCCAGAAAAATAAAATCATTTAGCTCCAAAGTACTTTATTATAAAGGCTTGGCCTATTTCAACAAAGTAGATGATAAAAATGCCTATCGTTTTTTTGATTTAGCAGTAAAAAAAGGCCCAGCTGATGAAGGAATGTATTTTTACAGAGGCTTTTCTTTATTTTACCTGAAAAAATATAACGAGGCTCTGGTGGATTTCAAGTATGTAATAGAACTTAATCCAACAGAACCAAATACATATGGATTGGTTGGAGAAACATTTTTGCTTCAAAACAAGCCGGATTCGGCCATTGTATATTTTACAAAGGCTATCCATTTACCAAATTGCGATATTCGGGCTTATCTGGCTTTGGCAGATATATACCAGCAACAAGAAAAATATGAAGATGCACTTGCTGCCTATCAATCTGCATTGATTAATTTGGAACCACATGAAGAACAATATAAATTGTGTGCTTATAATATTGGTTTAATTCAACAGCTTTTAGACCGATTCGAAGATGCACAAAAAACATTTGAATCGTATATAAACATTTACTCTGATGATTATCAGGCAATTTCGAAGTTAATACAAGTATATTATCAAAGGCTGGAACTTGACAAAAGCATTGATTTAAAAGAAATTCTTTACAAAGCTTATTCAAACCGGATGCTTCCCTCACAAATGAAGCAAATGTTTTGTTTCGACCAATTCAAATGGCAAGATAAACAGGTTTTGGCTTTTGAAAACTTCGATGAAAACTCCGAAGGACTTTATATTTGCAAACATAAATTCTACATTTTGGGCAATAAAGGCAATATCGAATTTATTATCCGGTCTGAAAAAGACACTCTAGCTGCTTTAAATCAAGGCGACAGTGCTTATATGTTAAAAATGATAAAAAACGATACGCTTTCCATTTATCATAATTATTCATATAATACTGAATTTGAATATCTTAAATTAAAAAATGCCACATTGGATATACTTAATAACAAAGTTAAACCAATTATTGTACTTGGAGGATACAATAAAATAAATTCGGCAAAACGCGCCTTTAACAATAAACTATCTTTGCTCGAAAAAGATGGATCGTCATTTAAAAATGCAGTAATAGTCAATAATATATCAGAGGAATATGAATGGCTGGGCCAATATTACCCGGGCTATAAATTAATACAACAATCATTAATGTATGATAAAAAACAACCTTTTGATGTTTTAGATATCAAAACCATTGATGGCGAATCTATCATCGTATATTTTGATATTTCTTTATTCTTTGGAAAGGAATATTAGACTATTGAGATTAAAAAGGCTTAAACGAATTTGGTTCGAATAATTGCTGAAGCAAAAGTTATAAAGCAATAAAGCTTCCTTTTAAATGATTATTCATTTGCTTATCTTCATTCAATCCTTTTATCAATCCTCATTATTCAATGGTATTGCACCCATATCTATCAGAATATCATCATAATCGTCAGCCTTTCTAAAGAGTGATTTAAACAATTGAATTCCCGAATCAATGTGCAAGTCCTCTTCGTAAATATGCATCATCGAAAGTATAATATCTTGTTGCATTACACTGAAGGACAAACCTTTGATATAATTATTTTCTTTAAGCATATATTCATAAATATGACCAATATTCTGTTTCGGTAATTGGCATAATACTGCATATGCCATCACGTAATTACTTTCTTCGTTGTAACTAATCCGGATAATGGCACTTCCTTCTTCAATCTCCCAAAAATTATATCCAACCCTTGCAATCCTGACATCATAATTCAGTTTGGTGATAATTTCTTCTACCTTTTCACCTGTTGAAGTCGGTATATATTTTTTTCCATCCAACTCTTCTTTAGGAATTTTATCACCACAACTTGGGCAATAGTAATTTTTCACTTCTTCGCGTGTAGTGATATTTGAACAACTTGGACAACGTAAAGCAAATTTACCTTTATAGGGTGCATAATCTTTTAATGCTTGTAGCAATGAATTTACAGGCACTGCAAAACCAAGATTATCCCCATCGGCTATTCCAAGTGTATTAATACCAATTATTTTCTGATCTATATCAATGAGAGGGCCTCCGCTGTTTCCAGGATTTATAGCAGCATCGATCTGAATATAATCTTTACCATCCAGGTTACGTTTTGCTTTTGAAATGATTCCCTGAGTGGCTGTAAACTTTAAACCATATGGATGCCCTATTGCAATTATCTTATCCCCTTCATTTATTTTATCACTATTGCCAAGGTCAATTTTAGATGTGTTAATGCCTGCCGGTGCTTCAATAAACGCTAAATCAAAAAGCGGATCGGAATAAAGTAAATGCGAAATTGATTTAGGAAAATTATTACCACTGATAACAATTTCTTTTGTTCCCTCTGCAACATGCCAGTTTGTGATTATTAGATCATATTCATAAAGATAAAATCCTGTTCCTGAACCCCATGGCGTTGCAATTTGGATAATGGCGTTCCTGAAATTATCGTAGAGTTTATTCATTTTACAAGTTGTAGTTTAAATTTTGAAACTCATTAATAAAGCTAATTGCAAAATCATTTACACTATTAAAATCCAAATTATTAGCATTAAAACTAATACGAACATGCCTCTTTTTTGAATGGCTTACCATGGTGTGAATTCTTTTTTTAATGGATTCAGCGCTTAATTTATTGTTTTCTGGCTCATAAAAGTGATGCGTAAAACCTAATTCAGCAAAGAATTCAGGATTAAACACACGCCATACAATCATCAACAAATCATTTGCAACTGAAGGCATTCCAAAAGTATAACCTGTGTATGAAATGATATATTCGCACATTTGCCTTACAATTTCAGGATGTTTGTTTTCAACATACCATTTTACTTTTTCTAATTCATCCTGCATAAAATTCACTACATGTTCATGTGCAGTTGGCCTAGCAACACCAAAAGTAGCTTTTATCCTATAAAATGATTTCAGAATTTCGTCATCTGATTTTTGCTGAAAATTTCTGAATTCTTCAACCATCCTATGGTTCTTTTCATTGACAGTACTTCCATCATCTTCGTAAAAAATTCCTTGTATATAACGAATATCATCCAATAATTTACCTTCGGGTGTAAGCAGATAATAAATTTTAAATGCCAGATTTAGCAGATTGTATGAAACTGAACCTGTAAATTGGTCTGAATCAATTTCTTTGATGCGCTTCAAGGTTTCCTCAATCCATTTTCTGAAGTACTTGAGCTTAATTCTTATTTCACTTTCCGTAATTTTTTCAATATGATCGATATTAATGGCTTGTAACGAATCAAATTCCTCCACCAAAACATCATCATACATATCAGCCTCAGTTGCCAACTCTTTTAATGCATAATATAAGGTGGATGGATGGGCATCTTCGATTGGTGAAAAATATTTCAATGTATAAATATCATTTTTAATAGCAAATTTACTGAAATATAGATAGTAGTTTTCTTGTAAAAGTTTTCGCATAACGGGAACATCCAGCTTGTCGAAACGCACAACCTCGGCCTCAGCCTGAACCTCACGATTATTAATTGTACCAGTAACTATTTTAGATCCCTGAATGATGGTAAAACTTATTTTTGATTCCTCTTTTGTATAAGTTACATTATCTAAATTTCTATCTTTTAAATAGTTGAAAAATTCATAAAAAGCTTCAAGGTATTTCTTTTCTTTATACAAACTTTTTGATTTATCCCAACTTTCATATTGCTCCTTGGTCTTATTCTGGTCTGTAAATCTTCCAAAAAGTACATTGGGCTCATCAGGAAAAGACAGCTCTTCTGTTCTGTTTTTAGAAAAAAATTTATCGATAATTTTAATCATAAATATTGCTTATGAATGATAATTTTTAAAATCGAACTAAAATAGTTATTTTTTTTGAACTGGGAAATTAATACATGCTTGACATTATGTAAATGAAAAGCAACACCCTGAAATATAATAAGTTTTCAGTTAACCAGGAAATCTCCATGGTTTATTTTTTAATAAAATCCAACTTCTTATCTCCACAATTTCCAAATTCGAACTGAACAGTAACATGATCGATTCCATGTTTATCCTGCAGCATTTTCTTTATTTCTTCATGAATAGGACCAATTTCACTAATCGAAATATCTCGACACAAATCGGCATGACATTCAAAATGTATTTGCCTGTCGTTGAGGTTCCAAATATGAATATGATGCACATTTCGAACATCTTTAATCATTTCAAGCTGATGTTTGATATCAAGTGTATCAATGCCTTTTGGCGTAAACTGCATGAGTATTTTAAGGCTACTGAAAAAAATGCCCCAACTCGAATACAGCAGATAAAAGCCTATAAGTATGGTCAAAACGGAATCAATCCAATAGATTTGTTTCAAAACTATAAAAATGCCTCCAACCAGAACAGCAATGGATGAAAGCATATCTGAAAACAAATGCAAATAAGCCGATTTCATGTTCAGACTGTCATGGGTATGATTTTTTAAAACCAGTGCACTAATTCCATTTGCCAGAATTCCAAGTGCAGCCAATCCGATCACCCATTCGCCTTTAATTATCACATTGGAACTGTAGATTATCCTTACAAATGCTTCGCGGATTAAAAATACGGCAATTATAATTAAAGTGGCTGAATTAATCAATGCTGCCAAAATTTCAGCCCGTTTGTATCCAAATGTTTTTGATCCGGTACTTTTCCTTGTCGAAAGCCTTTCAGCTATCCAACTTATAATTAAAGCAAAAACATCACTTAAATTATGCATTGCGTCAGACAACAAGGATAAACTGCCTGAAATAATGGCTCCCACTACCTGAAAAAGTGTGATTAGCACATTCAGACATATGGTTATAAAAAGATTACGTCCATTAATATTATTATGGTGTTCATGCATATGCCCCTGATTTGAATTATGTTGATGTTCCCTCATCTTAATTCAGTTTATTTAATTCGGTTTCTGATACTCCATATCTTTCTTCCTCTTCGTTGCCAAGTGGCTCAATATGAATCATAATATCATAAACATTTTGTATATCTTCTTTAATTGATTTCTCAACATCCATTGCAATAACGTGCGATTCCTTCACTGTCATGTTTGCATCTACTTCAATATCCATTTCAACAATAAGTAAATTACCAAGCCTGCGAACTCTTAAACGATGAGGATTAAAAGCATGATAAACTTTCGAAACTGCCCCAAAAATATCTTTATATATCTTTGGATCCGAATTTCCTTCCATCAATTCCTCATTGGTTTTTCCAAACAATTCGAAAGAAATTTTAATAATCCAGAAACTGACAAACAAGGCCGTTAAACTATCCAATACCGGTATTTTTAAATAAATGGTAAAGACCAATCCAATAAGCACAGAGCATGAAATCAATACATCGTTTTTCATATTCCGTGCATTTGCTATTAGCATAAGGCTGTTGAGTCGTTCACCTTCTTTTTTTAAATATCTTGACAATAATAGTTTACCTAAAATAGAGAAACCTGTTACATATAGTGCTATGGAAGCCGGTAATTCAGATTTTACAGGGTTGAGCAAAAGTTTTATAGAGGAAATGGCCATTTGCGCACCTGCAAAAAAAATAATAAATGATAAAAATTTTGCAGCAATGGTATCAGCCCTGGTATAACCATATGGATATTTAATATTAGGTGGTCGCGAAATAATTCTACCGGTAACCAATGTAATTAATGAAGTGATAATATCGCTGGCTGAATCTATGCCATCGGCTAATACAGCCAAACTTCCGGATATTATTCCAATAAATATTTTGGTAATCGCAAGTATTGCATTTCCAACAACAGCAACCCACGAAGCTTTTACAATATTTTCAATTCTTTTCTTGTCCAATTTATTTCAGATATAAAAGCATTAATTTGATATTTGAAAATTTCAAGTCTGCTAATCTTATGAATAACAACTTACTTATCATGCTAATTATAAACTAATTAATCTTAACTGAGATTAATCATATCTATACAATCGAATTTGTTATACTTTTGACAATGTATAAAATAATATTCAAAATATCATCTTATTAAAATGATCCATCCAAGTCGAAAAAAAATTGATCTAAATATAAACCATAGACATGGATGTTCAATGTTAACGTAAAAACAATTTAAATAAAAAGTATGAAAGAAAGAGAAGTATTATTAAATCCTAATAAACTGGTGCGCCATATTAAAAAGCCAGCCGAAGAGTTTACTAAACATGATATTATTCAATTTATAGATGAAAATGGAATTGAATTGCTTAATTTCAGATATGTTGGTGAAGACGGAAAATTAAAAACTTTAAATTTTGTAATTACCAGCAAAGAATATCTTGATTCCGTGTTATCTACCGGAGAACGTGTTGATGGCTCAAGTTTGTTTTCATACATCCAGGCAGGAAGAAGCGATTTATATGTAATACCACGTTTCAAGACTGCATTTGTTAACCCGTTTTCAGAATCACCGGCACTTGATTTATTGTGTTCATTTTATACTTCTGATGGTCAACCACTTGAAAGTGCCCCGGAATATATTCTTAAAAAAGCACACGAAGATTTTAAAGCCACTACAGGTTTCACTTTTAAAGCCATGGGTGAGCTTGAATATTACGTATCAAGCGAAAAAGGTTCTATTTATCCAACTCCTGATCAAAAAGGCTATCACAATTCAATGCCTTTTACAAAATGGGAAACTCTCAGGGTTGAAGCCATGAAACTAATAGCCCAATCAGGAGGGAAAATTAAATATGGACATTCTGAAGTTGGCAATTTTTCTACCGATACGCTTGATTATGAACAACATGAAATAGAATTTAACCCGGTTGATGCAGAAGATGCTGTTGATCAACTCATTATTGCCAAATGGATTTTGCGTATGTTGGGACAGAAATACAACGTCCAGATTAGTTTTGCCCCAAAAATTACTGTTGGAAAGGCTGGAAGTGGACTTCACATACATATGTTGCTTGAAAAAGACGGTGAAAACAAAATGATTGAAGACTATCAATTGAGTGATGTCGCAAAAAAAACAATGGCAGGTATTCTAAGTATTGCACCTGCACTAACTTCATTTGGAAATACAATACCCCTATCCTATCTCAGACTGGTTCCACATCAAGAAGCGCCAACAATGGTTTGCTGGGGTGATACCAACCGTTCGGTTTTGGTTAGGGTGCCTCTTGGCTGGGTTGCCAAAACAAATATGATTAAAAATGCAAATCCACAGGAAAAAGGCGAAATACCATATATCCCTGGTAAGCAGACGGTTGAATTCAGAGCACCTGATGGTTCAGCTGATTTGCACCATTTAATGGCCGGTTTAATCATCGGTACAAAAAAAGGATTATTGGACAAGGATTCCCTGGAACAAGCGAAAAATTTATATGTGGATGTTAATATTTTTGATGAGGCCAACAAAGCAATTCTAAAAAGATTGAATCATTTACCTCAATCATGCTTTGAATCTGCTGAATGTCTTGAAAAACAAAGAGCAATTTTTGAAGAAAACAATATTTTTCCTCCTGGCACTATAAATCGCATCATTAATCGTCTTAAATTGTTCGATGACAAAGATTTAAGCGAAAGATTATATGGCAAAAACGAAATTATTGCAAAGCTTGTAGCAGAATATATTCATTGCGATTAATCAGAAATTTTGTTATTTTTACACTTAATAAGGCTGTCTCTTGACGGCCTTATTGCTTAAATACACATATTATGGAACTAAAAATAAAAGATATCATCATTGCATTCGATGGCCACTCATCATGTGGGAAAAGCACAGTTGCCAAAGCTGTAGCTAAACAAATCGGATTTACTTATATTGATAGTGGTGCTATGTATCGTGTAGTTACACTTCTTGCAATGAGGAAAAAACTAATTGAAGGTAAAGACATAAATATCTCAACATTGAAAGAAGTAATCGAATCATTGACAATCAGCTTCAAATACAACAAGGAGGGAATTCAGGAGACCTACATGAACAATGAAAATGTGGAGGCTGAAATCCGTTCCATAGAGGTTTCAAACCTGGTAAGCTATATCAGTGAACTTGATTTTGTAAGGGAAAAACTGGTTTTTTTACAGCAAGCAATGGGTTCAAATAAACGAATAGTAATGGATGGTCGTGATATAGGAACTGTAGTTTTTCCAAAAGCTGAACTCAAAATTTTCATGACTGCAAGCCCAAAGGTCCGGGCTCAGAGAAGATACGACGAAATGATTGCAAAAGGTGATAAAGTATCTTTTGAAGAAGTTTTGGCCAATGTTGAAAAAAGGGATTATATTGATCAAAACCGCGAAATAAGCCCACTAAAAAAAGCAGAAGATGCTGTCGTGTTGGACAACAGCTATCTTTCAAGAGAAGAGCAACTTACATGGGTAATGGACATTCTAAAGGAAAAATTCAGTTTATAGAATTAAATAATTTCATTCATCCTAACTAAATATCTTTTATAGAATCTATCAGTTAGCCACATAATTAAAAGGTAAACTGGAGCAACAAAAGGGTAGACTAAAATGATTAGAAAATAATATCCATGCCTTTCACTTGCATGTTGGCCAATTAAAGCATCAATCATTGGATAAAACAATATAAATGAAATAATTGCAAGCGCAGGAACTAAAAAACTACCAGTTATCATTACCCACGAAAATCGCTTCTCTATTGATTTCCTTCGATAACTTATTATATACAAAACATGCAAAATGATTAATATAACAAAAAAAACTAGTCCCAATCCTCCGGGACCAGCATCTATCAGGGCTTTTGCAAATACACTTATTTCTGGGTTATAATCAATAGAAATGATATCAGCCGGCAATTTATTAAAATTCCAGATTGCAATAGAATCCAAAGAACCACTAGTAGGATTACCTAAATTGGTTGAAATCTTATATTTGCAACCTTTAGCATCCAATGTTATCTTTAATTTTCCATATGATTTCCAAAACTTTGCAGGCGAAAGAGCATATCTGAGGCTGTATTCATTAACCCAATCGCTTCCGTTGATCCATTCCTGGGCATTGTATTCAACCTTTATCAGGTGTTCTCCTTTTCCAATATTAGTTTCAAAATATATTAAATCGCTAAGGCTAACATAAAAATCGCCGCCAAGTGTTTCCTGTGTAAAAGCATCAATAGTATTATTTAAAGTATCTTTATATAAATAATTAAAATTGTTAAATAAAACGCCGTCCACCTTCTGAAATTCAACCGGAAGAGGCTTTAACTCCACTTCTTTACCATCTATCCAAATTTTAAAATCATTTTTATAATCGAACGCATAGAAAAGTAAAGGAATCTGTACTCCTTCTAAACTTGAATTAATGCGATATTCAACAATATATTTTGCTCCTCCTAATTCTTTATTGAGAATTATTAAAATGGATTCTTCCAAAATGTCAACATATTTACTTGTAAATGGTGATGCACCTATTGAACCACGAGTTATTGGAGAAGCCATATTGGAAAAAGCCATCTGACTAAAAATAATGCTTATCAATAGATATAGAATTCGTCTCATACTATTTGATTAAAAAAAGTGAACCTAAAATTAAATACTAAAAATGAATATCCTTTAGAATTATCAATATTTTTCAATGTGCAGAAGGACCAATTTGCATAATAGTTTTTAAAATATTGGTTGTTTCATATACGCTTTTTACAATTATGGATAAAAAAAAGTATGGGAATAAGGATTCCTTCATGTTAAAAAAAAAACGTATACTTACGCTCTAAACTTGAACAATTATTTATCCACAGACGTTATTATGGAAATAATAATTTTGGAAAATTTCAATCATACAAAATTCAAAAAATAAGTTTATTATATGAATATGATAGTAGAAGTAGACGAAAAGTCAGGTTTTTGTTTTGGTGTTGATCTTGCCGTAAAAAAAGCTGAAGAAGAAATTTTAAAATCAGGTAAAGTATATTGCTTGGGCCAAATTGTGCATAACGACATGGAAGTAAAACGCCTGGAAGACATGGGCATGATAACCATAAACCACGAACAACTAAAAACCCTTAAAGATGTAACTGTTCTTATACGCGCACATGGCGAACCACCTGAAACCTATGAAATTGCAGAAAAAAATAATATCCAGATTATTGATGCAAGTTGTCCAATTGTTTTAAAATTCCAAAAAAGAGTTATAAAGGCACATTTAGAGGATGATTCACAAAATCAAGTTGTTATATATGGCGAAAAAAATCATCCTGAAGTGATCGGTTTATCTGGTCAAATTGGTTACCAGGCCATTATAATTGAAAAAGAGGAAGATTTAGATCAACTTGATTTAAATAAACCAGTAAAATTATTCTCCCAAACCACCAAACCTGCGAGTTCATATAAGAAAATAGCAGCCAGTTTATCAGATAAAATGTTGACCTTGAATGAAAATGCCAGCTTGAAAGTTAATAATACAACTTGCGGACAGGTTTCAGGTAGAGATCAAAACCTGATAGAGTTTTCTAAAAACCACAATGTTGTGATTTTTGTAGGTGGAAAAAAAAGCTCAAATGCCAAAACGCTTTATGAATTGTGCAAAGGAGTAAACGATCGTACTTATTTTATCTCAGAAATTGAAGATTTAAAAACGGAATGGTTCAAGCAAGACGATACAGTCGGAGTTTGTGGAGCAACATCAACGCCTAGATGGCTTATGGATAAAGCAAAAGAAGCTATTGAAAAACATATCAACTGAAATGCATAAACATTAAAAACATTTGAAATATTTTAATTCAAAAAAGGGAAGTTATATCTTTGAGTATTTTCTGAAAACTTAAAATAGTATTTTATTTTTTAAGTTTAATCTTAAATAATACTTAAATATCTATTAATTAACATGTTGTACAATGTTTTTTTAAACAAATCAAAGTTATTAATTCTTGATTTATGAATAAAACTAAATCATTCTTCTTATCCGCAATAATTTTAGGTACTCTAAATCTTTTCGGTCAAAACTACAATGGACACCCTTGGCACGATTCCACACAATCGATTCCAGGTAAAATACAATGTGAATTTTATGATGAAGGTGGACAAGGAATAGCTTATCACGATTCCGATATAGCTAACAATGGCAGTGGAAAACTAAACCCTGATGATGGTACATATTACAATACATTCAGAAAAAATGAAGGCGTTGACATTTCATACACCAAGTCGAATGAAATTGACAATAATCCATATAATATAGTATTGCCCGAGATGAATCAATTATATGTAGGATGGACAGAACCGGATGAATGGATAAATTATACTATCGATATTAAAAAGGAAGGAACATACCAATTATCACTGATGTACACAGCCAATGCGGATGGAAAAATTTCTCTATCACTGGACGGCAAAGATTTAACTGGTCCTATTTTAATCCGCTCCACCTATTCTTTTGCCGAAAACATTGCGTGGCGTCAGTGGCACCACTGGAATAAGGCCGAAAACATTGCGAATATAAAATTGCCGGCAGGAAAGCATATTTTAAAGCTTTGTACAGTTGATAATGGAAATATGAATTATGATTATCTAGAATTTAAGTTAAGTAAATAAATTTTATCCATTTTAAAGGTTTCTATATTGTTCTGATTAAGCCAAAATATTTAATTTATTTAAAATAATAGTATTAAGAAAGCTCAAATTTCATAATTAAAGTCAATATAATAACTAAAATCGGTAGATTAAAATTCGGGATTTGAACGTTAAGATTAAATAATGAAACAATCTGCACCTGTTGACTCTCTAAGCAATTATGATTTCGTGAACTACTTCATTACTAATAATCAATAAAATACTTTTATGTCTTAAATTCAAAATCGTATATTTGCAAAAAAGTTTATTTAATTTTAAGCATATGCATGATTTATTAAAAGGTAAAAAAGGAATCATTTTTGGAGCTTTAAACTCCAGTTCAATTGCATGGAAAGTAGCTGAAAAAGCCCATGAACAAGGCGCTGTTTTCACACTTACAAACACACCTGTAGCCATGCGATTTGGCGAACTTGACGAACTTGCTAAAAAATGCAATTCAGAGATAATTCCAGCTGACGCAACAAGTGTAGCTGATATTAAAAACCTTTTAGAAAAATCAATGGAAATTTTAGGAGGACCTGTCGATTTTATCTTACATTCTATTGGAATGTCTTTAAATGTCAGAAAAGGAAGGACTTACGATGACCTTGACTACAATTATTACATGAAAACGCTTGATATTTCAGGCCTATCCTTTCACAAATTGTTACAGTTGGCTAGAAAACTAGATGCCATTAACGAGTGGGGTTCTGTAGTTGCATTATCTTATATAGCAGCACAAAGAACTTTATATGGTTATAATGACATGGCTGACGCAAAATCACTTCTCGAATCAATAGCCAGGAGTTTTGGTTATATTTATGGAAGAGACAAAAATGTAAGGATCAATACTATTTCTCAATCACCTACTAAAACAACTGCTGGTAGTGGGGTTAAAGGGTTTGATGGACTGATTGATTTTACTGAACGGATGTCGCCTTTAGGTAATGCTACAGCGGAGGAATGTGCTGATTTTACAATTGCCTTGTTTTCTGATCTGACAAAAAAAGTAACTATGCAAAACCTTTTCCATGATGGTGGATTTTCGAGCATGGGTATGAGTTTTAAAGCAATGAACCAATATAATAAAAGCTTTGATAATCCGGAAGAATTGGATTAAACATGTTTTCAAACATATAGATTCACAGACAAATTAACATCAAAATTAAGTTAGATAGCAGATTTATCAATTACTTTTGCATTTTGTTTTATTTAACTATTTAACTTATGAAACTTATTGTTTTTGCTGTGATTACAGTTTTATTACTTGGTGTAAGTTTGGCCTTGTATTGCATGGTCCAAAAAATCAAAAAGGATAGTTCTTGTTTCGCACCGGACTTTTCTTCAATGAAATTTTCAAAAGCGAAATGTGATTGTGTTTAAAGCAATTGCGTTTCGTTTTTTTATTGAATAAAATTCAGGACATGCCTATTTACGGGTAATTCCAATATTATTCGTTGCTTATATATTTTTTAAATCCAGATGTCTGATAAACTTCAAATTCGCCATCAACACCAGCATAAATAAAATAGCCTTCAATATCTTTGTTTTCATTGAGCATTTTAATTGCTTTTTCAAATCCCATTACCATACAGGCGGTTGCAAAAGCATCAGCAATACTACATTCATTGGCAATTATTGACGCACTCAATATTTTATCGCGTTCAGGATATCCTGTTTTGGGGTTAATGGAATGAGCGTACTTGGTTCCTTTGTATTCATAAAATTTTCTATAATTCCCTGAAGTCGACAATGATTTATTATCAAGTTTGATAATTGCTTGTAATTCTGCATCTTCAACACTTGAACCTTCAATAGGTTTATCAATTCCAATTCTCCAGATTTCGCCTTTATCGTTTAAACCCTTTGCTCTCACTTCACCACCAATCTCAACCATATAATTGTGTATATTCTCTTTTTCGAAAAATTCACAAACATAATCAACGGATTGGCCTTGTGCTATTGCGTTGGCATCCAAAAAAATACGTGAATCCTGCTTGACAATTCTATTGTTTTCAATTTTTATTTTATCCATTCCTACTAACTCTATAAGGCTGTCGATTTTAGAACTATCAGCAGTTCTTTTCTCATCTACACCAAATCCCCAGGCATTCACCAGTGGTCCGACCGTTATATCAAAATAACCATCCGATTTTTTAAAAACTTCATGTGATTTATTAAAAAAATTAACAAAAATTTCATTTAATTCCACATCTGGTTCATTCCTGTTAATCCTCGAAATTATAGATTGCTTTTCGTAATTAGACAAAGACATATCAAATTCTTTGAGCATTTCATATATTTCCACATCGAATTTCTCAGAACTTTTATATATTATTCTAAAAGTAGTACCTTGGGTATATCCTTCTAGAAACTGATATTTTTCATAACTGCATGTTGCGAAAAGAAATAATAGTATAAGTATAATGCTAATTTTTTTCATTTTTTCAATAACTTTAATAGTAGAAAATACAGTAAGTGATATTTGGATTTGCAAATAATACTGCCAAAATTAACAAATTCCAGCAATTCTGAACTTTTACAAAGATAGCAAATTGCATGCAGAGCATTATAGTTCATCAAGTAGGGAAAATAAGGAAAATATTTTCCCTTAATTATTTAATAATTAAAATTAATTTTACCCGTTTTTGTTATCATGATATATTTATATGAAACCAATATTCCTTTTTATCAGCATTTTAATTTCAAGCACAAACTATTGTGCTTCAACCATTTCAATTGAAAAGGTTATTCAAAAATCTCATACTAAAATACAATGGATTGACAAAGTTTATAAACCTGGAATAAAAACAGTTTTAATTTATAAAAAAGGATGGGAACTCTCATTTCCGATTATTGCCCTTGATAAAAATGAACAAATCATATTGACATTTGATGAATTAGGCACTACAAAAGGAGATTATTCATGGTCTATCATCCATTGCAATCTAAATTGGGAACAAGATGATTTAGAGCCTATTGAATACATGTCTGGTTATGAATCCGGAGATATCAATGAAACTTCATTATCGCAAAACACACTGACAAATTATATCAATTACCGCCTTGATATTCCTGACAAAGACAGCAAAATTGTAAAGTCAGGCAATTATATTGTCAAAGTTGTTGAACGAAATAATCCTGAAAATATAATTCTAACTCGCCGCTTTTATGTCCTTGAGGCACTTGCAGAAGTTTCGGCAAATATTGATCAACTAAAAGTGAATGTCAAAGATGGATTGAACCAGAGAGTAAATATTCAGGTAAACTACAATGAATCAGAAATTTCGAATCCTATTGAATCAATTGTTCTAAAAATACTTAAAAATAAAGGTTTTGAAAAGACCTTTTTCAATTTAAAACCATCTGCAATATCTGATGGTACTATTAAATTTGAAAATTTAGCCGAATTATGTTTTACAGGTGGTCATGAATATCGTCATTTTGATACAAAAAGCATTAAGTTTTTATCTGATCGCTTGCTGAAAATAGAAAAAGATCAAAGCGGCAACGAGGTATTTCTTACTCCAGATGAAAACCGTTCAAATTTACCTTACAATTTCAATAATGATATAAACGGGCGAAAATCTATCAAACTCGAAAACAATGGCCATAGTGATATCATGGCTGATTATTGCTTCATTTACTTTCAGCTTGATACTGAAATTCCATTAGAAGCCGGCAACTTTTATGTTTATGGTGCAATAAATGATTGGAATTTAGATGAAAACAGCAAAATGTTTTATGATTTCAATTTAAAAAAGTTTATTGCTAAATTATATGTAAAACAAGGTTATTACAATTATTTGTATTTATTTAAAACCGAAGATGAGCTCTTTAAAAATGAACAATATATGTATAGAGTTGAAGGTAATCATTTCCAAACCGAGAATGATTACGATATTCTGGTTTATTATAAAGATATTAGTTCCGGATATGATAAATTGATAGGTTACAATCTTGCAAATAGTTCAAATTCAAATCGTTATTAGAAATAATAATATTAAATCCAGTCAATTGTTGTTCAATTTGTCTATTTTTGTAGAAGAATTAAATATCGACACCTGGAATAACTTACAATTTAAAAACGATAAACACCTCTTTATTTTTGGGGAAATGCTTTGAATTGAATCTATAAAAAGATTTTTTTTTATTGATTTATAATAATTTTGTAAATATTATTTGGCCAATTCTTATGAATTAGTTAATATTGCAGCGAATTTCAAAACAATTCCGTCAGCTTATCGAGCTACAATTCAAATTACCTTAAAATAGTTTCAAAATTAACATTTCTGAATTACAGGAAATAGTTATCAAATATAATATTCGCCTAACAAATAATACAAATTTAATTACCACAAAAAAAATGTACGATATTCTTGAATTGAATAAAATGCTTGTTTCAGATATGAGAAACATTGCCCGCGAATTAGGGATTAAAAAAGTTGAATCGATTAAAAAACAGGATTTGATTTATACCATTTTAGATCAACAAGCTATTAATGAATCCAAAGAAAAAAGCGCTGTTAAAGATCCTGAAAGAGTAACGGAAAAAAAAGAACATAGGGACAGAGAACACAAGGATAAGGAACATAAAAACATAGAACACAAGAACCGTGAAAACAAGGATAGAGAGCCTAAAGAAAGAGAAAACAAGGACAATATAAATAAGGATAGAGAACAAAAAGACCTTGAGAGAAAAGAAAGGGAACAAAAAGACAGAGACCGGAAGGACAGACGACCTATAGTAAAAATGGAAGTTGAAGAAGTTGAGATTGTTCCGGAAATAATTGAAACAACTCCAGAAGAAATTGAGACTGTGATTGAAGTTGCTCAAACTGAAAAAACAGAAACTATTGAAACAAATGAGACAGAACCTGGAATCTTGAACAAAGAGAGACGCCGCTTCGATTCAAATGAGAAAAAAGAACATTTCCATCAAAAAGGTCCAAAGAAACAAAAAGACAGATTCTTTGATTTTGATGGTATCATTTCAAATTCCGGTGTTCTAGAAGTAATGGCAGAAGGTTATGGTTTTTTACGTTCTGCAGATTATAATTATTTCAACTCACCCGATGATATTTATGTTTCGCAATCGCAAATTAAATTATTTGGCTTAAAAACTGGCGATTTGGTACAAGGTTTAATTAGACCTCCTAAAGAAAGTGAAAAATATTTCCCTCTTATTAAAGTTGAAGAAATCAATGGACGCACACCTGATTTTATTCGCGACCGTATTCCATTTGATTATTTGACCCCACTTTTTCCAAATGAAAAATTTAACCTAACAGGTAACGGTAGGGATTCATTATCAACTAGGGTAATTGATTTATTTGCACCAATAGGCAAAGGTCAAAGAGGGTTGATAGTTGCACAACCTAAAACCGGCAAAACAGTTTTATTGAAAGAAGTTGCCAATGCCATTGCAGCCAACCATCCTGAAGCCTACCTTATTATATTGCTTATTGATGAACGCCCTGAAGAAGTTACTGATATGGCAAGAAGCGTAAATGCAGAAGTTGTTTCATCTACTTTTGACGAACCTGCAGAAAGACACGTAAAGGTGGCTAATATAGTGCTTGAAAAAGCAAAGAGAATGGTTGAATGTGGCCACGATGTAGTTATTCTGCTTGATTCAATAACAAGGTTAGCAAGAGCTTACAACACGGTTTCACCAGCATCAGGAAAAGTTCTTTCTGGTGGTGTTGATGCAAATGCACTTCATAAACCAAAACGATTCTTTGGTGCAGCTAGAAACATTGAAAATGGCGGATCATTAACTATTATAGCTACAGCCCTTATTGACACGGGTTCTAAAATGGATGAAGTTATCTTCGAGGAGTTTAAAGGAACCGGTAATATGGAGTTACAACTAGACCGGAAACTATCTAACAAAAGGGTTTATCCTGCTGTTGATATTAATGCTTCAAGCACCAGAAGAGAAGACTTGCTTCTTGACAAAGAAATGCTTAACAGAATATGGATATTGAGGAATTACCTAGCAGATATGAATTCTGTTGAAGCAATGGAATTTCTAAAAGATCGTATGGGCAAAACAAATTCGAATGAAGAGTTTTTAGTTTCGATGAATAGTAAATAATACTCAATAATCAACCGGATACTTTTAAAGCAGCCAATGGCTGCTTTTTTTATTCCTTCCGATGAAATTAGGCCAAAAAAGTTACTTCAATTAGTTTATGGTCTTTCAATAAACGGTTCGCTCAATAAGATTTGAAGAAACCTAAGCGGATGAAAAGTATTACCAAATCGATATATTTGAAATAAATTCATTTTCCATTTAAATCAGCCTCTTCAATGTCAAGTTTTCTTGTTTTTTTGCAGCTTTTTTTATTCAAATAGAAAAAAAATAAATAAAAATAATGGTTATTTTATTAACACCCTTTGTTAATAAGATATACAGCGCTTTTCAAAGCACAAAAAGAAAATCACCATAATCTGTAAATTAACATACTATGTTATATATCTGAATATTATATAGTTTTACTTAAATTATATCTTCACCCCATACAACGGAAAACCCCACTATGTTTAGATTGTACAAAATTTAAATTCAAGCGCTTCATTTTTAAATTTCTTCCAAAAAAAACATGCGAATTCCTCTGAAACATTTGCTAAAGTCACGAAATAGCCTATATTTGCATATATAATCAAAGTTAAATTAATTCATAAACTTTTAAAAATCTATTATTATGAACAAAGCTCAATTAATTGACGCAATAGCAGCTGATGCTAATCTTACTAAAGCTGATGCAAAAAGAGCATTAGACGCTTTTGTTGAAACTACCTCTAAAGCATTAAAAACTGGTGATCGCGTTGCATTAGTAGGATTTGGTTCTTTCTCAGTTTCTAATAGAAGTGCAAGAACTGGAAGAAATCCACAAACTGGAAAAGAAATCAAAATCGCAGCTAAAAAAGTTGTAAAATTCAAAGCAGGAAGCGAATTAGCAGGAAGTGTTCAATAAGCAATTTCCCCTGTTATAAAGAGGCTGCATTTTAAAATGCGGCCTTTTTTATTTTTCAGCATTCTGATGCAAGCAAAAAGATCCTTAAAATTATACAGGATTAAATATGCGAATCCAATCCACTCATCTCAAATGGATAATTGTATAAAATGTTTTCATTAACTTTGCACGGATTTTTAATTAATAGTCATTTTGATGATTAAAAAGCGTATAGATTTTTTTAAGGAATTTTTAACAGAACACAGATGGAATCTATTTAACAGCATTATTAATGACCGTACCAGGTATATAACTGTTGTTCTGGAAGATATTTATCAGTCACAAAATGCGAGTGCAGTTTTAAGAACTTGCGATTGTTTTGGGATTCAGGATGTTCATGTAATTGAAAACGAAAATCAATTCAAGATAAATCCGGACGTGGTTTTGGGATCGACTAAATGGCTTAATATGTACCAATACAATTCCAATAAAAACAACACTTTATCAACCATCAAAAGCTTGAAAGAAAATGGTTATCGAATTGTAGCGACAACGCCGCATACCAATAATGTTGAGTTGGATCATTTCAATTTAGAAATGGGGAAATTTGCTCTCTTTTTTGGTTCTGAACTACCCGGATTGTCAAACCTTGTAATGGAAAATGCAGATGAATTTCTCAAAATCCCAATGTATGGTTTTACCGAAAGCTTTAATATATCAGTTTCAGCTGCAATTATACTTCACCACCTTACATTTAAATTGAAAAAATCACAAATAAAATGGAATTTAAGCGAACAAGAAAGCGACGAAATCCTATACAACTGGATTAAAACAAGTGTAAAAGATTCTGAACTAATTGAAAAAGAGTTTAATAGAAGGAACAACATTATATGATTTCGCAAAGGCAGTTATTTCTCCAGCATGTAGGTCAAACTTCAGAAAACCCACTTGCATTGGAAATTGAAAAAGCAGAAGGTATTTACCTCTTTGATACAGAAGGGAAAAAGTATATCGATTTAATTTCAGGAATAGCTGTGAGCAATCTCGGGCATGGACATCCTGAAATAAAAAAAGCAGTCCACGAACAAGTCGAGAAGCACATGCACTTAATGGTTTACGGCGAATATATCCAATCACCACAAGTGGAATATGCAAAATTACTTTCGGAACAATTACCAGCTCACCTTAATTGTGTTTATTTCGTAAATTCAGGCAGCGAGGCAAATGAAGGGGCAATTAAGCTAGCCAAACGATTCACAGGCCGAACAGAAGTTGTTGCATTTAAAAATGCATATCATGGCAGTACGCAGGCATTAATGGGTTTAATGAGCAACAGATATTATACTAAAGCATTTAGGCCATTAATGCCGGACATTAGGATATTAGAATTTAATGATGAAAATCAACTGGAACAAATTACCACCAAAACTGCTTGCGCTATTGTGGAACCAGTCCAAGGAGAAGCAGGCGTTGTTATACCCTATTCGGAATTTTTAGAAAAATTAAGGCAAAGATGTACAGAAACCGGTACTTTGTTAATTTTTGATGAAATTCAGACAGGTTTTGGAAGGACTGGACATCTATTTGCATTCCAAAAGTATAAGGTACACCCGGATTTACTGACTATTGCAAAGGCAATGGGCGGAGGAATGCCAATTGGTGCTTTTGTAACATCAAAAGCTATTATGGCTTCGCTAATGAACAATCCTGTTCTTGGCCATATCACTACATTTGGCGGACATCCTGTATCAGCAGCAGCCGCAGTTGCCAATTTAAAGGTACTTTTAAACAGCAATTTAATTCAAGAAGCAAATGCTAAGGGAGAATTCCTTATCAATCAATTGGACCACAAACAAATAATTTCGAAAAGAGGAATAGGACTATTTTATTCAATAGAATTAGCGAATGCACAAAAAGTTCAGGATTTTATTAAAGCAGCATTAAAGCAAGGACTTATTGCCGATTGGTTTTTACACTGTGATTATCGGATTAGGATTGCGCCACCACTAATTATTACAACAGAGCAATTAAATGAAGTGGCAAAAATCATGCTACAAGCTTTTGATGAAATTTGATTGTAGAAATTGAAAATTTAACACTTTAATGAAGCTCGTATCTAAATGTGAAAATCAAGCAGATTTATCTTGTTATGTTTTTGTTAATAAATATATTCCATTTCTGATTAGATTATTCAATTAGTGCCTATATTTGTAAACAAACCAAAAAAGTCAGGATATGACACATTTAAAAGTAGGAGATAATGCACCTGAATCCTTGCTTGAAAAAGCAAATTTAAAGCATCCGGATATTGAAGGAAAAAAAATTATACTTTATTTTTACCCAAAGGACAATACCCCTGGATGTACTGCCGAAGCATGTGATTTGCGTGATAATTATGATCTTTTAAAATCTAAAGGATTTGAAGTTATTGGAGTCAGTCCCGATTCAGAGAAAAGTCATGTCAATTTTACTAAGAAACACAATCTACCTTTTACTTTAATTGCAGATACTGACAGACAACTTGTAAAAGATTTTGGAGCTTGGGGCGAAAAGAAAATGTATGGTAGAACTTATCTGGGTGTAAACCGAATGACCTTTGTTATTTCAGAAAAAGGGATCATTGAAAAAATCATTACGACAGTAAAAACCAGGGAACATGCCAGCCAAATTCTTGGTGAAATGGGATTGTAGTTAAAGACAAAAGCAGAAAGATAAAATTATTAAGTTACAAATTAGAATATAAACAACATGGCTAAAGAAAAGGAGCTAAAGGAAACAGGCAAAGTGAAAGAGCTAAAAGACATAGCAAAAGAAAAAATGAAAGCTTTACAGGTGACTCTTGAAAAAATTGACAAGGCTTACGGAAAAGGAGCTATCATGAAAATGGGAGACGAGGTAGTTGAAGATGTACCTGCAATTAAAAGCGGATCTATTGAACTTGATGCTGCATTGGGAATTGGTGGATATCCAAGAGGGAGGGTTATCGAAATTTATGGACCGGAATCGTCAGGTAAAACAACACTTGCTATCCATGCAATTGCTGAAGCTCAAGCCGAAGGTGGAGTTGCTGCTTTTATTGATGCTGAACATGCTTTTGACCGTTCTTATGCCGAAGCATTGGGTGTAGACACAGAAAACTTATTTATTTCGCAACCAGATAATGGTGAACAAGCGCTTGAAATTGCAGAACACTTAATCCGGTCAGGAGCAATTGACATCATTGTAATTGACTCTGTTGCTGCTTTAACTCCAAAAGCTGAAATTGAAGGTGAAATGGGCGATTCAAAAATGGGTCTTCAAGCAAGGCTTATGTCGCAAGCATTGCGTAAACTAACTGCAACCATAAGTAAAACAAATACTTGTGTAATTTTTATCAATCAATTGCGGGATAAAATCGGTGTCATGTTTGGAAATCCTGAAACTACTACCGGTGGAAATGCATTGAAATTTTATTCATCCGTAAGGGTTGATGTTCGCCGCATTGGAGCAATTAAAGAAGGTGAAGATGTTAAAGGAAACCGAACTCGTGTCAAAATTGTTAAAAACAAACTGGCTTCACCATTCAAAAAAGCAGAATTTGACTTAATGTATGGCGAAGGAATTTCTAAAACAGGTGAAATTGTTGATTTAGGTGTGGAATATGAAATAATTAAGAAAAGTGGTTCATGGTTTAGTTATGGTGAAACCAAATTGGGACAGGGCCGCGAATCTGTTAAAGCTCTTTTAAAAGATAATCCAGAATTGTCAGAAGAACTGATGGTTAAGATAAGGACTATTTTGAAACCGAAGTCTTAGTTTTCAAGGCGTGAATGCATGAATATGCGAATGATTAAATGATAGAATAGGAGAATTATCAGAATGAATTAGACCCGGTTTGTAGACGGACAAACCGGGTTTTTCATTTGTACCATTTTATAGGCAAATTGGATTTTACTTTACAAGGATCAAATTGAGTTTAAAAACGAAGCATTTCCATCAGTAATTTAGAATCATTCAAAAGAAATAATTCCTTAAATTTGATACTTGATAAATCATAAATTCTACCAATCAAAACTTAATCCATAAAGAATATGAAAAGTATAAAAGGTTCAAAAACCGAACAAAACTTATTAAAATCATTTGCCGGTGAATCGCAGGCAAGAATGCGATATAATTTTTTTGCCAAACAGGCAAAAGCAGAAGGCTTGGAACAAATCGCTGCTATATTTGAAGAAACGGCTGAAAATGAGCGTTCACACGCCAAGCAATTCTTCAAGTTTCTTGAAGGCGGCATGGTTGAAATTACTGCCTCTTATCCTGCAGGAATTATCGGTACCACCCTTGAAAACTTAGAAGCAGCTGCTAATGGCGAGAATGAAGAATGGACAGAATTGTACCCTGAATTTGCAAAAATCGCAGAAGAAGAAGGCTACAAAGAGGTTGCAGCCCTTTATAAAATGATTGTGAAAATTGAAAAGTCACATGAAGAGAGGTATCGTACCTTGTATAATAACCTTGAAGAAGGTAAAGTTTTTAAACGCGAAGGTAAGGTAGTTTGGAAGTGCCGTGTTTGCGGATTTTTACACGAAAGTGATAAAGCTCCAAAAGAATGCCCGGTTTGCCATCACCCGCAAGCCTATTTTGAAATTGAAGAAGCTAATTATTAGACTAATACAATAGATAACGGACAAGCATTTTACTTGTCCTTTTTTATTTTGCATTTAATGAAATATTCGATTTCTATATTATTCCTTTTCCTGATTTCATGCCAATCAAGCAAAGAAAAGACTTTTGACTTTTTAAATGCAGGGATAGAGAATTGTAATCAGGAAATTGAGATTTTGAATGAAAGATATTTTTCTGATGCTGAAAAGTTTTATCTCGAAAATCCCAATAAAAACAAGCGAAACAAAGACAATATAGATAAAATCAAAGAAAAATCAGAATGTGTTTTATTAGCAATTGAACAGAGAATCAATGAAATAAAATCAAAAAAAACAATATCTCAAAACACTTTAAAAAGAAACACGGCAGCCTCAAAATCAATCGACTTATACTACTCAATAAATGAATTTAAGGATCTATTGGACAGTTTATTCCTGAAAGATTCAATCATTCAGTCAGATGTTATAGACAAATATACTTTTACTGAATTCTTGAATTATAGAGAAGCATTAAGTTTCAGTAAACCAAAACTAATAATAATTAATATTTATGAATTGAACCTGCTAAACAACAAAGTTCAAAACATAAGTAATCTTGCCATTCATTATTTTATCCAGAAAATGGGAACTCCGCGAATTAGAAGCAATAAGATAGAAGCAGCAGTAATACCAACGACTAAATATTTATATTTTAACGAAATTTACCAGGCAAATCTATATTTAGTTTCATTAGACACCTGCGCAGACATTAGTGTTGTTGTTAATAACCAAACCATTGTGGCTAAAAACGGCAAGGCAATTTATATTGACACAAATACAAGCAACACAGGTAAAGTCAGCAAAAAAGGTATTTTAAAATTCAGTGATGTTAACACTGATTTTTCATATGTTTACCCTTTTAACATCAATTTCCAAATCAAAGATAAATGATGAAAAGATTGGGTTCTATTTTGATTATAATTATCTCATTATCATTATGTAAAGAAGATAACTCCAGACTTTTTGTAGATTATATCAGGCAGTTTGAAGAATCCGTTCAAAAACTAGATCAAAAAAATGGAATCATTTATACCGATTACGATTATCTCTTTTTTGATTATCCAGCAAAAATAGAACCATGGCACAAAAAGGTTTATATTGTCAAAAACAACAAAAACAAGCTTCTGCATTTAATAGATAGCATTCAACTTTGCACCGATACAATTATAATAAAAAAGATTCGCAAGCACGATGTATTAAGATCCTATCAATTAAATAAAAAAGTAAGGGCTAAAAATGGTGATATTGATCAAATCCAGCTTAGTATTTTTGAATATAAAAAAAATATCATTTCATTGATCAAAGATACCGTAAAGTATAATGTACTTATTAAAAAAATAAATGAGACATTATCCTCATATCATTTAAATACATTAAATGCGTTCAATACTCATTTGGTATCAACTGTGGAATTATTGGCCTGTTTTTCGAAATTAAAATTGGATATTACAATCGCCGAAACTAATATTTTGACTTATTTACAAAATCAGGTTGATTTTAATTCTTTTACCTTTAGAAACATTGAAGCTTTTGTTGTGCCAAATTCACTAACAATTCTTTCCGGAACTCAATATCGGGCTGAGATATTTCTTGCCGTTTACGACACCACAAGTAATCCTTTATATGAAATTGATGGACAAAAACACGAAACAGCCTCAGGTATAGGCATTTACACACATAAAATAACAGAAAAACCTGGAATATATTCAAAGAATGGAAATTTCGTGGTTAAAAGTCCAGTTAACGGGGAAATTCGAAAATATCCCTTTAAAATTGAATACGAAGTATTGGAATAGAAATAGGAAATCAATCAAAAATCCAAATTATTGTGATTCAATACATCCATTGCAGTAGTATAATTTCCCATACAGAATAAGCATTATTCAAATAGTAACTGATTAAATTTTAACTACATTAATTATATTTGTGGTATAATTTAAAATCTAAGCATGAAAAAATACACTATACTATCCATTTTTACACTATTTAGCCTTTTTCTACTTTTTAGCTGCAAAAATAATCTCGAAAAAACAGTAAACCCAAGCAATTTTCAATTTGTATTTATGACTGACATTCATATTGAGCCAGAACATAATGCAGTAAAAGGATTTAAACAAGCTATAGATTCAGTAAATAAAATAAATCCAGATTTTGTAATCACAGGTGGCGATTTGGTAATGGACGCACTGGCAGTGAGCTATAACCGAGCCGATAGCTTAGAAACCCTGTATAAGGAAACCACTAAAAATTTCAAAATGCCTGTTTATAATACCATGGGCAATCATGATTTATTTGGAATATTTAAAGAAAGTGGTGTTGATAAATCGAATCAGGAATATGGAGAAAAAATGTATGAAAAGAGAATTGCCAAACGTTTCTACTCATTTAAGCATAAGGGTATTGTATTTTTCATCCTAGACGGAATTGAAGATACCCACAAAAATGGATATATTGGGAGAGTGGACAGCACCCAGTTGGATTGGATTAAATCTACACTCGATTCTATTGATAAAAATACTCCGATTATAATTTCTACACATATCCCTTTTGTAACTGTGTTGCCACAAATTGAAAATGGAAGCATGATTACAAATATTCATGGTCTTGTTGTTGAAAATGCAAATGAAGTTCTTAATTTATTTAAAGATCACAATTTAAAAGCCGTTTTACAGGGACATTTGCATTTTTTCGAAGATATTTTTGTACACAATATACATTTTGTGACAGGTGGAGCAGTATGTTCCAAATGGTGGGAGGGAAAAAGAAACGGCCTTGAAGAAGGGTTTCTGGTTGTAAATGTGAAAGACAAACAACTTAGTTTTGAATATAAAGATTATGGATGGAAAGCGAAGAAATGATTATTGTTTAATGTTTATTGAATAATTAAAAAACTATTCGATAGTCAATAATCAATTTTTTCAGGCTTCATAATCTTCTTCAGGATGCTCAACGTACTCAAAAGGAACAGTTATCATTGTTGAATATTCTTCGCCGGCTTCTTGGATATCATAATCTTCGACCATATAGTGCCAAACAATTTTAACCTTATTACCTGATTTATGAAGATTATCAAATTGACGTAAAACTTCAAGTAACAATTTGGCAGACGAAGTATTGAAATATACAAAATTCATGTTAACAACGGTTTCATCCGCAGGATCTTTAATATATTCAACAAGCCACTGAATAACTGGCTCAAAAAACTTGACGGTATTTTCAGGCAATGAACGCCCTTCGAAAAGAAACTCTTTTTTTTCCCTATTTAAAACAATTTGTAAAGTATTTGGTTCTCTTTCAATAATTAAAGGTTCCATTAGTTTAATATTTTCTGCTAAAATAAATAAAAATATTCTTTTTCTACATAAATCATTTAAACTTAATGCAGATTATCTTGAAAGTTATAGAATTATAATCTACTAGACAAACTTTTCCCTGGATTGCAAATTCATTAATCCCCAAAGAATAGAAATAATAGATCCAATTGATAAAATCAAACGATTTTGACTTACAATTTTGGTCCAAATAGTAATGTTCATTTCATCCGGAATAGTAAAAGGATTCAGGAACAGGCTCCATTTGCTATTTTCAAGTGATTCGCTCAAAAACCAAAATATCAAACCAATTATAACCATTACTACTGCAGTTCCATTTCCATTTTTTATAATTGTAGAAAAAAGAAACGAAACACAAGCTAAAAATGACAATGGATACATAAGTTCAAAAACCATTTTAAAAATGGGTATCCGGACGACTGAAAAAAACGCAAACCAAGACATCAGAAATAAAATAAAAAACAAAAGCAATATAGTAATTGCAAAACGAACCATATAAACTTTGTATCGATAATTCGGTACTCCAAAAACAATTTCAAGCATTCGGGTATCTTTATCATTCTGAATACTAAACACTACCGGATAAAACATGATAAGCATACCTGGGAATATCAAAGCATTGTATATTCCGCCAGCATCGGGAGTAACATTGGTAAAAACCATGATGGAAATTACAATGAGATAAAAAATTGCTGCCGCAATTAAAAAATAGACAAAATATCCAGCAAATATTATTTTCAGGTTATAGCTGATTATTTTTGTTAAAAGTTTCAGTTTGTTGATGATGTTCATTGTCTATCAATAAGTTAATTTGCATTGTTCATTTATGAGCTTTCGTTATTACTCAAAAGATACAAATATGCATCTTCCAAATTCGCCTTAACCTGCCTTGCTCCCATTGTGGGCGATTCGTTTGCAAGGCAACGTACCCTTATTTTATCACCATCACGCATATGATGAATAATTACATATTTGTTCTTGAATTCCTCAAAATCATCAATCGATAATTCCATCATCCATATTTTTCCTTCAGCAATTTGTGCCATTTCAATTGGTTTTCCCAGATATTTAACTTGCCCTGTTTTAATTACGGCTACCATATTGCAAGAACTAGCCACATCTTCGATAATATGAGTTGAAAATATTACAATTCTATCGCGGCTTAGTTCTACCAACAAATTACGGAAACGGATTCGCTCGCGTGGATCAAGACCGGCGGTGGGTTCATCAACCACCAATAAACGTGGTAAGTGCAATAAAATCTGAGCAATTCCAATTCGTTGTTTCATTCCACCTGAAAACGAACCAATTTTTTCATCTTTGTGCGATATCATGTGCACTGCTTTTAGCACATATTCAACACGTTCTTCCCTGATTTTGGTGTCATACAACTTTTTAAGTATTCCCATATAATTGAGAAATTCCCATGCAGTTAAATTTTCATACATTCCGAATTCTTGCGGTAAATAGCCGATTAATCCTTGCAATTCCTCACGCTTTTCCTGAATATCTATCCCATTTATGGTAATTTTCCCGTAGCTTGGTTCCAGGATTCCGCAAATAATTTTCATTAAAGTGGATTTTCCGGCACCATTCGGGCCTAGCAAACCGAACATTCCACTTTCAATTTCGAATGAAACTCCACGTAAAGCTTTAAATGGAGATTTTTTCTTTCCGATTACAGGAATTATCAGAACAAAACGATAAAAAGCTTTCCGAATGCCTTTAAACCAACCATTTACCCGGTTTATATTTATTTTCTCTTTCTCAATTTTGTCAGAAGTAATTTTTACGAACAGTGCCAAATACCAGAAAAAAGCAGCAGGAATAACCAGTCCAATTAAATTAAAACGTTTATTAAATATAAATAATGCAACTGCCGGAAAAATCCAAAAAAATAACCGATAACCAAGTAAAACAAATCTTTTAGGCCATCTTTTCTTTTTGTTCACTGTTAAATTTTCAGTAAATATGATAAAAGGTCGAAGTGCATAAAGTACAAGCAAATACAATAAAACTGGCATAATAAAATACCACAAACCACTTTCGAGATGGAAATAAATAAAATAAACTAAAAAAGCAGCAAGAGGAGCTTGCCAAACCATGTAGTCGAAATCCTTCAAACTATCAAAATGCCTCACCAAACCAATTCTTTCCCTAATTTTTATGCCTGATTTCCACTCTCGCATAAATTTGCTGTCGCGATCATAGATTTTCACAAGGTTCCGCACGGTAATATGCAAAGGACTTTTTTCGTCAATTAATTTTTCAGAGGCACGACGCAAACTGTTCTGAACAAAAAAGAAAGTGGCGGGTAAGCCCACAACCAACAAGATATAATCGATAAGCTGCCAAACAATACTATCAATCTCAGTATAAATATAATAACTTCCAATGATGCAAATACCAAGTTGAATTATCTTAATATACAATTTTTGATTCCTTATCCAACCCATTGCTGATTGAAGTCCCGAATCAAAAGTTGGGATAAAAACCAATGTTAGCAGCGTACTTAAAGTCAACCCTCCAATGACTGTAATGGCAAATGGTGTCCCAATTTGTGTAACATATTCCGCTTTGCCCATCGCTAATGGAACCAAGGAAATTACTGTTGCAAAAGCTGTAATTAAAATTGGCCTCACTCTGGCCAAACCTGCCATCATCAAAGACCTTGATAAGTTATAGCCTCTCTTTTGAAGAATATTTGAATAATCGATTAAAATAATTCCATTATTCACAACAATTCCAATCAAAATAATGAATCCAGTAAGTGTATTTGCATTAAAAAGAGAACTTCCTGAAAAAGCGAGCAAAATTAGAGAGCCAATCGCTGCCAACGGTATTGAAAACAATAAAACGATTGGTGTAAAAAACGATTCAAAAACCGAAGCCATTATCATGTATATCAGAATAAAAGCAGCAAAAATCAAGAAAGTAAAATCGCTTAAATCTTCTTTGCCCTCAACTATTTCTGTGGCTATTCCAGAAGGCATCTTAATGCCACGCAAAAGATCTTCTACCTCAAGCCTTGCTGCGGTCATCAAATCTTCATCTGCATTTATTTCTTCGATAAAGGAATAACTTATTTCCAATTGCTTTTCCTGATTTATCCTCTTTATAGAAGGCACTCCTTCGGTAAAGTTAAAATCAGCCATGTTTTGCAATTCAAATTGTGAATTGTTTGAACCTTTTACAGTCAAGGATTTCAAGTCTTTTAGGTTACGTTCCTTTTCTTTTTCAAGACTGGGTGTTCGAATTAAAATATCATATTCATCGGCTCCTTGTTTAAATTTAACACCACTTGAAAACTCGCGTGGAAAAGAATTTAGTTCCGAAAGCACCGATGTAAGCGGAATGCTATATAATGCCATCAACTGGGCATTAAAATTCATAGATATTTCAGGCCGTGGCGATGGAATATTAATAGTAACATTTTGAACAGAAGTCATTTGTGAAAGATAATATTCCACTTTTTTGGCGTGGGCCAATATTTTATTAAAATCCTGACCTTTAACTATTACTTTTTCATTTTTAGAACCAAAGCCCATTATTCCTTCTAGGTCGGCATCGCCATCTCGATTTCCTCCACCAAATCGACGGCCTGTAGCCGGTGGATCCCAGCTAAAACTAGCCTGGTTAATTTCACTAAGCTTTTCTAATACTTCCTTTTTAATTTTTGGGATAGAAAAATTCCTTACTTTTCTAAAATCCTTTACTAATTCAATGGTCAGTACTCCTTCTTCTTCATAAACCTGGCTAATGACGTCTTTTCTTTCAGGCAGAACAATAAGCTTTTTTTCAATTTGGCTGATGACAATATCAGTATTATCCAATGTGGTTCCACCCGGCAGAGTAACATAAAGTGTTAGATTTGTCACTTCAGGTTCTTGATTTGATATAATGCTAACACCTAAACTAAGAAGTAATGTAATAAAAAAAGCAGCCAGAGCTCCCAATATAGTTTTGGCAGGATATCGCATGCATGATTTCAAAATGACAAAATAAATCTCGATAAGACGGTTACGTTTCGACACCATCTCAAGATCAAGCGATTGTATATTTTTCTTGTATTTTAAAAAAGAATGGGTTATCAATGGAACTAACAATAAAGCCACAAGTAACGAAACCATCAAAGTTGAAACGATAGATATACCAACATTTTTACCCAATAATCCCACCAAAAAGTTTTCGGAAAAGGCAAAAGGCAAAAAGACCATAACTGTGGTCAAAGTTGAAGCCAAAATAGAACGCCATACTTCTTTGGTGCCTTGTATTACCGCAGTATCTTCATCAACACCTTGAGAAGTGAGGCGATAAATATTTTCCATCACAACCACACTGTTATCGAGCAGCATTCCCACAGCAAGCGCCATCCCCAGTAAAGTTAAACTGTTTAGCGTAATATCGGCTGCATAAAAGAAATTGAAGGCCGTAAAAACCGAAATCGGAATTGCGATAGCAATAGCCACAACCAGTCGGATGTTTTTAAGGAAAATCCAAAGAATAAAAATAGCCAGAATTCCGCCTGTTATAGCCAGATTAATAATCAGGTCGATGTTTTTTTCCATTGTTTCGGCCGAATTATTCTGTATTACAACTTCAATGTCTTTATCTTTTAGATTGGTGTTTAATTTTTCAACAAATTGTTTTACACGATTGGCTAACTCAATCATATTGACCTGATTATCACGAGTAAGTTGCAATGTGACCGATTCTTTTCCATTTACACGGCTATAAGAATCCTGCTCTTTAACCCCAAAATGGACTTCGGCAACGTCTTTTAGTTGTATTCTGCCAGAATCTTTAACCACAATGTTTTCAATGTTTGAAATATCCGAATATTCCGATATCACATTTATAAAATGAAGCCTGTTGTTTTCAGTAATTTTTCCTGCAAAAGTGCGGGAACTGCTATTATTTGAAATGGCGTTTCTAATTGTTGCCGAAGTGATGTTATATGACTTGCAAACTTCTTCATTTAGAATAATTTCGATAGATTTTTCCCTTCCCCCAAAAACAGAAACATTGGCAATTCCATTGATATTTTGAATCTTACTAAATATTTCTTTATCAACAATTTGTCTTACACGGTCAACTCCTCCACCACCCCGGACCTGAAGGGTCATAAATTGGTTGTTGATTTGTTCGATATCGAATTTAAAAACCTGCACTTGAAACTCAGTAGGTAATGATTTTTTGAGTTCGTCGATTTTCTGTACCAGTTTTAGATAAGCGTATTTTATATTAGTGCCAGGTTTATAGGTGATTTGAATAGTTCCCCGCTGCTGATCGGCAGTTGATTCAATTTTATCAACACCTTTCATGGTTCCAATAGCACCTTCGATAGGGATTATAGCCTGATTTTCCATGTACGATGGGTCAACTTCGAGCGCTGAACCAACCTGAATGAATAAATAAGGGAATTGTGTATTTGGATAAAGCTCCACAGGTAATTGTTTGTAAGAAATGTACCCCAGCATGGTGAGTGCTGTAAAGAGCATGGTTATTAGTATTTTATGTTTGAGGATAAATCTCATTTTAGTTTTTAATTTTCAGTTTAAACACTGTCAGGTTAGAAAGACATTGACAGGTTTCTAATCATCATTTTCAAATCTGAATTGAATTTTCATCTTTTTTACTCCTGTCAAAAACATAATAAACACAAGGAATTACAATCAATGTGAGCATAGTTGATGTGGTTAAACCTGAAATTACAGCAATTGCCATTGGTGCTTGCAACTCAGAACTTTCACCAATACCAAGTGTTAACGGAATTAAGGCCAAAATGGTTGTCAAACTTGTCATTAAAATAGGCCGGATCCGTTTATATCCAGCTAAAATAATTGCTTCTTTAAGCTTGTAACCTTCCTCTTTTAACTGGTTTATCGCATCAACCAATAGAATTGAATTGTTTACCGCAATTCCACCCAACATGATTAAACCAATATAAGCCATCATGTTAAATGGATGGCCCAATAAAAAGAAGGTAATGATTGTTCCGGCAGCAGCCAAAGGAATGGTAAGTAATACCGTAAATGGATGGATCAAAGATTCGAATTGCGAAGCCATAACCATGTAAACCAATATAACAGAAAGGATTAAGGCAAACCCGAGGCTAGACATAGCTTCGCCACGTTTTAATTCCTCCCCAACTATTGAAACTTGATAATCAGGCTGCACACTCACAGTCTTTAATTGTTTTCTGACTTTTTCAATCACTTTATCAAACGCCAGTTTCCCTTGAATATCAGCAGTAATATTCCCTATCCGGTTTTGATTGTTCCGCAGTAATTGTTTTGGAGATGATGATTTTTCAAAAGTTGCAATTTCATACAATGGAACATCTTTGTCACCACTTTTTAAAATGATCGAATTGAATTCAAGCAAGCTTAATTCAGGCATTTTGATGGTGATATCATCCATTTCGCCTGCATTTTCATATTTCCCTGCATTTTTGCCAATTAAAATATCCTTTAGCTGGCTTGTTATACTCCCTGCGTTTAAATTATACATGGATGCTTTATAGCGATCAATAACCACATCAATTTCAGGCGCACCTTCTTCTATGCTGGTTTTTACATTGTATAATTCAGGAATGGCTGAGATGTTTTTTTTAATATCAATGGTCAATTGCTCCAGAACTTTAATATCGTTTCCTTTCACTTCTATTATTACCGGTGCTTCATTTGTTCCCATGGTAGATTCCATAGCTGTTTCATCACGCACCAGGGAAATTTCAGCATCTGGAATTTCACTTATTAAACTACCTACTTTGTTTATTAACGAACCTGAATATTTGATTGCCTCTGGTTTCAACTTTATTTTTATGGTGGCTGTGTTTTCATTTTGGAAAACTGCTTTTTCTGATGCACCAACTGAAGTAGGACCAATCTGGCTGTATATAATTTCAGCTTTATCTCCAAGTATTTCCTGGAGCATTGATTCAATATTATTTACAGTTCCAAGCGTACGTTCAATCTCCGTTCCTTCTTTTAATTTTATGTCCAATGAAAATTCCCCGGTTCCACTTTTGGGAATAAACTCACTGCCAATATAAGGTAATAAAATTATCGATATCGCTATTAAAATTGCAGCCGCACCGAGCACCAATCTACGGTTTTCGATTATTGAAGACAGGAATCCACGATACCATTTAAATTGGTAACTATTTGTTTGAACTGTATTTTTAGAATTCTTGTAAGATGAATGAAACATCATTGGAATAAGAAAAATAGCCACAAACAAAGAGGCAATTAGTGAAAATGCCACAGTCCAGGCTTGATCTTTAAAAAGAGCACCCGAAGCTCCATGTAAATACACAATTGGAAGAAAAACAACAATTGTAGTTAAAGTTGAAGATATAATTGCTCCACCAATTTCGGCTGTTCCTCTAATGACAGCCTCTTTTAAAGGCAATCCAGTTTCAAGGTTTCGGTATATACTTTCAACAACCACTATAGCGTTGTCTACTAACATACCTACTCCAAGAGCTAAACCGCCAAGTGTCATAATATTGATGCTCAAACCATTGAAATACATCAAATTAAAAGTTGCAATTACGGAAACTGGAATTGCAACGCTAACAATCAACGTTATCCCTATCCGGCGAAGGAACACATAAAGTACCAAAACAGTTAAAAAAGCTCCCAACCATGCCGTATTTTTTAGCTCATCAATTGCATTTTGAATATAGTAACCCTGATTTTGAACGATTGTAAATTCATATCCCGGCAAGGCTTTTTTAATATTTTCTAAAGATTTATTTAATTCTTCAACTGCTTTTACTGTATTGTAGCTGGTTTCTTTATAAATTGACAAACCAACACAGCGCTTTCCATTTACACGTACAATATTATCGGGCTTTTTATTGATAAAACTAACTTTGGCTATGTCCTTTAATAAAACCGGAACTTTACTTTCTACTGATGAATTTTGTCCATTTAGAATATTTGAATTGCTTTGTTTGTAAGTGATTACGATATTTTCAAGTTCCTGAATGTTTTTAATTAATGAAACTCCTTTAATAATATATTTTTTGCCCATTTCAACAATAGAACCACCGGAAACATTGCGGTTGATGTTCTGAATCTGTTGTACTATATTATCGGTGGTTAAACCATACGCATTTAATTGGGATTGATCGGTTTCAATTACTACTTCTTTTTCTTCTGTACCGGTCAAAACCACATCAGCAACTCCTTCGAGCCTAATTAGCTCATTTCTGATATAATTTTCGCCCACCATACGCAATTCATTCATATCCGAAATGCTTTTATTTTGCATGGCAATAAGCATTACCGGCGAAGCATTTGGATCGTGCTGAGTAATATTAAATTCCTGAATTTCTGAATTTTGACTAAACATAGTGAGTGCTTTTTGCAAATCCAGAAAAGCTTCGTCCATATCGGTTCCCCAATTGTATTCTACTTTTATCCTTGCAGCACCAACCATACAAACCGACGAAACATTTGAAACACCTTTTAACCGGATACTTTGGCTTTCAATGTTTTCGACATATTGTTTTTCAATTTCTTCGGGCGGGCGTTCCCCGATTTTTAATTCAATGAAAATCCGGGGAGAGTTCATTTCAGGCAGCAAATCAATACTCAATTTCTGCAACGAAATATAGCCAAGCAAAAGAACTCCAAGCACTATCATAGAAATAGTTACCGGAAAATTAACAGCAAATTCAATAATTTTTCTCATTTTCCGAATCCTATTTAACTACTTTAATTTTCGATTCATTTCTAAGTGTTTCAAATCCTTTTACAACTATATTTTCGCCCACTTTGAGTCCTGAAACTACCTGCACTTGTTTTGGATTTTCAAGCCCAATTTGAATTTCTCGTTCATACGCAATTCCTTTTTCGACAACAAAAACATAATTTCCTTTCTGTTTTGAAACGATAATTTCTTTGGGAATTACAATTGAATTTGCTGCCGAAGCCACCACCACTTCACCTTTGGCAAACATTCCGGGTCTCAGTTTTAATCCTGGGTTATCAATTACAATCATTCCTTTAAAAGATCTGGTTTCAGGATCAATCGCAGGCGATAGTTGGGTAATTGTTCCTTTCAAAGTATCGTCAAGTAGGGTATAATTTGTAATTTGAACCGTTTGTCCAGATTTGATATATTCCAGATTTTTTTCTGCCAAATTGATTTCCATAAACAATTTACTATAATCCATAATCGAAACCAGCAAGGAATTTACATCAATTTTAGCCAAAGGAGTAAAATACGGTAAATCTACAATTGCCCCAGTAAATGGTGCTTTAACATGCATTTTCTGCAAACGAATCATTGCATCATCATAGGTATATTTTGCGTTCATATAGTTGATTTCAGCGTTTTTCAATTCGCTGAGGGTTACGCCACCTTTATCGAATAATGATTGTTGTTTGTCGAAGACTTGTTTGGTAATCTCAAGATTTAATTTTTGAGATGGAAGCTTGATATTATTCTCATATTCAAAGTCTTCCAACCAAATTATTTCAGCACCTTCTTTAACAATGTCACCCAAAGTATAAGGATTAATGCCTGAAGAACTCTTCATCAAGTGATATTTCCCCGATATTTCAGCTTTCAATTTCACTTCTTTAATTGGCTTTACAGAACCATTTATTTCGATGAACTTTTGAATGGATTGAGGTTTTAGTTCAGTTACACTTACAGGTACGGATATGTCGCTGCTTAAATCCTCCTGCTGGTTGCCACAAGCTGCAAAAATGCTTACTGAGATAATAAACACAAGTAGTTTTTTCATTTTTATATTGGGTTTGGGTGTTTTTGTTGATCTATTTATTTTATATTATTATTCTTGCGCCCTTACAGAGCTGGTTTTCCGAATATCCTCAATCCTTAGGGCGTTGCTCTATGCTATTGCTTTTGCCCTTTCAGGGCGATGAAGAAACAAATATTTCATACGACATTTGTTTTGAAAATAAAAATAACATTACAAAGCATTTTGCCACAATAACCATAATCTCACCCTGAAAGGGTGACAGCACCAGCATAGGGCAACGCCCTATGGAGATGACTCGAAGCAAACACAAGCCCTGTAAGGGCGAAAGCAAAATTTACTAATCCCAAACATACTTTTCATCATAATCGATTTTGTACTTATTGAGAAATGCCCTAAATTCATCCTGAAAACCAACTTTCTGATGATGTTCTTCTTGATTTTCAATATATTGAACAACTACGTCTGATTCGAATGGATTCACAGAAAATATTCCATAACCATCTTGCCAATAAAACTTAGAATAAATTTGTCCTTGTGTTTTTATCCACTTCGAAGATTGCTTTTTCAACTCTTCCATCAATGTTATTTGTGCTACTTTTTTTGACAATAAGCACAACACATGCACGTGGTCTTGGTGTCCACCAACTTTAATTGGATTACATTCCATACCCCTACAAATTCCACCTAAATATTCGAAAAGTGATGTCTTAACATGATCATCAATTAACAATTGACGTTTTTTGGTACTGAAGGTAATATGAACATAAACTTTTGATAGAGATTGTGACATATTTTTTTTGCTTGCGCCCTTTCAGGGCTGGTTTACAACTTTATTTATTCATAGGGCGTTGCCCTATGCTATTGCTTTTGCCCTTTCAGGGCGACTCCATTTGTTTAAATGAAAATTCACCTTGGATCGATTTATAAATATAATTTCGAAATATTATTCTTTTTTAGACTAAATGAAACTATTCTTTCCCATCATCTTTCAAATTATCCTGCAAAACTTCCGGAACGAAATTGATATTTTTCTCAAAATCCCAAAGGCTTTGGATTTTCATGTTCAACAATTCTATTTTATAACTGATTAATGCGTTTGCCAAGTTCATTTTTGCTGTTGACAATTGATTTTGATATCTGCCCAAATCCATACTGGTCAAATCGCTGTTCTTATATTTCTCCAGATTTATTTCGTAAGTTAGCTGCGCGTTTTTCTCGTTTTGTTTGGCTATTTCAATCTGCATATTAAGGTTTTGAAGGCTTCTGTATGATTTTCTAATAGCAATTTCAACTGAATATTTCTCATTTTGAAGATCAATTTCCTGAATCTGGATCATTGCTTTGCTTGCCCGAATCCTTGATTTTCTTTCGCCCCAATCCCAAATTGGAATTGTAAATCCTACCATAAATTGAGGATTACGGGTAGGTGTTTCATACACATGCATCAGGTTTTGATTATCGCCAATTACACCGACTGATAGATTTACATTGCCTGCAAATTCATTGGTTGACTCGGCAACTGTTAAATCGAACTGACTATTTTTCAATGAAATTTCCTGTTGTTTTAATTCCATTCTCATTTCAAGTCCATTTTGTATGGCTTTGGCAGAATCAACTTTAACATATGCAAAATCAATATTGGTCTGAACATCAAAATCTTCGCCGAGCGGCAAGCCAATGTATTGTTTAAAATCATCTTTCGCATTTTCCAATTCAACTTGCTTGTTTTTGAAAGTTGACTCACTATTTGAAAGATTTAGTTGAGCTTGCAACAATTCGGCATTTGCAGTTAAACCGCCTTCAACTTTTGATTTAATAATTTCAAAGCTGGCTTGCTGGTTTTTATATTCTTCCTCGGCAATTTGCAAAGCCATTTTTATCTGGTAAACATTGTAAAAGAATTGTGTAACCTGCTTTTCGAGAAATAAGCGTTGAATGGAATAATTATAAGTTGAATTTTCGAGCGCCAATTTAAGCCGATCCAACTCCATTCTGATTTTATTATAAGTAAAAATTGGTTGAGAAATCTCAAGATATAAATTATTACTAAATCCTTTTGTTGATTTATTGCCAAATTCGCTATATGCATCCTGATATTCAAGATGATTTCTCAAGCTAATTTTTGCATCGGTTTTTACAATGGGTTGCGAAATGATAAAATCACCATAAGAACTTTTGGTTTCGTTGGTGTTCCAAACTGCATTAAAATCATCGTAGGTACGGTTCTGGTTGTAATAAAAAGGAGTTACTTGCAAAGTAAAATTCGATTTTGTGGCAGCTTCGCGCGTTTTCAAATTTTCCTGACTGACAAGCATATTTAATTCAGACTTTATCATTTCGGGACTATTCTTGAGTGCCACGTTCATTGCATCATCGATTGTGATTATTTTTTGTGCAATTCCTTTTCCCGATAAAAAGAGAAATAATATACAAAAAGCATAGAACTTTACAATTTGTGTGAGACCGAATCGATTCATATTTTTTAAATCTAGATGTTTATTATTTACTTAGTCTTTATCCATTTCATTGCATCGGCAAAAACCATTTCACCTCCCGTTTTATTCGACAATTCAACTTTTGCCTGCCCCGCCGAAATATAAAACGACCCTAGGTAATTCCAACCATTATCCATTTCTGTTACCGGTACTTTTTCAACTCCACCATCATGTGAAACAAGGTAAACATAAGTTTCTTTAGTTTTTTGTTCGCGCCAATTATTCTCAATCTTTGTATAATAAAAATAGATATCATAAAAACCACTTTCTTTCAACTTAGTTCTCCAGATTGCCTTTCGATCGCCTAACCCTCCTCTAGTATAATAAGCAGAATGAATATATTTTCCATAATACCCTGTTTGTAGCACGGGAACCCAATATCCGGGCACATCCCAAAATCTGAGTTCCGTATAATCATATTTCTTTTTTGTTCTTTTATTTAACAATGATTTCAGATAGGCTTGATTTTCTGCTTCTTCTAGACTAAAACCTAGATCTTCGTTGTCGACAATAATTTCCTTTGGCTCGTCAATACTCATAAAAACAGGTATATTCATTATGGTATCAAATTCCGGAATACGTTTTATATCGTCGAATCCGGCAAAATCATAGTTTAAAACATTTGGAAGATTTTTCGATACATTTGACAAAACAGCCATTCTCTCCGGCAAACTATTAAAAACAATTCCAACTTCAACCGCAGAATGTGCAGCCATATATATTGATTTTGAATAATCCGCTTTTACCTCATCGGGTTCCCACCAATTTTTAGATTTGTTTCTATCCGGATCATTCAATTCAACCTGGATGGAAACTAAACCATCAACTGGTTCAGGATTAGATATTTTAATACGAACCTGATATTTTGTGGTTTCTTTCTGAACAATTTTATAAGTTGTTAAATCTTTAATCAAAAATGCGGGTAGTTTTTTCTGATAATACCAATTTTCGATGTCGGGCATTATTGACCTTCCAAATTTACAGTAAATAATGGAATCCAATTCATTTATAGTTAATGCATTAAACTTATAACGATTCACCAATTCAAACATCATTTTATTAAATTCGCTCGGTCCGAAACGAACACTCCAGGTTTCAAATAATTGAACACCTTTGGCTAAAATGATATCTTTTAATAAAACAGGATTACGGTCATCCTTTTCATTTACAATTCCGTTCTTCATCAATTGTTCCAATGAAGCATCTATGAGTTTTACATTAATTTTTTCAGGTTTTGTCATCCCTTCGAAAATCCAACGACTGGAACCACCTGATGTCCCAGATTTCTCTTTCATCCAACCTTCTAGGGCAAAATTTAGGATTGGCCATTTTTCGGAATTAAGCCTGGTAATATATGTATAAAATTGTGGAAACAAAGTGTAGGTGTTTCCGTCTTTAATTTCCTCATACTGAATCCTGTCGCCCAACTTAGTCATAAAATTATTACGTACAAAACGCTGAAACATCCTGGTCTGCATTTCTTCAGGAAGAATTTCTTCGTTGTTGCGTTTCATATCACGTTCTGTCCTGTTTTTTCGTTTTCTAAAATCAGTTTCTTCAAAAAGAACACCTTTTTCAGGATACAAAACCATTTCGGGTTGTACGGCGTCACTGGCAATGGAATAAACATGTTTGTCCAAACCAAAAAGAACAGGAACTTCAACCAATGAAAACCGAGAAAATGGATATTTTAGTTTGGATTGAACTTCAAAATCTTGCCTTAACCCTTTAATTAAATTAGAAATGGTATCGCCAATATCCTTAAAATAAGCTTCATAATATTGATTCCCAGCAATACTGTACAAATTATAATCAACGGAATCAACTCTGATAGAATGCTTTATATAATTACCAATAACCAAACTGATTTTTGGCAGAAGGTTCTCGGGCTGAAAAGAGTAAGTCCCGTTTTTTGACAATATGGACTTACCCTGCGAAATGGCCGTCATTCCTTTAACTGCTTTTACTTGAAGCGTAAATTTTGTGAAATCCGGAGAATATTGCATAGGCTCATTACTTGCATATCCTGTTCCTGCCAATGGATACCAAAGTGCTTCGCTGGTTAAACAAACAAAATCGGGCTGTATAAAAGCATATCGCTTTCTTATATTAAACATGTCAAGCGTGAAGTTATCAGAAAACTCTTCAGGATCCCGATCAATAAAACAAATATTTTCATTGATTTTACCATTGTAATTTATTTCCAAAACTAAAATGTCATTAGGCTTAACATGCTGATTATATGCGATTTTAATAATATGAAGATTTCGATTAAAATCCGATTTTTTGGCATTTACCGTGATTGAACTAACATTCAATGAAGGGTTTAATCTTAATATGATTGTATCGATATTTTGCGTGGTCCGATTTTGAAGTTTAAGTTTAGCTTTTACCACAATTGAATCATTTATATGCTCAAGGTTAATATCACAATCCGTAATTGTAACTTTGGGATAGTTTGAATATCTATTGTTTAATTGTATTACCTGCTCTTTAAATCCGATGTTGTTTTCCTTAATATTAATATATTGAAAAGCCAATATTGCACTTATCGCAAAAAACACCAAAGCCATAAATAAAGGAAATATTTCAAAAGTTCGGGATTGTGGCAAACGCGGCAATTTATAAATGGTGAAAAAAATCAATGCAATTCCTGCAAAAAAGAAAATACTTCGGTGTAAAAGAATTTCGGATAAATTGCCAAAGCCCGCAATAGGTGAATACATCATTGGAACATGATAGGCGATAAAATCAAAAATATGATAGGTTTTGGAGCTAAGGTAAAAAACGGTAAGTGCAATATACCCCAACAAAACAAGGAATGTTACTGCTTGATTTTTCAACAAAATCATTAAAAAAAATGACAAACCGAATATATAAACCAAAGTTGGCAAGCTAATGAGCAATGGATATGCGAACAATGAAAGCAAGCTGCGAGAAGTATCGTTACTCAGAAATGAAAAACCAATTCCTAAAACAAGTACGATGATATTTAGGATAAAAAAGACGAGGAGTATTCCTAAGGTTTTTCCCAGAATATAGTCGCCATTAGTCATTGAACGGGCATAAATAACTTCGACCGTATCGTTTTTTCTATCTTGTTTTAAAAATTCCGAAGCCAGAAAAATTGCAACTATGGCCTGGCCGAGATTTAAAATAATTAGATTGGCATATGGTATTGAACTTGACAATGCCCTGTATATCCATGGAGCACCGCTCGACTCAATATTCATAGCCACATTAAAAATGCCCAGACCCAAAATGGCCAAACCAGCAAAAATCCGAAAGAACCAACTTCGAAGAAGGGTTTTCATTTCGCAACGTGCAATGGTTCTTATTAGGTAGAGTGACATGGTTTTAAAGACAAAAGATTAAAGTAAAAAGATACAAGTTGGGAGTTTTGAGTTACGGGTTACGGGTTCCAAGTTCAAATCTCAAAATTCCAATTTCTATGTTCCACCCTGTGTTTCCATAAAATAAACATAGGCATGTTCAAGGTTTGGCTCTATTTCAATTGTGTTTTTCAAATCTCCAACATCATTACCAACAAATTGAATTTCCCATCCATCTTCGGCTGGAATAGTTGAAATTACTGCATATTTGGCTTTAATTAAATCATATTCAACACCTGAAGTACTTATTTGCCAAACATGACCCCGCGCCAAATTAACCAAATCTTCCGGGGCACCATTAAAACAAATTTTTCCATTATTCAACAATGCAAAATTGTTACAAACACTCGAAATATCACCAACAATATGAGTAGATAAAATGATAATCACATCTTTTTGGCTAAGCTCCGACAGGATGTTTCTAAAACGGATACGCTCTTCTGGATCCAAACCAGTAGTTGGTTCATCCACCACAATAATCTGTGGATCTCCAATTAAAGCCTGTGCTATACCAAGCCGGCGTTTCATCCCTCCCGAAAGGTGGTTGGCGTCTCTATCGCGCGAGTCGAAAAGTCCTACTTTATCCAACCATTCATCTACTTTAACAGAACGAAGTTTCTGGCTCCTAATTCCGGCTAATCCAGCAGCATAATCAAGGAATTCCCAAGTCTTCAATTTACTAAAAAACCTAAAATCCTGAGGTAAATAGCCGAGCATTTTTCTAATTTCGCCTCTATCTTTAAGTAAATCATAACCATTGACATTTACTTTACCGGTGCTTGGTTTCATAATAGTTACCAAAATCCGCATCAAACTTGATTTGCCTGCTCCATTAGGGCCAAGCAGACCGAACATGCCATTTTCAATATCCAAATTAATATCAGAAAGTGCTTTTTTATGGTTGCTGTATATTTTGCTGAGATTTTGGATTTGGATTTTCATATTTCAATATAACACGAATGACAATAATTTTACGAATTTACACAAATTTGATTAGACCTTAAATATTCTAATATCTAATTGTTAATTAACCCATTAACCGAGAGTGCAATGCAAAATTATTTAATTAATTCTTGATATTTTGATGTAAAAATACATTAAATAAAGTACTATGCAAAACACAGTACCTTATTTTTTTTAAAGTTATGAATTATTATTGAATGCTTTATCAGTATAACTAATTATTAAATATAGATTTTGTAAATTTTACATCCATCTACAACTCTCTTGAAATTAGCAAAACACATTTGTTCCTTGGTTTGATTTTCAAATCGTTTAGAATTAATGGAAGTGGGCTCTTTTAATGCAGCTTTTAAGTAAACAAAACCAAAGGTGATTGCAACTAATATTAACACAAATAATCCCAACAAAAGTTTATTACTGGTTTTCATATATTTCGATTTTTACTTGTTAATTGATAAATTATAATGTGGCTGTAAATCGGCAAACGTGAGTTTCAAAAGGTTCATGGTTTTGAAAAAAACAGGTACATCTTTAAGGATAAATTCACCTTTTCGCATTTCCAGCGCTTTGTTGTAACCATCTTCTGCCACAAAATAACCAATCCCACGTTTGTTATAAATAATGCCTTGGTCTTGAAGGAAAGTATAAGCTCGAATAGCTGTATTTGGATTTACTTCTACCAACACTGCAATTTCGCGCACCGATGGTATTTTCTCGTTTTCCTTCCACTCTCTGGTTAGGATATTCTCGCAGAAATAATCTGCAATTTGCATATAAATTGGTTGATTACCTTTAAATTCCATATTATACCTGCCTTTCTTTTAAACGGAAATAAGAAACTGTTATGAAAAATGGCGCAACACCACACCAAAACAAATATTTTGCAATTGGCGCAATTTGTTGATCGAAAGTAAACTTAAGATCTACCGCTCGGTTCATCATATTGCTTTGAACTGAGAATTGGTTAAATAGTATTTTTGCCAGAATTCCTGAATATATTGAAAGTACTATAAATACCACAAAACCTGCAAGTAATGTTTTCAGAAAATTAACCCTGCGGAAATAAATAGCCCCCAGAAAGAAAATCGAATGAAAAACCAAATAAGATCCAAACATCTGTAAAACATCAAGCGAAAAAAGATTAATAAACTCTACGTTTTGCGAAGTAAAGATGGCTGCAATCAACATATAATAAAAATTGAGGAAGTAGATGATTATGCCTCCAAGTATCATGTAAAATATGGAAGAAACAAACCATGCCGAAAGAAGTTTTTCGAAAGCTGATGCAGGAATAGTAAGGTATAAATATCCTTGATGGGGTGAATTGAGTTCCGAAAAAATCATGCTCGTAAAAATAAAGCCTCCGATTAAAAAGATTGGCATAAACATTCCAAAAATATTACCATAGTCAATGGTGTTATTACCCAAAAACAATTGCAATGTACCTACCAATACCAAAAATCCAACAACAACACCTGTGGCTATCAACATGGTTTTATAATTAACACTTAGTTGCCGCAACAACAAATATTTCAAACGGTTAATATCAAAAAAGGAATTTGTTTCCATAATCGTTAATTTTTAAATTCGTTATTTACTTTTTCGGTATTGGATACCACACCATTAAAAAGGAGTTCCAAATCAATTTCGGTTTCCTCACCATTCTTACGACACATAACAGCTTGACCTCCAAGCACATCTTCTTTGTAAAACACCTCAAGATTACCAATTTCCCTGGTTTGTACAAACGAAAGCTTTGACGAAATCTCAAATGTGCTATGATCGAAAATTGCCTTACCACTTTCAAGAACAATAATATGGTCAATTAAGCTTGACAAATCGCGCACCTGATGCGTGGAAATAATGATGCTCCGTTCCTCGTCCATCGATGATGCCATAATCTTACGAAACTGGCTTTTTGAAGGAATATCAAGACCATTTGTTGGCTCATCCAGTATCAATATTTGTGTGCGTGTAGCTAATCCAAAAGCAATTAGAAATTTCTTTTTTTGACCATAAGAAATTGATGATAGATTGGCATTATCGGCAATTTCAAATTCAATAAGGTATTTGTTTAGTAACTCCTTATCGAATTTTGGATAAAAAGGCGAATGCAGTTTTGTAAACGCATTCATTGAAATGGATGGAAGTTGAAATTCCTCCGGTATAAAATAAATATTATTAAGTACCTGAGGTAATCTTTCACTGGCAGGTTTGTCAAAAACCATGCATTCCCCTTTTGCAGGAAACAAAAGCCCAACAATTTGTTTAAGCAGCGTGGTTTTTCCTGCTCCATTTCGGCCCAGCAAGCCATAAATATTACCTTTATGGATGCTCAAATTCAGATTTTCAAAAAGAAATTTATTCTTTTTATATCCAAACGACAAGTTTTTAATTTCGATCATAGTTATTTATTTAATTAGTGTTCTACTTTACTAATACACTACAAATATAAATTGAAAATTCTTAAATGCAACTTTTTATTGAATTATTTTTTATTTATTTTTTACAACACTGATTATATGCATATTAACAACACTTCTATAATGACTTATCCTATTGATTTAAAGAATTGATGTTAAATTAAAAGGGATTTTAAGTTAAAATCAATCTCAATTAGTTGATTTTTAAATAGTAAATTGGCAATTTCATATGAAATAAATTGGTTACGACCTCGGAAACTATAAAATATTGATAAGAATAGAAACGGATAAATTTAAAGGTCTTATCAATTCGATTTTTTCAAATTATCAAAGATTATTATATTTATGCGAATTAAGGGTTGAATAACCCGAGGCTTGTTCATCTTTCCAAGTGCTACAATATGGTGTCTATTATGGCCACCACGCTTCTTTCAGAACAATATTCACAATAACTAAGATTAAAAAACTATGTGGCTATGTGTTT
>JANYKN010000034.1 GCA_025361565.1 Bacteroidota bacterium | reverse complement strand
GATAATAAATCCTGCTTTTGTTTTTGGTCTAAACTTTTGTATAATTCCTTTATCTGATCAATTATTTTCATAATTTTGGTTTCTGTATTTTTTTGCAAGATACAAAATTTTTTCACCAACATTATTTTTAAATTGAGCCATTTGTTTTAATGCTTTACGGGTAATAAAAAATAACATAATTAAACCAATTAGCGGAAAAATAAGGACGAAAAGAGTTAGTCCTCCACCAAATTCAGATGTTCGTAAATCCAATGCCTTTGAAAATTCAGGATTGTCAGCTTTATAATGTATTTGAAGTTCATCTCCTAAAGAAAACAAATTTCCTGTGCTATATCCATACCCCGAATATGTTTTTCCTTCCTTTGTCTGATATTCATACTTATATTCATAAACACGAGCATTATTAATGTAAGAATTGGTTGGCTTAGCTTCAGTAGCAGTGGCATTAATAATAGGATCTTTATCACTAAAAGAAGGATCGAAAATAGTAGAAGTCGAAAGAAATATGAAAGAAAAAGGCAAACCCATTATAAAAAAGGCCAATCCTATCATTGTTAATACATTTGAAAGCCAGATTTTCAGTTTCATCAACGTTGGAATATTACGGTTACCTGCATAAATTCTATTGATGCTGGTACTAAATTGATAATTGGTAGGATTTGTTTTCATATTAATACAACTTTATTAATAGTGACTTAAAATAATCGAAATAAATAATCCATTTTTCATAAAAAAATCATTTCCAGTAGCCAGCACAAACAAACTAGAAAATATCGAATAACTAATGGGAATAACATATTACATAGAAATTGCTACTTATTTAAAAAGACAAATTACTGAATATAATCAAATTCGCCAAATGGCTTAAATACATAACTTATCAAAATTATGCAGTGAATGATATTTTAGAATTTTCAGGCATTTTAAATTCAGCTTTTTTTAATAGAAAATTCAAAATACCTTCTTAAGTTGAAAATATTATAAGGCAACCAAAAAAGATGTTTTTAATCATATTTTAAAATGATAGAATATTAAGCGTTATCAAAACTTTTTGAGTATTTTTGTAACGAAAAACTATATCAATATAATACTGATAATCATGGATTTATTACAACAAATCAGAGCGAAGGCAAAATTAAATCGCAAGAGGATTGTTTTACCTGAAGGTACAGAAGAACGAACCCTAAAAGCCGCAAATGAAGCACTTGAAGAAGGATTAGCGCAAATCATTCTTATAGGCAACCCTGAAGAAATAAAAAGCATGGCATCAAATATGGGGCTTGGTCAAATATCCAAGGCAACCATTGTAGATCCTTTAAAACATGAGAAAAAAGAAACCTACATTAATTTAATGCTAGAGCTAAGAAAAAGCAAAGGATTAACACTTGAAGAGGCTTCAAAACTAATCGAAGATCCACTTTATTTGGCTGTTCTAATGATCAAAAATGGAGATGCTGATGGCGAAGTTGCCGGAGCTAATAATGCAACCGGAGATGTTTTGCGGCCGGCATTTCAATATGTAAAAACTGCACCAGGAATCAGTGTGGTTTCTGGAGCATTTATCATGATTTTAAAGGATAAAGAATTTGGAGAAAACGGAATCATGGTATTTGCCGATTGCGCTGTTCATCCAAATCCTACAGATAAAGAACTTGCCGAAATTGCCGTAGCAACTGGTAGAACAACACAGGCTATTGCAGGTTTTGAACCACGAATTGCGATGTTAAGTTTTTCGACAAAAGGAAGCGCAAGCCACGAGATGGTGGATAAAGTAGTAAGGGCTACTAAAATAGCAAAGGAAATGGCACCCGATTTACAAATTGATGGTGAACTGCAAGCAGATGCAGCCATAATTGAAGCAATAGGACAAAAGAAAGCTCCTGGAAGTGCAATTGCAGGAAAAGCAAATGTATTGGTATTTCCAACACTTGAAACAGGAAATATTGCTTATAAACTTGTAGAGCGATTAGCACATTGTCAAGCAATTGGCCCTGTGCTGCAAGGAATGGCAGCGCCTATTAACGATTTATCAAGAGGTTGCTCTGTTAGTGATATCACAAATTTAATTGCTATTACTGCAAATCAAGCTGCAGGACTTAAATAATTTTAAGATTTGAAAAATATAAAAATGAAAGAAAAAATTGTAGAACAAATTGAAAATTATGCCCTTAGTAAAAAAGGGAGACCAAAAGCACATTTTGGACAAATTGGTGTTGTAGGTGCAGGATCAACCGGTCAACGAATTGTTTTAATGATTGCTACGCAAGGAATTGATGTAGTAATTCTTGATATGTCTCAGGAAAAGATCGATCAATCATTTAAAGAAATGGCAGAGGAGCTTGATAGCAGGATTGAACATTGGGGCATGACCAGTGGAGAAAAGCGATCAGTTCTATCAAGAATTAAAGGAACTTTGGATTATAAAGATTTTAAGGATTGTGATTTGGTAATTGAATCGATACTTTCGAAAATTCCAGAGTCCAGTATTGCAATCAGAAAGGAAGTTTTCAGGAAAATTGAAGAAAATGTAGGCCGTGATGCTATTATTGCTACCAATTCTTCTACTATTGTGATTACTGAACTCTCATCGGAACTAAAATTCAAAGATAGATGTATAAGTCTTCATTTTTCAACAACTTCGCCAGGTGCGAATGTTGTAGAAGTAGTAAGGGGTTTACAAACCAGCGAAGAAATTTGTGAAAATGTACACAAATTCACTACATTGATTGGTAAAATTCCAATTATGGTAGATGAATCACCGGGATTAATAAGCGTACGTTTATTTATTGCTTTAATCGGTGAAGCCTGCGAAGTACTTATGGAAGGAGTAGCTTCGAAAGAGAGTATTGATCTTACCATGCGAAATGGAATGGGCTTGCCCTTAGGACCATTTGAAATGGCCGATAAGATTGGTCTTGACAAAGTAGTTAGATGGATGGATAATCTGTATAAAGAGTTCGGTGATTTGAAATATAAGCCTTCTCCTGTTCTGAAAAAGCTTGTGAGAGCTAACAGATTGGGTAGAAAAAATGGAACAGGCTTCTATAACTACGATGAGCAAGGAAATAAAATTGCCGAAATGATTAAGGTTTCGGATTGCAAATAGAAATACTTGATTGATCAATATTAAAAAGGGTAATAACCAAAAAGAAAACAATAAATGAAAATAATGGTATTGAACTGTGGAAGTTCATCTATAAAATATCAGCTCTTCGAAATGGATGAGAATAGGGTTCTTGTTAAAGGTATTGTTGAAAAAATAGGGCTAAAAGGTTCCTACATGGAATATGAAAAAGAAGATTCCCCAGAGGTAGTGTTTCAGGGAGATATCCTTGATCACCAGATAGGAATTGAATATATACTTGGCGTTTTAGTGAGTACAAAGCACGGTTGCCTAAAAAGCTTAGATGAAATTCACGCTGTAGGCCACAGGGTTGCACATGGAGGTGAAAAATTCACCAAAAGTGTATTAATTGACGAGAAAGTTAAAAAAGATATCTACAAAGTAAGTGAATTGGCACCTCTTCATAATCCTGCAAATTATAAAGGGATTTTAGCGATGAGTGCCCTTCTACCCAATGTGCCTCAAGTGGCTGTATTCGACACTGCATATCACCAAACCATGCCTGAAAATGCATTTATGTATGCACTTCCATACACACTTTATAAAAAATATGGGATCAGAAAGTATGGATTTCATGGAACAAGTTATCGCTTTGTAGTGGAAAGAGGCTGCAATACTTTGGGTGTTGATATTAATACTCAAAAAATTGTTGCTTGTCATCTTGGAAATGGAGCCTCAATCACTGCAATTAAAAACGGCAAATCAATTGATACTTCAATGGGATTAACACCGGTTGAAGGGTTAATGATGGGTACCAGGGCCGGTGATCTTGATTTGGGAGTTTTACTCTATTTGATGGAAAAAGAAGAAATAGGCACTGATGCTTCACGTACACTTATCAACAAACACAGCGGTATGTTAGGTATTACAGGCGTTTCATCAGATATGCGAGAAATTGAAATTGCCATGGAACAAGGAAATGAAAGAGCAAAACTTGGTCTGGAAATGTATACCTATAGAATAAAAAAATACATTGGCGCTTACGCAGCTGCAATGGGTGGAATTGATATTTTAATATTTACAGGTGGAATTGGAGAGAACGATGATCTTGTTAGACGATTAACAACCGAAAATCTAGAATATCTGGGTATAAAGCTTGACCATAGTATCAATAAAGGCCTTAGAAAACGTGAGGCAATGATTCAGGCGGAGGATTCAAGGGTGAAAATAATGGTAATTCCAACCAATGAAGAATTAGTTATTGCAAAGGATACCTTATTCATTGTAAACGATTTAAAATAATTTTAATTTAAAGTGCCATTTTATTTAAAAAATGGCACTTGCTTTTTAACTTAATTGTATTTTTTATGTATTCAAAACTTGAAGATCTATTTAATCAAGCTAAAATATCAAAAAAAAGAATGGTTTTGGCAGTTGCCCAAGATGAACATGCTATCGAAGCGGCTTTAACTGCTCATCAAAAAGGCATTATTGAGCTGATATGTGTAGGCGATAAAGATCAAATTACACAAATCGCATCAGTTAATAAGCTAGATTTGAAAGGGATAGACATCATACACGAAAAAGATAAAAGCAAATGTGTTGAAATTGCAGTTAAGCTAATAAACGAAGGCAATGCCCAAATATTAATGAAAGGAAACATTTCAACATCAATATTACTAAAAGGTGTGTTGAATAAGGAATGGGGACTTAATATTGGGAATTTACTTTCACACTTTGCAATTTTTGAGGTTAAAGCATATCACAAATTGCTTGGAATAACTGATGTTGCAATGAATATTGCCCCCAATTTAAAAGAGAAAGTAGGCATTATAAATAATGCAGTTAATTATCTCGCAAAAATTGGAATAGTAAATCCAAAAGTAGCAATTGTTTCAGCTGTTGAAACTGTAAGTGAAGCAATGCCTTCAACAATGGATGCAGCCATCCTTTCGAAAATGGCAGAAAGAGGTCAAATTGCTAAATGTATCATCGACGGTCCACTTGCTTTTGATAATGCAATAAGCAAAATAAGTGCTGAACATAAAGGAATTGTAAGTGATGTGGCAGGAGATGCTGATGTACTGATAATGCCAAATATTGAAGCAGGAAATATTTTGTATAAAACTCTGGGCTTTTTCACTGATTCAAAATTAGCTGCAGTTATACTTGGAGCAAAATCACCAATTGTGCTAACTTCAAGGGCAGATTCGGAAGATGCAAAACTAAATAGTATTTATTTGGCTGCACTTGGAGCTAATTAATATAATTTTAATGCAAATTCTTAAATATTTGGTTATCCACAAAAAGACCCAATTGTCATTTATTTTATTCAAAAAAGGAGTTATATTAATCATTAATTTTGGATAATATTTTTTAATTCCGTTTACTAATAAAATCTAATTCAATTACATTAACTTATTGAAATTTAAGAAATAATATAATTCTTACTTAATATATGATGGAAAATCTTCATGTTTTAGCCATTAATCCTGGCTCTACATCAACAAAAATTGCAGTATTTCAAAATACAAATCCTTTGTTTTTAAAGACAATAAACCACGAAAACAAGGAATTAAAAAAATTTGCGACTATTGCTGAACAGAAAGAATTCAGGAAATTAATCATATTAGAAGAATTAAAGAAAGCAGACATAAAACTTAATTTAATAAAGGCTGTTGTTGGACGTGGTGGATTGATAAAACCCATAGAATCAGGAATATACGAGGTTAATGAAAATCTAATAAACGATTTAATAGATACAAAACTTGGAGAGCATGCCAGTAATTTAGGTGGATTAATTGCAAATGAAATAGCTAAAATTCTTCCCGATGCCACTGCATATATTGCTGATCCAGTTGTAGTTGACGAACTTTCGCCACTTGCAAGAGTTTCAGGACATCCGGCTTTCAGGCGTAAATCAATTTTTCATGCTCTTAACCAAAAGGCTGTTGCCCGCTTGCATGCTAAATCAGTAATGAAAGCATATGAGGAAATGAACCTGATTGTTGTGCACCTAGGTGGAGGAATATCGATTGGAGCCCATGAAAGGGGAAGGGTAATTGATGTAAACCAGGCACTTGACGGCGAAGGGCCATTCTCCCCGGAACGCAGTGGTACTTTGCCTATTGGTGATTTGGTAAATATGTGTTTTAGTGGCCATTACTCTAAAGAAAAAATTAAAAGCATGATTAAAGGTGAAGGTGGACTGGTAGCTTACCTAGGAACCAATAGTGCCTACGAAGTTGAAAAAAATGCAATGAATGGCGATGAAGAATCTAAATTCTATTTTGATGCAATGGCATATCAGGTTTCGAAGTCAATTGGAAGTATGTTCCCTGTGCTTAAAGGAAAAGTAGATGCAATTTTGATTACTGGGGGCATTGCAAACAGTAAATATTTTGTAAATAAAATTATTGAAAGAGTTTTCAGGATTGCTCCGGTACATGTTTATCCCGGCGAAGATGAAATGAGGGCATTAGCCATGAATGGATTAATGGTGCTTCAGGGTGAGATTACAGCAAAAATTTATGATAAATAGAAATTCGGAATTGGAACTATTGAATGATCGAATACAAAAATGTGGCAACTTTATAATAATCAGAGATAACTGATATTTTTTTGCACACAAAGCGTTTTATAAAATGGGAATTTGAACTTTTTTTGAATAATTTCTAAATTGAAATGGATTCGAACGGGATATCAAAATTGTCAGACAAATCTTCGCCAGCTTCCATCATATCTTCATCATATTTTTCATAATACCACTGTACCCTGATATTGTTGTTATTCTTAGATGCTTTTTCAAGTCCCATCAGTATTTCTAAGATTATTTTACGAGAAGCAGAACTTAATACTTTGAATTTAAATTTACAATTCAACTGGTTTTCAAAGCGAAAATTATTTTGGATTAACCATTTAAGTACACATTCATATACCTCGAATGCATCTTCAGGATATGAAGGTCCCTCAATTATAAAAATGGAATTGGCAGTATCAAGCAATATTTTTGGCGAGTCAACGCACATTTCAACATTTACATATCTGTTGTGAAATTTTTGATCCATACTTGCCCGAATAATTTATAATTTGAAAAGAAAAGGCTTCACAAAATAGTTATTAAAAAAAGAAAATAAAAATAAAAGTACGTTAAACTTTAAATAATGGTCTTAATTGAATGAGTGTTGTATCTGAATTTATTTTTACTTTTGCTTTGTAAACAATTATATCTTTGCATTTAAGTGCATCAATCTTAAAACTAAAATAAAATTTAAAGCAAAATATATGAAAAATAAAGCACTGCTTATCATTTCTGTATTTACATTCCTTTGCTTAATTACAATCCAGGTTAACGGCCAATATTTTGAAACTCCTAAGAAAAAAGAACCCATAAAAGATAAATTATTTTTTGGAGGAGGTATTGGGCTGCAATTCGGGCAGGTTACATTAATTGAAGTTGCCCCTATAGTTGGCTATAAAGTTACCCCCAGATTTCAACCGGGTATTGGTTTAACTTATAGTTTTTATAATGATAATAGCTACAATTATCCAATTAACTATTCTACTTATGGAGGTAGTGTTTTTGCACGATTCTTCTTGTTTGAAGGATTATTTGCACACGCCGAAGCAGAAGCCTTAAATATTAAGGTTTATTATACCGCTACCGAAACTAAAAGACAATGGATTGAAAATTATTTGGTAGGTGGTGGGTATTTTCAAAAGTTTGGTGAACGAAGTGGAATGTATTTACTAGTTTTGTGGAACCTGAATCAAACGGAGCTAACTCCATATGCAAATCCTGTTATCAGGATTGGTTTTTCATTCTAAAGCAGAGTAAAAGGGTCGCTATCCATTGCAAAAGGAAGTGTTTTTCGCACCAAATCCAATTTTTTTTTATTAATGGTAATGGTTTCAACACTTTCTTTATAGGCTTCTGTCTTACTAATATTTTGACCCAAGGGACTAATAACACAAGTATCACCAGAATAATGAAATTTATTTCCATCCTCTCCTATCCTATTTACACCTACTACAAAGGATTGATTTTCTATTGCACGCGCCTGTAAAAGGATTTTCCAATGATTACTCCTCTTTTCGGGCCAATTAGCCACATATATCAAAATATCATAATTGTTCTGATTACGACTCCAAACAGGAAAACGTAAATCGTAACAAATCAAGGGGAAAATTCTCCAACCTTTGAATTCAAAGATAAGTTTATTTGCTCCCGCAGAATAACTTTGATTCTCGCCAGCCATTGCAAACAAATGTTTCTTATCATAATATTGAATTTTACCATTCGGTTCCACTGCCAACAAACGATTTACATATTTTCCTTGATCATGAATGATAAGACTTCCTATTATCATCGCGCTGGAAGATACAGCCATTCTTTTCATCCAGATTATCGAATTACCATCCATGGTTTGTGATAATTTTTCAGTAGCCATTGAAAAACCTGTAGAAAACATTTCAGGAAGAACTATAATATCTGTGTTATTATTAATTGCTGCAATTTTATTTTCAAAATTATCAAGATTTTTTGAAACATCCTCCCAATACAAATTGGTTTGGATGGTAGTAATTCTAAGATCTTCCTGCATCTGTTCTAATTATCGGAATAAGAATTTATTTTCAATTTGCTGATATTAAAATGCAAATTGTTCGGGATAATACCCTTTCATATCTTTATAATAAGCCTTTATTTTGACCATATCATTTTCCATATCACCGGTAGGATGAATACAATCATGCATTCCTGCTTTTTTTGTTGCAAAATCGATATATCCAAAGTAAATGGGCACTTTCGCCTTCATTGCAATTCGATAAAATCCGGTTTTCCAATCAGGATTTCGCTTACGCGTTCCTTCAGGAGTAATCCCAAGTACAAATTCATCATTTTCTTCAAAATACTGAACTACCTGGTCTACAATATTGACTGTATTTTTTCTATCAATTGGAACTCCTCCCCACATCCTGATTATAGGAGCAATTAAAAATTTGAATGCCTCTTTTTTTACCAACACTTTAGCCTTTTGTCCGCAAGACCAACTGGCAAGCTTTCCAATAAAAAAATCCCTATTACTAGTATGTGGGGCAATAATTAAAATATATTTTTTTTCCTTCGGAATCACCATTTTAATTTTCCAACCAATAAGCCAAATAATGAATTTAGCAAGAATCTTTGTTACCATATGTAAAAATTTATTTGAAAGCGGAATGATGGTATTTTATCAATCCGCTTTTGGCTTATTAATGTGTTGTTAATGGAAATGTTTTCATCATTTGATTAACTTCAGTACGAACCTGAGTAATCACATCATTATCAGCAATATTTGAAATAACTTTATCAATAAGTGAAACAATTTTAAGCATATCGTTTTCCTTTAAACCTCTGGTTGTAACTGCTGGAGTTCCAACACGTAAACCTGAAGTTTGAAAAGGTGAACGGCTATCAAAAGGGACCATATTTTTATTGATGGTAATATCTGCCAATTCCAGTGCTTTTTCTGCTTCTTTTCCAGTAATTGCAGGAAATTTAGTACGCAAATCAATTAACATAGAATGATTATCGGTTCCACCTGAAATTACTTTATAACCATTTTCCATAAATGCTTTGGCCATTACCGTAGCGTTTTTTAAAACTTGCTTCTGATATACTTTAAATTCATCACTTAAAGCCTCACCAAATGCAACTGCCTTGGCAGCAATGACATGCTCAAGCGGTCCACCCTGAGTTCCAGGAAAAACAGCAGAATCAAGTAATGATGACATAGTGCGTATTTCGCCTTTAGGAGTTGTTATCCCAAATGGATTATTGAAATCTTTGCCCATCATGATTACACCTCCCCTTGGGCCTCTAAGTGTTTTATGAGTTGTGGTGGTAACAATATGAGCATATGGAAGCGGGTTTTTCAGCAAACCTGCAGCAATTAATCCAGCCGGATGCGAAATATCAAACATCAATATGGCACCCACTTTATCAGCAACCTGTCGCATTCTGGCATAATCCCAATCCCTTGAATAGGCAGATGCCCCACCAATAATCATTTTTGGCTTTTCTTTGATGGCTAGTTGTTCCATTTCATCATAATCAACCATTCCGGTTTCTTCTTTTACGTTATATGAAACAGCACGATAAAGTATCCCCGAGAAGTTAACTGCCGAGCCATGAGTTAAATGCCCTCCATGAGAAAGATTTAAACCAAGGAATGTGTCGCCTGGCTTCATACAAGCAAGCATAACAGCTGCATTGGCTTGTGCACCTGAATGTGGCTGTACATTTGCCCATTCGGCTCCAAATAATTGCTTAAGCCTGTCAATTGCTAATTGTTCGGTTTTATCTACAATTTGACAGCCTCCATAGTATCGTTTGCCAGGATATCCTTCAGCATATTTATTGGTAAGCCATGAACCCATTGCCTTCATTACTTGCTCGCTCACAAAGTTTTCAGAGGCAATTAACTCAATTCCATGCAGCTGACGTTGATGTTCCTGCTCAATTAAATCAAATACGATTTTATCTTTTTCCATTTTGCTATAATTGGTTTGATGATTAGTAAATATTTGCTAATTATGCTGCAAAAATAAGCAATAATTGCTTTCCCACAAGAACTTACCTTGAATATAAAACGAATAATTATCTTTGATTTTCAGAATATCTAATCATAAAATCAAAAAACAAATCAATTTTAAATTTCATAAGAATCTATATTTTTAATACTTATGAATCGCAATGTTTATTGATAAATCGAAATTCAATTTTACTTTTAACACTTGATAGAAATTATAAAAAGAAAATTAAAAACATATAATGATTATTAAATTATACAAGATACGAAAATTTATCTTTGCAGGAATCCCAATTCTACTGCTTATCTTGAATTTTCTCTTTCTCAAAGATATTGGAATGCATTTTATGAGTTGTTTTGATCCTAACTATGCCTATTTATTTAATGGATTAAACCTTGCGCGGGGTGTATTTGAAATTGGGCACACTGATCACCCAGGTACACCACTGCAAATAATTTATGCTATAATTATCAGGATTACCTTTCTTTTCAATAACAAACATGATTTGGCGGAAAGCGTACTTTCATCGCCTGAAAGCTATTTATTACCAATATTTTACGTAATAATTTTTATTAATGTAGTTGTTGTTTATCTTTTAGGTTTTTATAGCTATAAGCATTCAGAAAGCATCCGAACAGCCATTTTCATGCAATTAACTTCATTAGTATCATTGCAATCGGTATTTTCTATATCAATGATAGCTTGCGAATCTTTACTTTTTCCATTAAGTATTTTATTGGTAATACTTTCATTTAATTATACTTTTAGTCAAAAGCCTGTCAAAATAAATTTATATGTATTTGGATTCTCTATTTTGACAGCATTATTAATTACTGTGAAGATATCATCATTCCCACTAATCATAGTGCCAATAATACTTCTTAAAAGTTTCAGGAAAAAATTAATTTTCATTTTGCTGACTATTATTTTTGCTTTTATTTTCCTTATACCGGCTATTGATAAATTATCTCATTTTTTTGAGTTTGTTTCAGGCATGGCGACACATTTGGGGAAATATGGTAAAGGCCCTATGGGAATGATAGATTTTATGGAATATTTAGGCAATATTATACGCATTCTTAAAGTTGAATTTCCATTCACTTTTTCTTACTTTCTAGTAATGACAGTATCCGCTTTGATTCTTATAAAATACAAAAAATTAAGCGAGACTGAACCAAAAATCAAGAAATTATTGCTTGCCATCTTTTTAGCTATGAGTTTTCAGATTATTTTGGTTGCCCGGCAATATAGTTTTCATTATCTTATTCCTTCATATACATTTTCCATCTTAGGCATTTATACTATATTTATAATCCTAAAGCCAGAGCTAAAAATTGTTGAACGATTAAAATTATCATGGATTAATAATGGCCTTATCTGCATAATTTTAATGCTATTTGTAAGATTATTTATTCAGTATCATTTTTACCCGAAAATGAAAAATCCTACAATTCAAACTATACAATTCTTACAAAAATATAACAATAAGCCACATATCATTTTAGCGGATAGGTATAAAGAATCAGCATTTATAGAGCAGGCTTTGTATTTTGGGGTTTCATATAGTGGTGCAATTGTGCCGTTTTATAAAAAATATCTTAAAAAACTTTATCCAAAAAGCTATTTTTATTCAATAGATGAAGATATTTTGAATTGGGAAAAAAGTGTAATGAAAGAAGAGCTTATGTCTGAATTTCCAGAAATAATAATCTATGAAAAATATAATAATTCTGAGCAAAAAAGATCTTTAATCAATCACTTTTTAAATATTCAGGTTCCAGATACGCTATACAGTATTTCAAAATTATATGAAAGTACAAATACCCATGAAATAATTTATCAACTAATCAACGATACTGCTTCTATAAAAAAAATAATAAAGCCCAAACTTACCATTTCATCGAACCTTGAAATTTTAAATAAATATTCTACAAAATTTACAGACAATTCGGAGATATACCTATTCGATAAATCCTATTTAAGAAACACGTTTAAACATCATTCAGGAAATTACTCCATTAAATTAGATTCAGCCAATCCTTATGGATTAGATACAAAAATTGATGTAAAAGCTGGAAATTATGTTCAAATACAAGTCTGGCGATATCCATGTCAAAGCGATGGCTTAATTGCATGTAACTCATCTGGACCAGCGCAGTTATTCAAGTGTGGAGCTGCAAGTATAAAACAAACTAAAGATGGTTGGGAATTAGTTGAACTATCATTTTATATTCCAGAATCTTTTACAGATGACCAAATAAATATTTTTATGTGGAATAATGGCACAAAGGATATATATTTTGACGATATCGAAATTAAGATATTTAAGTGAGAAATAAAGAATTTAGAATACATGTTCCACAAATTAGCCAATTATATTTAGCACTTTTAAATTAATAATCATAATCATCTAATAAACTGAATATTATATCAATTATAAATGAATAATAAATAGAAATAATATGAATATTCAAAGCCAATCTTGAATAATCAATTAAAGGTCATACATATTTATTTTTAATTTTAATTAAAAAAATCTAATTTGGTAAGTTTAAAAATAGCCTGTTCATCATTATTATATATAGAAATTATCATACTTGCTTATATTTGTATTTCAATATTGGCAAAATAATTGTTCCTATAAAAAATCAGAGATACTAATTTAATTAATGATTAAATAATTAACCTTAAATAAGATTAAAATGAAAAAGCTAACCATCATGACATTCATATTGTTTTTTGGAATCCTTGGGATACCTAAAATAATTGCACAGGGAGATGATATCATTACACCAATGGCAGAACATCTTACTAATGACGAGAAGGAACAAATTGATAGGGCCAAAGATAATTTAGCCAAAGGTGACAAGCTTGAAGATCAAATAAAAGAAGAGGATAGCAAAAATCAAAAAGCGTTAAGTAAAGGAGGCAAAAAAGCCGAAAAAAAATCGGTAGCAGCTAAGGCACTTAGGGTTCAACAAGCTTTACAATATGAGAAAGGCTATGAGCTAATTTATACTCTTTATTCAGAAAAACTTGGTACATGTGTTTTTGCTTATCCAGAAGATGAGACAAAAGTAAATGATCTTGTTGAAGAAGCAACAACTGATAATGCAAGTGCCAAAAGAAAAATGAAAGAGATAAAAGGCTTGAATGAAAAAGATTTAAAAAAGAAAATTGAATATGCAAAATTAAAAAGCAATATTGAAAGTGCTGTGAATTTATATATTTCAAGTATTAAAAATCTTATAGCAGGTTATGCAATTTTCCTTGATCAGGAGACAAAAAAACAGCTGGAAGAAGAAGAAAACAGAGTATGGCAAAATGCACAAAGTGAAGGTACACTGCAGAGTTATCAAGCATACCTCAGCGATTATCCAAGCGGAAAATATGCTGGCGATGCCCGTTCGCAAATTACTACGCTTGAAGAACAGCAAAAAAGAAAAATTGAAGAAGACCAATCCAGAAGTTTACAGGGAGACATCATTTTCCAGGTTCAGATTGCTGCTTCAAAAGTGAAATTAAGTAAAGCAAAAATATCGACTTTTTATAAAGCTGTTAATGAAGTAATAGAAAAAAACTACGATGGATGGTTTAAATATTCGGTTGGATCATATAAAACATATGATGAGGCTAAAAAAATGGTGCCTAGATTAAAAGTAAAAGGAGCCTTTGTAGTAGCCTATAACAACGATAAAAAAGTTGATATTTTAGAGGCTATTAAAAAACCAAAGTAATTCATTGATAATTTAATTGAATACCTATACCATAGTTAATTTCAGCTAATCAAGAATGAAAAGAAAATTCTTATTTAATCTTATTTGCAATCTATTCCTTGTTTTGTTTACACTTGGTTCTATTAAACAAATACATGCCCAGAATATACTTCCGGTTGGCAGTCCTATTGATTTTACTGATGGAAACGAGTACGATCCGGCATTTAGTAACGATGGAAAACTACTTGCGTTTACTTCAGACAAATCAGGAAGGTTTCAATTGTATATAAGTAAAAACATTGGAAAGGATGCTTGGTCAGAACCTGAAGCAATAATGGAAATCAATGATTTTAAAGGTGGTATTGGCAATATTAGGTATCCTGCATTCAATTATGATGCTAGTATTTTATATTTTAGTGCTGATTTTAATAAAGATTCTTCTGATGTAGATATTTTTTATTCAAAACAGATTGATGGAAATTGGTCTGCCCCTATAAGTATTGGGGCACCAATCAATTCGATTTCATACGATGGCCAACCATCAATTTCGGCAGATGATATGACATTTTATTTTGTTAGAAATAAATCTGAGAATAAAAGTACAATTCCTGACTGCAAAAAAATTGTTTTCAGCCGAAAATTGCTAAATGGAACATGGACAGAACCTGAAGAACTTCCAATCCCAATTAATGTTGAATGTGAAGTAAATCCTAAAATAGGGCTTGATAATAAGACATTATATTTTTCATCTACTCGCGAAGGAGGAAAAGGTGGTTTTGATATATATAAAACACGTCTACTAGCTAAAAATGTTTGGGTTCCGGCTGAAAGCATTGATACTTTGAACACTATTAACAATGATTATACTCCAACATTTGCATTTGATAGCGACGTTCCATTTTATGCGATTGAAACAGTTGATAAAGGAAAAGTTAATAGTAGTAGTATTTTCAAATCAAGTATTCTTCCACAGTTTTTGGTTGGTAAAAATATTAAGGTTAGTGGAAAAATCAACGAATTATCTACCTTGGAACCAATTGAAGCTGAATTAAATGTATATGATCCTGTTACTTCAAGATTAATTTCGAAATACTCAAATAATGCTAAAACAGGTGAATATCAGCTTTTTTTGCCATTCGGAAACAATTACCAAATTGATATTAGCAAAAAGGATTATTCGCATACTTTTATAAATTTTGAAGCAACAAATCTCAAAAAAAATGAGGAAATAATTAAAGATATTAGCCTTTATAAAGATATTAGGTTAATTTTAAATGTTTTTGATGATGAAATATTTAAACCAATCAATGCAGAAATAGAGATTAGAAATAGTAAAAATGAAATCATAAACCCAAAGGTAGAAAAATTAAATGATGGTCGATATCAAATAGGGATTCCAATTGGTGATGAATATCAATTTTTAATAAAAGCAGAGTATTTTGAACCATTGAACTTTAAATTTGACTTAAAAGGTATAGTTCAATTTGATGAATTTGAGAAAGATGCAGAATTAAAAGCAAAGAAAGTTGATTTTCAAATTGATATTTCGGATGAAGAAACACAATCCGGACTGCCAGTTGAAGTAATTATAACAAATCTTGAAAGTAACGAAGTAATCAGAACTACTGCAACAGTAGATAACGATGGAAAATATATCATTAAATTACGTGATGGCGATAGTTATAATGTAAGTGTAAGCCCAAAAGGATATTCCTTCTATAATACAACTGTTAATTTAAAAAAGAAAGATGCACCTAAAAAATTAGATGTCAAATTGAAACAGTTGAAAGAAGACACAAAACTTACACTTAACCATATCACTTTTGAATCAAATTCTGCTGATTTAAAGGAGAGTTCATTTTCGGAACTTGACCGGGTTGTGAAACTTATGATGGACAATCCAAGTATCAATATCGAGATTTCGGCACATACAGATAATGCAGGTTCTGACACATACAATTTAAGATTATCAAAAAGGAGAGCAAATTCAGTAATGACCTATATGCTTGAAAAAAAAATTCCAACCTCCAGGATGATTTCACAAGGCTATGGCGAATCTAAACCATTATATCCGAATGATACAGATGAAAATAAAGCGAAGAACCGCAGGGTGGAATTGAAAATTGTTAAAATCCAATAGAGTGCTACGTTTAAATTTTTTTCAATTTAAAGAGAAACCAAGAATGAAAAAAACTGAATTTCAGATATCGATCCAAATAAAATTGATTTGCCTTATTTTTCTATTTCTTTTTTCATTTCAAGCATTATTTTCACAAAGAAACATCAAATACAAAGATGTTTACAAAGTAATCACTGAAAGAAGCAAAGAAGAAGCTTATTCACTATTGTTGGTTTTTCAAAAGCAAGAGCCTTTTAATGCAAATACTTATCTTCAGCTTGGATTATTAGCTCAATACTGGTCAAAAGAATATGATGCATTAACAAATCTTAAAGATGTTGAATATTTTATTTACAACACCAATTTGTACTTTGGATTGGCATATTCCAAAGTAGATCAAAAAGAGATACGTAAAAATGATAAATTCTACCAAAATATTGAAAGATTTAAAAATGTTGAAAGTATTGATTTTGAAGCAGTTAAATTATTTATTCAAGAACAGATAGATGCCAATAATGAATATAAGAAAAATGTCAAAATTGTTACTAACTATTTCAATTTAAGTATATTACATTATAACAATTGCATCAACATCTTTAAAGAAATCAATACAAGCAACAATAAAATAAAAGATATATACTTAACTGCTGATAATGAATTATTAGAAAAATTGAATAAACTCGAAAATAGTTTCGATTCAACCATATACTATTTACAAAACTATCAAACTGCAATAAAAAATTATCCTATAAAAAATTACAATCAGAAATATAAATTGTTACCAATTGAAACCTATCGTTTGCATGGTTTAACAAGTTCTGATTTTTTGCAAGATGAAATCCCAATTTGGGACTATAGAACCTGGGTGAAAAATGTTAAACAAATTTTAGACTCTGATATCAAAGATATGAGGGTACTTATAACTAAAGCTGATGATCAATTAAATCAAGATATTAACATGGTTTTAAACAGCAGAGATTTTAAACCAGATTTTAACGTGCAAAAAGTTGACGAAAAGCTTAAATTTAAAATTGGCAAGTTTGATCATAAATCCCTCTTACTCGAATTATTTAAATACAAAGAAAGTAAGCTTGATTTTTTGGTTTTGAATAGAGATCCTTTGAACAACCCCAAAGATAGTTTGTCAGGCTTTACTTTTCAACAAAAATCTCGGTTTTATGCATCTCTGATAGATAAAAAGAATTATTGTGACAGCCTAAATAATAGTTTTTCAAATCGAATAAATAGTTATGATCTGAATAAATACAAAGATTTTTTCACAAATATCTATGGAGGTGAAGCAGGGCTTAATAATTATTGCAAATTCGAAAAGCTTTTTACAAATCAAACGCTTAATAATTCACTAAATCAATATAAGGAATTTTTCATCACTTCTAGCAAGCAAAAAAACACACCAGACTCAATTGTCTATAAGAATTCAAAAATTCAGCTAAATAAATCTAATATAAATATAGATAAGGCAGAAATTGGCAAATACTATACATCCAATATACAGAAAAATAATGCCGGAGATTTTTACATAACTGGTTATATAAAGCAAGATAATAGCAAATCATCTGCATTTGTGGCAAAAACAAATAAACTTGAAAGTATTAGATGGCTTCAAATTATAGCTCCTGAAAAACAGGAAAAGTTTTTTGCATCTTCCATATTCAGCAAAGAAGACGGTTGTGAAGTGATTTTCAACCTTATAGATACTCCATTTGTTCATAATCAAATTATTGGATTTGATAGTGAAGGTAAGCCCAAAGAAAAAATTGAAGTTGGAATTGCCGGATATCCAAGATATTTCAGCTATGATGAGATTAACCAAAAATATCTAATGGTTTTTAAAGGTCTAAACACGGATCCAATGGATTGTTTAAGTGATGAACTCATTATCTGTCAATATGATGGTTTATCAAAACAGGAAGAATGGGTGGATACATTAAAACTAAATGGTACATTTGTAGATATTGTAAAAATGAATCAGAATATTTTTATGTTCACCAATTTTACAAATTATCAAACTCCAGCAAAAAACATCACAAGCGAAGCTGGAAACTCGCCAGAAGCCACAAATTCTTTACTTATTGTATTAGATGAGAACGGTAAAATTAAGAATGAAACGCCAATATTATATAGAGAAGCTTTCCATATTGATAAAACTATAAAAATCGGCAGCAATGCTATCAATCTCATTGGATTTAAAAATCCACTTTCGAAAATTCAACAATTGAATGAAAATGAACAAGGCAATTTTTTATATTTATTACTTAATTCGAATGGCGAAGTGTATTTTGACAATTGGAAGTGACAAAATAGTTTATATCAATAAGTTTTGTAAATTTAGTATTTTATTCACGCTTTGAGTATGACTTACATAGTTGCCAGATGGAAACAATTTGGAATAATATTCCTACTTTTAGCAGGTATATTGCAAACCAATGCACAAGTTAAAAACCTTGGTCTTCCATATCTGATTAATTATACTGCAGAGCAATACAGTGCTGCAAAACAAAATTGGTCATGCGTTGAAGACTTACGGGGAGTAATGTATTTTGGAAATACATCAGGTGTTCTCGAATTTGATGGACAAAACTGGACATTAATTAACATTACTGGCAATTCGTTGATTGTGCGATCATTGGCAGTTAACAATCAAGGAAGGGTATTCATAGGCTCCAATAATGAATTTGGTTATTTGGCTCCCGATAGTGTTGGAAATCTATCATACCACTCATTAATTGATAAGCTGAAAAATGAAAAAGACAAAAAATTCAGGGATATTAACCGAATTTTTATTGTTGGTGAAAAAGTATATTTTACTGGCGATGATGTCATCTTTGAATATTCCAATGGATTGATAAAAACCCAGCATATTGGTAAACTTAAGCAAACTTTTGAATTTAAGGGTAGAATATTTTTACGCATAGACGATCTTGGTTTAGCAGAATTTATCAAAGGTAAAATTGAGGTGCTCCCAGAAGGAGAAATGTTTAAAGATTTTAGTTTAAAAGCAATATTACCTTATGGTGATAAACTTTTATTGGTCACTATGGCTAATGGTTTGTTTATATACGATAATCAGCATATCGAAAAACTAATTACTCCGATTGACGATTATCTAAAAACTCAAAAAATAGTTTCCGCAATTCAATTAAAAGATGGAAATTATGCTTTTGGTATGTTCTCCGAAGGACTTATTGTTCTTAATAAAATGGGTGAGATAATAAATCATCTCGACATTGAAACAGGGTTACAGAGTGGTCAAATTATTAATCTTTTTGAAGATTCTTACGATAACATTTGGTTATGTACTGAAAACGGCATTAGTTATGTGCTTTCAAGCTTGCCATTAAGCATTTACGATAAGAATTACAATCTCAATTCAGCAACTTATACTGCATATGCCCAGAACAACAATCTTTATACAGGAAGTGCTTTTGGTTTATTCTATAGAAATTGGAAGGGAAATGAAGATCATCTAACTCAAACACAAACATTTGAACAACTAGGTGAAGCTCTAAGTGTCTACTCTCTTGATACATTGAATGGCGTTTTATTGGATGCCAATAACAAAGGAATAAGTATTATAGATAATAAAAAAATTACGAGTCTAAAATTAGAATCTACTGATGCTGTATGGAAGTTCCTGCACATTAACGGTAGAATTGATATTGCCATCGCTGGAACAAATAAAGGTCTAATAGTACTTGAATTTCAACCAAATAAAATATTTAATCGTAAAAACAAAAAAGGACAAATTCAGGGTAAATGGGTATTTAAAAACAAGATAAATGGTTTTGATGAGAAGTGTCGGTTCATTGAAATTGATAAGCAAAATAATATTTGGTTTGCCGATAAGTCAAAAGGTATATGCAAACTAACACCTGATAAAAATTTTACAGTTATAAAAACTTTTTGGTACAATGATAATAAAGGGCTCTCAAGTGGAAATAATTATATTCTTAAAATAAAAAACAACATATTGGCTGGAACCGAAGACGGTCTTTATCAATATGACAGTCAGAAGGATATGTTTATCAAGGAGAAAGAATTTAATTCACTAATCGGATATGGTGTAAAGATCTCATTGATGATTGAAGACAAGGAAGGCAATATCTGGTTTAAACAACGACGTGTAATCAAACAAAACAATGAAGAAGTATATGAAATGGGACAGTTAATACTGCAATCAAATGGTACTTATTTATTGAATAAAACTCCTTTTTACAAACTCAAAAACAATATATACTCCATAACTCCACTAATGGATGGCAAAGTAATTATCGGCACAGATAAGGGATTTATACATTTTGATCCAATAATAAAAAAAGATTATAACCAAAAATATAATGCACTTATACGGAAAGTGGAGTTTATTACTAACGATTCACTTATATATAATGGTGCATTTCTTGATACTGGAGGATTAGTAACTTCAAAGCAAAGCAGCGATCAAATATATAAAATTCCATATCAGTATAACGATATTCGATTTGCTTTTTCATCGCCATATTATGATGCTTCAGAACAAATTCAATTTAAATTTTATCTTGAAGGTAATGATGATGGATGGTCAGATTGGAAATCAAAGAATTTCAAAGAATATTCAAACCTTGAAGCCAAAGACTATATTTTTCATGTGAAAGCCAAAAATATTTATGAGGTTGAAAGTGAAGAGGCTATTTATACTTTTACTATTCTACCTCCTTGGTACTTAACACTTTGGGCAAAAATTGGCTATGGTATTCTCGTCATTTTATTGGTTTGGGGGATTGTTCGTTTGAGTGTTAGAAGATTACGATTACAAAAAGAACATCTTGAGCAACTAGTAAAAGAACGTACTATTGAAATTACCATAAAAAATACCGAGTTGGAGCAACAAAAAGAAGAAATAATGGCACAACGCGATGAAATTGAAGCCCAGCGGGATGAATTATCTACTACAAATGCAGAACTTGCCGAGAAAAACATACAAATAGAAGCACAAAGAGACAAGCTATCTCAAACCAACAAAATAATAGAAGATAAAAACAAAAATATTACTGCCAGTATTACTTATGCAAAAAGAATCCAGGAAGCAATGCTTCCATTAAGGGAGAAAATTAACCAGGCACTTGACGATAATTTTATTCTTTTCAAACCCAGGGACATTGTGAGTGGAGATTTTTATTGGTTTGCAACAAAGAATGATAAAATTATTTATACTGCTGTTGATTGCACAGGTCACGGCGTTCCTGGAGCATTTATGAGTATGATTGGCAGCGAAATACTCACCACCATAGTTTCTCAGGGAATTACCATTCCATCGGAAATTCTGGATAATAAAAACAAGTATGTACGTAAAGCACTTAAACAAGAACAAACTGAAAATCAGGATGGAATGGATATGTCGCTCTGTACAATTGATAAAAAGACAAAAACGGTGGAATGGGCAGGGGCAAAAAACCCATTAATCTATATACAAAACAATGAACTTTTTCATTTAAAAGGTGACATGCAATCCATTGGAGGTCACCAAATGACAAAATTGGAAAAGAAATTTACAAACTATGTAGTTTCATACGCAGAGGCTACAACCTATTTTTACACTTTTACTGATGGTTATCAAGATCAATTTGGAGGCGATAAAAACAGGAAATTTATGGTAAAAAAATTAAAGGAAATTATTCTTGAAATTCATCAAAAGCCAATGGCTGAACAGCAAAAAATTCTGGATTTCTATATAGAACAATGGATGAAAAATGTGGAACAAACAGATGATATTCTAGTGATTGGATTTAAATTAACACCTTAAAAAAGCAAAAAAATTGTTAAATAACAACCATTTATTCAAGCCTTTAATGGAAATTAAACCTTTTCGAGTATTCCATTTATTGGAACTTGCAATATTGTTTGCTCTTTAAAAGTTTGTATTGATCTATATAAAAACCTTAAGAATAATATCAAAACAATTGGTACAATAAACAATAATAGGGCAAAAAATAAAAGGATATTAACCACAATTGCTTCTTTCCCCTTTATAAAAACCATTTCTCTCATTTTTTCCATCTCATCAGTAATTCGTATACACAAATATACAGAATATTGAATTCAATAGATCATTTATTAATGGATTTTTTATTATGAAAATGTTAAATTATGTGATGAAATGCTAATTAATTTTGACGAAGTACGAAATTTATGCTTTTTGTCTAGTATACTTTTCAGATAAAAAATCTCCTACAATCTGAAAATACAACATAAAACATATAATAAATTCAACGTCAATTGAATTTATTATAATTTGGCAAAACACACGAAGAGAACTTTTCAAAAAAGTTGAAAGCTCACAATACGAAAATCAATTTTAATATGCATCTATCGAAAAGAGCTTATTATTCGGGTATTAACGAACTGGTGAAAATTTATGACTTTTTGGAACAAATAAAAATATGAATATTTAATATCTTTGCTCATTAAAACCAAAATATTAATAAAACCTTTTTACGGATTGAATTAAATCAACCATCTTTTTTGATAATAGATTAATATTTTAATTGCAAACTTCAGTTTAAAAAATAAAGCAAAACACATACAAGAATTTATGAATAAATTAGGTCAAAAAAATAATCCAATTAATGAATTTTATCTCTCAGCAAGAGAATATTGCAGATTAGTTGAAAATACAGAGGAAATTACAAAGCTTGATTTTTTATCTAAGACGCAAAAAATCTTGACACTAATATATTTAAAAGCCAGTATGTTAGGTAGACCGGATGAAACTCAGGAAGAAGAAGTTGAAAAATTTGTACAAGAAGAAGACTGGTCACTCATACAAATTGCAGTTGCCAATAAAATTGGAAAATCAGACAGATTTATAGAAGTAATCTTACCAGAAAACGGAGATCCAAATAATCTGGAAAGTGAAAGCCTTTCCGATTGTCTTGCTGATGTTTATCAGGATTTGAAAGATTTTGTTTCAATCTATGAATTTGAGGTTCCTGATGCATTGCTAGCTTCTCTATATGTTTGCATTTCAAATTTTGAAAAAATTTGGGGTCCACGGTTACTTGCAATTCTAATAAACATTCATTCCATAATAAACGGAACAGAAACTATTGAAGATGAAAATCTGGCTGCGAATGAGAATTATGATTCTATGAATAAATCTGACACATCTAATTGGTTAATTAATCAAAGGTTTGATCAATAATTTAAAAGAGTAAATATTTAGTATCTTTATCCGAATTATAGTTATAAACATCAAATGATAGATTTTGAAAAAAGTATAAGTCCCGAGGAAATATTAGATCTTCCACTAACTTCTTTTGACAAAGAAATATATGTAGTTGAAAACAAAGAACAAGTTGAAAATGCAGTTAATTACCTAAAACAACAATCTTTTCTTGGATTTGATACAGAAACAAAGCCAGCATTTAAAAAAGGCCAAAAAAACGAGGTTGCGCTTTTACAACTGGCTTCATCTGAAAAAGCATTTCTATTTAGGCTAAATAAAATAAAATTGGATGGAGCGATACGAAGAATCTTATCAGACAGCAGTATAATTAAAATAGGAGTGGCTATTAAAGATGATTTGAATGCCTTAAAAAGGAAAAGCACTTTTGAACCACAATCATTTGTAGAATTACAGGAAATGGTTAAAAAATATGGTATTCAAAGTTTTAGCCTTCAAAAATTATCAGCAATTGTATTGGGTGTGAGGATTTCAAAATCGAAACGATTATCGAACTGGGAAGCAGACTTGCTAAGCGAAGCCCAATTAAAATATGCGGCAACTGATGCATGGGTTGCCCTTGAAGTATATAATAGGTTAATTAACTCTGCCTCAAATTAATTTACCAATTTCATGATGAATTCTTCTTTATTCTTCGAAATTCAGAATCTCCCGGAGTTATCTGGTGATATTTTTTTTACTCCTTTTAAATTATCATTATTTAAAGACATTTTCTTTGGCAATGTAATTACAACTGCACGGTTGCAAAATGGACAAAAATAAATTTCACATCCGGTACATGCAAAACAATTTGAGCATTTGCGACGGACTAGTTCTTTATCAAAACTATTTTTACAGCTTTCACAATATAAATTATTTTCAATTATCATTTATAAATTCTGATTAAATCAGAGTAAAATTCGAAAATAAGAAAAAAAAACGAAACACAATAAATCTTGAATCCAAAATATATATTTAAAGCGTTTCAAAAAGAAATAGCATAATCTTGATCTAGAATATATTGCTAAGTTGACCAACCTTCAGATGGAAACAAAATTTAAATATTTACTGATGAATAAAAGTATCTATACAATTCTTTTATTTGTTCTAATCAGTTCCTCTTCAGGCAATAAATCTTATGGACAGATAGATGAAAAACAGTTTGACAGTAGGCTTGTTTTTATTAAAGGTGGGCATATAAAAATGGGAAATAGAAATGGTGAAATAGATGAGCAACCTTCAAAAAAAATAAAAATAAAGAGCTTTTATATTGGTAAATATGAAGTATCAAATTACGAATTCATTGATTTTTTAAATGCCAATGGAAATCAATTTGAAGGCAATACTATTTGGACAAATTTAAATGGACAATGGGATAATTTGAAATGCCATATATATTTAAAAGACAGTATATTTAAAGTTGAAAATGGATTTGAAAAATATCCCGTAAATTTTGTAAGTTGGTTTGCAGCAAATGCATATTGTAAATGGAAAGGTGGCCGCTTACCTACAGAAGCCGAATGGGAATATGCAGCAAAAGTGGGTAGTTTAAATAAAAAGAATTGGAATAAAACCGATTCAACAATAGATGATTACGCCTGGCATAAATTAAATTCAGGTAATAAATGGCATCAATCGGGAGAAAAAAAACCAAATGGAGCAGGTTTATATGATATTTTAGGAAACCTTTGGGAATGGTGTAATGATTATTATCGCGAAGATTATTATAAAACCAGACCAAACAAGAACCCTTCAGGCCCTAAATCTGGTGACTATAGGGTTATTCGGGGAGGTTCATGGACGAATGGCCCAGAAATGCTGAGTACAAGCAATAGGAATGCTTTGAATCCGAATTCAAATAAAATCAACTTGGGTTTTAGGATTGTCTATGATATAAAAGAATAAACTACCAGTTTTCCTGAGATGGAGGAATAAAATAAATTTTACAACCATTTCTTATCTGGTGATTTTTAAAATCTGTGATAACCAATTCTACTTTATTCATTCCTTTAATCAATTTTAATTCAGCTTCCAATGGAATATCACATCCGGTGGAAATTGAATTAGTTTTACGCCTTGCATTGTCAAGGAACAGTGAATCGTTAAAAAATACCTGTATGTTTTTAAGGTTGCTTTTACTTGTAATACAGGAGCGTAAAGTATAATATTCAACAATACTTGTAGTGATAGAATCCTGATAAAAAGAAATTTGAGGCAAATCATTATTTTTGAACTTAAGGAGCGCATAATCCCATCCCCTCCCTTGCATATAGGTAGTTCCGGCAATAGCCAAACCATTATCACGGGTTTCGATTATTTTATTCGAATAATCAAGGCTATTCCTGACAAAGATATTTTGCCACAAAATATTTCCATCTTCGTCAAACTTAGTCATTGCAAAATCAGACGAAAGTACATCCCCTGACCGAGAAAAACCAGAAACAACAATACCATTATCGAATGTAGTACAAATCGATGTAGCTTGATCCCATCGACCCCAACTAATTACTTTTTGCCAAATTAAGTTTCCATTTTGATCAATCTTTAATAATACTATGTCGTAATCAATTACTGAGTATGTTCTGGTATAACCGGTAACATATAAATAACCATCAAGTCCTTCAACCGCAGCTACAGCAATATCCCATTCATTAATCTTGTAAATGTTATCCCAAATATCAGTACCTGAACTATCCATTTTAGCTACCCAGAACGATTTATAACCTTCGCCTCTTGAGCTAGTAACACCGCAAACTACAAGGCCTTTGTCTTTAGTTTGTATTATATCATTCGCCTCATCAGGTTTGCTGCCGCCAAATGTTCGTTCCCAAAGTTTTTCACCTGACGAGTCAAGCTTTATAACCCATGCATCTTCTTGAAAATCAGGAGTTGTAGTTGTAACACCTGCTAAAACATAGCCTCCATCGTATGATTCAGTTATACTGTTTGCACTTTCTTCCGCTATTCCTCCGTAATTTTTGTCCCAAAGTTTCTCTCCTTCCTGATTTAGCTTTACAATCCATAAGTCGCTTTGATAACTATATGGTTTAATAGAATATCCAACAGAAATTATATTTGAATCTTTTCCAATAATTATATCTTTCCCTTCAGAAACAGGTTTTGCCTTATAGGTCTTTCCCCAGCGTGAGTTCCCAAATTCATCAAGTTTTATAATCCAGAGATGCTTTTCCTGCGATTTGGTATATCCACATAATATTAAATCACCATTGGCCGTTTCAACAAGACCAAAGGCTTCGTCCCAGGCGTCGCCACCATATGTCTTAGCCCAATCAAATGCATACTGGGCTGAAATATCTGATTTAAAGACAAATTCAAGAATGATTAGTAATATGACTAATGCTCTATATTTTACAATGTATTTATTCAAAATTAACGATGTAAATCATTTGAAAATTTCACTTTGAGTTGATTTATGTATTTATATCAAACTTAATTTATAGCCTAAAAAATCATATTGTTAATTATGCAGATCTCAATTTCAATGCCAATATTCAATAATTATATGAAAGTAGTTATTAAAATACAATTGACTAAGTAACTCATTAAGTGTATTATTGACAACGGTATAATTTTTTTAACTAAAATTTGTGTTTAGAAGCATTTGAAGCATTGAAAATTGAAAATTTTGAACCAATACTGAAAAAATTAAAATAAGTGAGGCCACATTTAAATTGATACATAAACAAGTGTTCTTTAATACATAATTTAATATTTACGTATAAAACGATATATAAAAAATAGTAAGTTCAGATATTTAAAATTCAAGCAGTCTTTATGTTAGTAACTATTTTCAATCTGGATTATATTTTTATTTCTAAAGTATTTTTTATATATTGCAAAATAAAACAGAAGCCCCAATATGTCTAAAACTAAATATGAGTTGGATTATCCGATTAATGCATCGACAAAATTGATTTACTCCAGATTAAGCACTCCAAGCGGTCTTTCGGAATGGTTTGCAGATGATGTTCAGTTAAGAGGGAAAAATTTTGCATTTATTTGGGATGGTGCAGAAGAAGAAGCCAAAATTGTAATAAAAAAAACAAATGAATATATCCGTTTTAAATGGGTTGAAGATGAAGAAGATACATATTTTGAATTCAAAATAACTAAAGAAGAACTTACAAACTCTGTTTCATTGGTGATTACTGACTTTGCTGAAGAAGATGAAATTGAAGACAACAAGAACCTTTGGGATCAGCAAGTAAATGGACTTCAAAGAGCTTTAGGAGTATAATTGCTCAAATTTTGCTATGGAAATAATTATGTAACATATAAATTCCTGATTTATAGCAATATGAATCTTCCAAAATTTTAGGAAATTTATAAAATATTAAATCCTTATTCCAATCATCAACATATCGTCAGTTTGTTTATTCTGACCCTGCCAATTAAGTAAAAAAGCTTCGATCATTTTACTTTGCCTTGTCAGTTTCTCAGTATATACATTCATTAAAAGTTCTTGTAAGCCCTTCGAGTACAACCTTCTGTCATTTTCGCCTCCAAAGAGATCAACTATTCCATCAGTAAATAAATATAGAATGTCGCCTTTTTGCAGCTGAATTTCGTAATTTGTAAAAGGTTCCATCCGTCGATATATACCAACTGGCATTTTATCACCTCTATAAATAATAAGCTCGCCTTTTCGTATTATGTATAGTGATTGATTGGCACTTGCAAATTCAAATTTAAGCGTTTGAGGATCAAAAATAGCAAGTAACATATCCATTCCATCTTTGCTTCCATACTCGGTGATATTCTGATTTAAGCTTTCAATGACTTGTTTTCTCATCATACCAAGAGCTTTATCAGGTGCACAAAATTCATCACGATTGTATATTTCGTTTAACTGTGTGATACCCAGCATAGTCATAAAACCTCCAGGCACACCATGTCCTGTACAATCAGAAATTGCAAAAACAATTTTTTCTTCTTTTTTAGAGAAATAATAAAAATCGCCACTTACAATACTATGGGGTTTATTAATGATGAAAAAATCGTCAAAAAGTGAAGCAATAAAATCACCTGAAGGTAAAACTGCATTTTGAATGTGCAAGGCGTATTCTATACTATCCGTTATATCTTTATTTTTTTTATGGATATCCTTTAAAGCTGTTTCAATTTTTTTCTCATTTTCAACACGTTGTGAAATATCAATAAACACGCATCTATATGCTATTCTATCGCTATTTGAAACTGAAGATAAAGATAACAATACAGGAAAACTTGATTTGTCTTTTCGTAAAATTTGATATTCCAATTCTTTTAATACATTATGATCAGAAAATTGAGAATTGATGTGTTCAATAAAAGATTGATTAGTTCCTTTATGATTAAAAAATACTATTTCATTACAGCTCAGACCTTTTTTAATATCTATCTGTTCATATCCAAGTTTTCTATGAAACTCATCATTAGCATAAATAAGTTTTCCATGCAAATCCATTTCAAAAATTGCTTCAGGCAATAATTCTACAAGACTTCGAAATTTTTCTTCACTATCAATTAATCTCATCTTTTGTTCTTCAAGATTCTCATTAATTGCCTGAATCTCTTCATTTTGCAATGTCAATTCTTCATTAATTTCAAGAATTGAAAGTTTTTGATTTTCGACCTCTAAAGTTCTTTTTTCAACAATTTGTTCAAGGTTCTTATTTTGATAATCCAGCTCCAAAGTAAGAGCTTCATTTTCGTAAAAAGCACCTGTAAATATTCTTGCCAATACGAGTGATTGCCCAAGTATAAAGACGAAAGTACCAAAAGGTACCAATTCGATAGTATTAGTAATTAAACCCCTAGTCAATAAAATATCATTGATAATAGTCAAGAAAAAAACCAAAACGCTGGCAAATAATATCCTTGCTCCCATTCGCTTACGTACAAGGGTTTTAACCAATCTGGTAAAAATATAGATAATTGTAAGTAAAAGAATGATCTGGTATGTAACCAAAAGCCTTGTAAAAATTGCAGTGGGTAAAAGTACTGTAAATGCATAAAGTGTAAATAATATACCAAAAATTTGAGTAAAACGTTCACTGATATCATTCTTATATATTTTGTATAGAAAATATAATATAAATATGGGCGAAAGATATAAGGTTAGATATTCGATACGATATTTCAGAAACCAACTTATTCCAGGAAAGATAACATAAATAAACTGTGAACCGGTAAATAATGTACGGATTGCAAGGATGAGGGTGAAGAGACCAAAAAAAAGCGCTGCAGATTTTTCTCTGCGCATATAAAAGAACCCAAAATGATAAAAGGACATGATGAGAATACTTCCAAACAGGAACAAATCAAAAGCTATTTTTTTTATTTTGGCGATGAGAAGTTCTTCTTGGACACCAATTTTAGGACTTGTAAAAAAGCCTCCTGCTCTATGGTGAAAATTGGATATCTGAAAAACCAAAATCGTTGTATCCTTTGTTATATCTAAATTTGTAATAATAGGAAATTGCCTTGGAATTCCCTTAAGGGCATTATCGGAAACATTGCCACATGTAAAAATTTCAATTCCATTGCACCAGCATTTATAAGCACTCATCAATTCATCAATTTCTATTTCGAGTCTTTGGTTTTTATTACTGATTATTTTTAAGTTAAAAGTGGCAAATCCTCTTCCTGTAAGCTTTTCATTATTTACAATTTGTCCATTCCAAAGAGAAGGAACTTGACAATATCCATCAGCTTTTAAAGTTTTATTTCTAAATTCGGAAGGAGCAATAAGTTTTTCCCAATAAAATTCCCATTCTCCATTGAGCATTATTGATCCATCTTTTTCAAAATCCCAATTCCTTAAATCAAGGATTCCTTTTTGAGCGACTGGAGCATGCCTAAGATTATCAGGTTTATGACATGAAGACAAGATAAAAAGAAGGAAAAAAACAATGCTAATCTGCTTCATATCATTAGTTCGTTGACTTATACCCAAGTTGGGGAGTACCGAATTTCTTTTAATTGATTTTAGTATGCGAATTTAAAAGAAAAATTAATCTTTAGCAATGTTTATCTCTATAATCTGCTGATAATGATGAATAGTTAATAAAATGCATAAAATATTTTCGATTGATAAGTTTTTTATTTTATATTTGCAGCCTCAAAAAATTAATGGCGAGGTAGCTCAGTTGGTTAGAGCGCATGATTCATAATCATGAGGTCCCGAGTTCAATTCTCGGTCTCGCTACTTGAAAATGAAAGATTTACAGGGATGTAGGTCTTTTTCGCTTTTAGAATTTGAATACAATTCGCAGTTAATTACTACTTTTATTAATTACAATTATCAAAATAATTACCACTTATTGAAATTAGGCTTTCCTAATATTGATGGGTATAATTATTGGAAAGTAGTAATTTCAATTCAATAAAAAAATTCTCCCCTACGTAAAAGAATATTACTAAATTTGCCTCCATAAAAGCAAAACCCGATCAGATGCCTAAAAACAAAGAAATAATCCTTTTAAATATTTCCGGACAGGACAGAGCTGGTGTAACAGCCTCGCTTACCGGAATTCTTGCACAATACGATATTAATATTCTTGACATTGGTCAGGCTGTAATCCATGAAGATTTGGGACTTGGAATCCTATTTGAAGTTCCTGAAAAATCTGAAAGTTCGCCCATTTTGAAAGATTTATTGTTTAAGGCATATGAAATGGGAATTAATGTGAAATTTACCCCAATCCCTCAGGAAAAGTACGAAGAATGGGTACATCATCAGGGAAAAGACAGGCATATAGTTACTTTATTGGCACGAAAACTAAAATCAGTACATCTAGCAAAAGTAAGTGCAATTATTGCATCTCAACAACTTAATATTGACTATATTACAAGACTTTCGGGAAGAACTCCTTTGGATGATTTCAATCAAAATACACGTTCTGTAGTAGAATTTTCAGTTAGGGGAACGCCCACTGATTATGTGAAAATGAAAAAGGAATTTACTGACCTGGCTAGTGAATTGGGAATTGACATTGCCTTTCAGGAAGATAATATTTTCCGCAGGAACCGCCGTATGGTCTGCTTTGATATGGATTCTACACTTATCCAAACTGAAGTAATTGATCAACTAGCTTATTGTGCAGGTGTTGGTGAAGAAGTAAGTGCAATAACCGAAAGTGCGATGCGCGGTGAAATTGACTTTAAAGAAAGTTTTATCAAACGTATATCGTTGTTAAAAGGCCTTGATGAATCTGTGATGAAGGATATTGCAGAAAAACTGCCTATTACCGAAGGTGCAGAACGATTGTTTAAAACTTTGAAACAATATGGATATAAGACCGCCATACTTTCAGGTGGATTTACTTATTTTGGTAACTATCTGAAAAATAAGCTGGGTATTGACTATGTTTTTGCCAATGAACTTGAAATAAAAGACAATAAACTTACAGGCAAGCATCTGAACGAAATTGTGGACGGAAACAGAAAAGCAGAGCTTTTAAAGCTATTGGCCTTTAAAGAAGATATTCACCTGGAGCAGGTAATTGCGGTTGGTGATGGTGCAAACGATTTACCCATGTTGCAACTTGCAGGTTTAGGAATTGCATTCCATGCCAAACCAAAAGTGAAAGAATCAGCCAAAAATTCGATTTCGAATATTGGATTGGATGCCTTACTTTACCTGCTGGGATTTAGAGATAGGGAGATAAAAGGGTAATGTTTTTTCCTACTTCAAATTTCTTTGTACAATAGAAAACAAAATAAGCCCAGGAAAAATTCCAAGGCTTACTCCTATACTGATATAAATAATTAAATTGTTTTTAACAATTCAGCAATTTTTTCATCAATTTTACCCGAAGGACGTTCAGCATTCGGATCTAAAATTAAACCTTGTGCATCAATTAAAATAAAACGTGGAATTCCATTGATATTGAAATCCTGACACAATTCATTTTTCCAGCTTATAGCCCAAACTTGAACACCTTGTAGCTTATCATTTTTAACCATATCTAACCAGTCTTGTTTTTGCTCATCAACGGAAACGCTAACAAAAACAATTTTATCTTTTTTATACTTTTCTTCAAGTTTTTTCAAAGATGGAATCTCACCTTTGCATGGTCCACACCAAGTTGCCCAAACATCGATATAAACTAATTTTCCTTTAAAACTGCTAAATGCAACTTCTTTACCATTAACATCCTGAAATTTATAATCCTTCATTTGCTTACCAGGCTCACAATTTTTCCATTTTTCAATTTCACTTTTGATTTTAGATACGTAAGTTTGGTTTTTAGTTTCTGCAATGAACTTTTCAATTTTATCCTTTGCATTTTTAGTTCCTGAAAAACGAACTTCATCGAACAAAGAATTGAATGTTACTAATTCCAATATTTTAGGATCAGTGATTTCTTTTGCATAAAGTTCAAGTGTAAGATTTAAATAAGCCACGCTTGAATTGTACTTAATTGTATCTTTTAAAGCCTCATCCTGCGCTTTAACCTGAAAATAAGCTGCCAAAAACTGAGAATATGGAGCAATTCCTAATAAACCAGCATCGTTCAAATTTACTTTTTTCAGATATTCATCAAATTTATCTGAGGTTTTAAAATTCTCAACTTTTGAATAATAAGCATGATACGGTTTATATAAAACACAATTATTTGCCCATTTATATAAATTCACGTTTTTTTGAACTTCGACAAATCCCTTTGTTATTTTTTCATTTTTATTTGCTGAATCAATCAACATTTTATTTCGTGCATCCAAAAGAGAGTCGTTAAATTTTGAGAAATTAGCTTCGTCATAACCAAAAATAGTTTCAGGGCTGTCTGTTGGGCTTGCTTTTTTCATTTCAACCATGAAATTATTATTATCGGCGCCATTACCTGAATAAACCAATGAATTATCCATATTGGATATATCAGCATTGAGGTTTAAACTATCACCTGGCGAAAGAAATAATTCGAAATAATTTTTACCACATTGTAAATAATAGTAACCTGGAGCCTCAATTTCCAAATTAAATTTAAAATCACCTTTTTCACCTAGTTTGGCCGCTAAATCAAGTGTTACAAGATCACCCTGTGCTTTTAGAAAAACACTGTCAGTTCCTGTGCTGTTTTTCAATTCTCCAAGTAAAACTACTTTCTTGCTTTGCTCCTGCTTACAAGAAACAACCAAAAAAATAAGACTGATAAATAATAAAAGTTTCTTCATTTCAAATTTGTTAAGATTAATAATTTATTTATTAAATATTTAATTCACAATAAATTGCATATTTGAAAGCTGATAAATTTTTATTCCTAAGGATTTAAACAAAACACGGAATTGACAACAAAAAAATCTCAAGTTCAAGGAAGAAATACTCAACCTCTATTTCTCTGCTTTTTTCTTAAAAGATTCCAAACCATTATCCAAAAATTCAACAAACTTATCTTTATCTAAATCAAAGAATCTTGGCAAGCCCAGCTGATTTCCATCCGTATCCAGAATAATATAATGAGGTTGAGAGTTTGCTTTAAACCTGGTTTCTTGTATATAAGAATATTTATCTCCAATTGTTTTTTTGAATTTACCTTCAGGAGTTTTAATCCACTCATTTTCAGGCAACTCAGTTTTGTCATCCACATAAAGCGATACTACTATGAAGTCATTCTTTAATCGCTCCAAAACCCTTGGATCAACCCAAACATATTCTTCCATTTTTCTACAATTTGCACATCCGTTTCCAGTGAAATCAATAAAAATTGGTTTATTTTGACTTTTAGCACATGCAAGGCCTTGTTCCCAATCAAAATAGCCTTTTATTCCATAAGGTAAATGTAGAATGTTATTATATTTCGGAACATCACAAAGTTCAGATTTAACTGGTGATGAGCCGCTACCACTATTATCTCGAACAATCTGGTTCATGTCAAAATCCTGAGTAGTCATTGGCGGAATATAACCAGATAATGCTTTTAACGGAGCGCCCAACATGCCAGGAATCATATATATCACAAAACTAAAAGTAATGACGGCAAGAAATAACCTTGGTACACTGACGAATTTTACATCATCATCGTGTGCAAATTTTAATTTCCCTAAAAAGTAAACTCCCAGCAAAAAGAAAATTACAATCCAGAAAGCAAGAAATACTTCCCTGTCAAGTATATGCCAATGATATGTTAAATCGGCCATGCTAAGGAACTTAAGTCCCAATGCAAGTTCGATAAAACCAAGTACAACTTTTACTGTATTGAGCCAGCCGCCAGACTTTGGTAAATTGCCTAGCCATGATGGAAAAAAGGCAAACAAGGTAAAAGGTAATGCAAAAGCAAGTGAAAAGCCAAGCATGCCAATTATGGGTGTTAAAAATGCCCCTCCAGCTGATTGAACAAGCACTGCACCAACAATTGGTCCTGTACATGAAAAAGAAACCAGGACTAAAGTAAAAGCCATAAAAAAAGGCCCCCAGATACCACCTTTGTCCACTTGTTTGTCAGCTTTGTTCACCATCCAACTTGGCAACACAATTTCGAACATTCCAAAAAAAGAGGCTGCAAAAAACAAAAATATGAGGAAAAAGAAAATATTTGGTAACCAGTGAGTACTTAAAAAGTTAGCAAAACTAGGCCCCAATGTAAAAGCGACCAAAGTTCCAATTACTGTATAAATGAAAATGATTGAAAAACCATAGAAAATTGCTTCAGCCTTTGCCCTGCGCTTGCTTTTTCCACCGTGCATAAAAAAGGAAACCGTCATTGGAATCATTGGAAAAACACATGGAGTTAGAATGGCAAGTAATCCAGCCAAAAAAGAAACCCAAAAAAATAACCATAGTGATGAAGTTGAATTCGGATTTGAAGTTTCTATTTTTATAGAATTCTTAATAATTGAAATTGAATCAGGTTTTGAATTATTGGCAACCTTAATTGTATCTTTTATATTTGTTGATGTAACTTTAACCGAATCAATAGAAGTTGTTGCAGCTTTATTCTTTTCTGCAGCAGCAAACTTAAATTCGAAATCTTCATTTTCCATAATACAGGCACCATCTTCCATACAAATTTGGCCATTCAATGAACCTTTCACAGAAAACGCAACTGGAGTTAAAATTTTGATTTTTTGAATAAAAGTGGCAGAACCTTCAAAAAATTGAACTTTCATTTCGAAAACATCATCCATAATCTCTTTGGGCTTTGGACTTTCAATCACTTTTCCATCGGTTTTGAAGTCTTTTGATTGCTCAAATTTGAAAACCAAACGAATTGGACCTCCCGCACCAAAGTACTGTCCATAAAGATGCCAACCTTTATCAATAGAAGCTTTCAGTATTAGTTCAGCTTCGGTTGAGCTAACTCTTTTTGTGGAATAGTTCCAATTGATATGGTCTTGCATTTGTGAAAATGCAGAAAAACCAATTAGAAAAATAAAGAATGTCAAAAACGATTTAATCATATACTATGAATTAAGAAAATTAACAAGTTCAATTCAAAATTATTAAAATGAAAATGCATATTAAATTAGTTATAAATCCAATTTTATACACTTATTTTGAAAGGCCAAAAGTATTAATTTTTATAGATTATCCATTGATTCTGAGGATGAATTAATCATTTTTAAATTGGATAAATGAAAGGAAAAGGAATATATAATTTACACCCTTAAAATTTTCTTGCTCCAACCTTTGGTTACTTTAATAATTTCGATGTTCTCAACTCCTTTTCTAATCAGGTCGAACTGTAATAAAACATACATGATTAAAGAAATTATCCAAATAATGCCAAGGTTAAACCAATAAGTTTCTATTCTAAGTTTACCAATTATCTTTAAAGGAGCATAAAAATGCGCCCTTCCATATTTCGATTGGGGATATTTAAAAATGGGATCTTTAAGCTGAATAATTTCATCCTGATAAACGAGAATTTTTTTATAATTCATTTTATCGAGAACAATATTTGCAATACTTTGATTATGATGTTTTTCCTTTAATTTTGAAAATGCTTCTTTACTTCCTAATTCCTTGACCATTCGAAAATAAATAGCTTCCTTTTCGTCTTTACATTGATTTAGGATTTGAATTTGCTTGTTTTTTAAATTATTCAGTTCCTTTTCAAAGGAAACTCTATATTCAGTTGTAGCATATCCTGATGGTAGCTTATTGGCCAAACTATCGAATGCTGGGTTATTGGTAAAACCTGCAAGTTTTCGTAATTCGTTTTCAAGTAATTGAAAATGAATGGGATCAATATGAATAGAATCTTTAGCTACTTCAGCCTGCAAATTATCAAAAATGGAAGTTAGCTTTTGATAATAAAAAGAAATAATATAATCTGCATTGCTCATCTTGAACTCAACATCGTAAAAGTTCTTCTCAAATTTGTTGTCCTTAAACTGCTCAACTACCAATCCCTCATACGCCCATCGCGAAGTCATCAAATCACCAATAACAGGAGTATAGTGCACCGATGTAATATCCTTGTGTATTTTTTTATAATCCACAACAACCCCACTCAAAAGCAATTGTGGAACAAGAATAAAAGGAATAGCTATATAACTGGATACCACAGAGTTAAAAGCAGCTGAAATATTCAATCCGATAAGGTTTGCACATACCGAGGTTGAAAATAACATAAGCCAATACACGAAGTGCAAACCATGAATTTGAATAATATAGTTGCCAATTATTACAAAAAGCAGGGACTGGATTGCAGAAACTATGAGTAAATATAAGGCTTTTGAATTAATATAACTCCAACGGCTAAGGTTCAAAAAAGATTCTCTTTTTATAATCTTTTTATCCCTTATAATTTCTTCGGCGCTGATAATTAAACCTAGAAAAAGTGCAACGATAACGCTCATGAAAATATATGCAGGTAGGTTTTCGTTGTTCGCAAAAATATAAGTATCAGGACTATCCTCCGGGCCATTAAAATGTTTAGTAAAAAGGCCAAGAATAATAGCAAGCAATGGCGCTTCGAACAAAATAAGCAAAACATATTGCTTATTGCTCAATTTAGATAATAGATTTCTTTTAAAAAAGATTTTAAACTGTTGAAACCTGTTGGGAATGTTAAAATTGGTTTCAGGCAATACCTTTTTTTGTTCTGTAAAAGATTCACTGAGAGGTTTTACTTCCGATTTAAACAATTCCTCCCATTCCTCGGGAGGTCTCTTTCTTTTACGTGTAAGCCTTCCAAACTCATTTACAACTCGGGATTCTACAATTCGTAAAATTTGTTCAGAATTTACATTGCCACAGGTAATACACTCACTCTCTTCGGGTTTAACATAATTGGCTTTTTCTCTGAAATAAGCAATTGAATCAAGCGGATTTCCTGAAAAAATAATCCTTCCACCCAAATCTACGACAATAATTTTATCAAAAAGCTTAAATAAATCTGAAGAAGGTTGGTGGATGGTCAAAATAACCAATTTACCTTTAAAAGTCTGCCGTTTGAGCAGGTTCAGGATTTTCTCCGAATCCATTGACGATAAGCCTGAAGTAGGTTCATCAACAAACAAAAGCGATGGTTCCCTCATCAATTCAAGGGCAATATTCAATCGTTTCCGCTGCCCGCCACTCAATATTTTATTCAACGGGTCACCAACTTTTAAGTCAGTAGCCTCAACCAAATCGAAATTCTCTATTGTTTTATTGACCAGTTTATCCAATTGCTCTTTATCGAACTTACTAAAACAAAGCTTTGCATTGTAATAAAGATTCTGATAAACAGTAAGTTCCTCAAAAAGTAAATCTTCCTGGGGAACATATCCAATTATGCCTTCGAGTACTTTTTTGTCTTGATGGATATCGTATCCATTTATTGTTATTTTACCTGTTTTATTTTGTAGATTTCCATTTAAAACATTCAGAATGGTAGATTTTCCGGAACCACTGCTTCCGACAATTCCAATCAATTGTCCTGATTCGGCCTGAAAATCAAATTTGGCCAAGCCTTTTTTGCTGTTTTTAAAGCGATAGGAAACATCTGTGGCATTAAATTCAATCCTTGGAACATTTTCCTGATCAATAAATGCACTGGTCATATTGCTATAATAGACCGGATCAATGCGGCTGCTCCTAATCACAGCCCCCATGGCCCAAATATATGCTCTGTTTGTTTTTATATTTAGCCCATTTAAAAACAAGTTGTACTCGCCAAAATATTTAAGTAAATAGGTATCTGTACTTTTAAGATGCAAAACATATATTTTGCCATTCATTTTTTTACTTAAAAGATGTTTGGCCTGAGGATGGGAAAAATTTGGATTTCGACTGATTACCAGAATCTTATCAGTTAAAGGGATGGAATCATTTTTACTTAACAAAAAGGTACGCCCCAATTCAAAATCGTTCTGATCAACATTGAAAGCATTTGCAATTACCCTTACTATTCCAATTTCTTCTTTGCTGGTATATGCACAATCGGAAAGAAACTCCATGAGTTGCAAAGTAAGCCACAGCTTTTGTTTTACTTCAAATTCTTTATTTATTGCAAAGCAAATCTGCTCGATCCTTGAATGATAAACAGAAATGTCTGTTTTAGAATTCTCTGGTAAATTATAATGGTATTTTTGTAAATGATTATTAAAATACTGGATGAATTTTTTAGATTCAGTTTTTCCATATTGTTGAAAAAAATACTCTTCGATAACGTTTAGTGCAATTTCCGGATTAGAGAAATGTTTCACATCCGTTATAATAGCGAATAATTTGATTAAAGCATTAAGTAATGACTCGTTCATCTCTTATGAGATTTATTATCCTATTGATTTAATTTGTTTTATCTGTTTAGTTTTCAAAATTTTACATCACAATAAACATGTAACTTTCCGAAAATTATTGCTTGTTTATTCGGCAGCAAAAGTACAGCATATTTTTTAACAATTAAATATAATTGTTAGAACTTATCTAGAAATGCCTGATGATTATAAGATATAGAATTACAATTGCAAGGGTATGAAATGGAAAAGACTAATATTTAGGCGAAAACTTCGACGCAATATAAATATGCTTTTCAATTTCTTTGTTTTAATAATTGAAAAAACAAATTTAGGCCATATTACGATCCTCAGTCCAGCTTCATAATAAACCCAAACTACTCACTAGAAATTTCAATGAGTAATTTGGGTTAATTCTTTTAGATACTAAAAATCGATATTAAATTTATTTCGCCTTTATAGAATAAGCCATAATCTCATTTCCATGTCTCACATAAAGTTTTCCATTATTGATTACCGGATGTGAAAAATGTTCAGCAGTTCCTTTTGTTATTTTGAACGAACTGATTACTTCCATTTTTTTAGGATTTGGATTAATCAAAGAAACTATTCCTTTCTGACTGTAAAAATAAATTAATCCTTCATCAGCAATAGTAGAACCGGTTCCAATCGCAAGAGTGCCGATTGTTTGACCAGTATTAGCATTCACGCAATTAAAGTTCTTCTTTGAAGATCCATCAGTATAAATTAAACTGTCTAATTTTACAAATCCACCCATAAAGCTGTCAACATCTTTGTTTCGCCATACTTGGGTGATAGTCGAGCCGTCATCAGACAATTTTAACTTCACTGCGCAATTTCCATCACCGGCAACATAATAGATAAATCCATTTTCGTACAAAATTGTATTGCTGTGTGTATCGCCCATCCCTAAAGCATGCTCAGCCAAAGGCACGTTATCCTGAATATGTGTCCACAAAAGCTGGCCCGTTCTGGTGTCAATTCCCATTAAAGCATAGGCAGAAAATGTGACCAAAATATTCCTGTTTTTAAGTTTGATAATGTTTGGAGAGTTGTAAGCGGGTCGCTCACCAACGCCTTTGCAAGTCCATATAATTTTTCCAGTAAAACGATTAAAAGCAACCACGTTGGTATCTTTGCCCCCTGCAGTTAAAAAGACTTTGTCATCATCAATAATAGGTGATTCAGAATGTCCAAACATGGTGTAATTTCCATGTAAGTCTTTTATCAAATCCGCTGACCACTTTTTTTCTCCTTTGTAGGAATCAAAACAGAAAATGTTTCCCATTCCTGAAGTTATGTATATTAAATTATCGACAACGGTTGGTGCACAACGTGAACCTCTGTATGATTTTATCCATTCTTCTCCGTAGCTTACCTTCCACAATAAGTTGCCTTTTAAATCGAATGCAAAAAGATAACCTGTTGTATCAATTTCTCCAAGAATATACATTCTATCCGTTGTAAAAACAGGAGATCCATATCCATTTCCAATGCCTTTGTATTCCCAAACCATTTCTGGCCCAGACACAGGCCATGTTTTCATCAGATTTTTATCTGAATAAATTCCAGTACGGTTATTTCTCCATTCATACATTTTCTGTGCATAATTTGATTGTCCAATAAATGCCAAGAGACAAATAATAAGACTTAGTTTTTTGATAATCATAGGGTTAATTTTAGTAATTAAAATATTAAATGTATTATAAACAATTGAGAATGAATCAAATCATTTTCTAAAATCATGACTTGATCATTGGAAAGTTAAATGAATTAGGATAGGTCGGTTAATTGATATCAAAAATAGAAATTATAATCTGAAAAAAGAATTTTAAGATTTAATCTTTATATTTACATCTGAATGTAAATTGATTTGGATATATGTCTGAGAACCAACTTAAAAACAAACTTGTAATTATTACCGGTGCATCAAGCGGTATCGGTGAAGAAACAGCAAAGGCATTTGCTAAATCCGGGTCGAAAGTGATTATCATAGCCAGAAATATGGAAAAACTTTCTCAATTGGCTTTAACTATTACAAAGGAAGGTGGATTAGTGTTTCCTTATAGTCTGGATATCAGCGATTACAAACAAGTTATAGATCGAACCAACCAAATAAAAAAAGAAATCGGTATTCCAGATATTATCATCAACAATGCAGGAGCAGGAATTTGGAAACATACTGAGGACACTGAATGGGAAGAGATTTCATCGTTTATGGCTGTTCCATACTTTGGTGCTTTTTATATGACAAAGGCATTTTTACCGGAAATGCTATTACGAAAAAGTGGCCATATTGTAAACATGACCTCTTATGCTGGCTTTATCCCATTTTCGGGAGCCACAGCTTATATTGTTGCCCGCAAAGCAATGATTGGGTTTCATGAAGCCTTATCGGCAGATTTATACAAAACAGGAATAAAGTGTTCACTGGCATATTTTGCAAAAGTTGCAAGTACTTATTGGGAAAATAATCCAGGAAGCGAAGTGAAACTTCCAAGTTCTCAAGCACTTATACCCATATTAACACCTTCCATGGCTGCAAAATCTATTGTAAATGGTGTAATAAAAGGCAGAAAGCACATCTACAGCCCTTTTCACCTTGCAATTTTCAATTTTTTAATTCAATTTACGCCATTTATAACGCGGTTAATTATATACAATACTGGCTTTAAAAGAAAGAATTAGAGGTAAAAAATATAAGATTAATTATCTTACTAAGAGTCATTTAATATAGTTAATTTCTCCAAGATTTTCTAATCGAATAAGCCCTTCGATTGTCTGATCGATAATCATATATTTGGACTCAGCTAATTGATTCCCTTTAATATCAAATAAACCAAATTTTTTTTGTATCCCAAACGGTGCATAATTTTCGTTAAAAAGCCCTATATCTTCTGCAACAGGGTTGACTATAATGTTACCCGCTTGGTTGGCTATACCTTTACGCCCATTTTTTGTAATGATGTAATATCCTGCACTATCTATTTCGTTCATCGGAGCAAGGATTTTACCCATATTATCTATAAATGACCAATGGAGTTGATCATCCATCACTTCGGCAATGCTATGATTAAACGCTTTGGCATTTTCATATTGAGGCGAAATTACTATTTTCCCGGTAGTATCAATATATCCCCATTTATTTTTAATTTTCACAGCAGCCAATCCACAATTAAAATAGCCCACTTTTTGATAATTTAATTCAAATTTAAATATTCCGGAAGTATCAATAAAACCTTTCTTTTCACCTTCTACATTGCACAATCCTTCAGAAAATCCAGTAAATATTCTGTATTTTCCAAATGGAACTATTAATTTGCCCTTACGGTTGAATATGGCAAATTGACGCTTTGCATTTTGAACTATAAACAATCCAACCTCTTTATTTTCAATAATTTGATTGTATTTCTTTGGCAACACTTTTTTACCTTTTACTGTAATGACTTGAAGCTTCTTACCTCTTTTAATTATCATTTGCCCATTTGAAATTTCGCTGCAATAAGCTGATCTTGTATTATATACAATTTTCCCATGTTTATCGATGATAACAAAAACCTGCCGACTTTTTATCAAACCAAATAACTTTGCTGCCTCTTTGACCTTAACAGAAGCCAAATTTTCGTCAAAATCTTTAACTTCAATATACTGAGCCGGAATAACCATAACTCCTGAACCATCAATAAACCCCCATCCTTTCTTCGTTTTTACGGCTGCAAGTTTATTTTTAAAATCGCGAGTTTCAGAAAAACAATCTGTAGGCAATATAGTAATTTGAATGTTTATGAATTTCCAACACCTTTTTATTGTTTGCACTCTAGCAAAACCATTAATGAAAGGACCAATATTAAGAAATTGAGGTGACAATACTTCCTTGGCTTCCTTATCAATCAAACCAAACAATGTTGACTTATTATCCAATAATGTTTTAAAATAAATTTTACCATTAAAAGTAATTTGTTGAACTCCATCAAATTCATTTTTAATGACCATATTTCCTTCTTTATCAATCACTCCCCACTTTTTACCTATCCGAGCCTGATAAAAAGGAATATTGGACCAACTTTTATTAGTTGTATCCGTAAAAAATCTAATTTCATCATATTTAAATTCAATTATCTGCTCATCTGTTGGCGTTACAACTCCCCACTTTTTGTCTTTTACAGCAATAAATACACCTCTAAAATAGTTTTGCAAAAACTGGTATTTGGGCTGAATTATCCAGGCTCCGGTTGTATCCATTACTCCCCAATTTCCACCTGCACAAACTTTAAAATCAATCCTTTCAAAATCGATATAGATATTTTCTTTACCATCCAAATCTTCTTTTGGCAACATATATGCGCTATTTGTTGAAATAATTACCTTTCCCCCTTTGTTTATCCTTGTATATTTGCTTCTGAAATTATCCATGTAACTTACTCCCTTCTCAATAATATTTGCCAATGTATCGATCAAAACAATGGCACCTGATTTTTTGATACATCTTGCAAGCCTCGAATATTTAAAATCCTCCGTATGAATAAATTTGTAACCATTTGCAAGAAGAATTTTGCCTGTTTGTTCATTGACTATTCCCAAACCTTTTGTTACACCAGTTGTCAATACTAAATCTGGATTGTTTAAAAAATTTTGTTTTATAAATTTATACTGATAATCAATAAGTTTAATCTCTGTAGGTGAAAAAAGTCCATAATTATTATCTTCACCACCTTGCTTCCAATAATTTTTCTTGGCTTGTGTCCTTCCTTTTTTTATCGACAAATAGTTCTTATATTCAGTTTTTTCTATCAATTTTCCATTTTGTTCAAATGAAATAATAATTACAGAAGCTTTTTCTTTTACAATAAAAATATTTGTAACGGTATCAATAGAAATCTGTGCTTTATAGTACCTTGGTTCAAGCAATATTTCACCAAATGAGTTGATAATTCCAGTATTAAACCACCAGAAGGGTTTATCATCCCTGGGTACATCTATATCCAATTCGAACTTTTCTTTCACCTCTTTGGTTGAAACTGAATCCAATCTATTTGTTAAAACATAAAAAATATTTTCATTATCTGTGGCACTTATCCGATTATATTGAGCCTTTGCAATTAAAGAACCTCTAGCGCTTATTATTCCAAGCTTTCCTAGTTCTGAAAATGAAAAATATTGATCGTTTATTTTCGATACCTTTGTATATTTGACTTCAAGAATAAAATCACCTGAAGGTTTTGCCAAACCATATTTACTATCTCTCTTTAAGATAAGCGCATTGGCATCGCCAATAACAGACTGATATTCAATTGGTATTAAAACTTTGTTATTTTCATCAACCAATCCTTCTTTACCTTTTAAAGTAACTATAAACCGATTTAGATAAGCTATTTGTATTTTCTCATATTGCGGTTTTATAAACTCTCGACCTTTTTCATCAACCAACCCGAATTTATTATTGCTTTCGACAATCCAATAATTTCCTGATTTTGAAAAATGATCATAACTGACCGGTACTACTATTTCTCCATTTATTGAAGCCAAACCCTTTTTACCATTTTTTGAAAGCAATAAATCTGAATTTGTCAATTCAATTTCATCATAAATTGCTTCAATTATGATTTTAAATCTATCATCGAGCAATCCTTTTTTACCATTTCTTTCGAAGAAATAATAATTGCCCGCAATAAAACTAGCCATTACATTGCTTTTGAGGCTAAAAGGTGGATAAATTTCATCTGCATCAATATCAACTTGATTTATTGAGTTTTCATCTATTATATGTAGTTGATAATTATTGCGGAAAGCAAAAACGAAAGAATTCAATTCCTTAAAATAAAAGCTATCTGTTTGAAAGATCTGAAATTGTTGTTTATTATAAAGTACAATTCTTTGATTATTGGAACTCAAGCAAAAAAATAAATTATTCCTGATTTTGTCGATTTGTGTATAATATGATGAATGGGAATTTGAAGGTGCAAAATAGACACTTTTATCTTTACCCTTTTGTAAAAGAAAGTAAAACTCACCAAGTTTGGAGATTTTATCATAATTGCCTGAAATTCCTTTCACTTGCAAATTGAAATATTGCCATTGGTCTTGTTTTTTCAAAATAGCAAAATTGGAATCTAGCATAACAATACTATCATATTTGCATCCTATCAATTCCTTACCATCAAAATCACAGATTCCAAAAAGATTTTGCTGTTTTACAATAACACTTTTTGTTGATTCGGAAAGGATAGATTGATATTGAATTGGAAGTATCTGTTTATTCGTTTTATCAAACAAACCATAATAACCATTCAATTTTACAATGAAATACTTTTTATTAACTATGTTAATATCATCAAATTGATATGGCACTAATAAGTTGAGGCTGGTATCCATGACAGCGCATTTACCATTTTTAAAAACCTTAACAATTTCATCTTGTGCTAAAGCAATATTAATAAAAAGCAAAAGGAATAAAATTGATAAATATCTATTTATCAACATCATAATTGATAGATTTATTCTTTGAAAACAGAATCTTAAAATATGGATTGAACAATGAATTACTAATATCAAAGTTCAAATTATCAATTTCAAAAATTAAAGCTCCGAGATAATTTTATTCAAATCTTCAGCTGAATTGATTTCAACATCAAGCTGTTTAAGATCAAAATTAATTTGTTGTCGATTATTTGCCGCTTTCACAGATTTTAAAAACTCCACAGTACTTAATACCGCTACCTTTTTACCGGGCAAAATAGCAACTATTTTATTTTTTAGAGCTGGAGAATAATACATTTTAGTATCTTTTTCAAGCCGAACAATTACATCATCTTCGCCGGTGATGTGGAATAATGGAAGGCCCTCAATTTTAGTGTTATTCAATTTAAAATCGGCATTAACCAAAACAGCATCCGAACGGTGGTATATCCTATCGTAATTCATTAATCCCAATTCAGTTACATTTACAGTTCGTTTAATTTTGATAATGCCGTTATTTTCCAATTCGGAATTATATTGATTTAAAGCTTTTTGAAATGCTTTAGGCGAGAACACTGGAGCTATAGGAAACTCGTAATTTCCGGTTCTAGATTTAAAGCTATAAAGATATTCACCCGCTTTATTTGAAGATACCAATTCTGGATTGTAAACATTTGATGACAAAATACTTGCTACTTCATCTTTCTTTAGGTTGCCAGTATATTTCCAAATTATTTTATTGTATTTTCTTAATTCCGGGATTTTAGAATAATTTGTTTTGATATCTATAATCAAATCATTTGAGGGATCGGCCAATACAGGCTTTAATGCAGTAGCTCCAGTTTTTTTTAACTTTTGTTCATTTAAAGGTAAATCTGTTTTTGCAGGACACTCATAATCCCACTTTCCATTATAATGATAAAAATTAAAATCTCCTGATTTGTCTGAAATGTAGCTAATTTCAATATGCTGCCCCTTTTTCAGGAATGCTTCTTCGTTTCCGGAAAATGCCCTTAAATCAAACATCCCCGCAGTTTGAAATTGATAACTCACACCTGCGCTATCATAAGTCATATTTACATTCTCAATAATAATATCTGAGGGTGTTCTTATTTCTTTATAATTTAAAGTTACTTTACTCTTAATTTCTTTTCCTGCTTTATCGACAAAAGCATTTTTCGGAACCATTATCTCAGTCCCGGTCGGAGTTATTAACTTTTGTTCCTTATCCGTTTCAATACTGTAAACAAAGTGGGGAAGATCAATTCCTTCAAAAAATTTTTCACCATCTCTAATTATTCTGGCTTGATTCAAGGTATCTTGAACATTTTGATCTTGTTGATTGTTTTTATTGTTATTGCACGAAATTACAAAAACAAGCATAACAATTTGAAAAGGAAATTTAGTTAACATAGCTTTTATTTTTAGAGGTAAACTATTGAATATTAACTCTAAAATTAATAAAAATATTGTTAATAAACTAACGATTTATTAGCGAAGGGATCTTGTAATTATAGAAAGTAAAATATAATATTTTTGACCTAATGATTTGGACAGAAAATGATAGACTAAACTATATTATTTATAAAATGGAAATATACAAATAAAATACTATTCATGTTTGTAATTCATAATTTCCTCCATGCTTAACATGCCGTCTGCAACCACTGTTAATTCCATATTGTTTTTATCAACAACCATAGGGTCAAGAATCACAGAAGGTACGTCAATTCTGCCATTATTTATATACTTCAGATTCACAATTTTTTCATTTTTAACAAGTTGAAGAACAATTTCGGCACATTTATATGCCAACAGTTTTCCTGGTTTGTAAATCGTCATTGCCTGTTTTCCATTCATTATTCTATTGCATGCGCCAATTTCGGCATCTTGCCCTGTAACAAGAATTTTATCACTCAAATCCTTGGTTTCTAACACTGAAACAATTCCATCGGACAAACCATCGTACATCGAAATAATTACATCGATTTTGACATTACTGAATTCCAAGATTTTATCGGTATAATATGCAGCATTTATCCCTAGCCAGTCATCCATAAATCCGGAGTAGACAATAGTTATTTTTTTAGAATCAATAAATGGTTTTAATACTTTAATTGCCCCATTTTGAAAAAGTATTGCATTTTCATCTCCTTTATCTCCATTTAAAATTACATAATTGCCTTGTGGTACTTTATCAACCACATAATTTGCAAGCAATTCACCAACTTTTTCACCATCAAAGGTGATGAAAAAGTCCAGTTCACAATTTTTTATAAATCTATCGTAAGCAATTACTTTTATACCTTTTTTATGGGCATCGCGAATAATTGCAGCAGAAGTATTTGCATTAACTGCATTGATAACCAGAATATCAACACCTTCATTTATAAGTTCAATTGCTTGTTGGTATTGCTTTGACTCATCTCTTTCAGCATCTTTTATAATAACAGTTCCTCCAAATTCTTTTATTTTTTCTTGAAAGTAACCACTCTCTTTAGCATACCGCTTTGATTCCAAAGTTGGTACAAGAAACCCGACTTTAAACTGACTTTTTTGTTCATTGCAATTTGAAAACCCAATTAAAACGAGAATAAATACGAATAATAATCTAGCAAATTTCATCTCTCCTATTTTTATATTAGATAATTTTAACAACCATCGAAGAATAAAACTGAAAAATTATAAATGTAAATTATAATTTATCAAATATCTATTTTTGTTAGTTAAAATAATAAAACCCAAATGTACTAAAACTTTTCAAAGTCTAAATCGAATTTTTCTTCTTCGGAAAAGATTAGATTAAAATCTTCGTTTTTATTTGGTTATCATTCTTGGTGTTGTTACATAAAATGAAAATAATATAAACACAATTTAGAAAGAAATTTATTTAAAATGTATTTCAATTTAAGTTGTAATCAATAGTATCTATAAATTTAAGTAAACCATAGAAATTCCGACGATTAAAGAACCGATTTAAAAAATTGTCAAACTGAAATCTTTCGTCACAATAAATTAAACCATTTGAATAGTTACTATATCTGATTAGTAAAAGTTTGAATTATTACCTTTGCTGAATATTTTAATATTCACTAATAGCCTTTTGTTCTAATTGAAACCAAATATGAAGTTGAAAAATTACAATGTCACAGATAATAAATTCTGGACTGGAAGAATCGATGATCCAAATGATATTGACTCATTCAGGATGCATCAAATTATTCAAATAATAGATATAACAAAACCAGAATCATTAAAACTTGAACCATCGATTTTAAATATTTGTATAATTGGTTTTTGCTGTGACGAAGGAGTTAGAAGAAATCTCGGACGCACTGGTGCTAAACAAGGACCTGAATATATTAGAAAGGCATTTGCGAATTTACCAGTTACATTTGGAAAAAACACTGCAATTTATGATGCAGGAGACATCATATGCATTGAAAACAATTTGGAGGAAGCTCAATCCCAATTAACAATTGCGATTAAAATAATTCTTGAAAATAATTTTTTCCCAATTGTTTTAGGAGGAGGTCATGAAGTAGCATTTGGGCATTATAATGGAATTATTAGTCATTTTGAAAATAATAAAAATAAGAATCTCACGCTTGGTATAATTAATTTTGATGCACATTTGGATCTTAGACCACATAAAGATGGAGGTTCTTCAGGTACCATGTTTTCGCAAATTGCAGATATTTGTTCTGATCAAAAACGACAGTTCTCATATATGTGTTTAGGTGCTCAACTTTGTGCAAATACAACCAGCCTATTTAAAAAGGCAGATTTACTTCATGCTAAATATATCCTTGCAAAAGATTTTATCGAACCCAATTATAAAAATATATTAGCTGATATTCACAGTTTTATTGACAAAAACGAGTACATATATCTGACAATTTGTAGCGATGTGTTTAATTCTTCTTTTGCTCCCGGAGTATCTGCAATACAACCATTAGGCATGAATGCGGAGCTTGTTCTTATATTTCTTAAAGAGATTTTAAAAACCAACAAAGTTGTCAGTTTTGATATTGCTGAAGTATCACCTCGTTTTGATCAGGATAATAGCACGGCAAAGCTGGCAGCTGTTATTATTTTTGCATTAATCAATGTTCTAAATGAAAATTATAATAACCAATGCGATTCTGTTTTCACCTAGCAAATGCAGTTTTTGTAACTATATAAAAATAAGGTTTCATTAAAGTTTATCCAAGACTATATCTTCAATTTTTCATTACATTTGAAAATATATTGATTTAACAACTAAAACCAAAACCATTGAAATACATTACCAGAACCGTATGGATATTATCGCTTGTAAGCCTGTTCACTGATATGGCCAGCGAAATGCTTTACCCCATTATGCCTGTATATTTAAAAAGCATCGGTTTCTCAATATTGTTGATTGGAATACTCGAAGGTATTGCCGAAGCCACCGCCGGTCTAAGCAAAGGTTATTTTGGCAAACTTTCTGACAACTCAGGTAAAAGAGTTCCTTTTGTCCGTATTGGATATGCTTTAAGCGCCATTTCCAAACCAATGATGGCAATATTTATCTATCCTTTATGGATATTTTTTGCACGAACCATTGACCGTTTTGGAAAAGGAATAAGAACAGGTGCCCGCGATGCCATTCTTTCGCAGGAAGCAACCCCTGAAACAAAAGGTAAAATATTTGGGTTTCACCGTTCAATGGATACATTGGGAGCTGTTTTAGGGCCGGCACTTGCCTTACTTTATTTGTACTTTTTCCCGGCTGATTATAAAACTTTGTTTTTTATTGCATTTATCCCTGGAATATTAGCAATAGGAGCATCATCGTTACTTAAAGACAAAAATCCATCGATAAAAAAAACAGAAGAAAAAGTCCATTTCTTCTCCTTTTTAAATTATTGGAAACAAAGTCCGCTGATTTATCGTAAAGTTGTGATTGGACTTTTAGCTTTTGCTTTATTCAACAGCTCGGATGTTTTTCTGCTCCTCAAAGCTAAAGAAGCAGGAATTTCGGATACCATGGTTATTGCGGCCTATATTTTTTACAATTTGATATATGCTCTATTTGCTTTTCCAATGGGAATTATAGCTGATAAACTTGGGCTAAAAAAGATTTTTATTCTAGGTCTAATCCTATTTTCATTCGTCTATTTTGGGATGTCAGTAAATGAGAATATCTATGTTTATTTTGGCTTATTTTTTCTTTATGGGATTTATGCCGCTTCAACCGAGGGCATTTCAAAAGCATGGATTAGCAATATAACAGACAAAAAAGATACAGCCACTGCAATTGGAACTTATTCGGGATTTCAAAGCATTTGTGCTTTAATGGCTAGTCTATTTGCTGGCCTTATCTGGTATCAGTTCGGTGCATTTTATACCTTTTTAATAACAGGAATTGTAACAGTGGTCATCATTTTTTATTTCACTTTTGCGGTTGGCTTTCCATCGATAAAAAAAGGGTAATGAAAGCATTTTGCCAAATGAAATCTGCTATTGGTCACGTTGAAATTCTATTTCTCTTTTTGAGATAATAATGCCACAAAAAATAAGTAGCCAGCGAACGATATGGTTTCCACTTTTCAGAAAGCAATATTCTTTCTTCCTTTGTTTTGGCTTCACTTAATTCATTAATGGTATTGATAATGGCAATATCGCCTTCAGGAAAAATATCTTTTCCCTGAAGGCAAAACATTAAATAAATATCAACAGTCCAATTGCCTATTCCATTGATATTTGTAAGTTGCTTGCGAATTTGTGAATGATCCATCTCTGTCAATTTCTCCAAATCAATATTTCCATCCAATATTGCAGATGATAAAGCACGCAAATACTTAGCCTTTTGTCGGCTTATCTGACAATTTCTCATTTCCTCATCCGTAAGCTTTAAAATTTCATTTGGAACAAACTCCTTCAAATAATCATTCAATTTAAGATAATGTGCATTTGCCGAAGCCAAACTTACCTGTTGCTCCAATATTATCCTGGATAAAGACACAAAACCCTGTGGTCTTGTCCAGTTTGGCGGTGGACCATATTTATCGTAAATCAAAGCAAATATTCCATCCAACTCAATGAGTTTTTTCATATCTGTTTGATTCACGATATTGGTCATTTCTTTTCTGATGGTCTGAATATTGGTTTGTTGTGTATGATATTTATTGGGACACGAATATATGAAAATTAGTTAATTGGCTCAACCACCACAGCTGTTCCATAAGCCAGCACTTCAGTAAGTCCGTTCATTACTTCATTGGCATCATAACGCATATTAATTATGGCATTACAACCGGTTTCTTTTCCATGCCTAATCATTAGTTGCAAGGCTTCTTCACGGGCTTTTTCGCATAATTCGGTGTAAATGACGCTTCTGCCACCAAATAATGTCATAAAACCTCCGGCAATGTTACCTACAAGGCTTCTTGATCTAACTGTTATTCCACGGATCAGGCCCAATTGCTTTGTAACCTTGTAACCTTCCAAGGCATTGCTTGTAGTAATTAAAATAGATTGATTCATCATGTGTTTGTTTGTTAATTGATTATAGAATATTTGACGGTTGCTAAAGATGAAATCTTTTGTAAAGGTTTCATCTTTAAAATCACGCTTTATTTCTTTTTATTACTGCTTGAATTTCCTTGATTCGACTTATTTGATTTATTGGAATTGTTTGAATTATTTGACTTATTTTGATTATTTGGACTCTTATACCACCCTTTATGTTTTCCGTTGTCTTTTTTATTAATCACAACACAAGAAGATGTGCCGAGTAAAAACCCCAGGCACAAAAAGATCATTAAAAATTTTTTCATCTTATTTATATTAATTTATTTCAATCATTAAATACTTATACAAGTGCTAAAGATGAAATCTTTTATAAAGGTTTCATCTTTTAAAACCGCTTATTATCCCTTTCTACTCTTTCTGCTTAAAAAGCGTAAAGATAATCTGTCCGATATAAACTCCAAATGCACTTTCGATTAAACCCAATACTTTTTGCAGATCGTCGGTCTGCATTTCGCCTTTAGCTGTTTGATTGATACAATAAGCCAAGGCTATGAAATAAATTGGAAATATAATAAAGGTTATTGCACTTATTGAACCTTTTACAATCTTAGGTTTTTCCTTACTATCAGTAGATTTGAAAGGATTAGAAAGTAAATCTTTTATGATTATGGTAAGATAAACCATAAAAAGCGGTAAAATAAGTGTAATAATAGAATATGTTTCGTTCTTTTCCAGCCCTTGTGTTGCATAATGAAACAGAATTAAACCTATTATCAAAAGCTTAGCCGATAACATCAGGAATAAAATGATGTTTTTTAATGTTTTTTCTTTCATGTGTTTGGTTTTATTAGTTTCCATAATCTTTATAAATGGTAATTTTTCTAACTATTTCATCAGATATTTTCTTTGCATAATCGTCAATATATGCAGGAAAACCCCTATCCATATCGTTCATGGTTTCCCAACGCCAGTTTTCGTAAAATCCTGAACCATAACGTCCTGTTATTTTCACGTCTAATTCCATCTGATTGGTTTGTTTCTGAGGTTCTAATTTAATTTCAAATTTAAGATATTCATATGGAAGATAACTCTTGTCATAAATAAATCTGAGAATGCTGTATACAAAATTTTCGCCAGCATCGTTCAGTACTTCCTTCTGAAGATTTTGTACTTCAAATTTCAGTGTCGGGTCCATTCTTCGATACATGGATTTGAATTCCTGATTTTTACTGTTCTTTTCAAATCCACCTTTAGTATAAAATCCTCTAAAATACTTGTTTAACAAATTGTAATAATTATCAATTGCCAGATCTGTATTGTTTATTAGAAAAATTTTATCGTAATAGACAAATGAATTTAACAAAATTGCCTTTTTATATTCAGCCATGCACACTTTTTCTTTCTCATCACCTGTGAATCGCTTCGTATCTTCATTATAATAATATTGTATAAAAGGGCAATCTTCACTAATAAAAGATTGACGGATTTCGACTAAAACATTCTTTGGTTCAGTGATTTTAAATACATTGATACTATAGAAATACAAATACTCACGAATATCCATATTTTTCTGCTTTTGAAAATCATTTTTCAAAATACGCCACAAGGTATCATTTCTGGCAGCATCAGGCGAATTAAATTCAAACTGAATACGGATAATATGATTTACACTATCCACAACAATATCCCTAAATACGAATACTTGTGAAATGCCCTTTTCTTCAAGTTCTTTGTTTATTCTTCCAATTGTAAAATCATCAATTGTTTGAGAAAACATATATGTATTTAAAAATACCATCAGCGATACTAAAATTTTTCTTTTCATAACCTCATTTTTTCATAAAAATAAAAGTCCCATCCGATTCGTCGTCATTATAAAATTTCCCTGATTCTAATTTTAAATAATCATTCCCTAATTTAGCTTTCAATTCGTTATAAGTAAGTATATTAAATAATTTACCTTCATTCTTTTTCAGTGCAAGGATAAAAGCTTCAGTAAATTCCGAAATACCATCGAGTGGTATGGAAACTTTTCCTTCACCCGAAGTTAAAGCCTTTCGTGCAGGCTTAAATTTGAATAATTCCTTCAGATATTCATCCTTTGTTCTTGGATTATATTGCGGCGGCGTATCTCCAATCATATTTATACTTAATCCCAAGCCACTGTAACAAGCATCCAGAACCATTAATATATGCTGACACGAATCTATTCCTGACCATGTATTAAACTCTTTATGAGTCATTTTAGTGTTATTGGCACACAACAAATAACCGGTTGTATCGGCATTTCCCTTTTGGCCGTGTCCTGTAAAATAAATCAACAATTGGTCATTGGGTGAATAACTCTTTTTGCTGTATCTACTCAAAGTTTTTTCTATTTGTAATGCTGTATAATTTGGAAAAACATGTGTTTCAAATCCATATTTATTTTGCAAAATGCTTGAAAGAGTATCTGCATTCTTTTTTGTACCTCTCAGGTTTGGCAAGTTACTGGTTGTATAATCACTTTCATAAAATATCAACGCATAATCTTTTCGCAGAGAAGGTTTAAAGGTAATTGTTACGGTTTTATTGTTCATATTACCAAACTTATCGTATGCATAGATTTGAATTGTATTAAGCCCTTCATTTAAATTAACCTGACAACTAAAACTTCCACTATCATTATCCGCTTTTAATCTGTTAACCAAAACCAATAATACTCCGCTTTCGTCTGTCGATTTGCCGCTAATCGTATATTCATTTTGCGAAACTTCAAAGTTTAATTCAGAATTTATGGTAATGGTTGGCGGGGTTCTATCAGGCTGCACTTGTTTATGCCCAAAAACTTCTGCAAGGATGCCCGACAAATAATTGCCATCATTTGTCGGAAGTTCATTCAACTGAGCACCCGAAGCACCTTTCAAATATTTGTTATAATTAATGCCGTCATACTTTCCGGAAGGAGTAAATACAATCCAATCCTTTTGATCTGACAACATTCCTATCATTGTAATCAATTGATTGCCAGTTGATGTTTCCCAAATAACAACTGAGCCATCGTCGTTGCCAGAGGCAATATATTTTCCATCAGGGCTAAAAGAAATACTATTTACAACAACCTTTTGCACCAAAGTATGTAAACTATATCCGGCTTGTATATCCCAAAGTTTAATTTTTTTATCCAGACCTCCGCAAGCCAAATATTTACTATTGGGACTGAAAGCTATGCTTTTAACAATACCATTTTGTTTTAGAATTGTAATACTTTTCTTTTTGCTTTCGAAATTCCACAATCCGATAGTTTTATCTGAGCTGGCGAAAGCTACATATTTGCAATCAGGGCTAAAGGATACACAATTTACCCACTGTGAATTTGCATCCATGTTGCGCACTTCTTCTTTGGTTTTTACATCCCAAAGCTTGACTTTGCAATCTTCGCTTCCCGAAACAAGGTACTTCCCATCGGAACTAAAGGATATGCTTGATATATAAGAAGTGTGTGCTGCAATGCAATGGATTTCTTTCCAGGTTTTTACATTCCATAGTTTGATAGATTGATAACCACCTGAAGCAAGGATTTTTCCGTCAGGATTGAAAGAAATTGTTTTTATGGCAGATTTTTCTTTGGGCAGAGTACGTATTTCTATCCAATTTTGCGCATTCCATATTTTGATAGTTGAATCATTGCTGCCCGATGCCAGATATTTTCCATCATAACTAAAAGCAACACTATTAATAGCACCATTGTGTTTTAAAGCAGTAAGGGGTTTTCCATTTTGTAAATCCCAAACTTTAATTGTATTGTCATCGCCACCAACAGCAAGGTATTTTCCATCCGGACTAAAGGCAAGGCTTTTTACAACACTTTGATGACCAACATTTTTAACAACAATTTTTTGTTGGGCATTGATGTTTAGGGTAAGGCCAAAAACGATTGTGACGAAAAGTAAATTAGCCATTATTTTCAACTATTAGTTTGCTTTACCAATTTTAATTCTGGGATGTTTGTCTTTAATTAAAACTTAGTTTACATTATTTTAGTATAGATAGTTGATTTTAAAGTTAAATTATAATCGAATATTTTTAACACTGTCAGGTGCAATGCACACTGACAGGTTACCTATCCTCCAACCTGCCAAAGAACCATCCAGTCTGAAAGAAGTATTTTGATATAGTCTTAAGTATTAAGACTATATCAAAATTTAAGTTTTGAGTCAGGACATATCATATCAACAATCTTCATTCGTAAGATTGCAATATCAAACCATTCACTAACCCTAATTGTGAATTGGTTTGGTTATGTTTAATTGATAAATTCAGGCACAAACTAATTCAAATCCAAATTCTTGAGCTTGTTTGAACAAATATTTAAGCTTTTGGGCTTTGTAACGTTCTTCATACCTTTTAATACCTTCTTCAACAAAATTTAAACCTTTAGTCATTAAGTCGTAATAGTAAACTGCTATTTTTCTTGCTGTTGCTTTATTTGCTATTGATGCACCACTGCGTCCTTTTATCCTTTTGTAAAAACCCGACAAAGCACAATGTTTTCCATTTCCAACATTTTGTGCTATTTGTTTGAAAATCTCACCTGCATTGTTTACTTGCCTCTTGAATTTCTTTTTTTGCCTTGGTCCTTTTCCTGATTTATTTAAAGGGGGCGCTAAACCTAACCACGAAGTAAAATGGCTGTTGGTTAACCATTTTTCCTGTAAATCCAATCCTGTTTCAGAGATAATCTGGAGAAACGAATAATCATTTATGCCTGCAATTGATGTAGCATCTTTATTTCCTGACAATTTAACCATCAGGTAATGAAAATCCTTTATTTGAGGCATATTGTGGTTTATGCTTTTAGATGCACTTAAATCATGAGGTTCCTCTTTCTGCTTTGTCATTGTAAACAGCAAGTTTTCGATTTGATTATCGCAAGCCCTAATCTTTTCAAAGAAAAAATCATAAATGTCCAATGCCTGGTTAAGTGCAAATAAATACTCTTCTCTGAACTTTCCTTCAAGGGCTTTTAATATTTCAGGGCCCTTTCGTTTTTGCATATCGGCATTGCACAGCCCGGTAAGCTTTTCTGCCGAGGTTTCGCCATTGGCAATTGCCCTTACCACCTTTTGCCCACTTTCGCCCATGATGTCGCTGATGACTGTGTGGAGTTTTATGTTCATTGCATCTAAATTTTTTTTGCACATGGTTGACACATGCGGCTTTGGATGCTATGTGGTCTTTTCGCAGCCGCATATAATATCTCAACTTTCTGATTTCTTCCTTTGGGATAAAGGATGCCCTCAAAAGTCCGTAAGTGTGCAATTCACGCAGCCATTCAGAATCAAGGACATCTGTTTTCCGGCCTGGGACATTTTTTGCATGCCGGCCATTTACAATATAAATCTCAAATCCGACTTCTTCGAGGGCTTCATAAATTGGGAACCAATAAATCCCTGTTGCTTCAATGGCAATAGACCCGATGTTTTCTGTTTGCAGGTATTTTACACACTCTTTAATACCAAAAGTGAAGGTGGAAAATTTGACTACGGGCTTGTCAATCACTGCAACATACATGTCTTGGGAACTCAAATCAATCCCTGCTGCATTAAATTTAATGCGCTCAAGCACTGCTTTTTTTGATGCAATTTTCTTTTTCTTTACATTTGTCATAAGAAGATGAATTTTGTTTTAGAATGAGAGGATAAGGCACAAAAGGTATTATGGCTAATATTATCCTGCCAAACGAGCATAGCAAGAATTAAGGTACTTGCTTTCATCAATACTTAAATCAAACCTTTTGGATCAAGTCTGTCAGACGGGCAGCAATGCACCATTGGTCGCACTGATATGCTGCTTTATCCTCTTTTGCTCAAAGGTAAGAATCTTCTGTTTGTAGGTTCTCTTATACTTTAAAGAATGTTTTATCTGGAATCTGTCAGAGTTTGAAAAACCTGACAGTGTTAGCTTATCCTTAATTAATTATTACTCGTGAATTATTCTTTTTCGCATAAATAATCCTCAAAAAGGCTGGGAAAACAAATAATAACAGCGGAAGCCCTGATATGAACCCACCAATTACAGAAATAGCTAAAGGTTGTTGCATTTGAGCACCCAATCCTAACCCCAGAGCCAGCGGAAATAAGGCCAATATCGCCCCACAGGCAGTCATCAGTTTAGGCCGAAGCCTTATTGCAATTGCAAAATCTACTGAATGATCAACATCGCCGGTTGCAGCAAGATTTGTTTTAAACTGGTTGACAGTAAATATTGCATTTTCAGCCATAATCCCAACAATCATAATAATGCCAGTGTAGCTGCTAACATTCAATGGAACGCCAGTTATGTAAAGTGCTATCAAACATCCCGAAATTCCTGCAACGGATATAAAAATGATAAGAAAGGTCATTCGCCATTCTTTAAAAAGAAACATCAGTACGGTGCAAACAAAAAGAATGGCCATTGCCAACACTCTGAATAGTTCATCGAAGGATTGTTGCTGATTGGCATATGCACCAGCATAAACAACATTGAATCCTTGTGGAAGAGCAATTTTATTCTCAATCTCTTTCTTAATTTCTTTTATCGCACTTCCCAAATCACGATTATCCAGACGCGCTGTAACAGCAACTACCGACTTTAAATCTTCACGCATTCGTTCGCTTTCACCAGGTAAAACATGCATGGAACAGAAGAATTCCAACGGTCTTGTGGTTCCATCAGGAAGAAAAATCAATTGCTTCCTCAGCAATTCAACGTCATTCTTTTGGTAATCAATAAAACGTAAAATGGTACGTCGCATCAGTTCACCTTCCTGAATCTGGCCTATCTGTAAACCGCTGGTCATCGCTGATTGCGTTGGAGAAGGTACCGGAATACCTGCATTCATCCCAACAGGAACGCCTCCGGTATAAGCACTCATCTGCATTTGAAAATCAGTGAGTGCAATACCATATCTGCTAAGCTTTTCCTGATCAGGTACAATGATCAGACTTGGACCCTCGGGAACCAGCCCAGTTTCGATATCAGCAACTCCTTTCACTTTTTCCATTATTTCTTCCACCTTTAGCGCGTAACTTGCCAATATCTTATAATCATTTCCAAATATTTTTATTTCGATGGGCTGTGGAACACTCATCAAATCACCAAGTAAATCGGCAATCCGCTGACCAAAATCAACCGACATAGCAGGAACTTCGCGGTTTATCTTTGCCCTCAAATCCGAAATTACTTCTTCTGTAGTTTTCTTTCGATCCTTTTTTAATTGTATCAGGTAATCGCCCACATTAAATGGAATGGTAAAAGATCCCATATTGACCCCCAATCTGCGAGAATAAGAAGCTACGTCTGGATGATTAATCACAATTTTTTCCATTGCCTGGCACAACCGTTCACTTTCCTCTATTGAAGTTCCTGAAGGTGAATAATAATCCAACACAATTGACCCTTCATCAAGGTCTGGTAGAAATCCAGTTTCCATTTTACTTACTGCCCACCATGCTGCAAATCCCAAAATAATAATGTAAACGCCCGCAAGTATCGGTCGATGAATCAACCATGTAAGCCATCTAAGTCTTTTTACAGAATGTTCAGCATCCTCTCTTTGTGGTTTTTTAGTATGTTTATAACCAATAGCTATATGTAAAACAGGAAGGACCAACCAAGTTACAAAAAAGGAACAAGCCATGGTAATTTGCATGGTATCGGAAAGTTCGCGGAAAAAGCTTCCGGCAAGGCCACTCATTAACCTGAATGGAAAATGAATAACAATGGTAGAAAGCGAAGAACCTATCATGGCAGGAAAAAGTCCCTTTATAGACTCTGCAACAACTGTATATCTATCTTTTTCGGGAAATTCCTCATGCGTTCGATAAATTTGTTCAATAATAACAATGGCATCATCAATGATAAGCCCGATGGAAGCAGCTATAGCACCCAATGACATGATATTAATAGTTATTCCGAATAAGCGCAATACCACAACTGTAAAAGCAAGTGTAACGGGAATTGTAAAGAGAACCACCATACTCGATCTCCATGATCTGAGGAAAAGCACCATTACGATAAAAGCAAGAAACAAACCTTCCCAAATAGTTTCTATTACGCTATTTGCACTCTCTGTTACAAAAACGCTTTGATTATAATATGGTTTAAGAATAATCCCTTTGGGCAACAATTTCTGAATTTCAAGAGATTTAGCAGTAGCATCTTTTTCAAAATCCACCAGGTTAATTCCCGGTTGTTTTATCAAATCCAAAATAACCGCCTTATGCCCATTTGCATTTACACTTAAAAGTTCCTGTTGCTCGTTGATTTCAATACGGGCAATATCTTTTAGCCTTGTTAAACGCTGTCCATCACTTTTTATAACCAGATTTTCGAGTTTATCAATATTTTCAATCCTGGTTTCCGTTAGCGAAAGATAAAGACGGTTATATCCTTTGATATATCCATTCGACAACACAAAATTATTATTGGCAAATACATTAACAATGATATTTGGTGTAATTCCAAGCGATGTCATTTTATAAACATCAGGGACAATAACATATTCTTTAATTTTACCACCAAGCACTACAACATTTGATATTCCGGGAACTTGCGAAAATGCAGGGCGGACAATTAAATTAGCTTGATCCCGAAGTGCAACTTCACTATATTTATCACTTTCAAGAGTAAAACCGTATACCGGAAACCGCGATTGATTCATCGCTTCAATGGATATATTAACATCAGCAGGCAGAAAATTCCGTATTTCCATAATTCTGCTTTCCAACTGGGTTTTTAGACTATTCATGTCCATACCCCATTGAAAATAAACATTAATGGTGCTACTACCACGACTGGTTACACTTCTGACAAGCGTTACACCCTGAACCCTTTTAACAGCGCTTTCGAGTGGCTTGGTAACAGTTATCATCATCTGATCTATAGGCTGTTGGCCGGCGTCAACCATTAATGCAATTCGTGGAAAATTTACTTCAGGAAACAAATTGGTTTGCATGTGGATATACGAATACACCCCTGCCATAAACACAAGAATTGCAGTGAAAATGATGGGTTTATATAAGATTTTATGATAGCCGGCAGACTTCATGTTTTCAGGAATTATTAGAATTTATTATTTAGTGATTCAATATAAAATTCACGGTATCCGGAAGTCCATAATTCCCTTTGCTGATCAGCTTATCGTCAACATTAAAAACAGGCGAAAGAATTTCAACAAGTGAAGTATCACGTTTACCCGTTTTGACAATGGTTTTAACTGCGGTTGAATCATTTATCAGTTTCATTACCCAGAATTCAGTCATCATTTCATTTGCAAGCAGGCAGGTTCGTGGAATAATCTGCACCTTCAACGGACTATTTAATGGTATCAATACTTTTACAATAAGATTTTCAGGAAGTGAAAGACGATCATTGCTCACAGCAAGCCAAACTTGTGTTTGAGCCTGAACATTCATATTGGTTAAACGGACAGTAAAAATTGCATTATGTTTCGAATTATCAGGCAATACAATTGTGCATGGTGTTCCGGTTTTAACGAGTGAAGCATATTCATAAGGAATGTTGATTTGAAATGCAAAATCTGTTGTTTCTGAAATTGAACACAATTGCGTTCCTTCCATCACATATTCACCAGCTTGTTGTTTATCAAATGTACTTACAATACCATTTACAGGAGTCACAATCTTTATTTCAGACATTTTGTTTGTGAGTGAATCATCCATTAATGTTTGTCCCGAAAGGGCATGCTGTTCCTTGGTTTCTAACACATATAATACTTCGCCTTTTAAAACAAACTGACCAAGAGCAGTCCGAACACTTTTAATATATCCGTTTGACGATGCAACAAGTTCATTGTGCCGGCGATAAAAGGTAGAGCCAAAAAAAGTTAGGCTATCTTTGACCGTTCCATAGCTTATGCCTGCTATTTCAACCTGTGCTTTTGGTTTTATGGTAGTTTCCTTTTCTTCAGTATTCTTGCATGCTATGGCAAGAGAAAAAACGATTGAAAACAGGATTATGTTTTGGAATTTAGAGATCATTCTTTTCATATTTTAAGCCTCTAAATTATGCAATATTTGTTTGAAACAGGAGGGTTAAACGAAGAATGATATTTCTTTTAACAAAAGGCGAAGTCTTTTTTTCAAAGGTTTCACCTTTTATTACTTGGCTAAAGAAGAAACCTTTTAAAAGGTTTCTTCTTTCTGTTTCATTCAGAGGCGAACTCTTTTGGAAAGGGTTCGTCTTTAATAAACCTAGTTTATCATATATTTTCAAATCAATCAATTTGCCCTGTGGTCAACAACCAGGTGATGCCGTTTGTTTTTCCTTTTGATGAGGCTTTGACTTGTGAAATTTATAGGGCAAATCGCCAGATAACCACTGCTAGCGATATAATTCAGTAGTTATCAAGTTATTTTATTTTTTCATGTTTATGAATCAGATTATTCTTTTATAAATTTTCTTGTTATTTTTCCTTTATTTGTTTCTACTTTAAATATGTAAATTCCATTTTGGAAATTACTTATATCAATTTCGTCATTAATAATTTGTTTGTTAAAAAATAATTTACCGTTTTGATCGAAGATTGAAATTATTGCTTTTTCTGTTAATCCGTTTATATAAAGTTTATCATTTGTTGGATTTGGATAAATTGAAAAATCTTTATCGGAAATTTGAGTTAATCCAGTTGTCAAAGGTGTAAATGAAATTTCATCTCCGTAAGCAGTTCCAGCCAAATTTATTGCATAAGCTCTCACATAATAATTTATATTTGGCGACAATCCAGTTAAATTGCTTGCAAATTGTCCGCTACCAGTTCCGTCACTTGTTTTGTTATTTGCAACTGTTGGACTTTGTGAAGTACTCCAACAGACTCCACGAGTTGTAATTGTTGCGTTTCCGTCGTTTGTTATATTTCCGCCGCTTATTGCTGCATTTGAAGTAATCCCAGAAATTGCAGTTGTCGTTAATGTTGGTAAAGCAACAAGTGTTGTAAATTCTTTATCTTCTCCATAAGCTGTTCCAGCATCATTTGTGGCAAATGCCCTGTAATGGTAAGTAGTATTGGGTGCCAAATCATTTATTGTTGTACTGAATTGCACAGTTACTGTGCCAGAAATCAAATTATTATCTGCTATTGTTGGATTTGCATTTGTACTCCAACAGACTCCACGAGAAATGACAATAGAACTACCTTCGGCAATAATTTCCCCTCCGCATACCACAGAAGAAGAAGTAATGAATTCTGTTGTTTTAGTATTTACTGTTGGTAATATGCCATTAATTATAAGCAATTTACCGTCTAATGTACTGATAATGTATTTTGACTTTCCCCAGCAAATTATTTTATTTACTTCGTCCTTAAATCCATTAACACGAATTTGGTCATATTTGAGAAATGTTGTTGAATTGTATCTGAAAATGTAAAGACTGTCATTCCAAAATCCTCTTGTCGCAAAACAAACTAAATTAGAACCATTGTCAAAACAAGCTCTAACCTTATTAAATCCTTGGGTTGTTGGAATCGATATCTTTGCTAGCGAAGTTGCAGAACCACCTGTTAAATCAAGAAGATCTCCATTATCGGAAAGCGCCATATTTTTATTTATATAAAAATCATTATTGAAACCATTCATAAGATTACCAATATGATTGACCTTTTTAACACCCTGAGAGTCAACCGACATCGTTGTAAAATCAAAGCCTGTATCTGAATTATCAAATCCAAAAAGAACAGTAGGACTATAAAAGTGAACCAGGTCAATTGTTGTTGGATAATAACTTATTGTATCATTTAGCTTTACTCCATTTTTATAAATACAAACACCTTTTGAATTTCCCTGCGCACGCCGAGCCACTGCTACAACCGAATCTGTGCCAGGTTTGCAAGATATATTACCTGCATAAAATTGTCCATCAAAATTATTAAACCCTACAGTAAATGTAAGTTCATTAGTATTCGTTGCAAGATTAAATTTTTTAACACTCTTAGATCCATCTATTCCTATATAAACATATTTCAAATTATCAGTAAGTGCTAAAGGTCTTGGTTCACTCCCAATAAAATAATAATTTGATAATGAAGCCGATATTGGATCTATATATCCAATTGAATTCCCGTGAATATAATCTTTGCTTGGGATTGAAATTAGAACCTTTGAAATTAATGAATCATAAACCATGTCGTTAACATATTGATTCATTATTGTATAATTTGCTTGAGATTTTACTATGCTATTTAATGCAATTGCAAAAAGAAAAATAAAATAAATTTGTTTCATTTATAAAAATTTAAATTTTAATACTATATATCGCTAACATTTCTATATGCAAACATTAAAACATTTGCATATTCCTTCCATATCAAAAAGTAATCAAAGCTAAAATAAGGTGAAACCTTATACTTGTTATTTTAAAGGTTGCTTTCCTTCTGCACCGTTTCCATTGCTCTTTTTGCTGCTTACATGCCTTCCCTTAATTTTGCGTACATCGAACCAGTTCTCGATATATTTATCGTCGTTTATCATGCCCTCAATGGCATCATCCAGGCGATCGAGTATGATGCGCGCTTCGGAATTTAGTTCTTTGATGGTACGTGTAGCGCTTTTTCGTTGACTGTTGGCTACACTTATGGTTTCGGGCATACTTACTATCAAGGCTAACCGGGTATCCAAGGCATCCAAATCCGATGCAGCAACATTGTATTTGACAAGTTCTGTAACATATAACCGTGCAGCAGCAAGCACTGCCCTAAATCTTAAAATCAATTCTTTTTCCTCGCCGGATATAAATCCAGATTCCGAAATATCGACGGCTTTTAACAATACTTGGTTGTTGGTTTTCTTTGCCAAATTACAAAGATTGCGCCCCATGCGGTAAAACGATTTGCCCAATGCGGCCATGTCCTGCCTTTTCTGTGCTATTTTTCCTTCGGGGGTGCTGTCGTTTTGCACCTTTGCAGCCTCATCTATTTCTTTGTCAATTTTCAAAAGTTCGGCAACATCTTCCCGTATGACTTCAATTTTTGTCCAGACTTTTTCTGTATCATTCAAAAAGGAAAGACTATTCTTTACCATATCCTGATATGTTTTTTCCAAGCGGTTCATGAGTAAATGATTAAGTTAATTTTTAAGTGATTATTTCTTTATTTATACAACAAGGTCTATAATATATTTTTATAAAACAAATTAAAATGCTTTATTTTTAATAGCTCCTTATGTAATGGGTGTTATCTGTATGGAAAACTGGTAATTGAAAATTGTGTTTCAATAATAGTTAGGATCTGTTTAACTAAAATGCAGGTATAATGAATTGGAATTTGCTTACACTTTTGTATTGTTCAAGCAGGATTATAATTTTTTATACTTCAAATGATAAAGCGGCTGTCTAAAAAGTGTTATCTGGACGTTGAGCTGTTTGCTGAGCCTAGTCGAAGCACTGTCGAAACGATTATTGATAATCAATAGCTTATATACTTCGATAAACTCAGTACATCGCATTTCGACAAGCGTTCGACTGAGCTCACGCCGAAGTCTCAATGTCCATCACTTTCAGGACTTTCCAGACAACATCTATCGAATAGCTTTCAAACCTTGACATTTGCTTCTCAAGCCCTTCGACTTGCCTCTCAAGCTATGACACTTGCCTCTCAAGCATTGTCATTTGCCCCTTAAGCTCTTCGATTTGCCTCTCAAGCCCTTCGACTTGCTTCTCAAGCATTGACATTTGCTATTCAAGCCCTTCGACTCGCTCCATAAGCATTAACATTTCCAATTCAAGTCTTTCGACATGTCTTTTTGTTACAAATAGTTGCTTCAAATATATTGTTACCTGATAGATTGATGCTGTCACATGCTTTATGGAAAGTAACATTTCTCTTATAGGTATTTATACTTTCATGATTGGAGTTTTTATTGTATTTATTTGAATAATTACTTGGCCTATTGGTATTAACACCTTCTACATTGGTCCTATTATCTTCTATGATGATTCTGCCAGCATCAATATGATTTATCACATGATTGGCTTAAGGTTTCGCCTTTAGGTAAAATAAAAAAGCAGATAATCAATTATTCAAAATTGATTACCTGCTTTTATTGTATAATGATTATTGCTTATTGAATATTAAAATTAGCTAAGCTAATATCTAAGTTCTAATACCTAATTTCTAAGTTCTTATTGGTGGCTGAGCGGCGGTTACTGAGCGAAGCCGAAGTAAGTCGAAGCCCTATTGTTTTTTAAAGTGATAATAATTCACTTCGTCTTCAGTTTCAGAGTCCGAAATCTGCAACCAATAGGCTGGGGTAACTTTTTTACCGGTAAAACTTTTTAATCTGCGTTTATAAACATCCAACACAGCGTTAAACATTAAATCAGTAACTCCAATGGTGGAAGTATTGTCTTCGGCAACTTTGATTTTAACAGTATATTCGTTAAGCTCAAGTAATTTCTTTAAAAAATTAAGACGATCTTCATTAATTCCAGCTTCAACAACAATACAACGAACACCTTCTATCTCTTCAACTACGGGTTTTAATTTATTTAGAGCCATCTTTTTTATGCTTAAATGAATGATATGCTTAAATGTGAAAATAATTGATCTTGGTCACTGAGCGCAGTCGAAGTGCTAAGTTCTAATGACTAATTTCTAATTTCAAAGTCCTGCGCTAACAGAAATCAAATACTCATATACAATACTGAAAACACCAGTCAAAAGAATACCAACAACCGAAATTCCAAGTCCTATCTTTAAGTATATATTTGATTTAAAATGTTCAATCGGGTTATCGCTTTTGTTAATGAACATGGCACGTACCGGTAACAAATAATAGTAAAGCGAAATGGTTGCGTTAATAACTGCAATAAATAGAACAATATAATAACCCTTACTTGCCATTGCACTAAATAAAAACAACTTACCAAAGAAACCAGCTACTGGTGGAATACCTGCAAGCGAAAACAAGGCAAGCATCAACATAAGGCTTAAATTGGGATTGGTCTTGTACAATCCGTTGTAATCAGTCATATCTTCTTTTCCGGTTGCATCAGATATGGCAGCTACCACACTAAATGCAGCAAGGTTGGTAAATACATAAACCAATAAAAAGAAGATTACGGTTCCCATTCCCAATTGACCTTGGCCTAAAATACCAAGCAACAAGAAACCTGCTTGCGCGATACTCGAAAAAGCCAAAAATCGTTTCATATTTCCCTGACGGATGGCAAAAAGGTTACCAATGGTCATGGTTACGATTGATAATACAACCAAAACCTGTAACCAAATTTCAGAAGCAATAGGGAAAACAGTATAAAGCACAAATGTAAAGATAAACGCAGCCGCACCTTTAGAAACAACTGAAAGATATGATGTAACAGCAATTGGTGAACCTTCATAAACATCGGCTGTCCATAAATGAAAAGGAACCAACGACATTTTAAATCCCATTCCTGTAATAAAGAAAATCATTCCCAAAACCGATAATGCATCAGGTTTGAAAGCAGCTCTCACTTCATCGAAATAGATTGAACCAGTTGTGGCATAAATCATCGATAAACCATACAACAAAATAGCTGTAGATAAAGCTGAAGATAAAATAAGTTTGATACCAGCTTCAGCAGATTTCATTTTATAACGATCAAATGCAGCCAACGCAGCAATAGGAATTGTTGCCAATTCCAGTCCCAAATAAAGCATTAAAAAATCGCCCGACGAAATCATGAAATTCATCCCGATTAAACTGGAGAATATGATAATGAAAAACTCAGAAATTTTATTCCTGTTCTCTTCTTTGTTTACCCAGCCATAGGATTGAAGAAATACAATCAAAGTTGCAATATCAAGTACCGATTTCATTGCACCTCTTAATGTATCGCTTTGGTACATATCGCCAAATGCTTTTCCAGAAGTTGGGAAAAAGAAACTTACAGCTGCAATTAACAACATAGAAAAAACAGCCAAAGGCACTACCATCCTTTTATTATTTTCTGGCGAGAAAATCTCAACACATAAAACCACCAAGGCTGCCAGTGTTAGCAGCAATTCGTGCTGCATAAGTAATAAATCCTGAAAATTCATATCCTATTGAATATTGATTATTGTTTATTGTTTATTGTTTATTGTCTATTGAATATTGATTAATCAATAGACAATATTCATTATTCATTTTTTCAAGTTCGCTGATGCAGTTTTTCTAGATGCGATGAAAATTGATGTTAGCTCAGCTGCTTCCTTCATTAAATCATTCACTAAATCTCTTTTTAATAAACTTTCATCAACTATAAATTCAAGCCAGAAAAATGATTCATCCACTTCTTCAATGACTATACTCATTTTAGAGATGAAACCTGCTTTTGATTGCGCCAGACACGAAGCTCTGTAATTTGCAGCCACAGAAGTTGATGATCTGATCAATTGTCCCTTAATATGCTTGGCCAAATATGTATCAGGCAAAGCAAGTGTTAATTTAATACAACGATGAGCAAATGTTTTTGACCTATTTTTTAAATCAGTATTATTCATTTATATTGTCTATTGAATATTTTATATTGAAAAATTTAATATTACTAAACAATTTTCAATCTTTAAATAATTATCAATTATAAATCTTTCAATAATCAATATTCGATAATCAATAAACAATCAATTTAGCTGCAATTGGCCCAATGCTTTCATAAATCATATTGTACAACCATGTTGGATAAATACCAATACCAGCAACAGCTATCAAAAGACTTAAAGTGCTTATTTTTTCATACCAGGTAGCATCTGTTAGAAGTTTGTACTCCTCATTTTTGATAGGACCAAGTAAAAGTATACCAACAACACGTAAAATGTAAACTGCTGTAACAACGATAGCTGAAATAGCCATGATAGTCGCAACTCTGTGGAACATATCATCGTGCTGAAATGCACCAAAGAAAATCGACATTTCTGCAACGAAACCACTTAATCCAGGTAAACCTAAAGAAGCTAAACCTGCAATCAAATAAACCACGCCCAAAAATGGCATCACTTTCATCAAACCACCCATTTCACTGATGATACGGGTATGTGTTCGGGAATAGATCATACCGATTAATGCGAAGAAAAGTGCAGTCATCAAACCATGTGAAATCATTTGTAAAATTGCACCGTCCATGGCAGTTTTGTTCATCATCAACAAACCGAATATTACCAAACCACAATGGCTTACGGATGAATATGCATTGATATATTTTAAATCTTTTTGCCAGATGGCGCCAAAAGCTCCATAAATTACACTGGTACTGGTAAGGATAATAAATATCCAGGCTTGTTCAGCAGCAGCTTGTGGCATCAAATACATGGCAATACGGAAAATACCATATCCCCCTAGTTTCATCAACACACCAGCATGTAGCATGGAAACCGCTGTTGGTGCAGAAGCATGACCGTCAGGCGACCATGTATGAAATGGAAACAATGCACCTAAAACCCCAAATCCAAGAAATGCGAATGGAAAAAAGAAACGTTGAGCAGGAAGGCTCATTGTATTTTTAGCAAGTTCCAATAAATTGAATGTATGCTGACCATCAGCAGGACCTGTCAGATAATAAATCCCAAAAAGAGCAACAATTAATAGAGCTGAACCCGCCATAAGCATAATGGTAAGTTTCATAGCAGAATACTCTTTTGGTCCTGTTCCCCAAATCCCAATCAGCAAATACATAGGTATTACCGCCAATTCGTAATAAAGGAACATAGTAAAAAGGTCAATCGAAATAAAGAAACCAAAAACCCCAGTTGCAAGCAATATAAGAGAGATAAAAAACTCTTTTTGTAAATTTGAAACTTCCCAAGACGCAAAAATACCGGCAAAAACCACAATAGATGTAAGCAAAATCATGGCTGCTGAAATACCATCAATACCAATTGTGTAATGGATATTAATGGTAGTAAACCATGTATAATCTGACATGAGTACCATTTCGTCGGTTACGCCACTTTTGCGTATTCCCATATAAACAAACAAAATGACAATGGAAGTAATTAATTGCAAAAACATTCCAATAGCTGCTACTTTTCGCACAGCATCCATGCTTTTGGAAACGGCAATCCCTGTTACTGTTAAAATTGGGATTAAAATTAATAAATTCAGTATGTTCATGAGAAATATATGTTGAATATTGAATATTGACTATTGTTGATTGACATTTACACTAATTTCTAATTTCCAAGTTCAAATGACTAATTTCTGATTTTAACCTAGCAAATAAATAACATACAATAACAATCCTAATGCGCCTGCAACAAATACAGCAGCATATTGTTGTAGCTGACCGGATTGCAAGCTTTTAATTTTCTTTGAACTGGTAATAACAACGTTGGCAATACCATTCATGCTTCCATCAACAATATGACGGTCGAACCATGCCACACTTTGTGATACGATATTGAATAAAATCTTTCTTGTTACGAAAAGATATATTTCATCGAAATAAAATTTATTGTAAACTGTAGTATAAAATCCGCCTAATGCAGCAGAGATTCTATCAGGTATATCTGTTTTCTTTTTATACATAATCCAGGCTACACCAATTCCAAGGAATCCAATTAAGATAGATGGAATTGCAATGGCGTAATCCAAATGGGTAGTAAAAGCCATTTTATCGCTTGTTACCAAATGGCTGAAAGGCAAGTATCCTGAAAAAATAGAACCAAAAGCCAATACCATCAATGGAATTGTCATTACCAATGGCGACTCATGTGGAGTGTGATGATATACTTTGTCTTCACCCCAGAATATATTAAAATAAAGCCTGAACATATAAAAAGCAGTTAAACCGGCAACCAAATATTCGATTCCAAACAATATTTTATTGTGTTCAAACGCAGCTACCAAAATTTCATCTTTACTATAAAATCCAGACAAGAAAGGTACACCGGCAATAGTTAAACAGGCAATTAAAAAAGTAATGTGAGTAATTGGTAAATACTTACGCAACCCGCCCATATCATACATATAATTGCTATGTACCGAATGTATTACAGAACCAGCACCAAGAAACAACAAAGCCTTGAACATGGCGTGTGTAAACAAATGGAACATAGAAGCCATATAACCTACACCAGCATGCTCACCGTAACCTGAAACGCCCAATGCAAGCATCATATAACCTATTTGTGAGAGTGTTGAAAAAGCAAGCACCCGTTTAATATCGTATTGAGTAATAGCAATAACTGCGGCAAATAGAGAAGTAATACCACCAACCCATGCAATAACTTCCTGAACATCGGGAGCCCAAAGATGATAAACCACAAACATCCGTGCAACTAAATATACACCGGCAACAACCATAGTGGCCGCATGAATAAGAGCTGAAACAGGAGTTGGACCTTCCATTGCATCGGGCAACCAAATATGAAATGGTAGCATGGCTGATTTACCGGCACCACCCATAAAAATTAATATCATTGCCCACGAAATAACCGAGATACCCATGAAAGAAGTTCCAACAAAGGAAGCTACAGGCGATGTTAAAGGATTTGTAAGGATTCCAAAATCAAAAGTTCCCGTAAAGTACGATAAGATTAGAATACCAACAAGGAAACCGAAATCAGCAAAACGTGTTACAATAAAAGCTTTTTTAGATGCTGCAACAGCTGAAGGTTTCTCATAATAATATCCAATCAATAAAAAAGATGAAACCCCAACCAGTTCCCAAAAGATATACATTTGGAAAATATTGGTTGCAAGCACAAGTCCCAGCATTGAAAACGAGAATAGCGATAAGAAAGCAAAAAAGCGGCTAAACCCAACTTCACCTTTCATATAGCCAATACTATATAAATGCACAGCAAATGAAACTGTAGTTATAACAACCAACATCATTACAGAAATGGGATCCAATAAAACACCCATTTTCACCTGAAGTGTTTCGGTAAAATTAAGCCATTCGAAATTGAAAGGAATAATGGTTTGATAAACATCATTTACCATTCCTGTTCCCCAGAAATAATTTATAGCGGTAATATAAGATAAGATGGTAATAAAACCCAAACTTGCAGTGCCGGCAATACCAGATACCAGCGCTTTAAATTTATGACCTGTTAATCCAATCAGCAGAAACATTGCCAATGGCAGAGCAGGAATTAAAATGGTGTAGTTAAAAGTACTCATAGTTAAGAATTAACCTCTGGTTATTAATATTTCATTTCTTTTACTTCAGTCACTTCTATCGTATCAAACCTACGATAAATATTGATGATCAACGCAATAGCAACAGAAGCTTCAGCAGCAGCAATAGCTACAATAAACAATGAAAAGAAGTGCCCTTGCATTTGATCAGGATATAAGTAGCGGTTTATGGCTACAAAATTAATGTTCACCGAGTTCAACATCAGTTCAACTGACATCAAAATGGTAATCAGATTGCGTCGAATAATGAATCCTGCTACGCCAATAAAAAACATCAGGGTACTTAGGATAAGAAAATATTGTAAAGGTATATGCTCCATGTTCAATTATTTTGAAATCGGTTCTGAATTGGTATCTTCTTTTTTAGCAACTACGATAGCTCCAATTAAAGCGGCCAATAATAAAATACTGATTACCTCAAAAGGCAGCACGTAACCATTGTGTCCGGTACTAACCAATTGATTTCCTATACTTTTTACAGAACTATCAATAGCTACCTTGGCTATTGGTTTAAAATCATAACTTAGAATTGTGCTGATAGCAGTGACCGATCCTACAATAGCAAGAGCTGATCCTGATATAATATTCCACCAGGCAGCCCTATCGAATTTATGGTCGATGTGATGGGTTAACAAAATCGAGAAAATAATAATAACTACAATACCACCGGCATAAAGTGCAACTTGCACACCGGCAAGGAATTCATACTGAAGCCAAAAATAAACACCTGCAGTAGATAACAACACAAATAACAAATATACAGCAGCCCTTAAAATACGACGTGTTGTGATGGTGAGGATTGAAAACACCAAAATGACTGCCGCGAAAATCGCGAACATTATTTCATACAGACTCATTCTTTAACTCCTTTTTTAATTGAAGAACCAGGTTTATTAAGTTGAAGTGTTAGCTTGTTCCTATCAAAGACAGCATGTTCAAAGGTTGGTGCAAACACAATCGCGTCCGAAGGGCAAGTTTTTACACATAAACCACACATGGTGCACATTGATAGATGATAGATGTGCTTATCAATAACTCTAACAGATTTACCTTCGGCATTGGTAATTTTTGCTGTTAAGATTTGTATTGAACCATTTGGACAATTAATCTCGCAAATACCACAACCCGTACAGGCATGTTGATTGTTCTCGTCATGAGGCATAACAACCTCCCCTTTAAACCTTTCAAGCATTATAAGGGTATCCCTGTTTTCAGGATATTTCTGAGTAATTATTTCTTTGGGTCGGATAAAATAGCCTGAGGTGACTTTCATGCCTGTGATCAATGTCCCAACACCTTTTACTATTTCTGAAAAATATTTTATTACAGGATTCATAGCTATCTTAAAAATGCCATCCCATCAACACGATGAAGGCTATTACAATAATATTTAATAAATTAAGCGGTAGCAAATACTTCCATTCAAGTGTCAATAATTGGTCAATCCTTAAACGTGGGAATGTCCATTTAAATAACATGATGATATAGATTACCACAAAAGTTTTCCCAAAGAACCAAACAAATGGCGGGATAAAATCCATTACATAGTTGAAACCACTAAAATCAAAAAAATGAAAAGGCATCCATCCGCCAAGGAATACAGTAGTGGCAAGTGCAGCAGCCAAGAACATGTTCATGTATTCGGCCAAAAAGAAAAATGCAAACCTGATTCCGGTATATTCTGTATGAAATCCTGCTGTTAATTCAGATTCGGCTTCAGCCAAATCGAAAGGACCACGGTTTGTTTCAGCGGTTGCAGCAATTAAGAAGATAACAAAAGCAAAAAATGCAGGAATATGACCTTTGAAAATCCACCATCCGTTAGCTTGGCTTTCAACAATGGTTGATAACTGCATGGAACCTGAAAAAATGATGACTGCAAGCAAAGATAAACCTACTGAAAGTTCATAACTTATTATCTGAGCCCCGCTGCGCATTGCGCCAAGCAAAGAATATTTACTGTTACTGGACCATCCTGCTAAAAGTATTCCAACAACACCAAGAGAAGTAACTGCAAGGATATAAAAAACACCTATATTTAAATCAATTGCGTGAAGTCCTTTTGCATAAGGAATAGCCCCAATGGCCATTAACGAGGCAATGATGACGATAAAAGGAGCCAGGTTAAAAAGAATTTTATCGGCCTTGCGAACAACAAACAATTCTTTAAATAACAGTTTTACTAAGTCGGCAATGGTCTGGAAAATCCCTTGTGGCCCTACCCTATTTGGACCTAAACGGTTTTGAATGAAGGCACAAACCCTTCTTTCGAGGTAAACGAGGAATAAACCGAGTATTGCATAAAATCCGAGAAAAACCAATCCCACCAAAACAAGTTCGATGATAAATACCCAAAGTGGCGATAGCGAAGCAGCCAGCATTTGGTGAATTGAATTTGTTAAAATTGAAAAATCGTATAAAAATTTCATAAAGTTCTAATTTATCTGTCAATATCGGGAATAACCAAATCAAGCGAACCACTGATTGCAACCAAATCGGCAATTTTATGTCCAACAGCCATATGATTGATAGCAAAAAGATTGCTGAAATTTGGAGTACGGAATTTAACCCGAACCGGGAATTTATCCCCTTTACTTACAATGTATACACCTAATTCGCCCCTAGCGGTTTCAACCGATTGGTAATATTCCCCTTCAGGAAGCTTAATAATTGGTTTCATTTTGGCAGTATAGTCGCCATCAGGTATTTGGTCAACAAGTTGTTCAAGAATTTTCATGGATTCCCACATTTCGGCAATCCTAACTCTATATCTTGCATAAGTATCGCCTTCGGTAAAAAGGATTTCTTTGAAATCAACTCTGTCATATGCACTGTATGGTTGTGATTTACGGATATCGCAAGAAAAACCTGATCCCCTTCCCGATGGTCCGGTTACTCCATATGAAATGGCATCTTCAAGACTCAACATGCCAATTCCTCTGGAACGTTCTTTAAAAATAACATTGCCGCTCAATAATTGATCATATTCAGGAAGTTTTTTCCTGAAATAAGGAATGAAATCTTTGATCCTTTGTTTGAAATTAGGATGAACATCATTCATCAATCCACCAGGGCAAATATAACTGTGCAACAATCTTGAACCAAAGCTTTCTTCGAAAATATCAAGGATTTTTTCACGATCTCTAAGACCATAGAAAAAGGTAGTTAAAGCACCTAAATCCATTCCAAAAGCACACCACCATAGTTGATGTGAAGCCAAACGGCCAAGTTCAGATAAAATGGTACGGATTACTTTAACACGCTCGGGAACTTCAATTCCCAACGCTTTTTCAACGCAAAGGCTAACAGCTTCATTATTTGGATGTGCAGAAAGGTAATCCATTCTGTCGGTAAGGTGAATAATTTGCTGATATGTGTTTGACTCACACATTTTTTCAATTCCACGGTGAATGTATCCGCAATGAGGCACTACTTTAAAAACGGTTTCGCCTTTAAGGCTCAACTCAAACCTTAGCACTCCATGGGTAGATGGATGCTGTGGCCCCATATTGATTACATACGGTTCGTTCTCGCCGAGAATTATTTCTCTTTTTTCAACCATATTAACAGGCTATTGTACAATATTTATGTTATCAACAAAATCTTTACGTAAGGGATAACCCACGAAATCATCTTCAAGAAACAACCGTCTTAAATCAGGGTGATTCTTAAATTTAATTCCCAATAAATCAAAGATTTCGCGCTCAAAAAATTCGGCAGATTTCCAAATATCAAAAACTGAATCAAATTCAGGATTGATCCTATCGGAAGTTATCACTTTTAATACGCAAGAATGATTTAGTTTTGTAGACCGTAAATGAAATACTACACTTAATTCTTCGTTTTTATCAAGGCCAGTTTGGCAAACCAGATAATCGAATTGAGTTTTTGAATTCATCTTCAATTCAAGTGCAAATTTATGCAAGTCATTTGCAGGAACAACTGCTTCAACAAACTGAGGGTTTGTATTGAAAACAGCACCGGGCATCATGGCCGATAATGTTTCCTGCAGTGCATTATGATCAAAAGTTTCCATGATTACTAAATAAAATTATCTCTGGTTTCCATTCTGTTTTGCTTACTTTCAGCTTTTATTTTGCGCTGCAATTGCATTACTCCATAAAGCAAGGCTTCTGGTCTTGGCGGACAACCGGGAATATAAACATCAACAGGAATTACATGGTCTGCACCACGAACTACTGAATAGGTATTGGTATAAAAAGGCCCTCCTGAAATGGCACACGCTCCCATGGCAATCACGTATTTTGGATCTGCCATTTGATCATACAATCTTTTTAATACAGGTGCCATTTTATGCACAATTGTCCCGGCAATAACAATTACGTCAGCCTGACGAGGCGAAGCCCTATATACTTCAATACCGAAACGTGCAAAATCGTGCCTGGAAGCACCTGCTGCCATCATTTCAATTCCGCAACAGCTGGTTGCAAATGTAAGTGGCCAAACAGAATTTGATCTTCCCCAATTAATCAGGCTGTCAATAGTGGTCATAAAAAATCCATCACTGCCTGTTTTTTTAAAGAGCTCCAACGATTCGTTGTCATTGAAGTCTTCATAATCCATTGATTTTATCTTTATACCCATGTAAGTGCTTTTTTCTTCCAGGCATATGCTAAGCCCAGACCAAGTATAACAAAAAAGATGACAATTTCAATAAATGCAGTAAGTCCAACATCTTTCATTACTGTGCCCCATGGATAGATAAAAACAATTTCCACATCAAACACAAGGTAGATGATCGAGAAAAGGTAATATCCAACATTAAATTGTATCCAGGAACCGTCTTTAACAGGAATACCGCATTCATACGGCTCTAGCTTGGCAGGATTTGAGGACTTTGGCGCAAAATAATTTGAAAACAAAACTGCACCACCTACCAAAACAACACCAATGATAAAAAATAAAACTAATGATTCGCTACTCATAATATTCGTTTAATCAAAGTTTTTTATTCAATTTAAACTACTGAAAACCAATGGAAATTATTTAAAAACCACAACATTTCAGGACGTTTTCTTTATTTTATTAAAGTTTGCAAATATACAGATATTTATAAACGAACCAAGAGTTAAATTGGATAAAATTGCCCAAAACATTAATTTAGAATTCATCTAATTAACAGAAATTAACGTTTAATAAAGAGTTAACGGCTTATATCTTTCAGACTTATAAGTTGACACCTAAATATATTAAACTATTATTAGGTGTATAGGTTAAGACTTAATCTCGTTTTTTAGTTAATCCATCAAAAAAAGCAATTTCGCTATAGGCCGACAAACATTTTGCAGGTAAAAGCAAATCCTCAATGACAAAATTTCCCTTCAAAACAATTAAATGAAATGAATAAAGAATGCATTTTTTGAAACTTGGTTTATCTTTGTCATTTGATTTCGCATAAACTGAAAATCAGTTTATAAACTGATAAAGAGTTAAGTTTTTTCAACTAACAAGAAATATATTTTTATAAATTCCCTGAATCAAAACTTGAGTTGATAAAGAATATCCACTTTATGATGAAAAATTAATTTTCATGAAAAAATTCAACAAATCAGAAGAAGGAAGTCTGCGTCAAAAAGCTGAGGAATTGCTAGAGCAGAAAAACAAACAAACAGGTTTACAATTTTCTGAATCCGAAATTCTGAAACTCAAGCATGAGCTTGAGGTATATCAGATAGAGCTTGAAATGCAGAATGAGGAACTCAAAATAGCAAAAAATCGAGCAGAAGGATTAACCGGCTTATATACTGAATTTTATGATTTTGCTCAGCCCGGTTATTTAACATTATCCAGAGAGGGAAAGATTATTGATATAAACTTATCTGGTTCTCAAATGCTTGGAAAAGAGCGATTACAATTAAAAAATAGTCATTTTACATATTTCCTTTCTGAGGATACCAAACAAACATTCCAACTTTTTTTTACCAGAGCAATTAGCAATAACAAAAAAGAAGCATGCGAAGTGACTCTATTAAATATTGGTGGCTTACCAATAAATGTTGAACTTACAGGTTTATTGGCCAGCAATAAAGAAAATTGCCTTATAACCGGTTGACATAACAGAACGAAAACACATGGAAGTTGAATTAAGGTTGCATACACAAATTATAGAGCATTTAGCAGAAGGGGTTTTTCTGATTCGTGCCCTGGATCAAATAATTATTTATGCAAATCCTAAATTTGAACAAATGTTTGGCTATAACTTAAAAGAACTATACGGAAAACACGCTGGTATTGTTCATGCTCCTTCAAAAAAAAGTTACAATGAAATAACACTTGAAATTGCGGAAAGTCTGATACAGAAAGGTTCTTGGCAGGGAGAAATAAAGAATATCAAAAAAGACAAGAATATATGTTGGTGCCGCGTCAATATATCAGCGTTTGATCATCCGCAATATGGAAAAGTTTGGATTTCGATCCATGATGATATTACCGTATACAAAAAATCTGAAGAAATTCTACGAGAAAGTGAGGAGAAATACAGACTTCTGCATGAAAATTCAGGAATTGGAGTGGGTTATTATAAACCTGACGGTACGGTTATTTCATATAATAGAATTGCAGCAATTCATATGAATGGAGTTCCGAAAGATTTTACAGGAAAGTCAATTTACGATCTTTTTCCAAAAGAAGATGCTGAATTTTATCACAACAGAATAAAAGAAGCGACTTTATCTGATAAACCTGTAGTCTATGAAGATTTAGTTCCTTTGCCTACCGGGAACAAATACTTTTTAAGTACCTTTTCAAAAATTGTTGATTGTAACAATATTATTTCCGGCATTCAAATCATATCGCAAGACATAACCAAACATATTCAGGTAGAAAAGGCACTTCAAGAGAGTGAGGAAACCTTAAACCAAATTTTGGAAGTGCTACCTATTGGATTATGGATAATGGATAAGGATGGAAAAATAGTAGGAGGGAATAAAGCAGGACAGCGGATATGGTCCGGTGCAAAGTATGTGGGACTTGATCAATTAAGTGAATATAAAGCCTGGCGTTTAAAAACAGGTGAGCCAATTAATCCTGAAGAATGGGCTTCAAGTAAAGCAATTCGAAAAGGAATAATTACAATTGATGAAGAATTGGAGATTGAATGTTTTGACGGAACGCACAAAATTATCTTGAATTCTGCAATTCCTCTTTTTGACGATCAACATAGAGTAACCGGTGCCATCATTATTAATCAGGACATTACAGAACGCAAGAAAGTAGAGGAAACTCTTTTGATTAAAGATTGGGCTATCAATTCTACTTTCAATGCCATTGCTATTTCAGGACTCGATGGAATCATAAACTTTGTTAATCCTGCATTTCTTAAAATATGGGGATATGGCTCAGCATCGGAAGTGCTTGAAAAAATAGTCACCGAATTCTGGCATATAGAAGAAAAAGCCTCAGAAGTAATAGATGCTTTGCATAAAAGTGGAGGTTGGATTGGTGAAATGGTTGGACAGGGAAAGAATGGCAATTTATTTGATATTCGTATAATAGCAAGTATGGTATTTGATTCAAACGGCCGACCAATTTGTATGCAAGCCTCATTTGAAGACATTACTATACGAAAGCAATCAGAGAATGCACTAAAGGAGAGCGAAAGATTATATCGTTCCCTTTTTGAAAATATGATAAATGGATTTGCCTATTGTCAAATGCACTTTGATGAAAATGCAAGACCTATAGACTTCACATATCTATCAGTGAACGATGCTTTTGAGACTCAGACCGGTTTAAAGAATGTGGTAGGGAAGAAAGTAAGTGAAGTAATTCCTGGAATTTATGAAACAGACCCTGAATTATTTGAAATCTATGGGCGTGTGTCTAAAACAGGCAAACCGGAACGGTTCGAAATATTTCTGGATTCATTACAAATGTGGACTTTAATTTCAGTATATTGCCCTAAAAGTGGAAATATTGTAACTGTCTTCGATGTAATCACCGAAGAGAAGCTGGCTGAGCAAACGCTTAAAGAAAGTGTAGAAAAATACCATAACCTATTCAGGAATGCAGCCCTTGGCATATTTCATTCTACTTTGGATGGCAAATTTATTGATGTAAATCCAGCCCTTGTAAAAATGCTGGGATATAGTTCTTCTGAAGAATTACTAAGTCAAGTGACCAATATTTCAGAACAGATTTATGCTGAGCCACCAAAGCGAAATGAAATAGCAAGTAAGGCTATGGAATCAGGAGGTTTTGTTAGTACAGAAAATCTGTATCGCCGCAAAGATGGTACTATTTGGAATGGAATGCTACATATGCATATTGTTCCTGAAAAAGCAGGCAAGCCGAGTTATTTCGAAGGATTTATTGAGGACATCACCGATCGCAAACAAGCGGAGCAATCATTAGCATATGAAAGACAACGACTTTCATATATAATTAAAGGAACAGATGCAGGAACATGGGAATGGAACATTCAAACCGGAGAAACAATATTTAATGAGCAATGGGCCGAAATAATTGGTTACACATTGGATGAAATCTCACCGGTAAGCATTGAGACCTGGAAAAAACATACTCATCCCGAAGATTTAAAAATTTCAGGAGAATTGTTAGAAAAACATTTCAAAGGCCAATTGGATTATTACGAGTGCGAAGCGAGAATGAAGCACAAAAATGGGAAATGGGTATGGATACTCGACAGGGGGAAAGTACATGAATGGGACAAAGAAGGAAAGCCGCTTTTAATGTCGGGCACACATCAGGATATCACCAAGCGTAAACAGGCTGAAAAGGCCTTGCGTGAAAGCGAAAAGCGCCACCGTACCATATTACAAACTGCCATAGATGGATTCTGGTTAGCTGATCTTCAGGGAAACCTACTGGAAGTCAATGAATCGTATTGCCGGATGAGTGGTTATAGTAACCAGGAATTGTTGAACATGAAAATTTCAGACCTTGAAGTTATAGATGCCTCTTATGACGTTGAAGCTCATATTAAAAAAATTATTTCAGAAGGCGAGGATCGTTTTGAAACCAGACACCAAAGAAAGGATGGGAGTATTTTTGACATTGAAATCAGTGTAAAATACCAACCTAACAGTGGTGGTCGATTAGTGGCTTTTCTTCATGATATTACAAAACGCAAACAAGCTAATGAAGCATTACTACTCTCTAAAGAAAAAGTTGAAGAAAGTGAAAAATTCTTAATTAGAGCTCAAAAAACTGCTCACATTGGACATTGGAATTGGGATTTAATTAAATTGCAGCTTTCGTGGTCCGATGAAATATTTAATATTTTGGGAGTTTCAAAGGATACTTTTCAAGTTTTATCAGTAAATTACGAAGGGGCAATACATCCTGACGATTTAGATCTTTTCAGGCAAAAAAGGGAGAAAGCATTGAACAATGACATTGAATTGGATATTGTTTATCGAATTATAAGACCATCGGGTGAAGTTCGTTTTGTTCAGGAATGTTCAAAAATATTAAGAAATACACAAAACGAACCGGTTAGTGTTTTTGGAACTGTGCATGATATTACCGAACGAAAACAATTTGAAGATGATCTTAGAATACTTTCATGGGCAGTTGAACAAAGTCCTGTATCAGTTATCATTACTGATATTGATGGTATTATTGAATATGTAAATCCAAAATTCACAAAAGTTACCGGATATTCTTTTGAAGAAGCATTTGGGAAAAATCCAAACATTTTAAAATCAGACTTTACTTCCGGAGAAGAATATTTAAATCTTTGGCAAACCATTAAATCAGGGAATGAATGGAGTGGTGAGTTTTGCAATAAAAAGAAAACCGGAGAATTGTTTTGGGAATCTGCATTGATCTCTCCAATTACAAATGAAAAGGGTGATATTATTCATTTTATAGCAGTAAAAGAGGATATTACACAACACAAAGAAACATCAAGGATAATCCAATCTTCCATTATTGAAGCGGAAGAAAGGGAACGAATGAATTTTTCGCAGGAACTACACGATGGTATTGGTCCTTTACTTTCGGCTACAAAAATGTACGTTCAATGGCTTGGCTTACCCAATGCCAAACTTAATCAAGCTGAAATAATAAAAGATATAGAACAGTTCCTTGATGAATCGTCGCGAACAGTGCGCGAAATTTCATTCAAACTTAGCCCACATGTTTTGCTAAATTATGGTTTGGTTGAAGCAGTAAAAGCTTTTACAGAAAAAATAAAAGAATCGTCCAATGTAGTTTTTGAAATAAAGACGCAAAACGATTGCAGATTTGACAAGAATTCAGAAACAATAGCATACAGGGTACTTTGCGAATGTATCAACAATACCATTAAACACGCCAAAGCTTCTGATATATTCATAAATATGCGCTGCCTGAATGATTTGCTTTTTGTAGATTATTCCGACAACGGAAAAGGCTTTGATGTTGATAAAGTCATTTCTGAACACAAAGGAATAGGTCTTTTAAACATGAAAAGCCGCATAAAGTCCATTAACGGACTAATGGATATTATTAGCTCACCAGGTAAGGGAACTATTATAAAATTTCAAATAAAAATATAAATAAATGAAATACATTTAGTAAATTAGATATAAATTTTAACGCCAATGATAAAAATAGTAATTACGGACGACCATAGGATGTTCCGCGAAAGTCTCCGGAAAATACTAACTATTGAAAATGTGGCAGAAGTTATTGCCGAAGCTTCAAACGGTATAGAACTTTTAGAATTGTTGGATGAATATCATCCTCAAATTATATTAATGGACATTTCGATGCCTGGTATGGACGGTATTGAAGCAACCAAAAAAGCCATAGAAAAACAGCCAGATGTTAAAGTTCTCACTCTTTCCTCGTTTGGAGACGAAAAATATTATTTTAGTATGGTAGAAGCCGGAGCAAAAGGCTTTGTGCTTAAATCGGCAGGTATTGTGGAATTGAAAAATGCAATTGCTGAAATTGCCAAAGGTGGAAGTTGGTTTTCGACCGAATTGATACAAAAAGTAATTACAAATCTCAATGCCAAACCGAAGAAAAAGATTGTTTCCACATTGTCGGAACGAGAATTGGAAATATTAAAGTTGATTTGCGAAAGTCTTACTAATGAACAAATTGCAAAAAAAATAAATATTAGTTTTGACACCGTTAAGTGGCACCGGGCAAATATACTGGATAAAACAGCCTGCACAAATACAGCAGGTTTGGTTATTTATGCTATCAGGAATAAATTAATTGAAATATAGATCATAAATAGGATAGCTAATTACTTGATTTATTGACAATATATAACAATATTGAATAAAAAAGTTGTTAAACTATTTAAAATAATTAATATCAAAATATGACTTTAGGATCTATAATAGAACCAAATATACCACTCAATTCATAAGCCATTGACCTACTTAATTATTAAAAGTTAATTCCCATCCTTTAAGGTAGTATAATCCATTATTTATAAGGGGTAAAAACCATTATTAATAGAGTCATTTTCTATTATTTAATACTGCATATCCATAACATCGACAGATTACCTTTGTATCGACTAACCTACCATTTACGTAAAAATTAAAGTGGATCAAGAGGGTCACTATTAAATCTGACCTTAAGATGATTATCACTTTATACAGAAAAAAGTAAATTAAGAATTATTTAAAAAATTAAACCAAATGCTTTAAAACAAAAAATCGATGAAAGTTCTAATGTTTGGCTGGGAGTATCCTCCCCATATTTCAGGTGGTCTTGGCACTGCATGTTATGGATTAACCAAAGGATTGACTGCTTTTAATGATATAGACTTAACTTTTGTAGTTCCAAAAGCATTTGGCGATGAAGATTTGCATGGTATGAAGTTAGTCGGAGCAAGCGATGTTGAACTGTCAAAAGAAATAATTGAACGACAAAAGCTAATTGAAAAGAGAAAGTTTTACAAATTTAACCAACCTGTGTTTGCATATACAACTCCGGAAGAATATGAAAAGAATATCAAAGAACAAAAGGAAAAATGTTTAAATCTTTCAGGAATTGCGCTTCATGGGAAACTAAAGTTTAGTGGACAATACGGAAAAACCTTGTTTGAAGAAATATCACGGTATGGAATTGTAGCATCGGAAATTGTTCAAAAAGAAGAATTTGATATTATCCATGCCCACGACTGGTTGACTTACCCTGCAGGGATTGCAGCAAAAAAAGCATCTGGAAAACCATTGGTAGTGCATGTTCATGCCACTGAATACGACCGTTGTGGAGAAAATCACAATAATAAAGTATATGAAATAGAGAGAAGAGGATTTGAATATGCAGACAGAGTAATTACGGTGAGCAATTTTACCCGAAATATAGTTATTGACAAATACAGGATAAATCCGGCAAAAATAGTAACTGTGCATAATGGAGTTGAACCAGTTGATAATTCAAATATTAAATATTTGTGTAAAAAAGGTTTTAATGAATATGTAGTGACTTTTTTAGGCAGGATAACTTCTCAAAAAGGACCGGAATATTTTGTACAAGCTGCCCAAAAAGTATTGCAAAAAATGGACAATGTAAAGTTTGTAATGGCTGGTTCGGGCGATTTATTGGAAAGAATGATAAAATATGTTGCAAAATTAAAAATAGCCGACAAGTTTCATTTCACTGGTTTTTTAAAGGGTGATGATGTTTACAGAATGTTTGCAATAAGCGATTTATATGTTATGCCATCAGTTTCGGAGCCTTTTGGAATTTCGCCTTTAGAAGCAATTCAAAGCAATGTACCGATTATTATATCTAAACAATCGGGAGTATCAGAAGTAATTACAAATGCAATAAAAGTTGATTTTTGGGATATCGACATGATGGCAGATTCGATTTATGGAATATTGAATTACAATCCTTTAGCCAAAATCTTGAAAAATAAGGGCAAACAGGAAGTCGACAATCTTACCTGGGATAAAGTTGCGACTAAAGTTAAGGAAATATACTATCAGGTAGCATAACATTTGAAACAAAATAATTATGAATTAAAACGAACTTTATGAAAAATAATCAAATTTCGAAGAAAGATGCTTTAAATGCATTAAAGGCCTTGAGCAATAATTCAGATTCACATAATAATGAAAATCTGGGTGATTATATTCGTGGATGGTTTATGGATGACAATAAAGAAGAAAATGACAATACAGAAAACAATGATTCCAGAAATGATATAAAAGATCAGAACGAAAGCTACAAACATTTCTTTTAATAAGTTTTGAAGAAGATTTTTGATTTAAATTGTATGAAATGATTTAATTTCTAATTGATAAACTAATATTTATATCGGAATTTTGAGTTTTTTCCACGGACACTTAATAGGTAGAAGACCAAAAAAGGAGCCTTTTCATTTTAGAAATTCGATGAAAAAACAGTCTATTATTTCAATTTATCAAAGTAAACTTAACATTTAGTTTTAATTCAAAATAATTTACCTGATGCAATTGAATTGATAATATCTAACTAAAAAATGAACAATATGAGCTTGAAAAAACAATACACCCTGACAAAACCTTTTTGTAAAGTGACATTTAAGCTACCCAAAGACCTTTCCAATTATGCAAATCAAGTTGTTGTAACCGGCGATTTTAATAATTGGGATGTTGAAAGCATAAAAATGAAAAAACTTAAAAGTGGTGAATTCACAGCTACTTTAGATTTAGACAAAGGCAAGGAATATCAGTTCAAATATCTTGTAGATGGGCGTGTTTGGCTAAATGAAACAGAGGCAGATAAATATGTTCCCAACGAATTTCAAAGCGAAAATTCGGTGGTTATTGTATAGAAATCCAAGCAAAAAAGCAACAATAAATCAGTTGCATTAAAGTACACACGTTAAGAATCCATGTTAAACCTTTTCTATATTTTCATGCCCACGGTTGTTTATCCACAACCGTGTGGCTCAATTAAAAGCCTCCCTCATCATAAAGCTCCCACAAACATTATATTTAAACTTGGCTTGGCCTTCAATTTTCATTTTTAATGTTGATATCAATCCGGCAAAAATGAGAACCTGCAATTAATTTTTGCCGATAAGGGTGTGGATAAAGATAATACCGGTATATTTGCAGCCGAAAAATAAAAAAAATTGTTCTCGAATCCCTGTGGTTTTACCGATAGGAGTATGACTTGATAAGTAATTGTCAAGTATTTATTTGAAAACAAGCTATTAGAAATCGGAAATTCGTTTATTTAAATATTTAAAATAAAATTATGTCAGTTTCATTCATCATTACAGGAATACTAATTGTTGCTTTTCTAGGATATATCTATTATTCTTCTAAAAAAATGCATAATATGCCTAAGGTACCCGATAGTTCGAAAATCAAAAAATTAGACAAGAAAAACTTTAAAAATATTATTGGCCGCGGAGTTGTATTGGTCGATTTTTGGGCACCCTGGTGT
>JANYKN010000197.1 GCA_025361565.1 Bacteroidota bacterium | reverse complement strand
CAAAACCAACCAATGAAGCAAATGTTAATACCCCGATTATACCGCCACTGCCTACTAAAAGGAATTAATCCGGAGATTAAAAAATATAATCTTTAAATCCACTAATCGTCACGTGCATTAATTGAAGGGAATAAATGATTTTTTAGTTATTATTGACAATAAAATAATCTGCCGGTTCTTTTTTAGCTTGCAGTTTATAAACATAAATAATTCTTATTAACATAGATTTTCACGGTAAATAGTGAAACTACTTTTATGAGTGTGTCGCTCCTTCAATAATTATTTTTTTATTGCCAAGCCATGGGTAGGTTATGTCTTTATATTTCTCCATTGTTTCCAACAAAAGCGGTAAATTTCTTTTCTTTTTTAGCTTTATTATAATAGATTCTTCATTGATTTCAATATCTGCACTGTTTAGTAAAAATTGTTCATAAAGAGATTGATCAGATAAATGTTCATATCTTGGAAGATCATTAGCTAATAATCTGAAAATATTATGAGTCAGAATCGACATTGTTAAGTCAAAATCAACTTTAATTACCATTGATGAAGATACATTATTAAGATGGTAAAATGAAATCTGTTCAGAAATTTCTTTTTCAATTAGCCACCTTTTTGCATATTTTCTGACAATAGCCTCTAAAGAAATATCGAAATCATTTGTAATAATAATTGCCGGTTTAATTTTTCCATGTCCTGTAATACAAATTTGCCGCACTTTTCCCTCATATCCTTGAAGCTCGACCTCTTCCTCATAAACACTTAAAGCCCTTTTTTTGTTTCCGGAGGCTTCAACCCTGATTGTTTTCCATTTTGATTTTGGTATATTTTCAAGTCTTTCGACTATATTCTTACCTCTTCTCCGAATAGTAATAAACTTTACATTGTCCTGATTTAACTTGTTAAGATTCTGATAATTAGTAAATTTACTATCAAAAACCAAATATTTTAAATTGTCTTTTTTTTCGGCAGATCTTCGGTAAAAATCAAGGAATTCAAGAACAACTGCACTTTCATCCTTATGCAAGACATTGGTGTTGCCATAGTCAATTATTCCACTGTCAGGATCCTGTGCTAAAACTGCCAGCATACTTGCAAGTGCTTTCGTGCGTTTACCTGACCAGTTGTTTTCCAAATGTTCGGAATTACCCCAATAGGGAATAGTTGTAAAATCAAGATTGATGGTATCGTCGGTTAAACCTAATTCAACCCACTTTTTACTTAGTTTCATTAAAAAAAACATATTCATATCTGTTGTAACTCTATCCGAGTATGAAGTAAACCAAGCTGCTTTAGGAAGCACGTTTAAACCTGCAAACATACCTGTGCCCCGATCCATGCACCATATATCATCAGCAGTATATCTTCTGACATTAGATGCTTTTAAACCTACAAAAGATAAAATTGAATTTAAAGGACTTATCTGTTTTGTACCAGGATAATGCGATTCTTCGATTATCTGCCTTATGCCTAACTTCTCAATATATGGCAGAAGACACAAGATACCGGCAGAGTTACTTTTAAATTCCTCAGGTTGTTCAAAACTTAGAGCTACGCTTTTTTCTGCCGGAATCTGAGGACACTGTAACTGCTCTGTTATCTCTTTTTTTCTTCTGGCTAATCTCTTAAAACCAGCTTCTTTCAAAATATTATAAACAGTTTTTGCACAAATATCAAATCCTTTGCTGTCAAGAACAGTTTTTATTTCATCAACAGAATGATTAGTTTGTCTCAAACTAAGGATGATATTTTTAGCAGATAGTATATTATCAGGTCTTTTTCTTCCCCTTGGCTTATCAGTAAAATATAAATCTTTAGTATCATTATTTTTGCATTTTTTAATAAAATCACCGACGATGGTAGTAAATCCTCGATAAGTATATCCAAACTTTTTAGCAACTTCTACTGCCGGAACACCTTCAACAAAATATAGTCGAAGAGCTTCATATTGCTTCTGAGCTGTAGTTGAGTGATAAAGAAAGAAGTCTAAACATTTCATAAAAAACCTTCAATATACGTACAAATATTACTTCTACAAAAATAATCAATATTCGTTAAATATGCAAGAGAAAAATAATAAATCTTTATAAAAGCTAATAAAGAGTGTATAAAAAACGATAGTTGATAATATAATAAAATAAGTATGATGTAATAATGAATAAATAAGTAATATTAATACGTATTATTAAAAATACATAAAGAATGGCAATAAATGTAATTGTATGATTTATAAAGAGTTGCAGAGTAAAGTGAAAAATCTAATTAGAAATAAATCCGCTTATAAGGTTACCGTGAAAATCTATGATAAT
>JANYKN010000172.1 GCA_025361565.1 Bacteroidota bacterium | reverse complement strand
CTCCATTTTTCGGTCGACACAACGACGAGCGAAAAATGAAGGCACATAACAGTGTTTAGCCGTCCATGCCGCAAGAATCGGCAGAACAAAATTTTAAAAGTGTAATAGCTTGCGGCACAGGCGGCTACACATGTTCGTTGTGTGCCATTAGGAAGAAAAAAGCTGACGTACATTTATCAAATTACTAAGCTTAAAAAACAATCTGATTCTACTTCGTTTAAAAAGTAGAATTTTTGTATATACAGCCAAGGATTATGCTAAATTTGTGCAATATGAAATGATAATTTAAAAAATGACTTTAGACCAATACATTGATAGCATAAACAAACACTATAAACTTGGTTATGCAACCGAGCATACATTCCGGGGCGATTTACAGCAGCTAATTGAAAGTATTGTACCAACCGTAAGGGCTACAAACGAACCGAAACGCCAAACTTGTGGAGCACCTGACTACATCCTGACAAAAAAGGAAATTCCAGTTGGATTTATCGAAGCCAAAGATATTGGCGATAAAGACCTTGAAGGAATAAAGAAAACAGGGAACAAAGAACAATTCGACAGATATAAAGCTTCGCTGAACAACCTGATTTTCACTGACTATCTTGACTTTCATTTATATCGGGACGGACAATTTGTAAACAAAATTGCAATTGCAGAATTGACCGATAAAGGCATAAAGCCGTTAACAGAAAATTTTGTAAGTTTTGAAAACCTCATAAAAGACTTTTGCACCCACATTGGACAAACCATAAAAAGCTCAAAAAAATTGGCAGAAATGATGGCGGGCAAAGCCCGCCTTCTTTCTGAGGTTATTGAAAAGGCGTTGACTAGCGATGAAACGCACAACGAAGACAGCACGCTTAAAGACCAAATGAACGCTTTTAAGCAAATTCTTATTCACGACATTACGCCAAAGGGATTTGCTGACGTGTATTCTCAAACCATTGCTTACGGAATGTTTGCGGCTCGTTATCACGACCCGACTTTACCAACTTTTAGCCGTCAGGAAGCCTATGAACTCATACCTAAATCGAACCCTTTTCTTAAAAAGCTGTTCGGATACATTGCAGGTTTAGACGTTGACGACCGTATAAAATGGATTGTTGACGATTTGGTAAATATATTTTTGGCTTGCAACGTTGAAGAAATTTTAAAGAACTACGGCAAGAGTACAAAAATGGAAGACCCGATTATCCATTTTTACGAGAACTTTTTGAGCGAGTACGACCCGAAATTGCGCAAAGCCCGTGGCGTTTGGTACACACCTGCACCAGTTGTAAATTTTATTGTTCGTGCCGTTGACGATATTCTGAAAACTGAATTTGATTTACCGCAAGGATTGGCCGACAACAGCAAGACAAAAATAAAAGTTGATTTACAAGGAAAGAAAATAGAACAAGAAGTACACAAAGTACAAATACTTGACCCAGCCACTGGTACAGGCACATTTTTAGCCGAAGTAATCAAACACATTCACAAAAAGTTTGAAGGACAACAAGGTATTTGGAGCAATTATGTTGAAACTCATTTGCTGCCACGCCTCAATGGTTTTGAGTTGCTGATGGCAAGTTACGCAATGGCCCATTTAAAACTTGATTTGCTTTTGACCGATACAGGCTACAAACCGACAACAAACCAACGTTTTAGAGTGTACCTTACCAACAGTTTAGAAGAACACCACCAAGACACAGGAACGTTATTTGCCAACTGGTTAAGCACCGAAGCCAACGAAGCCAACCACATTAAGCGTGATACGCCTGTAATGTGTATAATTGGAAATCCGCCTTATGCAGTAAGTAGCACAAATAAAGGAGAATGGATTCAAAACCTTATAGCAGATTATAAAAAAGATTTAAACGAACGAAAAATTAATCTTGATGATGATTACATCAAGTTTATTCGTTATGGTCAACATTATATTGACAAAAATGGAAACGGTATTTTAGCTTACATTTCTAACAATAGTTTTATAGATGGAATTACACACCGTCAAATGCGTAAGCATTTATTAGAAAGTTTTGATAAAATATATATATTGGATTTGCATGGTAATGCCAAGAAAAAAGAAGTTTGCCCTGATGGTTCAACAGACCAAAATGTTTTTGATATTATGCAAGGTGTTTCAATAAACATTTTTGTAAAAACAGGCAAGAAAAAGAAAAACGAATTAGGACAAGTATTTCATGCTAATTTACAAGGGAAAAGAGAGTTTAAATATGAAACATTAAACGTTAATAATATTAATTCCTTTGAGTGGAAGCTATTAGAATGTACAAAACCAAATTACTTTTTTGTTCCTAAAAATTTTGAAGAGATTAAAAAATACGAAAAAGGGTTTAAGACTGATGATTTGTTTGAAAAAAATGTTGCTGGTATAGAAACTATTAGAGATGCAATAACAATACATTTTAATTCAGATAGTTTAAAAAATGTCATAAACGATTTTTTAAGTTTAGACGAAATTGAAATTTCAAAAAAATACAACACTGAAGATGCAAGAGATTGGAAAATTGGTAGAGCAAAAGAGGATGTAAAATTAAATATTGAAAATAAAAATGTTTGGCAAAATATTAATTATCGCCCTTTTGATGTAAGAAAAACATTTTATACAGGCAGACAAAATGGGTTTGTTTGCAATGGTAGATATAATATAATGAAGCATTTATTAAAAGATAATTTAGCATTAATAATTCCTAGACAAACAACCCAAGATTGGAGACATAGTTTTATTACTGATAAAATTTTTGAAGGGAACATTACTGCGAGTGCAAAACTATTTGGAACGGGATGTGCTTTCCCTCTTTACCTCTATCCCGAAACCAACGCCCAACAAACCATCAATCAAACAACAGAAAGAACCCCAAACCTAAACCCAGCAATAGTAAAGCAAATAGCGGAGAAATTGGGATTGGAGTTTGTGGCTGAAGATAGCGAGCGAAACCTTCAAGGTTTTCAAAACCTTGAAGGTTTGACAAAATTTGCCCCAATCGATATTTTAGATTACATCTATGCCGTATTACATTCGCCAACCTACCGCGAGAAATACAAAGAATTTTTAAAAATTGATTTCCCAAAAGTTCCGTATCCAAAATGTAAAGACGCACAGCCGTGCGTCTCAACCTTTTGGCAATTGGTAAAATTGGGCGGAGAAATAAGGCAAATACATTTATTGGAAAGCCCAACGGTGGTAAAATACATTACACAATACCCAATTGACGGGAACAATACAATTGGCAAAATCCGCTACGAATTATTAGACCCCAAAGGTTTTGAAAACCTTTGGGGTCTGGGCAGGGTATGGATAAACGATACTCAGTATTTTGCTAATGTTCCATCAATAGCCTGGGATTTTTACATTGGTGGCTACCAGCCAGCACAAAAATGGTTAAAAGACCGAAAAGAACGCAAACTGGAATTCGACGATATTTTACATTATCAAAAAATCATTGTAGCCCTTTCTGAAACCGATAGGTTGATGAAAGAAATTGATAAAATAGAAATTGAGTAAACAATGGCAAATGAAATAAAAACCGAAATAAAATGTAAAAACTTAGCCCCAATTAGCGGTTTGGGCAAAGAGCTTGTTTCTGGTTCTTTGCAATTTGCTATTTATGCCAACAATGGACAAGGTAAAACATTTATTAGCAATGTGTTTCGCTTGTTGGAAAACAGAACCGATTTGTTACAAGATGAGTTTGGAAACACTACAACAGATAAATTTATAAGTTTTGATAAAAGTAATTGTGATTTTTCTTTTAAAATATCTGATAAGGATGGTGTAAAAGAAGATTTTAGTATTCAAATTAACAAAGGCAGTTTAACAAATATTCCTGAAACAAAATTTATTTATCACGTTTTTAATCAAGATTATATAGATGAAAACAGTAAGTTGAATTATGATAAAAATGGGAACATAAAGGATTACATTATTGGAAAATCAAATATTGATGTATCAATAGAAACAGCAAAATTAAAAGAGCTTGAAAGTCAAAGGATTAAATTAAATGATGATACAGACGATAACATTGAAAATATAATTGAAACAAAAATTGGTTCAATTCCCAATATCAAAAGACTTAATGAATATAAAGACTATTTAAACTTTGAAGCCATTTACAGAGATTTTGAAAATCCATGGGATGATATCGACAAATCTTTTAAAGATTATATACTTGATTATGACAAGATAAAATCAGTTCCAGAAGATTTACCAAAATTGGAAATGATATTGACACTTGATGAAGATATTCAATTCATTAAGATAGTTATTGACAAACTTAAAGAGACGTTTAGTTTAAGCAAAATTGCTGAGGATTTTAAAATAAAAGTATTAAGCAAGCAAGGTTTTATAGAACACGGCCTTGAATTATTGGAAAAAACAAAAACCTGTCCTTTTTGTGAGCAAGAACTAAAACAAGATGCTCTCTCATTAATTGATAGTTATACTTCATTTATAAAAGACGAAGAAACAAAAACAATCAACGCTTTCAAAGCAAAAAAGAATCAAATTTCTGCTCTAAATGATAAGCTTAATGCGTGTAATAGCTCAAATATAAAAGCAAAAAACAGCTTTAACGATTATGCAGAAAAATATTTTTCTTCAAGCAAAGGGAATAAATTAAACGACATATTAATTGATGATCTAATTGATTTTTTGAAAAGTGTAATTGAAAAAATTGATGAAAAAATTAAGAATATTAGTATTCCCATTGATATTGAGGATAATTTGTTTGAAACTATTAAATCTCAAATAATAGAAATACGTCAAATTATTAGCGATAATAACGAAGTTTTAGAAAGCATAAATCAAAAGCTGGACAATTTAAGTACTGAAAATAAATTGGTTAGGAAGAACATATGTAAGTCTTTATTTAATGAGCTATCTGAACAATTTAAACCTGATTTTTTAAAGTTAAACTCACTTAAAAAAGAAATTGAAAATTTAAAGATAAGTATTCGAAAAAAGAATGAACAAAATAAAATAAACAAGCGAGACAAAGTTTCTAAAACAATAAAATCAGTTTTAAACTATTTTTTTACTGATAAGTATTCATTGGATGAAGAAACTTATAGATTAACATTTAATAAAAAACCATTAAATTCTGGGCAAGCAAAAGAAGTGTTAAGTGAAGGTGAAAAAGCAATAATTGCATTTGCATATTTTCTTGGTGATACACATCTTAAATTGAAAAATGTTGAAGATTACCAACGTTTGTTTTTCATTATTGATGATCCAATATCAAGTATGGATTTTAATCATGTGTATACTTTAAGTGGCATAATACGTGACTTGAAAGAAGTACTTGAACTTGAGAAATTTACAAGATTCATTATACTTACCCATAATATCGAATTTATGCGGATTTTGGTTTCAAATGAAATTGCCAAAAAGAGTTTTGTATTAATTGATAATGAATTAAAAGAGTTTAATAACACTTTGACAGTTCCATATATTACCCATTTAAAAGATTTATACAAAATCAGCATCGGTGATGAAAAACCAAATCATACAACGGCAAATTCAATTCGTCATATTATGGAAACCTTGACGAAATTTGAACACCTTGAATTAGAAAATGGGGCAATAAGAAAATATATTGATGAAAACTTTAAGCATGACATAAAAGTATATACCTTGGTAAATGATTTATCTCATGGAGCATGGAGAAGCGAACAACAAGCAATAAGTGAAACCGACTTTATCCTTCTTTGCAAAGAACTTGTAAAACATATCAATAAAAAATATAAAAGTCAAGTTGAATATTGTAAAAACAAATTAGATTAATGATTCAATTGCTTTTAGAAAATGAAAAATGAATCACGGGCACACAACATGCTATATACGGTCATTTGCAAGCCTTGCCGCAGGCGCAACACAAGGCTTGCAAACGCCGCATATAGCTATCCGTTATGTGCCACTGTCAAAAAAAACCGAAGGCGCCAGTTTGCTGGAATTCTAGAAAATAAGAAATAAAAAGAAAGCATTTGAAAACTAATAAATTAGCAAATGCGAAAGCAAAAAAAGGAAACCGTTTTTCAATCAGAA
>JANYKN010000145.1 GCA_025361565.1 Bacteroidota bacterium | reverse complement strand
CGAAGCGCTGAATGAAAACACTGCCTGCTACCATAATAACTAAAAAGTGAACGATGATAAAGAGCCTGAGCCAATAACCTGAAATATGCACCAGTTTTATCCATAACTAAAGATTTGAAGTGAAACATAAAAACAATTAATATGCTTCATCATTAGGTGTTAGGGAACAATAAGTGCTAAAGGAAACGGAATAAATGACAGGAAGAAATGATGATTGATAATTCAATGTCGTTTCCTTAAGCTAAAGTGGCTTGTAATTCATATGATATAGTTTTTTAGGTCTTTTTTTCCTTTCAACCTTTCTTCCAGGTCTGACAATTTCCTTGGTTTTACTTACTATTGAATCAAAGGCTTTTATTGCTTTTTTAGCTTTATTTTTAAGAAATAGCCCAACACTTATGCTCATCAACATTGACATGGCGCTGGTTCGATTTATTTTTTGAGTATATTTATTATTCGCCTCCTGGTATTCTTTTTTCACTCTTTCTTCTATTGGAAAAGCCAATACTGCACACAGGCTCATCATAAAAATTTTTGCGTAAAAATCCTGTTTTACAGCCAAGGCTGTTTTTCCTGAAAACTTCTCAACTTCCACTCTTGCCTTAAAAAGCTTGTAATTTTCTTCAACATTCCACCTGTAATGGTAAAGTTCACTAAAATCTTCATATGGATATTTTTCCATATCTGTCAGTGAACTACATAATACTTCTTTTTCTCCATTTTCTAAATCTATACAAACCAAGCGGCATCTTATTTCTTTATTAATTATTTCAGGATAAGCTTCTAATTGCTTTCTGTCTTTTTTAGGAAGTTTAAAACTTACTATCCGCTCTCTTTCCCCACTTTCCATAAATTCTTTCACCGAGAGCCACCAATCTTCTTTCATCCTCATACAAAACTCAATTCCCTTGGCCATTAGTAAAAATAGAATGGCAATACTCGGGTATCCCCGGTCAAGTAATAGTAAGTCCCCCGGTTTTACCTTTTCAAGATGTTTGTACAATAAATCCCTTTCACTTGCTGAATAAGGTGCTATCTGTGCATCAAGGTTCAGAAGGTTAATTGAATCGTATAAAACTGATACCAGGGCAAGAGAACGTTTACTATCCGCATTTGGCCCAAAGCTATGTTCACCAAATTCTTCTATTACACTTGTATGATTGGGCAATACCAACCGGCTACCATCAACCGAGAGTAAGCGCATTTGTTTCCAAACCAAATAGGGAGCTTCTGTGTAAAAAGTCTGGTTTACATTTTTGTTTAATTCAATAAATGTCTCATGCTTGAGCTTCGCCCGTGATTTGGTGAATGAGCCTTTGGTTACTGCACGAATATTAAATTCGTCATTTGTCGCTTCTCTGTAAAATGAATCAAGCTCTCTTTGGAGTGAGCTTTTTATGCCCCTGCTTATAAACACGATTAATTTTTTGAAATTTAATTTTCTATCGTGTGTGAATACCCCTGGAAAGCCGTTTTTTAAACGGCAGTTAAATTCTTCATTTTCAATTAAATGTGTTATGTTTGTAATTGCTTTTTCACGAAATTCATCTTTTTTGCAGGCTTTCTCAATAGGGCCTATATTATACCCCTAAAATATTGAAAGTTTTCCTAATTTTACTATTTCAAAGAACTATTTTTTATCTTTATTCCTTAAGGAAACGACATTGATTGATAATTGTCTATTGATTATTGATTGGTTGAATTTTTGGGAAGCTGAGAACGTTTATGCCGTAGTCTTTTGCCTCGTTTGCGACCTAGCCTATCTTTGCAGATTGATTGTTTTCATTTAAATCAACAGCCTTAATTTCAGATAGTTAATCTTATGTCAAAATCTCTTCCAAGAAATCTTTCCAGATAATAAAACCTTTTCGTTCATCTGAATAGTCATGTAAAATGCGGGTGAAGTTTTGTGGTTGACTTTCTAAAAATGCTTGCCTTCCGTTGTTCCTTATCATATTAATATTGAGGTCTATTTCTGATAATTTGTTTTTTAATACTCCTATATCTTTGTCTAAATGCCAAATATAAGTGGCTTCTTCTGTATCAAGTGTTCCATGATAACGTGAAATTGTTCTGTTCCTAATAAAAGAAAAACAAACGAAAAGGGACTTAATACAAATCTTATTTTTAGAATATCATTGGCATGTTTATTTGCGAGATACCTAATTTGCCTATAATGCCTGAGGTTTTGATTTTTTAGGACATTTTCAATAAATTCTTCTTCTGAATCGAAAAGTTTGTTATTGTTTTCTCCGGCCTGCACTTGGTTCAAATCAAGCAGGTTATTTTCAATTCGATTAATTGGCATCATGCCAAAGTAGTTTTTAGTTGCAAACTTGAATTTTACACTCTCAATGATTTCCCTGTTAAACTTTCCTAAATCACTTGAATGGGCTATTTGTGAAATCAGGTTGTCGTTTAAAAATTCAGCGAATAAATTAATATTTACTTTTCGAAGGTTGAGCTGTTTTGAGAAATATGGTTTTAGAACTTCAAATTCTGGTCTAATATCATCATTCGCAATTTCAAATTCAAGCTCTTTGTTTACTTCTTTTACTATATAACGAAAGGCAAAAGAACCATACCTGAATTCTATTTGCTCTAATGGTAACTGTATTTGTTGTTCAAAAATGTAATTCTTTTCTATCTGAATAGTTTCATCTTGTGGTTCATCAAATAAAGACATTTGCCTTTCCAATTTTCGATAATAGGTGTTTCTTTTAAGGAATAATTTGTTTAGATAATCAATCTTAGAATCGCGGTAATCATAAATTGTTGGTGCTATTTCCGACCGCTGAACCCGTCCAATATATTGTATCAATTTCCCTTCGAATGAAAACGGATAAACTAAAAAAAGACATTCTGCATTTTGCAAGTCGGTACCTTCGCCAAATAACTGGCCTGTGGTAATAAGAACCTGGTAGTTGCCTTCTTTCAGTATTTTCCATTTCTCAATCCGGTTACTTTCAGAATCATTGCCACTCAGCGTAATGGTTTCGTATTTTTGTTTTAGATATTGATTAAGTGTTTCAATATGTTCTTTACGTTCTGAAAGTACAACTATCTTTTTTCCTGCGTTTAACTCCGAAATGATATCGTTAATTATTAGCTTATTCCTTTGAGAATCGTGTATAAGGACATTTGACAAGGTTTCAAACCTATCTGTTTTGGAATTAAATGGAACATCGAGTTCTGTATTCCTGATAATAATCCGGGCACTTTTACGCGATTTTAGATCCTGGGCTTTTAATTCAGAAATTATTTCTCCTAAATGGATAAATATCAATTTTACATCATTATACTTTCTAATTGGAGTAGCTGTTAAACCGTAAATATAGAAGGTATTCAGCAGATATATTGCATTTCTGTATGATTCTGACGGAACATGGTGGCACTCATCAATAATAATAGTTCCAAATGCATTTTGAAATATACTATCAGGTTTAGCCAATTCTTTCTGTAAGCTTTGAATCATAGCTATGGTAATTTTCTTACCCAGTTTAGTTTTACCTTGTCCAATTGTGCCTATCTCATTTTTTGGAATCCCTAGAAATGTTTGTATTCTTTCAATCCACTGATCTGCTAACAGTTTTCGATGTACCACAATTAAGGCAGGCTGTTGCTTTTCAGTAATTATTTTAAGTGCAATTACCGTTTTTCCAGTTCCAGGAGGTGCCACAATAACGCCTATATCTTTTTTTGCTGCTGCTTCGATAGCCGGGATCTGATAGTCACGCAGATGAATATCACATGTATATGAAACAGGGCTTTTCTTTTGTCTTCCATCCTTAAATTCGTATTCTATTTTAGTCTCCTTGCAAAATCGAAGTAATTTCCCAACTGAACCTCTGGGAATAATTACATCATTTTCAGTTTCTTCAATACATTTAAAATAATACTCTGTACCCCAGGTATTTTTGCCCATTTTCTTTTTTATCACATACTCGGTATTCACGAAATTAAGCTCCTCCTTAAGGTAAGAAATCAGAGGCAGCGGTAAATTATTGCGGCTTATTTGAACACTGTTATTTAGCCTGATTGTTAATTTTTCAGTTTTTTCTTGTTTTGATTGAATTTGTGCACTTGTATTGATTGAAGCTGGTAAGATTCTGTTGTACAGTTCATCAAGTTCCTTAGTTGAAACTCTTTTTATAGTATTTAGAAACTCCCATTGATTGGCAACTGGCATAAAAGTATCCACATCGATGAAACAGCTGTTGCCTAAATCAAATGTTGGTTTATACAATGGAAGTGCAATCAGGTTTCCGAAACCTTTACCCGATAAAGAATCCTGGTTAGGAAAAAGTCTGTCGAAACTAGAGCCTTTATCGAATATCGAAAATGCTCCGGTTTTCTGAAGAAGTGAAATGATTATCTTTCTGCTTTTTATAGCAGGATAAGGCTGGTGGAAAAATATCCAGACGTGTCCACCTTTGCCAGAACGAGAACGTTCGAGATAAGCAGGAATATTATTTTCGGTACATGATTTAATAAAAGCTTTACATTCGTCTTCCCATCCGGATTTATCGAAGTCCGCAGCAATAAACCATGAAGTGTTATCTTTTAATAATGGATAAATGCCAATTAATTGCTGACCTTTGAGGTGTTTGGCAATTTGCTCTTCAGAATATGGTAAGTAAGTTTTTTCAGTAAAATTTTGAAGGGTTCCACCTTTCATTTTATGTATGCGATACCGATAAACATCATATAGATAAGCAGGCATATAGCCACTTTTATTTCCTTTTTCCCAACGAACAGCAAAAACATCGTCCCTGCCTTTGAAGACAGATTTAAATAGATCGATTTGACTTTTTAGGGTATCTTCAATCATCTGAGGTTTTTGAGCAAATTTATGAAGTAAACATCAAATAAAGTATATTGATTTTGGATAGTAAGGCTGAGTTTTATGAGTATAAACAGATTCACGTGCTAGGATTTAAGCCTCTTAGAGATTACCTCCAGCTTTTAATGACTTGTAAAAAGGTAAATGAAGTAATTTACTTCATTTTGAACTTGCCTCATCCAATAAATCAATAAAGCACAATTCGTTATTATCGAATTCTGGATTTTCTTCCAGCTTTGAGCGAAGAATGTCAAAGCCTCCATTTGCAAATTCTTGCTTTATTTTACTGATTTTTAAACAAATATAATATTTCTATCATTATAAACTTTATTTTAAAGGATGGGAAAAATTACATTATAGTCTGATTATTAGGCGCATCTTTAAATTTAGATGTCAAATTAATATGTGCATGATTTATATTTTGTCCAGCCACTTCTCCTATTTTTATTTCAACATTAAAACCATCTGGATTTATTTCTCTTTGAATAATTGATTTTGTGCATTTTAAAACCATAAAACATGCGTATTGTTCTTTTTCTGTCAATTCAAAAAAATCAGACACAATTCTCTTTGGAATTATTAACGCATTCCCAGATTTTAAATGAGGTTCAGCATAAATTGCAAAAGCTGTAGCACTTTCGGTGATTAATTCGTGTAATTCACCATTTGAAAAGAAAGGGCTTGTCTCTGATTTCCCTCTATTTAGGAATGTATAATGACTGTATTCATACAATTCCATATTTTTATTCAGGTAAATGCTTTTGTAAGGTAAGATTACATTGCATTGATAAGTCTTTACATCTTTTTTCGGATTGTAAATAAAACCATTGCGTTTTATATCTCTGCGAACTGAGAAGTATGCTTTTCCAGTAGGTTTTAGTAATTCTGAAATTGACATCAGAACTTGCGTTTGTTCTTCAGGCAAAAGCACATTTAGGACATAAAAGCAAATTATTGTATCAAATTTTTTTACAGGATATTCAGGTTTATAAAATGGATCATAGCCTATTGCATTAAAATTGCATTTTATTAGAAAATCTACATCAATTCCTAATCCGCAGCCAAAATCTAAAATATCCCCGATTAGTAATTCTTTTTCAAACAACAATCTAACTGGTAACGAAGGCATTTTGCGATCTTTAACAGTTAAGTGTGAATTTGTATTTTTTTCGTTTGAAAGCATTATTTGTAAATCCAATTTGAATTAAAACCCATATTTTCAGCTATTTGAAACATTGGCTTCATTACAATTTCAAACTTTTGATAAAACTGTATTTTTGATAGTTCAAAAATATTTTTCAAATCTGAATTAAAAATATTCGTATAATCTTCAAGTAATTGTTTTTTATCTTTAATTTCTGATTTATAAATAGTTTGATATGCATCAAATTGTAAATTTATAAAAGGATCAAAATATTTTTCGAAGTTCGGCAAATTATTTCCTTTTGTGGAGTTTACTGATTTTGTAGTTGGTAGTAAATTCCAAATCTGATCATGCGCAATATATGACCAAGGCACAAAATGGTCAATTGATACTTGGTTTTGAATGCGCAAATTTGAGTAAATGCAATTTACATCATTATTAATCTCTATATATTTTGTCCAAAAATTATGTGCTAAAGATAAGTCACGTTTGACTGGTTTGAACAGTTTTTCAGAAAGCCCAATAACATTTGGATTATTCTTTTGGAGAAATTTCAAGAGATGCCAATAGATAAATCCTTTTAAAATGAATCTATGTTTTTCAAAATATTCTTTCCATTCAGAATGTATCTTTATATAATTATCTGTGAAACAATAAAATGGTTTAAGATTTCCGAATTCACGATTTGCAAAGTCTATAATTTTTCTATTTACATTTGAGTCTTTTTCACCTTTTAATTCATTGGTGAAAAATTGTCTGATAAAACGATAGGGTACGTATTTAATTAAGCTCTTAACTTGTAACCTTAAATTACGTAAATCATTATCATTTAAACTTTTATTTATTTGTGCGAATAGATTTTCTGATTTTGGACTATTGTCAATTTCAATTTTTTCCGAAACAAAATTTGAAATATTTTTAAAACTATCCTGTTTACCAAATGAAAGCTTAAAATAATCCAATGGATACCAAATATCTGATACCATCCTAATTGATAAATTGTCCAAATTTAAAATTGACGAATTCGTTTCTGTCAATTCATCTAAAATTGCCAAAAACCAGTAAAATTTATATGAATTAGTAGTATCGTTAAAACTTTGTGCAAGTATTTCTATTGGTAGATTATTTGAAATTGGTAATTGCATAAATTTTAGTATTTATTCTTTTATTACCTATTAAAAAAGCATTTAATATACGGTAAAAGCTTTATAAGAAACAATTGGCACAATTCACTTTATCTTCTTCTAAAATATCAATTAAAAAATTCGATTTAAATTTCTTTCGTTTTAATTCCAACCTGTTTAAATAATCGATTTTAATTTGTTTAACTCGTTCTGGCTTAATTAAATCAGATAATCTTTCATTATCATTCCATGTATATCCGCTTTTTTCATATTCCATTGCTTGTTTGAATAAATCAGGGTGTTGTTCATACAACCAAATCCATTCTATTTTTTGCTGATAGAAACAGAAAAAACAGCCTGAACGGCTTCGCGCATAAGTACCTTTTCGTCCATCAACTTCAAACTCTATTTCGTTATAATAAGCAGGAATACCAACATTACTATCTATTAGAATTTTTTTAACATCTGCTAGTCCGATTACATCATCGTTTTCGATTAAAGGGAAAGTGTCTAATTTCCCAATTGGATAATCTGTTGTTTTTAAAAATTCAAAAACAGCTCGGTTAAACAATTTTACATCAAAATCCAGGAGTGCATTAATCTTTTTTGAATAATAGAAAGCTTTAGTCAAAGGTCGTTCAATTATTTCTAAAATATCTTCAATATAGGTATTTTTAGCATTTTGACTATAAAACTTTAGCAGGAAAGAGATATTTTCATTGCCAAGAACCTTATTGATAACCTCTAAGCTCCAAATATTTCTTCGAAAAGGAAAAATTGTTTGAATATTGGTTCTGGTTGAAACATAACCTTCCCTTTCTTCATCACCTCTGATTCCAACATAAGAAATAGCCAAATCTTTACCAATATAAGTCTCGAACTCACTTAATTTCATTTTTTCAGTACACCATCGTGCCTGGGTTGAAGGTAAAAAATTATTATACAGTTTTAAAAAGTGGTCAAACGGTGTAGCTTCAGTTGTTCCTTTTGCTGCTTTCAATGGTTCGATGTGGCCTAAAAACCCTTCGAGTTTTGAAAGTAAATCATAAGTTTCTTTCAATTCTTTACCAGTATCAGCATTATAATACTCAATAGGCAATTCTGGATATTTCAATTTCATATAAATTGCTAGTGCTGCACTATCTTTCCCGCCAGAAATCCCTAAAACATGCATAACCTTTGTCATTTTTTAATTGTTTTTGTAGAATTTTTTCAAAGCTGCTTTGTTTATATTAACATCGTTTCCATTAATCTGTTCCAATTTTATTTCTAATTCCTGAACTTCTTTTTGCTTGATATGTGGAATAATTATCTGATTCGATTGAGTTCCTTTTTTTATAGAAGTGATATCAAATTTAAGAATTTCGTCTTTCTGATTTTCCTTATGTAATTTATGAATTTCAATTAAATTATCCAATTCCGAAAAAGAATGCTTCAATTTTTCATAAAGAAATTCTTCTTCTTCATCTTTCATTCCTTCAAGTGGTTTTCCTAATAGGTCATGTGACAATGAACTAATCCAGTTTTTTTATCACTAATGGGCGAGTTTATTCGAGTATAAAAAGATTTTTGTTTCGGAATGAGCAAATGAGTTTTAATTGTTTTATAACGCTTAATAACCAAATCTTTATATTCATCGAAGTTGTTGTTTTCTAATCCCAGAATATCTATCATTTTATTTTCTAATCTTATAATTAAATCACTAAAACAAGTCCGTAAATCCTTTATGGAGCTTTGTAAATGGAATACATAATCCTTTAGGAAATCTTCATTATGCTTTAAATCAAGATCTTTAAAACCTAAAGCCGCAGGGAAATCTTCAAAAAAAGTTTGTTCGGGATCTTTAGCTTTGGCAATAGCTTCTCTCAATTTAATTGTATTTTTTGAAAGTCGCTTAGTTTGTTTGGCATATTCTGGCAAACCTTTATAAAAAGTCAGGAACGGTCTTATAGTTTCAATAAAACTGGAATTCCCAATTTTATCCTGGCTCTCAAGGTTTATCAATTCTCTGTATTTATTAAAAATATCTAATTTAATTCCTGAGATATCAAATGTTTTAATATTGAAATCATCAGATTTTTTAGCCAGAAAATCAATAATATCGATATTTAAATACGGAATAAAAGCACCATTGCTAAAAAGGGCATAATCTTCACGCTTTATGAATAAAAAGGTTGGAATCCAAAAATCAATGAAGCCTTGCTTTAGTTTAAATGGTCTTTTTTGTAGAATGTTAATAAATTCCGTAATTGTTCGATTTTTACTTTTTGCACTCTCAATAAATTCTTCAGACACTTTCCATAATTCAATAAAGGACTTGTCCGTAGGTTTAGCTAATGTATATTCAGTATTTTCTTTACGATGGATTCCGGTATTTTTAAGCAGGCTAAGGTAAACGGCTTTTTCAGGAGGAAATTTGTCATTTTCAATCTTAATATCTTTGAAATTCCAAAATTCGAATAATTGAATAAAATAGTTTTTTCTCGCTAAAGCAATAGCAGAGCTAATTTTATTCTTATTAACCATCTCATTTTTAAATACCGGCGTATTGTAATAGATTGTTGAACAAATTTTTGATAAAAATTTATTTAGTTGAGCCTGATTTAAAATATCAATAAATTCACCATTAAAAATCCACTTTATTAAATCCTTATCAGTAAAGAGATTGTTAACTACTAAATTGTTTAATTTATTGATTTCATTATTTTTTATATCATGTAATTCATTTACTGCAACTCTATCGGATTTGTCTGTCTTTTCTAAAACATAGTTTATTTTGTCAATTTCAAAAATAGTATCAATAATTTCATTTGTGTTTTTATACCAAACAAAAAGAATAGCTTCACTGCAAATTGAGGAATGATCTGTTATAGAATCTAAGGTAATATTCTCGCCAAAAATAAGATTAATGAAACCATCGATTTCTCCTTGTGGGATTTCATTTATTGGTTTATTGGTTATCCGATATTCAAAGAATCTTGGAGTTCCTTTTTCAAAATGAATTGCACGGGCTGGAATGTAAGATAAATCGATATATTGTTTTATTTTATCAGTGATATCTTTTGATTTTTGAATATTCGAGCCTGCCTCCAATATTTCCAACTCAATATCAACATCAGTTCCTTCAACAAAAACATATTGTAATTTATGCTTTGCATACTTAATAACTTTATGTCTCTCTAGAATTTCAATAATTTCATTTGCATTTTCAATTTTAAGAGCTAATCGAGCGTATTCGATTAAGAAATTTTTATCAACAATTCCTTTGCCAGTAGCGTAAACATTTAAAAGACCAATGCTTTTAACAATTTTAATAGCATCAGCAACCGAATCATTTAAATTGCTTTCAACTTTGTCAATTGCATTATTTATTGTTACCCAATACCTATTATCAGGATTATATTTTGTATTGATAAATGAATAGTAGTTGAAAATTAAATAATTAAAAACATCACCAAGATTATAATTTTGACTTTTATTAAAATCAAAATTCGTCAAACTATAATTTTCATTCGCTTCTAAAAAAGTAAATAAAGACCTTTCATTTTGCCCATATCTTTGCAACGATAAAGTTAAAATTGATGCAGAAAGCAAATCTATTGGATATAAATTCTCGGCAACGTGCTTGTTAATGCTATCGGAAAGGGTTAAAATTCTGGAATTTAAGATTAAACTATATAAATCGTCAAATCTCTTTTTGTCTTTAATTTTAAAGTTTTGTTCTTTGATTTTCTCAGCAGCGAGAAATAACAATTGCTCTACAGGCTCATTAAATGCAATTTCTTTAAATCGGCCTTTAACTTTATCCCATTCGTTTCTTTGTGAAGGATTTAATATATTTGAATATGAACTGAAATTTTGATGTAAAGTTGTAAGGAACAGAATATTGTAATTGGTATTATTTACAAATTCTGAAAATTGTTGAATAAAATACAATTCCTTTTCAGGGCTATTATTTGCAGCATATTCAAGCACTTTTCCAAATTCATCGACAAGTAGAATTAAAAATTTATTGCTTTGAGAAATCTTCTCGTAATATTTTTCAAATTCAATAATTAGGTCAGCTGAGTTTTTATTTAAATGTAGTTTCTCACATAGTAAATCTTCCAACGATGAATATTTTCCAACTATATTTACAAATTCGAAATCAATTAAGCCATTGAATTGACCATTTGGCGGTGCAAAATAGATTTTCTCTTTTTTTAAATTTTTCTCGAACGCAAGTAGAAAACTGGATTTACCAGTTCCATAGGACCCGATTATATTGTAGGAATGGATTCCAGCATGAAAATTATTAATCAATTGATTGAATACACTCTTTGAATTGGGCGTAACAATATATGCTAATTCATTATCAAAATCTCTCTCAATATTTACCGACGGTGTAAATTTCATCTTTCCCTTAATTGTTTTTATAAAAATCATTTAAAATATCCCATTTATCAGGAATATTTCCTTTAAACTGGATTTGTTTGATGCCTGCATCATCACTAAATGTAATAAAAGGGTATTTGTCTGCTAAATATTTAATTTTCTTTATTAATCCGTTTTTTGTTATACAGAATACTGAACCAATATTATTTGGTGAATTTAATAAATCGTTAAAATCTATCGTTAAAGAATTTGAATATTTATCAAGAATTATGAACATCAAAATCTCAGGCTGTATCTCATTTTTCTCATCCATGTTGAAAAAATAGACGAAATCTTTCTGATTTGAACCTTTTGTAGCAATTAAATTTAGATCAATTAGCAAACTTGAATATTCATCTTCGATGTTCGTACTAGACTTATTTGGTTTTAGATATGTTCTTAGAAATACAGAAATATCTGTATTTAGCGTATTTTCATTTGGTTCAAAATTCACTTTTTCGCATTCATTTACAATAAACCTATAAAGATTGTCTTTTTTAAACTCAAATCTTTCTTTTCTAAACTCATTGAATACAATACTATAAATTGAAGAATATTCAGAAGTTACTAAATAGTAATGCAATAGCCACAGCGTATTAATGTTTTCGAGATAGGGATCACAGCCATTTTTTGAGAATAATTTATCAGCAATAATTGTTTTATTATTATCATTATCAATTAAATTAAAAGCCTTTAGCCAAAATTTTATTGCAGCGACCATATTTTTCCCAACGCCCAATTCAATTACAGCATCATCATCATTAAAATTTTTAACATTTACAACAAAGTCATAGCCCTTTTTAAGCCAAAAACTTTTGCATGGAAAACTTTCATGTCCGGAGAATTTCATTTTTACAATAAATATTTAGTCACCACAAAATTATAAATATATCCCTTAATGCAGTAATCACTTTTCTATGCATAAAGTATATTGCTCAGCGTATTTACTAATTCATCATGTTTCTTAGGATTATCCAAAATCAGCTTGTTTATATTTTCCAGCTTCCATTTTATTGCAGGCAGGTCTTTCAGAACTGGAATTGGGAATAATTCCCAATCCGGTTCACCCTTTTTGAAACTGAGAAGAAAATTTTTATCTGTTTCGGTCCAGGATGAATTGATTATTTGAATAAGCTGGGCTCGGGTTGTTTCATAATCATCATAAGTAAAAGGAATCAAGGACATTCCTGTAAATTGTTTTTCGAAAGCTGATTGTTGTTCCAGTAAATGAGGTTGAAATAATTCACTCATTGAACGCATATGACTCAATAAGGCTACCATAAAACCAGTTTTGATATCAGGAGTATAACCTTCATTTTCCAGAAGCAATTTGACATCAAATAAATCCCTTGGATGTTGTCTGTCTAGTGCAGCGCATATTTTGCCTCCAAAAAGTTCGGCATGGGAAACAACGTTTATTGCCGCAAATTTGCCAAATTCATCCTGAACATTTTCATTTACCTGAAGCAATCGAACAGGAAATATATGCCCCCTGGTGGTGGTATTGACTTCTATTTTAATTTGTGCATTTTTTAACTGACAATTCAGTTTCACATCTTCGCCTTGATTCAGTGGAGTTGGTATTACATTTATACCTTTAATGGAAGCTTCCAATCGCTTTTTAATTCGGCCTAAGGCATCAGAAATATTTGAAAGGGCTGTTTTTCTGTCATCAAAAGGAAGAAAGGTTAAATCAATATCAACAGATAGCCTGGGCAGATTGCGCACAAACAAGTTGATTGCAGAGCCTCCTTTCAGAGCAAATACTTCTTCTTTTGCCACATGAGGCAAAGCCTGTAAAAGAAGGTCGACCTGAGCTCTGTATTTTGGTAAAATCATAATGCTGCTAATTCTTTAGGAATTGATATGTGAAATTGTGATATATATACACCACCTTTAACCAAACTGCGGTCGCCTTTGCCCAAAGAGATACCCGATAAATCCATGAAGGAAAGCCACTGGTGTTTTGCTTTGTGCGACATATAAAGGAATAATCTTTTTACTTTTACAGATGTGCAAGCTTCAAGCAATTGCTGCATTAGCTTTGGACGTATGTTTGTCATGCCTTCAAAAACCTGATAGCATTCTACCAAATCAAGATGTTCGGGTGTTAAGTATAAACATTCGAGAATTGCTCGTTCGGGAGTTGCAATCTGAATAGATAAACTTTTGTCTTCGAAAGCGACCAAGCCTAAATCTGAAGGCAATATTGAGGTTTGTATATGTTTTATTTTTGCACCCCAACTGTACTGGATAAACCATGTTGGTAATTTTATTTGTGCCGGTGTAAATAAGTAAATAGTTTCTTCACCTAATCTGAAATAATGTGCATAACCATGAAGTGAAAGTGCCGTAAGACCGCCTACATGAACAGGTAGTTTTGCCTGAGATTGCAAGGCGAATAATCCACCCTCCCAGGCTACATATTCTTTTGACATCTTAAAGGCACCTGTTCCTATATTTTCCAGCCAACCGCTACGGCGGTAATATTGTTGCAGATCGTATGAAAAACCTTTTTTTTCAAGCCAAGAAGCCAAAAGAACAGTTCCGGGAACATGTTCCTTGAAAAGTTTCTTTAATTTATTGCTTGTATTCGTAGTCATACTACCAAAATTAGAACAAATATAATGAAGTTCCAAAATATTTTTATAAAAATACATTTTTTACTCTTTAAAGAAAAGTTGTTTTTAGTAGTATTACTACCTTAATTGCAATATTTTTAATGAAGTTGATTTAATACCTAATTGCTACGCCTTTTAAAAACACAAGAAAGTAATGATGAAAAAAAGTAAAAATTCTAGTAAATTATCACAAAATGATGTTTTGTGAAAAGTTTACTCAGGCATTAAATTCTCTTATCTTTTGCCGATTCGCTGAAAGCGATGAGGTTGAACTGTTCACGTAATCGGCTGCGAACCCTTAAACCATAAAAATCTTCTATTTCAGTACTATTAAGATTGGTTGTCATGTGTGTTAACATGTGATGATAAATGAATAGATCATAACGGGATAAAAGGATTTCGGACATTACATTGCATTCGTTTCCATAGTATTTTAAATTATTTTCGGTGCCCAGGTCATCCAGACAATAAATAATAGGAATATTATTTTTGAAAGATTGTTTGCTGTATTTGTAAATTACAGAATAGCCTTCCTGGATGAATTCAAAGCTAATATCCCGGCAGGATCTGAAAGTGAATCTTTCACCAGGTTTTTGAAAAAGCTTCAGTATATTCATTAATGAGGTTTTTCCGCAACCTACCGGGCCAGTAAGTAAAATACCTTTTCTGAAAGAAATATTAAATTTCCTGGCTCCTCCATCGTCTTGCAGAAAATAGACCAATAGTTTGAAAATAATCTCGTAATCCTCTGGATATAGTTTAAATTCAGGATGGTAAAGTTCTTGGCCTTTGGTTTCAATTAATGTGAGACATTTTGTAAAATCGAAAGGATCTTTCATGAAATTTAGAATTGCAGTTACAATGGTTCTGAATAGTTTTTTTTGTTGTTCATGTTTGTAGGACTATTATTTACAGGTTTTGACCTGGGGCTAAACTTTGGAATATTTAATATCCAGTTCCGGGCTGCAGCTTTCCAATCTTTCATTTTGGTACGCCCTCCGACTAGCCAACCATTACTTTGGTAATAGTTGTAGAACTTTTCAGCTTCTACACTCGTAAATCCTTTTTCATCGAAATAAATTTTGAGATATTCGAATGAAGGGGGAATTGAATTTTCAATTTTCATTTCATCGCTCTTTTTCTTTTCGCGCAACTTTTCTTTTTCTTCTTTTGTATTCATATCAGAATTATTTAAATCAAAATTTTGTGCTTGCTCTTCAAAGTTTGTTTTGTTTAATATGTTTGTATTGTTTATATATGGGATCACTTCCATATCACTTCCATTATCACTACTATTATCAAAAGTGTACAGGTAAACTAAACTACCTTTATATTTATTATAGGATGGTTCATACTTGATATAATTCCATTGGTGCAATTCTTTCAGGCATTTTACATAAGTATTAACCGATCCTATTTTTGACATCTTCATTATTTCATCCCTTGAAATGGAAATTGGATTGTTAAAATAATTCTGGTTCCATCGACGGAATAAAGAAATATATAAACTAAAGTGAAATGGAGTGATCCTAATATCGGCATCCATTGCATTAAAAATGGATGTAAGATGTTTAATATAGTTCATTCATGTGTCTATATTTTTTGATTGCTAAAAAGATTTGGCTGCTTATGCTTTCTGGATTGGAGCATTTCCTGAATATCGGCATAATCATAATAAATAACCCCGCCGATTTTAGTATATGGCAATGTTCCATTAATTCTGAGGTTTTGAAGTGTCCCTGGAGAGAGGTTCAAAACTTTGCGCACTTCGTAAGACTTGAGCCACTTTTTTGAAGGCTGGCCGTTTGCTTCCTTTAAAAGACGTTTGATGTCTTCGAGCAATTCGATTTTAAATACTCTTAAATCATCTGATGTAATAATCTCTGCTGACATAATAAAAGTTTTAAATTAATTATGTAGCAAAATTGAAGATTATGAATTAGAAAAACCGCCCAGTTCCACCAAGTTGGGTATTAAAAAAGTTCAAAATTCTTTTTCGTCAATTTTTTTTATTAGCGTTTTCCGCAGATTATCAATGAATAAGGTAGGGTTTTTCCTGTTTTTAATTTCTGAAAAAGTATGAAAATAGTCACAAAACTCCACCCGGAACATTTTCTGAAATGCGATTGCCACTTCACTGATAGAAATTTGTTTGTTATTGATGGAACCGTTAGCCAATAACGCATACATGAGTTCTACCAGTTCAATTTTTGAACCTGTCCACTCTAAAAACAACCCACCATCACCAAGTTGGGTGTTTTTATCATCAATCTCAAAACGTTTAATTTCAGATAATAAGAATTCAGAAAGTTTGCTATATGCCAAATAACGGGCTAAAATCAGGTCATATCCAGTTGAAGTATCTTTATCCATCAAAGACAAGCAATCTTCCAGTGCAACAGGATAATCAGAATTCTTGCGGAGGAAATACTTTTCATCAAAATCGGATTTACCTGATTTGCAATAAGTTATAATGTAGTGATAATGAGCATTATAATCAGAGATGGATTTAAGGGTTTTCTTGCAATGACATTTCTTTTCTTTGATTGTAGTAAAACTAGACATATGACAAAAGTATTTTGCCAAAGCAGTAAAGAAATGAATTTTTGAAATCGCTTTTGGATGGACATTTTTAAAGAAATGAATTTCACGGGATGAATCAGCAAACTGATGCTCTTTAAGCTTTTGTTTAAGATCTGCATAGTTATTAACTGATGCTCTAATCATTTTCTCATAGCGTTCAATGGGGTTGGTAGTTGTTTTTTCGATTTTTTGTAATTCCTTATCCAATAAGAGTTCGAGTTTTGAAAACGTACCATCCATTTTAAGGGTTTTTGTTAAATAAAAAACCCGCTTTAAATTATATCAAATTATAAAGCGGGTAAATAATTAATGTTCAAATAATTATTCCTTCATCCCCAATATCCTTCTTCACTATTTAAGCTCAAAGAACATCAAATAAAATTAGTTCTATTGAATCTAAAATATTGTTAAAAAAAACTAACATTGCTTAATCAGCTTAGGTTTAACCAATTGTCCATTTAATTTATCACGTAGAGCTTTCATGTCTTCGCTGACTTTTCTCTGGATGACCTTTGCGTATATCTGTGTAGTCCTGATACTTGTATGGCCCAACATTGAACTGACTGACTCGATGGGGACACCGTTTGTAAGCGTAACCGTAGTTGCAAAAGTATGCCTGGCAATATGGAAAGTTAATGGTTTTGTGATTCCGCATAAATCGGCAATTTCTTTAAGGTAGGCATTGAGCTTTTGATTTGAGTATACTGGTAAAATTTTGCCTGCAGCCAATACCCTGGGATTGGTTTTGTACTTTTCGATAATACCGAGCGGAACCGGGAGAATCGGTATTAAAACAGAAATATCTGTTTTATGGCGTTTTGTACTAATCCAATAAGCTCCATCAATCCCAAGTGTAATATTCTGAGGGGTCAATTCAAAGACATCAATATAAGCCAGGCCGGTATAACAACTAAATATAAATAAATCTTTTGCAAATTGGAGCCTTTCAATCTTGAATTCTTTTTGCTCAATTGTCTCTAATTCTTCTGAAGTGAGAAATTGCCTGTTGTTTTTAATAAATGATGATTTGAATTTTTGAAATGGATCTCTATCCAACCACTCATTTTTAATGGACATGTTTACTACTTTTCTCAATCTCTCGATGTGCTTCATGATTGTATTATGACCACAAGGCAATTTCTGGTCCTTTGGAACATAGGTTTTCATGAATTGCACATAGTCTGTCAGAAACTTATAGCTCAACTGAGAGAGGTAAATATCAGAAGTTTTTAATTTTGCCTTCAGAAATTCTTCCAAATATCTCCTGGTTGTAAAATAATTTTTTTGTGTCCCCCATTCCAGGGTAGTTTTCATTTCTGTATTGTGGTATTCAAAGACAGACATTAATGAATGTTCTTTTTCCTCCAAACCGCAAAAAAGGTTTTTTACTGCATCAGCTGTAACTTGTTTTTTCTTTAAAACCAGTTCCTGGTAACATTCTGTTAACCGGCTTCGAACCTGCTCCAAAAAGGTATTTAAATTACGGATTTCATCTGTTTTCCCCCTTGCTTGGCCTTTTTCGCTATTCCAATTGTCGGGGTGGATGAACTGTTTAAGTGAAATTTCAATACGGCGACTATCAACAGAAATCCTGGCATAAAGTGGCAATAATCCGTTTCTTGCTTTGTTTGAGCGAGTTATAAACTGCACTCCGAAGGTGTTTTTTGTTCTCATGACAATTCAGCTTTTGAGTTTTTGTTATTAATTGTTTTGGTTCACTGGAAAGATTCCAGAAAAGACCTCCAAACTCAATCAAACAAGACCAAATAAAACGATGTATTGTATTGATTTAATGCAATTTGCATCGTTTCTGGTGAACTAAATTAAATATTAATTTGGTTCACCGTTTAGTTCTCATATCTGCTGAAATAGTTCAATTCGAATTGATTTACAAAAAATGCAAAAGCCTGCAAATCATACAATTTGCAGGCTTTTGATTTGGGATAGTTCCCGTTTTGTCGGGGTGAGAAGACTCGAACTTCCGACCCCTTGCACCCCATGCAAGTACGCTAGCCAACTGCGCCACACCCCGAATTTCGTGCAAAATTAACATATTGTGGTTAATCTACAAATGATTGCTCTATTTTTAATGAAATATTCAATTCCTTATTCTAAAAACTAATTTATTTAACAATTAATCAATTGTTTAAAATTAGACAAGGATAATTTCAATGTTTCAGAATCTCAATATTTGAATATATTTCTCACGACTCAACATAAATGTTGAGCTACTTGAAAACCTGTTCAAAATCACTTTTTGTCTTGATAAAGGTCATGAAAATATAGCATATTGAATGCTAATTTTGCTTACTCCATATTATAATATAAAAAAAGCCGCATCATGTATAAAATAAATGAACACCCGATACTTGAAATCGTTTCTAACGAAAAAGTCAATTTTTTATACGAAGGAAAAATCATCGAAGGTGAAAAAGGTTTTACAATTGCTGCTGCCCTTCACCAGGCAGGATATCCAGTTCACAGCAAAAGCTTACAAAACAGGAATAGAAGCCTCGAATGCGGTATTGGTAAATGCGGCGCCTGCGAAATGTTAGTAGATGGTCAACTAAAACGCATTTGTATCACCAAAGTAGATGGTGTAAAAACGGTAAATGAGGTCCCAAAAGATTATAGTCCAACGGTTTCGGAATATCAGAAACAAAACGGCATAAGTGTATACAAGACCAGGGTGGCCATTATTGGTGCAGGGCCTGCCGGGCTTGCAACCCGAGAAGAATTGAACAAACATAACATTGATAATATTGTTATTGACAACAACGATAAAATTGGTGGACAGTTTTTGATGCAAACCCACCAGTTTTTCTTTTTCGAAAAGGAACAGAAATTTGGAGGAATGCGTGGTTTTGATATTGCTAAAACATTAGCTGGCGATAATCATGATGGTATTTTCCTGAATTCAACCGTTTGGGATATTTTGGAAGGAAAACGATTGGCAATTAAAAATATAGTAACCGAAGAAATTTATTATGTAGATGTTGAATATCTTGTAATTGCAACTGGTGCAGTTCCTTTTATGCCTGCTTTCGAAAACGATGATTTACCGGGTGTTTATACTGCTGCCGTTGTTCAGAAAATGATGAACAATGAGTTTACCCTATTGGGCAAAAATGTATTGACTGTTGGTGCTGGAAATATTGGCTATTTAACATCCTATCAGCTAATTCAAGCTGGCGCTAATGTAAAAGCAATTATTGAAGCTATGCCGCGTGAAGGGGGATTTCCTGTTCAAGCAAATCGTGTTAGGCGTTTGGGTATTCCGGTAATTTTATCTCATATTCTATTAAAAGCAATCCCCAACGAAGACAAAACGGGCATAATTGGCGCGGTAGTAGCAGAATGTGAGAATTTTGTGCCCATCCCAGGCAAGGAAAAAATCATTACCGATATTGATGCCATTAATATTTGTACCGGTTTGGTAGCCGATGATCAATTGCTGATCAAAGGTAAAGAGATATTTGGGCGCCAGGTTTATGGGGCCGGTGATGCTATTAGAATTGGAGAAGGCACAAGTGCGGTTGTTCGAGGCAAACAAGTTGCATATGAAATTCTGGAAGAGATGCAGGAAAATTACAATTACGATGATTATCTGGCCACCTCAAAGGAATACATTGACTCTCAACAACATCCTGTAAAAGTAATAGAAAAGCCTCATTTCCCATCCAAAAACAGACTAAATGAAAAACCTTTTGTGCTAATCGACTGCCTGTATGGATTTGCATGCAATCCATGCGAATTTGCTTGCCCCCACGATGCCATTACCAAAACATCAACAAGCACAGTTCCACAGCTCAATTTCGACAAATGCATCGGTTGTATGGATTGTGTTTACCAATGTCCGGGGCTTGCTATTTTTGGGTACAATATTAAAAAAGATTGGCTTTTCTTGCCGATTGAATACCAAGTAGATGAAAAATCGGAGGTCTATATTGTTGATAATCAAGGAAAAATACTTGGCGAAGGAATTATTGAAAAAGTATTAAAAAAGCCGAACAAAACCAATATTGCCAGAGTTAAATCGCTCAATCTTAATGGAGAAGCTTTAACATCGGCAAGAGGTTTTATTTCCAAAAACAATTACAAAGAAACTCTTGAGTTAAAAGCATTTCACGAAAAAGTGGAAGCTGAAACTTATATCTGTCATTGTGATGATGTTCGATTGGCTGAAATCCTTGAAGTAGTTGGAGTTCGAAAGTTTATTTCGGTTGATGAAGTAAAACACACAACCCGATTGGGAATGGGTGCCTGTCGTGGAAAACGTTGCATCAAAAGATTGAGCCAGATTTTAAAGCCTTATGATATTTCTTTGGTAGGAAATGCAACACCACGAGGCCCTTTATCAAATCAAGTTTCGTTGGGCGATCTTTATCCCAATGGAGGAAAAGAAAAAATAATTGCCCTTTCTCACAAAAATACACCTAAAATAATCAAAGTCAATTCGTTGGTTGCAGGGGGAGGTATTGGCGGAAGTGCCTTGTTCCGCTATTTGGCCGAAGCTGGTCAAAAACCTGTTCTGATCAATTTTGGAAGGGGAGCATCATGGCGGAATATTGCTGGTGGAAGGCCAAATTTCAGCGTTCCGGAACTCTCGGATATTGCGGTTCAAAACCTGGAAATTTTTAAATCATTGCAAAAAATTCAGAATGTTGATTTTCACCCAATTGATTATGTAACTTTTGCTCACGATCAAGCCATGTACAACGCACTCGAAGCTTCTATGGCATGGTCCGATGCACAAATGATTGAGCCAAAAGATTTTGGAAAATACATTTCGCCATTTATAAATCCAAATCTTTCAAAGTACCAGGCTGCTTTGATTGCAAAAAATTGCTGGCAAGCTACACCTGGGAAAGTGGTAGATTTGATAAGAAGACTTGGCATAAGCAATGGAGGGAATGTACTTGAAGATTGCAAATTGATCGATATCCGTAAAGAGGAAAATCTTTATAAAATCCTTGTTCAAACTCACGAAAAGGAATATATCGAATACCAAACTGAAATATTCATCAATGCATTAGGACCAGAAGGTGCAAAATTCGCAAAACAATTGGGACTTGAAACGGGCATTTTCCCTGTAAAACACCAGGCATTTATCACCCGCCGCTTACCGATGATGGGCGTGAATGGCATACCATTGCCAATGATAATTGACAGGCGTGTTTACAAAGGATTTACCGCAGTGTATGGACAACAACTTGCTGAAACCGGTCAAATAATTGGATGCGCTTCACCTGCCATTGAAGCATTGGAGGCTGATAAAAATCTGAAAATCAATTCAAAGGATTTTCTTGAAATTGTATCGGAAGTATTTGTGGATTGGTTGCCTGAACTATCGTCGGTAGGGTTCCAAGCCATTTGGGCAGGTTATTATGTGGAACCCCGAATGATTATCGATCCCGAACAAGGCTTATTCGTAGGATTGCGTGGACAAGGTTTTATGCTTGGACAATATCTTGCAAAAATGTATGTGGACAAATTAATGGGCAAAACTGTTCCAGCTTATTTCGAAAGACTTGGAATGAAGGGTGATGGAATGCCTGAAAAAGCCTTTAAATAGAGAGTTTAAATCAAAAACTGGCTCATACTCTTTCATATAACCATTCCTGTAATTTCATTTTTTTAGTTATCTTGCATACTGTTTGAAGCTTGTTTTCGTTTCAAACAATATGCATTTTATATTTAAAACATAAGTTATGATCCAAATAAGAAAGATTTCTCTTTTAATTCTGATTTTGTTAATTTCAAAAATAGGGTTAGCACAAATTTCACCCGGACACTATCTTGTTAATTTTGCCGATAAAAAAAATTCAAAATACTCCATTGCAAAACCGGAAAAATTCTTATCCCAGCGCTCCATTGCAAGAAGGACAAGATACAATATCCCAATTGATGAAAAAGATTTACCTGTTAATCAAACTTATATAGACAGCCTCAAAAATTTGGGTTTTAAAATTGTCAATGTATCAAAATGGCTTAACTCAGTCAGCGTTTTCTCGGCTGATTCCTTATTAATCAAGAAAGTTAACAAGTTTTCATTTGTTAAATCAAGTGGTTTTAATATGAAAAAAGATTTGAACAAAAAGAAAAACTTATTGGTAAAATCACAATTGAAGCAATTTGGAATTCAATCCATTGATTCAAGTCTTGCATTACAATATGGAAACTCTTATACTCAAATAAAATTACACAACGGACAATTAATGCATCAGGCAGGTTATCAGGGACAAGGCGTACAAATTGCCATATTGGATGGAGGTTTTTATAAAGTAAATGAATTACCAGCTTTTGACAGCCTGAGAATAAATCATCAAATACTTGGAACACGGGACTTTGTGGATGGTGATCTAGAAGTTTATGATACTGAAACTCATGGTATGATGGTTCTTTCTACAATGGCAGGAAATATTCCAGGACAACTGTTGGGTACTGCACCAAAAGCTTCCTATTGGTTATTAAGATCGGAACAAACCGAGAGTGAATACATTATTGAAGAGCATAACTGGGTTTGTGCTGCCGAATTTGCCGATAGTGTTGGTGTTGATATGATAAACAGCTCACTTGGATATAATAATTTTGATGACAACACCACCAGCCATACTTATGCAGATATGGACGGCAATACGACAATGATTAGCAGAGGTGCCGATATTGCCGCAAGAAAAGGCATTTTGGTTGTAATCGCTGCAGGAAACGAAGGCTCAAATAGTTGGCATTATATTTCAGCTCCTGCTGATGCTGATAGTGTATTGACAATTGGGGCAATTATGAGGGATGGAAAAAGAGCATATTTCAGTTCTTATGGTCCCAGTTCCGATAAACGAATTAAACCTGATGTGTGCGCATTAGGTTTACCAGCTGTGGTTTCCGGTGCCAATGGCCAAGTAACCTATGCTTCCGGCACCTCCTTTTCATCACCTATCATGGCAGGCTTGGTAGCTTGTCTTTGGCAGGCACATCCTCAGTTAAATAATATGGAAATTATTGATGTAATTAAACGCAGCTCCACTCAATTTAGCATGCCGGACAGCAGCTTAGGATATGGAATTCCTGATATTTATGCAGCACATATTTATCTGAATACAATGGGCTATAATGATCAGAAGGTACCAGGTAGCATCAATGTTTTCCCAAATCCATTTAAAAATTCAATTAATGTAGAATTTCTCAGCAAACTGATAAGTGTACCTTATGATATGAATATCGAACTATTTGACGTACAAGGGAAAATGGTTTGGAACAAAGAGATCCATGACTTAAAAAACAACCTAAGCATGCAGTCGATTGAAGATTTCAATAGTTTAAGAAATGGACTTTACATTTTAAGATTAACAGCCAACGATATTGTTTTGAATAAAAAAATAATTAAGTATTAATCAAAATTAACTTAGTTTCAAAATTGTGAGGTAATGGATTTTAATGCAAAATTTCAACTTTTCTATAGCTTTGACTAGGAAAAGTTGAAATTAAAAGTTCAAAATAAATTATCTGAATCAAAAATCAGCATCAAATACAAAATTACTTGGCTGGGAAACAACTTTCAACAAAGCGTCCTTTGTTGCTTTTAAATCTTCCTTTGGTATCAATGTACCTCTTAAAGCAATCATCAATAGGTTAGTATGGGAATACAAATATCTAATATTCCTTATTTTAGTATTTGTACAGTCAATTTCCTGTAATGTTTTAACTGTCTGTAATGGCCTAAGATTTGAAACCTGGGTATTTGAAATATCTAAAATTTTCAAGAATTTCAAATTTTGCAGAGGGGTCAAATCCTCAATATCAGTTTTTGAACAATCAAATTCAGTTAAATTAGTCAAACCATCAACTCCCTCAATTGAATACAATGTAGAATTGTCTGAAACATCTAATTTAACAAGACTTTTCAGATTTTTCATAAAAATAAGCTCATTTATAGTTGCAAAATGAATATCAAGATCTTCAAGATTGCTCAAATTAAGCAGAGGCCGTAAATTTTTGACCATCGTATTCCCACAATTTAACCTTTTAAGACCTGTTAGCATTTCCAGGGGCTTAAGGCTGCTAATGTTATCATTATTTGAACAATCTACTTCCTGTAGATTTGTTAAATTTTCAATCCCTTCGAGGCCAGTTAATCCCGGGCAATCAGAACACTTCAGCTTTTCAAGCAAAACTAGTTGAGTCAAAGGCTTTAAATTTGTAATATCTTTATTTTTGGAACAATTAATTCTTTTGGTTTTTACAACACGTTCTAAATCTTCGTCTGAAGGTTCAACTACTTTACCCTTAAACTGATCTATATAGAAAACCTGTTTCCAGGCTGGGGGCAAACTGTTCCACCACTGCCGGTTACTCTGCTGAGTGAAAGCCTGATTGCTAAAGATAAATAAGCCTGCTATCAATGCTAGTTTGATTGAAATCGATTTAATCATAGTTTGAATCTTTTAAATATTTGTAACTAATATAATGATAATTCGCTATAATTCAAAATTATTCCCAATTATACTTAATGAGAAATTCAAATCATTGTTAATAGCGTGAAATTTTACTATTTATCCAATTTAACAAATTTTATTTTTTGATTGAAATAACCAGAATAGATTTTGCAAAAATATGTTCCTTCTTTTAAACTACCGACATTTATATCTATCTTATTTACACCTACATAACCATCTAAAAATTGATTTATTACTTCTTTACCAGTAATATCAAAAAGTTCAAGCTTATAAGTACCGGGCTTTTCTAATTGTATGTCAATATCCAAATTGCTATGCACTGGATTGGTAAATTTAAGAATTCTGGCATGTTGATTATCTAAATTCTGGATTGAAGCTGGCCATTTATAAAGAACTAGGTTAAGCTCTGTGGGTAAATGGTTTAAAACAGAAACAACTGTGTCAACAAAACTATATCCATCGCAAGATGCAATTAGCCGATAACTGCCATCTTGCAACATTCTGTAGTACATTCCATTTGAAGCATGTGAATAAACCAAGGAGCTATCTACATCATATGCATCTAATCTAATTTTTGCATGTAAAGGCAATCCATCCTGATCTACAATTTTTCCAAATATTCCGGCATGTACCCTGTTTATATAATTTAAAAATGAGCGATAATTGTAGTTCCAATAAGTTGGAAGACTTGAAGCTGCAGGAGTTTTCGTTCCTAATTCGATGGTAGTTTCCCTGAAATGCAAATAATGATTTACATAATCCTGTCTACTTCCAAATACAACATACCAATCTCCTCCATTAGTTATCCCTGAAGGATTAGGATATCCATCGAGAGTAGTCATATAATTAGAACTATTTGCATGCACTGTATCGGCATATTCACGCGAAATTTCCTGATACCATAAATCGTCAGGGTGCATTTTAGAAGGTGGTGGTATACCATCTTCTGCCCATGCATCCCATGGATAATTAACCACTTCCGCACCGCCATGAAAATTAGCTGCAAAAACAAAAGGATGGTTTTTCATAAAGTCAATCATCGCCAGTGTTTCAGGCTGCCAAGCTGCACCATCGGGATGTAAATCACCTGTTGGATCAGGGAAATTTCTATTTAAATCTTCTCCATTTGAATTGAACCTTCTTGAATAAATATCGTCTATAATGTTATCTCCCAAATAATATGTACCATCCGGATTAAAAAGCGGATTAATCCAAATTTCGGTAGAATTAACAAGATCTGAAATTCTTGAATCGGAACTATAATTACTCAACAGATAATCAATAAAACGAAGCATCAACACAAAACCGGTTGTTTCATTACCATGCATAGTAGAAGTATATAAAAATGCAGGTTCTTCTTCGTCGCTATTCACATTGTCTGATATTTTAACTGCCAGAAGCTTATGTCCATCAACTGATTGACCAAATTCAACCAATTTACACAGATTGGGATAATCGGTCGCAAAAGATTGCATGATTTGAACATACTGGCTGTAAGTTGGGTAACAATTCCAGTTTTTTACCCCCGGAATGTCAGAACACATGGTAACTGTGGACTTTAAAGCAGGTGGAGATATGATTTCGTAGTTAATGTTTAATTTTTCAAATTGTAAAAATTCGCGTTGGTTTAAATAAGCCGAAATCTCATTCCCATCTTTATGTTTAACATAATTATCAATGCTCATCATCTTTGTCAATGTAGGTAAATTCATTGATGACGGCTGTTTGAACCTGATAATTATTTCGCCACGCTGCTCAAGCAAACTTTTAGCTTTTGGATTTATTTGTGAAAACATATTTCCAGATAGTAATCCAACAAAAACAAGCAAAATCAATATTTGCTTATTCAATTCTACTTTATTATTTGTTTTTTTCAAAATCCTTGTTTTCTTTTTTTATAATACTTTTCAACGAACCAAGTTCGGGATAAAATTCAATTGTGTAATTACCATTCAAATATCTTGCAGGTAATGAATGAATTGAACCAAATTGGGCAACCTGTATTTTCTTTTGCCCTAAAATATTATCATTTACAAGTAATCTTGCATCAACAATTTCTGGGATTCGATAAAAAAGACCATTCTCTTTCTCAACTTCTTTGTCTTTTTTACTTGCAAGTTTTTTCAAATATACTTGTCGTTTTTTAAATTGTTCATACTGTTTTAAATTTTCATAGGATTCCAATTCAATAATCATCGGTGTTCCACTCACATCAGTATTTTCAACAATTCCGAATTGTTCAGAAAACCGGAATAAAATAGATTGTGTTTTTTTTCGGGCTTCGCTTGGAATAAAATCAAAACTATAATAATAAGTGTCCTTTTTTGTTTTTCCTTTAAACATCGTAAGATATTTCTCTTGCACTTTATCAATTGATGAAATCATCGTATTGAGCGCTTCACCTGCAGGCATTGTTTCAGTATATCCGTCGCCAACCAATATTGCGGCTCTATCATCGCGAAGAGTTAAAATTTGATTGGCTAAAAATGATGCTTCTTCACTTGTGGATTTTTTTGAAACTAAATTCTTCGGCAATGGAACATCGTCAAACGATAAATCCGAACTTTCGGATATTTTATTGTTCAATAATATTCTGCTTTCCCATAACGATAAATCCTGTGACTTATAAAAAGTATCACTTGCGAAATTATTATCAGGATTAATGGCCTCCAACAAACCATCTCTGCTGAGCTTTATCTCAATACCATTCATTGAATCTGGTGTTTCGATCAAATAAAGATTATTTGTATCAGCCACTGCATATGTTTCAAAATCAACACCAGTAATACTCCATTTTTGTCCATCTTCATCAATTACATCTGTTAATCCCAGGTAAGAATTAGCATATTGATGATACGGCCCTTTTTTAAATACAGTTCTTTCCACCTTTACATTAACCCTAACAACAGTTTTAGGCAACGTATAAATGGTAGTAAATTTTCTAATTCCCTGTGCATCGTTCAGGTTGATAATATTCAGGGGTAATTGTTTAGGTTTGCATGCCCCAAGTATAAAAATGATTGAAGCAATCATTAAAAAAAAACTATAACGTCTCATTATCAAGTGCTTAATTTAGATTAATTATATATCCATTTAGGTTATAACCGTATATTTCAATAAAATAGGATTGGTATTGAATTAAATCATTTATTTTAATCCGTTTTTTTGTAAATATTCATTCGGATTATTTATAAAATTGGCAGGATCGAGCAATCGATTTTTGTTTTGTTCCATTTTTTTGAATATCTCATTTTCCTTTTCATCCAACATTTTTTGCTGACTTGTTTTGCCCATTACATAATTAATTCGTTGAATTTCAGTCCCATTTTGATCATAATATATCCAATCGCCATCCATTTGATCATTTTTATAATGGCCTTTGGTTTCAAATTTTCCATTTTCGTAATACGTGTAATACACCGAATTCCTAACCCCTTTATCTACTCTGGTTTCAAGCTTGGGTTTTCCTGTAGGAAAATACTGCCTCCAAACTCCATTTTCAATATCTTTTTCCCAATTTTTCTCTTCCGAAACCTGCCCATCCATATAATAGGTTTTTGATGTGCCTGTTTTTAATCCTTCATCGTAATTCTCCTCAGCGGCCTTAACGCTATCTATGTAATATATCCACAATCCATGTTTAAGTTTTTTGTGATATTTTCCTTCGGCTATTAATTCAGATTTGTCATTATATAACTTTGCATCTGCCCATTCTCCCGCATCATCATAATGTAAATGAGCCATTAATTTTCCATTTTCGTGATACCGTTTTAGCTCGCCAACTGGTTTATCGTCTTTAAAATTAACTTGGTAAGCCAAAACCCCATTTGGATAAACTTTTGTCCAAAATCCCTGCTTTAAACCATTACTATCTGTTTGATTTACTTTTTCAGTTCCAACATTCACTCCAACTCCAGTCACTGTTTTTTTCATTTGATCTGGATGAAAAAATAAATATTGCATAGTAGTATCCTGATAAATTTTTGCTATAAAATCAAAAATAGGTTTCGATTTTTCTTTGTCTGCAGTATTGTATATCGCATTACCAAATGTCAATGACGATTTATGAAGATCTTCAAGAAATTCAGAATATTTTTCTGTGGCAGTTTGTTTTTTATCAATAGATTTAATTTTTGATGCAAATTTTAAACTGTTTTTCAGATTGTTCATTTTATCTTTATCCTGAGCTGTATTGAATAATTCAAAATAGGATTTTGAACAAAATAGAACAGGCATTAATTCACCCGATTCCTTTTTATTGTATTTCAATGACTGCTCTATACATTTGTCAAACTGGGCCGCATTGAACAGCTCTTCAAGCTTAATGTATTCTTTGTACTGCGCTGTTGTAATATTATAGCTTCCCAAACACAGGAAAAGTATAAATATTGAAAGAATATTTTTCATAATTTTATATATTATTTATTCAATAATGTAGATTAATTCAACTAAACTCTTAAAATAACGGTTTGTCCGAACTATTATTTTAAACACTTGACTTTGAGTATCTAATTTCTCTTAAATTATATTGAAATCATATAGTTTGATAAATCAAGACAAAACATTTCAACAATTGGTTTGGATTTAATTTCAAACCAAATATATCGAGGATTGAAATCCAATTAATTTTAGAAACCAAAAACAATTGAACAAAATTAAAAGAAAAATTACATTCTAACTTAATCCTCGGCAAAATCTTAATGCAATTCAAAAATAGAAAAAAATCAAGCATTACTATAAAAAAAAGCCCCACAAAGTGAGGCCTTTAGAAAAGGTAAATTATACATTCATTTCCGGCTTAATAAAATCGTATTTTCTATATCAAATAAATTTCATTAAAGTAAGAGTTCTTTGAGCCATTATTACATGCATGTAATCAATAAACATATTAATCTGTAAATCAAATCATTACTCCAAATCCACATTGCCATACTTTGTATCAATGATTACCTTAGCTTTTGGATTTGTACCAACTATACCCCAAATACTCGATTCAGTTTGATCAATTACTTTATTTATTTTTTTATTGTCCGGATAACTTACTGAACCATATGCCGATTCAGCTTTAAGATCATAACCGGGCATTTGTGGCAATTTTAAAGAAGCCTTGCCATAACGAAGTTTCAATTTTATCATTTCAAAATCTTTATCAACTTCGGTTACATCTATATCTGAATATTTAATATCAGCTTCTAGCATACTGTATAACTTGGTTATCTCAAAATTTGAATAGGCTCCGGTACAAACAAAATTCTTAACATAACCAATTTTAAAGGGGTGATCGTATTTAGATTCCGTTACAATTGATTTACAAGATTTAATTTTCAAAGATGAATATTTGCTTCCAATAATCAAGGCTGTGCCAGATCCAATACTCACATTTGAATAGCCTGACTCAAGTTTTAGCCAACCACATTCATTGATATTACAGACGCCACTTGAATATCCTACACTTATATAATTTGTTGGCTTTTCCTCTTGTCTTCCCAATTTATTGATAGTGAAATTACCATACTTTACATTGATTGTAGCAAAGCCATCTATTTCATCAAGAAAAAGATTACCATAATGGTTTGCGATATCAACATTAATTTTTTTAGGCATTTTAACTGTATAATCAATTCTAAAATCAGTATTATTAATGCTCTCGTTAATCTGTGTAATGGCAGAAACTAAATCAGCTTCCTGTTTGAAACTTACATTAATTTTTGCAAAAGTGTTGTCGGCTTTTGATTTGTTAGAGGTTTTAACGCTGACAACTACTTTAATATCCACTGAATTTTCAGTCCAATTTTCAATATTCATATCCCCATACTTATTAACTAACTGAACAACTGTGGATTCGTTTACTTTAAACTGTTTTCCAAATTCTTTTTTAAATTCGTCTTGTGCTAATAAAACTGTTGTACCAAAAAAGAATACCCCCAAAATAACAGTTACTAATTTTTCCTTTTTCATAATTTTACCCTTTCATTCTTTATCATATTCGCTTTCAAATAATTCAAACAATATCACCTGTCATGTCTGACAATTCAGTTTCAACAATTTTCTTTGATTTGATTAATTACCAGGTCTAAAAAGCTGATTTTATTTTGATAATTATCGATCATTGCGTTAATAATTCGCTCATCATTTCTATTTTGAATTAATTCTTCTTGCAATATTTTATAATTTACATCAAGTTGCTCTAATTCCTTATCTATCATCGTTTTTTGTTCATTATCAATCTTACAGTTAAGATGCTCAAATTCAACAATCTTTGAAGCTACTCCAGACTTGTAGAACTCTTCAACTTCTTGATACTTAGGCGATATATCGCTTAATCGAATTAAATTTTCATTATTTTTTACAAACTGCCCTTTAAAAATGAAATCTTTGGCAAAAAAGCTAAACATCGCCAAAAAAATGAAAGTGGCTGCAATACCATACCAAAGCTTTAAACCACTTGATGTTTTGTTTCTACTAAGCTTTTTTAAAAATCTTTGTTCATGTCCTTTAGGTAATTCAAGTTCGTTGAATTGTTCCTTGTTTTTTTGAAAAAAGTCATTCAATGTTTCCATTTCTTTTAGAATTTTTCGTTATTATCTTGTAACAATTCCAGCAATTTCTTTCGAGCCCTAACCAATTGCGAACGAGATGTTGATGCTGCAACCCCAAGTATTTCAGAGATCTCATCATGGTCATAACCTTCAAGAAGGTAAAGTGAAAGCACTATCCTGTAGCCATCTGGCAATGAATAAATAGCTTTTTTAACTTGTTCAACTTTATATTCAATTTCATCTTCATTATTTGTAGTTTCTTGATCAAAAACCTGAACTTTTAATTCGTCAATATTCTCGAATTCAAGCTTTCTTTTTCGCATGATATCAAGCGAAGCGTTGATAATAATCTTCTTAAGCCATGCACCAAAACTAACTGTCCCTGAATAGGATTCAAGATTTTGAAAGGCTTTTAAAAATCCTTCCTGAACAACATCTTCCGCTTCAGCACTATCTTTCAATATCCTAAAACTGGTATTGTACATAGCTTTTGAATATTGCTTATAAAGCTCAAACTGAGCCTTTCTATCGCCCTTTCTACAAGCATTTATCAAATTTTCATTTATGTTTTTATATTGACCTTCCAAGTTAGTCTTCATTATTATTGACGGCTTTTTTTTTATTATGCTGCATGAAAATACAAATTTTCTTCATCATTTTTATATTCATGATTAATAAGTTTAATTTATCTAGAGAAAAATTAGAAATTACATACCTATGAATGGCCTTATTTCATTGCACTTACAATATTTTTCTATTCTATCAAATATCACAAGCAATAAAAAAAGCTGCTTGTCGAAAACAAACAGCTTTAAAAATAAAACCTTAACTAAAATTAATATCTATTCCGTTTCCTATATTTGGTATGAAGCAAATGATGTGATTTTTCTCCCAAAGGTTTGACAAGGAATTCTTTATAAATCTGAGTAACTTCAGGATTTTCGTGAGACATACGCAGCGGTTTATCCATATCTTCAGCATAAATAGCCTCTATCCTTTTTTTCCTTATTTCGTCGTTTGTGGGGATGGGTTGTCCTCCCGACTTCCTCACTGGGACACCCAAATTCAAAAGTTGAATAAAACAGCTAAATTCTTTTGCTTTTCATTTAATATTAAGGTTTGTTTTAATATTTCATTTTTTGTCGGCATTTCGATATGTATAGAATAAATAGTTTTAGCAATTTCTATGGCCTTTTCAGGACTTAATCCGGAGTTTTTTTCATTCAATTGCCTCTCCAGTTCCTGATATATCTTGTATGCAGCAAATGAAATACTTATATGTGCTTCAATTCGTCTGTGCAGTCTGTGATATATTGGTCGGATTCTTAAATCGTGTTTTGATATTCTAAATGCTTTCTCTATTTTCCACAAATGGCGATAATTTTCAATAACCTGGGCCTTTGTTAAATCAGTATTTGTCAGATATCCCTTTAGTCCGTCACACTTGGCATCATCCTCAAATTTTTCTTTGTCAATTTCTATCTTTATTTCCCCCTCCATTTTTAGGTATTTGTTGTAACCCCGATTATTGATATTTGACTTTGTGAGTTTGCCTGATTTTATTTGTTTTTCAAGCCTTTTAAGCCCCTTTTCACGATTATGTTTGTCTTTTTTTGCTCTTGCTGACAATGAGTTTTAATGCTCCTTGTTTTTGGATGGTTTGGCTTTCTCCATTTTCCAGTTTTAATGATGAAATTTGATTTTTCATGTCCGTTTTTTCATTCTTTATTCTTGCTCCCAAATTAAATTCATAGCTTTTCTCTTGCAGCTCCGATATGTTTTTACTCGATATGAGCCCCGAATCTGCAACAATAACCAGCTTTTGTAAATTATATTTCTCTTTGAATGTGTCGATTGTTGGAAGCATGGTATGTCCTTCAAACTTATTTCCCTCAAATATCTCGTAAGCTAATGGATAGCCACCTATGCTTACCAACAATCCCAAAATAATTTGGGGGTCTTGATGTTTGCCTTCTTTTGAAAAACCCCGTTTCTTTATCTCATCTTCACTGTCAATTTCAAAATAGAGTGTTGTTACGTCATAAAACACTACACTTATTTTATCGTCCAATATTTTTAATGTATGCTGGTAGCTAATATGTTGGATTTGCTCCTTTTGAAAATTATA